>DASTYG010000001.1:0-3548 GCA_035765105.1 Glycomyces sp.
CAGCGCCGGCGCGGCGGCCGATCTCTACACCGTTGGCGTGCTCGGCGGCGGCCTGCACCGCGTCACCAACTCGGCCGAGGACGATCACGACGCCACCTTCTCTCCCGAGGGCAAGGCGATCGCCTTCGTCCGCAGCTCGGCTACCGGTGGCGACATCGCCGACGACATCTACTCGGTGCGGCCCAGCGGAGCGAAGCTTGCCCGCCTCACCCGGACCGCGAATGTCGACGAGTTCGAGCCCCGCTACTTCGCCGGCGGCATCCTGTTCAGCCGCGGCGAGCGCAGCGAAAGCCCGAGCGCCTACGCGGACATCTACACGATGCGCCGCGACGGCAAGAAGGTGCGGCCGCAGGTGCGCGGCGTCGGCTCGGCCTACGTGGAAGACGTTTCCGCCGACGGTCACGTCCTGCTGTTCCGGCGCGATCAGGGGCTCTGGGTGAAGAAGATCGGGCCCAACAAAGCCCGCAAGCTGACCCAGCTTCCCGACGGCTCGAAGACCAATGGGGTCTTCTCCTCCGACGGCCGCAAGGTCGCGGCGTTCATCGCGGCGGGGAGCAGAGAGCAGCTCTCCTCGATCGACGTCAAGACCGGCTCGGCAACCGAACTCGCCGAAGGGTTCGTCCCCAGTGAAACCTCGGAAACGGGCGGTACGACCACTCTGCTTGGTCCGGTCATCGCCTGGCAGCCGTCGCCCAAACCCGGGCGCTAGCCGGCGCGGGCATCCGCCGGCCCGCCCGGGCCGGTCAAAGGGGGGCTCCCGAGAGGGGGTCCCCCTTCCGCGTTTTCGGGACCGAAGCCAGAAGCCTCTCGCGACGCTTCCAGCGTGTCTTCTGGGGAGGGCGCCGGGTATAACGGCCGCATGGCGGAACCGGCGATTGGCGCCACACTTGGGGGCTACCGGATCGATGCCCTGATCTCGCGGGGTGGGATGGGCGTCGTCTACAGGGCCACGCACCTGGCCCTAGACCGGCCGGTGGCGCTGAAGGTGATCGCCCGCGAGCTGGCCGGCAAAGAGGGCTTTCAGGAGCGCTTCCTGCGCGAGTCGAGGCTCGCGGCCCGGCTTGACCATCCAGCCGTCGTGCCGATCTTCGACGCTCGTGAGGAGGACGGCGAGCTGATCGTCGCGATGCGGCTCGTCGAGGGCGGGGACCTGAGGAAGCTGCTCGAGGGGGAGGGACCGCTGCCGGCGCCGCAAGCCCTGACGCTGCTCGAGCAGATCGCCGATGCCCTCGACACCGCGCACGCGGCCGGCATCGTCCACCGCGACGTCAAGCCCCACAACATTCTCGTCGAGCGAGACCGCGCTTTCCTCACCGACTTCGGCCTTGCCAAAGCGCTGGAGGACAGTGGCGTCCTCAGCGACGCCTCGGTGGTCGGCACGCTCGAATACATGTCGCCGGAGCAGTGGCAGGGACGGCGGGTGGGACCGGCCACCGACGTCTACTCGTTGGGCTGCGTCCTCTACGAGGCGCTGACCGGGATCGCCCCCTACGCCCGCAAGGCCTCCGACACCGAGCCGGAGATCCCGGAGGGCCTCGACGAGGTAATCGAACGCGCCGTGGCCAAAGACCCCGGCGACCGCTATCCCAGCGCCGGCGCGCTGATCGAGGCGGCGCGGGAATACGAGGCCGGTGCGCCGGCGAAGACGCGGGTGCTGAGCGAGCGGCCTGACAAGCCCACCCTGGCGCTGCCGAGCGGCAAGGGGAGAGCGCCGGGCAGTGGCAGGGCCGCCGCCGGGCCGCGCGGTCGTTTTGGCCGCCCGGGTCGACACCGTTCCGGTCGGCCCGGCGACGGCCTGGCGGCCTGGCCGTGGCGCTGGCTTGCTCTCGGCGCCGTCGCGGTCGCCGCCATCATCGCGCTGGTCCTGCTGCTCACCGGGGGCGAAGACGTCTCGGTGTCCGATCCGATCAAGATCGGCCGGGGCCCGCTGCGGGTGGCGGCTGGGGAGGGGTCGGTCTGGGTGACCAGCGCTCCGGAAGGAGCCCTGACCCGAATCGACCCCGACACCGAGCGAAAGATCGGCAAGCCGATCCACCTCGCGAAAGGAGTCTCGGGGGTGGCGACCGGAGAGGGTGCCGTCTGGGTGTCCAGCCCGCGTGCCGGCCGAGTGCTGCGAGTCAATCCCGAGAACGGCCGCGTCACCGCGCGGATCAACGTCGGCGGCAGTCCCGGAGCGATCGTCGTCGGCGGCCACCGCGTCTGGGTCGCCGACGATGACGGCGGGGGCGTGACCGCGATCAACGCGCAGGGAGGCAAGGTCTTCAGGCGCCACATACCCCCACTTGCAACGCCCCTGCGGCTCGCGGTCGGCGCTGCCGGCCTCTGGGTCAGCAGCGCCTCCACCGGGACGGTCCGCCGCATCGACCTCGGCGAAGCCGTTGCCGCCGCCGCGGTTCCCGTCGGCCGCGGCCCGGCCGGAATCACCACCGGTGGCGGTCAGGTCTGGGTCGCCAACGCGCGCGCCGACACGGTGTCCCGCCTCGAACCGGCGACGCGGGCCCTGCTCGCCGTCCCCGTCGGCGAGGGGCCGGGCGGCATCGACGCCGGGACCGACTCGGTCTGGGTCGCCAACGTCCGCGAAGGAACCGTCAGCCGCATCGACATCGAGGACGCGGAGACGGTCGGCGGCCCCATCGACGTCGGCCCCCGTCCGGGAGCGGTCGCGGTGGGGGAGGAAGCCGTCTGGGTGGCCAACAACGGCGACGGGACGATCACCCGCATCGAGCCCTAAATGCGCAGCTACAAGGGACCTGGTCCAGACGTGCCGACGGTTGACCACCCATAGGGTGGTTTATTGAGGGGCACGTCGAATCGAAGGGCACGCTGAGCCGAGGGCACGTCGAGTCGAGGGGCACGTCTCGGCGTCGATTGAGCGTCGATCCTGAAGTGAGCTATCGAGCGGCGACCGCCCCCGTTGAGCCCTAAGCCGACGCCCTCCAGTCGATAGTGTCGAGAGCATCGACCAGCTCTGCATCAACACGATCCGCACGCTGTCGATAGACGCAATCCAGAAGGCCGACTCGGGCCATCCGGGGACGCCGATGGCGCTGGCCCCGGTCGCCTACACCCTCTGGCAGGACTTCCTGCGCTTCGACCCGGCCGAACCGATCTGGCCCAACCGCGACCGCTTCGTCCTCTCCGCGGGGCACGCCTCGATGCTGCTCTACTCGATGCTCTTCCTCACCGGCGTGCGGGCGGTCGACCCCGACTACGAGATCGTCGGCGAACCCGCCGTCAGCCTCGACGACATCAAGCGGTTCCGCCAGCTCGACTCGCGCGCGCCGGGCCACCCCGAGTACCGCTGGACCTCGGGCGTGGAGACCACGACCGGCCCGCTCGGCCAGGGCGTCGCCACCACGGTCGGGATGGCAATCGCCTCCAAGTGGCTGGGCGCCCGCTACAACCGCCCCGGCGCCGAGCTCTTCGACTTCGACGTCTACGCGATCGCCGGCGACGGCTGCCTGATGGAGGGCGTCTCCCACGAAGCGGCCTCGATCGCCGGCCACCTCAAGCTCGACAACCTCTGCTGGATCTACGACAACAACCAC
>DASTYG010000002.1:0-14173 GCA_035765105.1 Glycomyces sp.
CCGCGGCGGGGCGGCGCGCCCGCTCACTCGGCCCGCGCCCGCCCGATGACCGCGGCCCCGACGAGCAGCCCGGCGATCGCGAGCACCGCCGCGACCACGAACGGGTCGCCGCCGTGGACGGCGGGGGCGAACCCGACGCCCACGTAGACCGCCACGCCGCCGGCGCCGCCGAGCTGGTCGGCCGCCCGCTGGACCCCGGAGGCGATCCCGGCGTCCGCGTCGGTGGTCCTGGCGACCGCGAGGTACTGCAACCCCACCAGCCCGAAGCCCATCCCGGCGGCGATCAGCAGCATCGCGGGCAGCAGCCACGCTGCTCCGGCGTCCAGGACCGCCACGAGCGCGATCACCGCCATCGCGCCCGCGGCGGCGCCGAGCCCCGCCAGCACGCACGCGGTCGCCCCCCACCGGTCCAGCAGCCGGGGCACGAGGACCGAGGCCGCGATCAGCGCGACCGCCAGCGGCAGCATCGTCAGACCGGCCCCCAGCGGACCGAACCCGGCCCGCTCCTGCAGGTAGAACGTGAACAGCAGGAACGAGGTCGACAGCGCCCCGCTGAGGAGCATCGTCGTCAGGTTCGCCCGCACCCGGGGCCGGTCGGCGAAGAAGGACAGCGGCACGAGCGGGTTCGCCGCCCGCGACTCGACCCGTACGAACCCGGCGGCGGCCAGCGCCGCGCCGGCCAGCGCCGCCGCGCTCGCCCAGGGACCGGTTCCGGGCTCGCCCGCCTCGACCGCGGCGTAGGCGAACAGCAGCGGGCACGCGGTCAGCAGGAGCGCGCCCGGCAGGTCCAACCGGTCCCGGTCGCCGGAGGCGGGGCGGTCGGGCCGGACGAGCACGAGCGCGGCCGCGATCACGACCAGGATGAAGGGCACGGAGATCAGGAAGATCCAGCGCCACCCCAGGTGGGCGGTGATGACGCCCGAGAGGACGAATCCGACCACCAGGCCGCAGCTGGCGACCGCGGCCCACACGCTCAGTGCCCGCGACCGGCGCGGGCCCTCGGGGAACATCAGCACGATGGCGGCCATGGCGGCCGGCAGCGCGATGGCCTCGCCCGCGCCCTGCGCGAGGCGCGCGACCACCAGGACCGGGAACGAGGGGGCCAGGCCCGCCAGCAGCGAGGCCGCACCGAACAGGGCCGTCCCGATCAGCAGCGTGCGGCGGCGGCCCAGCAGGTCGCCGAGGCGGCCGCCGAGCATGAGCAGCCCGCCGCCGGTGACGGTGTAGCCGACCACCACCCACGTCAGCGAGCGGCCTTCGGCGCCGAGGTCCGCGCCGATCGAGGGCAGCGCGATGTTGACCACGGTCACGTCGACCGCGATGAAGAACTGCAGCATGGACATCGCGCCCAGCACGAGCCAGGTGCGCACGGGGGACGGGTGCCGCCCGCGGGAAGAGGAGATGTCTGAAAGCATCGAATGCTCCGTCGCTCTGAAGATTTCGAGCAGCACGAAGGGCCGCTCCGGAATGATCACGAAGCGGCTGGACGTCCCGAACGGGCAGTGTGGTGTGTCGGACGTCCCGCCGCTAGCGGGACGTCCTGGTCACGGCCGCGCAAGCGGCCGAGCACGATGCGCCTGACATGCCGGACAGCCTACCAGCGGGCGACCGCCGTCCACGGGCTCCCGCGCGCCCGGCCGGACACCGCCGGCGCCCGGACCGCCGCCATGTCATCGGGGCGGGGGCGCCGTTCGGTCGTGCTCCTGAGGCGGTTCGTCCACGTGGAGTCGGACGGGCCCGGGGCCTCGCCCCTGGAGTGCGTCGTCGGGGTTGAGGAGCAGGCAGGCCCTCATGGAGAGGCAGCCGCAGCCGATGCATCCGGTCAGTTCGCGTTCGAGCCGTTCGATCGCGCGCCGCCGCTCTTCGAGGCGGCGTTTCCAGGTGCGTGAGACCCGTTGCCACTCTTCATGGGTGGGGGCGCGGTCGAGGGGGAGCCCGGTGAAGACCCGCCCGACGTCGCCCAGCGGAATGCCCAGGCGCTTGGCGACGATGAGCAGCGATATCCGCCGGAGCATGTGGCGCGGGTATCGGCGCTGGTTGGCGCCGTTGCGCCGACTCGCGATGAGGCCGCGCCGCTCGTAGAAGTGGAGCGCCGAGGCCGAGACGCCGGTGCGGCGGCTGACCTCGCCGATGGTGAGCTCATCGTCCGGGCCGGTCTTCACCGTCGCCCTCCCTACGGTTCGCGGCGCGGCGCGCGGGCGAAGATCAGCGCGGCCACGACGATGGACAACACCAGGCACAGTATCCCGGTGCCCAGCTGCGTCGCGCGCCAAGACCAGGTGAACGCGTCGAGCTCGGCGGCGCGATCGGCGCCGAGCCGACCGGCGCCGACGTCGGCCGCGCGCTCGCCGTCGCCGAGCCGATGCCGCAGCAGCCCGGTGATCGCGGCGCTGAACGCGGCGATCACGAGCGCCTCGGCGGCCCCGCGCAGCGTGTTGAGGAACCCGGCGGCCATGCCCACCGCCTCCGCCGGGGCCAAGGCCATCGCCTGGCCGTCGGTGACGCCGAACGAGACCCCCATGCCGATCCCGATGAGCAGCAGCGGGACGGCCACCGAGGCGAGCGGCCGTTCGGGGGAGAGGGCCATGAGCCACAGGTTCCCGGCCGCGACCATCGCCAGTGCCGCCATGATGATCGTCCTCGCCGAGACACCGCGGTCGACCAGGGCCGCGGCGCTCATCGGCATGACCAGGACCGGCGCGGTCAGCAGCAGCATGACCGCCCCCGAGGCCGCGGGCGACAGATCGCCCGCGGCCTGGAGGTAGGTCGGCAGGAACACGAGCGCGCCGAGGAACCCGATGGAGGTCGTCAGTGTCGCCATGCTCCAGCCCATGAAGGCGCGATTGGCGACCAGCGACGGCGCGAGGACCGGTGAGGCGCTCCTGCGCTGGGAAGCGGCGAAGACGATGAGTGCGATCAGGCCCGCGGCGGCGCAGGCGAGGACGGCCGGGTGGGTCCAGCCCAGCGCCGGGGCTTCGAGGAGGGCGAACATGAGCAGCGTCAACGAGGCGATGAACAGGACGCTGCCGCCCCAGTCGGTGCGCGCGCCGCTCGCCCGGGATTCGCGGATGCCGGTCGCGCCGAGGGCGACGAGGAGGCCGATCGCGGCGAACACCGCGAACGAGCCCCGCCACCCGGTGAGGGCGATGAGGAACCCCGAGAGCGTGGGCCCGACCGCGATCCCCACGCCCGCCATCGTGCCCATGAGCGCGAACGCGCGGTTGCGGGCGGCCCCGTCGTATTCGGAGGCCAGGATCGCACCGCCCGCGGCCATGACGCCCGCGCCTCCGGCGCCGGAGACGATCCGCGCGATGTCGACGAGCACGATCGACGGCCCGGCGGCCGTGACCGCGAACCCGGCGGCGAACACGAGCGCGGCGGTGACGAACATGCGGCGGCGGCCGACCCGGTCGGCCGCCGCTCCCGCGACGAGCGTCATGGCCGCGAACGCCAGGTTGTATCCGGCGACGACCCAGTGCAGCGGCGAGCCCGCGGCGTCGAGATCGCGGCCGATGCTCGGGAGGGCGACCGCCGTCCCGGAGATCGACATCGCGACGAGCACGACGCCGACGAGTACGACCGGGAGCGTGAGCGGAGAGGGCCGGGCCAGGCGCGGCGCGGCGGGGGAGACGGTGGCGTTCATGCCTTCGCTTTCTCTGATGGGACACGGAACGCCGCCCACCCCATCACCTCAACCGAAGTTGAGGTCAAGTCCGCGATGACGCCCGTCACCCCTCCGCCGCCCCGCTCCGATGCCGAGCGGCCGCCGGTAGGCGCCCGAGGGCGGGGCGGCCCCGGCGCTCCGGGGCCGCCCCGCCGTCAGTTCGCGCGGGCGATCGCGATGTTCGTGTTCCCGCGGCGTCCCGCCTCGTAGAACATGTGCAGCCGCCCGCCCTCCTCGGCGAAGCTCGGGGCGGCCGCCCGGGTGGCCTGCGGCTCGGTGTACAGGACGCCGAGGTGCTCCTCCCGGTCGAAGCCCGTCCCGACGTGCGCGACGCGGATGCGGCCGTCCCCGGCGTGGTAGACGACGTGCCCGCCGCCGTTCCGCGACCAGTAGTGCGCGCCCGAGAGCTGCCCGCCCTCGCCCGAGGCGGGGGAGATGAGCGGCTGCGGCTTGAACCGCCAGCCCGAGGCCAGGCTGTGCGACCAGCCGATGAAGATCTTGCGGGTGCCCGCCTGGTTGCCCATGAACAGCATGATGTGGACGCCCGACTGGACCGGGTGCGGGAAGACCCGCGCGTAGGACGCCTCGGACACGTCGGACGGCAGCATGTCCGTGTGCAGCACGACCCCGCCGTAGGTGAAGCTCCGCCCGTCGGTCGAGGTCGCGACCCGCGTGGTCCGGTTGTCCCCGTGGAAGTACAGGTACATCCGGCCGTCCCCGGCGTTCCACACCGCGTGCGGGCTGGAGACGTGCGGGACCGAGAAGTGCCCGCCCCAGTTGCGGTCGATGATCGGGTTCGCCGCGTACTCGCGCCACGGCCCCGCGAGGGAGTCGGCGTAGGCCAGGCAGATCCCGCCGGGGTCGTCGTGCGGCGCGTAGTACATGTACCACTTGCCCAGCGGGTTCCGGACCCTCCCGGCAGCCTGCCGGATCGAGGGGAAGATCAGCTCGTCGGTCGGGTTGTAGGCGAGCGCGGACTTGTCCAGCGCCGCGCCCAGGCGCGTGAAGGTCGGAAAGCCCGGCACCGCGGCGCTCGCCGGGGCGGCCCCGAACGCCGCGGCCGTGCCGAGGGCCGCCGCGCCCAGCAGCAGGCCGCGGCGGCCGAAGGCGGGTCGTCGATCGGATTCCATCTTGTGCTCCCGTCCGGCCCGAGCGGGGGCCGCCGCGCTCCAGTGCACGGCGGCGCGGATTCACCGCTCAGGGCCTTCTTCGGGACGAGTCTCGGGCCGCCGCCCGCCGCGAGTCAAGATGATAATACGAATTATCATCTTGACGTCCCCGAGAACACGATGCAACATGATCATCTGGACCCGTGCTGATACGCATTATCAGCCGATCGAGAAAGGCCCCGAAGTGACCGGAACCCGCCGCCGCGTGACACAGCGCGACATCGCGCGCATCAGCGGCGTCAGCCAGGCCACCGTCTCCCTGGTCCTCAACAACCGCCTCGACGCGGGCGTCCGGATCGCCCCCGAGACCCGCGAGCGGGTCCTGCGCGCCATCCGCGAGACCGGCTACGTCGCCGACCCCGTCGCCCGCCGCCTCGCCGACCAGAACAACCGCATCATCGGCGTGTTCACCTACGAGCCGGTCTTCCCCTCCGGCACCCGCGACTTCTACCACCCGTTCCTGGTCGGCATCGAGGAGACTGCCGAACGCTACGGCTGCGACCTGCTCCTGCTCACCAGCGCCCCGGTCGAGGACGGCCGCCGCCGCGCCTTCGCCGAAGGCAGCCGCATCCGCCTCGCCGACGGCTGCGTCCTCCTCGGCCGCGACAGCGACCGCGCCGAACTCGCGCGCCTGGTCGCCGAGGGCCTCCCGTTCGTCTCGGTCGGCCGCCGCGACGACGCCGGAGGACCGGTGCCGTACGTCGGCGCCGACTACGCCGCCGCCACCGCCGCCCTCGTCGAACGCGCCGCCGCCCTCGGCCACCGCAGCCTCGCCTACCTCGGCCTCGGCGACGGACCGGAGTCCTTCGCCGACCGCCGCCGCGGCTTCGACGCCGCCACGGCCGGACTCCGCGCCCGCCGCGCGACCGGCACCGGCCCCGAGACCCTCGACGGCCTGGTCGCCGACGGCGTCACCGCGCTGCTCCTCGAAGAGCCCGCCGACGTCCCCGCCGTCACCGCCTGGGCCGCCGACCGCGGCATCGACGTCCCCGGCGACCTCTCCGTCGTCGCCCTCGGCGACCCGACCCGCCCGGTCTCCTTCGACCTGGACGTCACCGGCTTCACCATCCCGCGCCGCGACATGGGCCGCCAGGCCGTCGAAGTCCTCGGCGCGCTCCTCGAAGGCGCCGACACCGAGACCCAGCGCCTGCTCGACTGCGAACCCCACGACGGGGCGACCCTCGCCCCGGCACCCACCGGAAGGAACCACCCTTGACCGAAGCACGGTTGAACGAACTGCGGACCGAGATCCTCGTCGTCGGCGGCGGCCTCGGCGGACTCGCCGCCGCGCTGGCCGCGCTGCGCGCCGGCCGCCGCGTCGTCCTCACCGAGGAGTACGACTGGCTCGGCGGCCAGCTCACCAGCCAGGCCGTCCCGCCCGACGAGCACTCCTGGGTGGAGCGGTTCGGCGTCACCGCCTCCTACCGGGCCCTGCGCGACGGCATCCGCGACTACTACCGGCGGCACTACCCGCTCACCGCCGCCGCCCGCGCCGCCCGCGAGCTCAACCCCGGCGGCGGCCACGTCAGCCGCCTCTGCCACGAGCCCCGCGTCGCCGTCGCCGTCCTCGACGCCATGATCGCGCCCCACCGCGCCTCCGGCCGCCTCCGGGTCCTCCAGCCCTACCGGCCCGTCGCCGCCGACACCGACGGCGACCGCGTCGAAGCGGTCACCCTCGCCCACCGCGACACCGGCGAGCGCCTCACCGTCTCGGCCCCCTACGTCCTCGACGCCACCGAGACCGGCGAACTCCTGCCGCTCACCGGCACCGAGTACGTCACCGGCTTCGAATCCCGCTCCGCCACCGGCGAGCCCAGCGCCCCCGACCAGGCCCAGCCCGGCAACATGCAGGCCGTGTCCGTGTGCTTCGCGATCGACCACGTCGACGGCGACCACACCATCGACAAGCCCGCCGACTACGCCTTCTGGCGCGACGTGCGCCCCGACTTCTGGGGCGGCCCGCTCCTCGGCTGGCGCGCCCCCCACCCGCGCACCCTCGAGACCACCGAGCGGTCCTTCACCCCCAACCCCGACGACGACCCGCTCGCCGTCGTCGCCGACCAGCGCCTCAGCGGGGGCGACGCGAACCTGTGGACCTTCAGGCGCATCGCCGCCCGCCGCAACTTCGCGCCCGGCTTCTACGACAGCGACATCACGCTCGTCAACTGGCCGATGATCGACTACTTCGTCGAACCGGTCATCGACTCGCCCGACCCCGAGGCGCACCTACGGAAGGCCCGCGGCCTGTCCTACAGCGTCATGTACTGGCTCCAGACCGAGGCCCCCCGCCCCGACGGCGGCACCGGCTGGCCCGGACTGCGCCTGAGGGGCGACGTCACCGGCTCGCCCGACGGCCTCGCCCAAGCCCCCTACCACCGCGAATCGCGCCGTATCGAAGCCGAGTACACCGTCGTCGAACAGGACCTCTCGGCCGCCGTCCGCGAAGACCGCGGCGCCGTGTCCTACCGCGACAGCGTCGGCATCGGCATGTACCGCATCGACCTCCACCCGTCCACCGGCGGCGACAACTACATCGACGTGCCCTCCAGCCCGTTCGAGATACCCCTCGGCGCGCTCCTGCCGGTCAGGGCCGACAACCTCCTGCCCGCCGCGAAGAACCTGGGCACCACGCACATCACCAACGGGTGCTACCGGCTGCACCCGGTCGAATGGAACATCGGCGAGGCGGCCGGAGCACTGGCCGCGTTCAGCCTCGAACGCGGCGTCCCCCCCAGGGCCGTCCGTGAGGACGACAGGCTCCTCGCCGACTTCCAAGACCGACTCGAAACCGACGGCGTCGAGCTGCGATGGCCCGACATCGCCGCTTACTGAGAAGGAGAACCCCTATGCGAAACGCACGAACCCTGCTGGCCGCCGCGGCGGCCGCGCCGCTCATCCTGGCCGCCTGCGGCGGCGAGGACGACGACGGACCGGTCACCCTGCGCATGACCATCTGGTCGGCCGCCGAAGAGCACCTCGCGCTGTTCGACGCGATCGCCGAGGACTACCTCGCCGACCACCCCGAGGTCGAGGCGATCGAGTTCGACCCGCTCCCGTTCGACGGCTACACCAGCACCCTCACCACCCAGATCGCCGGCGACAACGCCCCCGACATGGCCTGGATCCTCGAGAACGCCGCGCCCGACTTCGTCTCGACCGGCGCGCTCGTCCCCATCGGCGACACCCTCGAAGACACCGAAGGCTACGAATACGACGACCTCGTCCCCGCCGCCACCGAACTGTGGCGGCACGAGGACCGGCTCTACGCCTACCCGTTCTCGACCTCCCCGTTCGCCGTGTTCGCCAACACCGACCTCCTCGCCGAGGCCGGGCAGCCGACCCCGGCCGAGCTCATCGCCGACGGCCAGTGGACCTGGGACCGCGTCGTCGAGGCCGGAGCGGCCGTCCGCGCCGCGACCGGCTCACACGGCATGGTCATCCGCGACTTCGACTACACCGGATGGGACAACCTCTCCACCCTGTGGACCGGCTGGGGCGCCGAGGCGTGGACCGACGGCGGCGCCGGCTGCGGCTTCGACGACCCCGCGATGGTCGAGGCCATGACCTTCATGCACGACGCCGTCTTCGACGCCGAGGCCATGCCCGGACCGGGCACCAGCGCCGACTTCTTCTCCGGCGAGGCCGCCATGACCGTCACCCAGATCTCCCGCGCCGGCCTCCTGGCCGACGCCGGATTCGCGTGGGACCTCGTCCCGCTCCCCGACGGCCCCGACGGCCAGTACTCCGTCATCGGCCAGGCCGGGCTCGGCGTCCTCACCGTCGCCCCGCACCCCGAGGAGGCCGCCGACTTCCTCGCGTTCATGACCAACCCGGAGAACTCCGCGAAACTCGCGCAGTACTTCCCGCCGCCGCGCGCCTCCCAGCTCACCGCCGAGGACCTCGCCGCGGCCAACCCGCTGCTGACCCCCGAGCAGCTGCAGGCCACCGTCATCGACCGCATCGACCAGGGCGTCACCAAGCCCAGCCACATCGGGCAGGCCCAGATCGACCAGACCGTCCGCGCCGCCCTCGACCCGCTGTGGACCGAGAACGCCGACGTGGCGGGCGCGCTCGCCGACGTCTGCGCCGCCGTCGACCCGCTGCTGAGCGAGTGACGCCGATGGCAACGAAGACCGACGCGCCCTCCGGCCGGGCCCCCGCCCGGCCGGGGCGGCGCGGCTGGACCCACCGCCGCCGCGAGTACCTCGCCGGATACCTGTTCGTCGCCCCGCAGCTCGCCGGCACCGCGCTGTTCGTGATCGTGCCGCTGGCCCTGGTGTTCTGGTACAGCTTCCACGAGTGGAACGTCCTGACCGGGAGCTTCCAGTTCACCGGCGCCGAGAACTACGAGCGGCTCGCCGACGACCCGGCGCTCCCGGGCGTCCTGGCCGCCACCGCCGCGTTCTCGATCGGCCTGGTCGTGCTCAACCTCAGCCTCGCGCTGGCCCTGGCCGTCCTGCTCAACCAGAAGCTGCGCGGCACCGTGCTCTTCCGGACCCTGTTCTTCTCGCCCGTCGCCGTCACCCTCGTGGCCTGGACCATCGTGTGGCGCTTCCTGCTCCAGGACGACGGCGGCGTCAACGGCCTGCTGTCGGCGATCGGCGTCGACGGCCCCAACTGGCTGCGCGGCGAGACCACCGCGATGATCGCCGTCATCGTCGTGCAGGTCCTCAAGAACGTCGGCCTCAACATGGTCCTGTTCCTCGCCGCGCTCCAAGGCGTCCCCAAGGAGCTCTACGAGGCGTCCACGATCGACGGCGCCGGGAGCTGGACCCGCTTCCGCCGCATCACCGTCCCCATGATCAGCCCCACGATCCTGCTGACCTCGATCATCACCGTCGTCGGCTCGCTCCAGGTGTTCGCGCAGATCGACGTGCTCACCAGCGGCGGGCCCGGCACCTCGACCACCGTCCTCGTCTACTACCTGTACCAGAACGCCTTCCAGTTCCACGACTTCGGATACGGGGCGACGCTGTCGGTCCTGCTGTTCGCGATCGTGCTGGTGCTCACCGTGGTCCAGTGGCAGATGCGCCGAAAGTGGGTCGTCCATGAGAACTGAGCACTCGCGCCGGGCGAAGACCGGCCTCTACGGCCTCCTGTGCCTCCTGGCGATCCCGTTCGTGTTCCCCACCTGGTGGATGGTCACCTCCTCGATGAAGCCGCCCGGCGAGATCTTCGCGTTCCCGCCGACGCTCTTCCCCGCCGACCCCGGCCTGGACGCCTACCGGCGCGTCTTCGAGTTCGCGCCGTTCGCCTCCCAGTACTTCAACAGCATGTACATCGCCGCGGCCGTCACGGTCGGGACCCTCGCGGTCTCCTCGCTGGCCGGGTACGCCTTCGCGCGCATCCGCTTCCCCGGGCAGAACCTGCTGTTCCTGGTGGTCCTCGCCGGGCTGCTCATCCCCAGCGAGGTCACGATCGTGCCCTTGTTCCAGCTGTTCAACGGCTGGGGCATGATCGACACGCACTGGCCGCTGATCCTCGTCCCGATCTTCGGCGCGCCCAGCGTCCTCGCCACGCTCATCATGCGGCAGTTCTTCATCGCGCTGCCCATCGAGGTCGAGGAGGCCGGGCGCATGGACGGCCTGGGCCGGTTCGCGCTGTACTGGCGCATCGCCCTGCCGCTGTCGCGCCCCGCCCTCGGCGCGGTGGGGATCTTCTCGTTCCTGTACAGCTGGAACCTGTACCTCGAACCGGTCGTGTTCCTCTCCACCCCCGAGAAGTTCACGCTCCCGCAGGCGCTCACCCAGTTCGTCGACGCCTACGGCGGGCCCATGTGGGACGTGCAGCTCTCGGCCGCGACCATGTCGGCGCTCCCGGTGCTCGTGGTCTTCGTCATCGCGCAGCGGCAGTTCGTGGAGGGCCTGGCCCACACCGGCCTCAAGGGATGACCTTCGCGGCGGGGGCTCGCACCGGGCGAGCCCCCGCCGCGGGACGTCACGCGGGCCGGTCGCCGCGGCTGTCGCCGAGCGACCACCGGCGGAGGGGCTCGTGGCCCGCCAGCCGGGGGTCGCGCTCGATCGCGGCTCGGGCAAACTCCCGGCGGAGGTCTTCGAGATGGCCGGTGAGGGCGCTGCGGTCGCAGGCGGCCTCGGGGTGCGCGGTGATGCGGCGGGGGAGCGGGCCCTCGATGTCGGTCCCGGACACTTCGCGCCAGGGCACCCGGAAGAGCCGGACCCGCTCGCCGGCGGCGTCGAAGACGATGTACTCGGCGGCGGACGCCGGGTAGAACTCGAGCATCCCCGTCCGGCGCCGCTCCAGCGCCTCCAGCGCCTCGTCCATGCCCGTGAAGAATTCGACGATGTCCCGGCAGTCCAGGGTCGGTTCGCGGTCGGCGTATCCGACGAGGCGGGCCACGGCGTATCGCGTCTCCAGGAGCTGGGCGGCGCACACCAGGACGGCGAACGGGTGGGGGCCGTCGATCGCGACCGACTCGAGGAGCGCTTCGTACAGCTCATCGACCTCGGCCCGGGGCTTCGGTTCGTGGGCGGTCCACTCGATCCTGAACATGCCTCCTCCTCACCGGCGACCGGCGCCGCACCGGCGCAGGCCGCCGCGTCGAACGCTAACCGCAGGGCGCGGTCGGACGGCCGCCGGGGGACCAGCGCACCGCGCGCTTCGTCCTCACCCGCTGCGGGAGACCCGCCGACCGTGTCGAGCGCTGAAGACCCGCAATTTCAATACCAATGAGTATTCAATACCCGTGGGTATGCTACGCTCGTTCCATGACCGAACCCGACCCTCCCGCCGTCGCCAGGCGGACGCCGCGCGCCGAGGTCCGGCGGCGGCTCCGCGAGGCCGCCGCGCAGGAGTTCGCCGAACGCGGCTATGACGAGAGCCGCCTGGAGGACATCGCCGCCCGCGCCGGATTCACCAAGGGCGCCGTCTACTCCAACTTCAAGTCCAAGCAGGAGCTGTTCGGCGCGGTCCTGGCGGACCGCGCCGACACCGAGCTGGGCGCGGTCACCGAGCGCCTCGCCGACGCCGACGACGTCAAGGACGCCGTCGCCGCCGCGGCCGGACTCGTCGCGGGCGAGATCACCGGCGACACCGAACGCGGCCAGCTCGGCCTCGAGTTCGCCTCGCGGGCCAGGCGCGATGAGCGGGTCCGGTCCGTCCTCGCCCCGCTGCGCCGATCCCAGCGGCAGACCGCCGCCGAAGCGATCGCCGCCGTGGCCGAACGGCTGGGCGGCGGCACCGCCGTCGACCCCGAGCTGGCCGGGCTCATCGTCCACTGCCTGTCCAACGGCCTGTCGATGGAGCACGCCGTCGATCCCGAGCGCGTCGACGCCGCGACCGTCGAGGCGGCCATCAGCGCCACGCTCACCGCGCTCATCGCCGACGAGCGCCCCGGAAGCGGCCGATGAGGACCGCACCGGCCGCGGCGGCCTTCGCTCTCGCCCTGACCGCGGCACTCGGCGGGTGCGCGACCGGGACCGAGGACGACACCTGGGACCTCGGCGCGTTCAGCGGCGACCTGACCGTCGTGATCGCGGGCGCCGACCTCGAGATACGCGAGGCCGCGCCCGGCGAGGCGGACGACGCCCTCACCGTCACACGCCGCCTCACCACCGGCCGCGAGGTCGACGCACCGGCCCTCGACGGCGGCACCCTCGACCTGACCGCCGACTGCGGCGGCTTCCACCCCTTCGGGGACTGCACCATCGGCTACGAGATCACCGTCCCGGCCGCGACACCGGTGACCGTCGACGGCGACAACGGCTCGGTCACCGCCATCGCCCTCGGCGCCGCGACGACCATCCGCACCGGCAACGGCGCGATCACGGTCGAGGAGGCCGCAGGCCCGCTCGACCTGCGCACTGCGAGCGGCGCGATCACCGTCGCCGACGCCTCGTCCGAGAGCGTCGCGGCCGTCGCCGCGAACGGCCCGGTCGACCTGAGCTTCGGCGCAGTCCCCGACCGGGTGGACGTCGCCACGGAGAACGGCGCGGTCACCGTCTCGGTTCCCCCAGCCGACTACCGGGTCACCACGACGACCGACAGCGGCGAGGTCGACAACGGCCTCACCGAAACCGACGCCAGCCCCCACCACATCGCGATCACCACCGAGAACGGCGCGATCGAGCTGCGCGACGGCGACTGACCCCCGCACGACCACCCCGCCGCAGCATCGATCCCCGCATCCGAGGCGACCCATGAGGATCGCCGCTTCCCCCACACCCATGCTCCCGAAAGGCGCTGGACCATGCGCAAGGACTACATCGACTGGCTCCGCAACCTCGCGATCCTGTTCCTGATCCCCTACCACACCGCCCGTGTCTTCGACGGCCGCAACGACTTCTACATCAAGGGCGAACCCAGCGCCGTCGCCGACGTCGTCGTCTCCTCGGCGTACTGGTTCATGCCGCTGCTGTTCCTGCTCTCCGGCGTGTCGAGCCGCTACGCCCTCCGGAAGCGGACGGCCGGCGAATACGCACGCGAGCGCGTCGCCCGGCTGCTGGTGCCGTTCCTGTTCGGCTGCCTGGTCATCGTCCCGCCCCAGGCGTACTACGCGATGCGGTTCCACCTCGGCTACGAAGGCGGCTACCCGGACTTCCTCCTGAAGTACTTCACCGACTTCTCCGACTGGTCCGAGTACGCCGGCGGCATCGCACCGGCGCACCTGTGGTTCATCCTGTTCCTGTTCGTCATCTCGCTCGCGCTCCTGCCGGTGATGACCCGGCTCGAGCACCGCGACCGGCTGCCGCGCCCCCTGCGCGGCGCGGGACTGGTCATCGTCCCCGCCCTCGCCCTGACCGCCCTGGCGCTCCTGCCCGACATCAGCGGCAAGAACATCTTCGTATACGCCGCCTACGTCCTGCTGGGCTTCCTCCTCGCCGCCGACGACGCCGTCCTCGACCGGCTCGAACGCTCCCGGCGGGCGTTCCTGGCCGTCGCGCTGGTCGGCGCCGCGGGCGTCGCGGTCGAACTCGCGGTCCTCGGCCCGCAGTCGGGCCCCCTCGCGGAGGGATGGCACGCCGCCGCCACCTGGACGGCGCTGCTGGCGATGCTCGGCTACGGCAAGCGCCACCTGAACGTCCGCTCGAAGTTCACCGCCTATTTCAATCCGGCGGCCTTCCCCGTCTACATCGTGCACCAGACCATCCTGGTCGCCGTCGCCTTCTACGTCGTCGACGTCGTCGACCACGGGCCGATCCCGTACGCGCTCATCGCCGTCGCCACGCTCGGACTGAGCTTCGGCGCCTACGAGCTCCTCCGCAGGACCAGGCCCACCCGGCTGATGTTCGGACTCAAGGGCACCCTACCGGCCGCGAAGCCCGTCCGCGACCTGCCGTCGCGGTGACCGCCCGGGCCTGAACCGCCGAGCCCCCGTGCGGGC
>DASTYG010000003.1:0-7285 GCA_035765105.1 Glycomyces sp.
CCGGTACGGGCGGCGGCGCGGCTTCTGGACGGGGCTGTGCGCGGCGACGGCGCTGTTCTGCTCGTGCCAGGTGTGCTGCGCCAGCCAGTACCACGACCCGTGGACCGGCCAGCCGCGCCAGGGCTGCTGCCACCAGTGCGAGTGCTGCGACGCCTGCGAGTGCTGCAACTGCTGCAACTGCGGCGAGGACTCGGACGGCGGGTGCTGCAACTGCGGCTGCGACTGAGACGGGACCGGCGGACGCCGCTCCGGCCTTCGGAGTCGGGGCACCGGTCAGTCCTCACCGATGGCGGCGGCCTGACCGGTGTCGATGCGGCCGATCTTGTCGCCTTCGACGGTGAAGTCCCAATAGGTCGTCATATCGCCCCACTTCTCATCGTGGATGGCGATGATGAGCCGCGAGCCGTCCGGCTCCTCGCGCTGCGGGGTCAGCCGGGCGGCGGCGGCGAACAGGTTCGCGTCGCACCACGCGGTCAGGTCGCGGGCGGTGCCGTCGTCGGTCAGGACGGCGTCACCGGTGAGCAGGTCGTAGAAGGCGGTGCGGTCGCCCGCGTTCACCGCGTCGACGAGCGCGGCCACGACCGGGTTCGAAGGTGTCATCACCTCATTGTGGCGATCGTGAGCGCCGCACACGTCGAATCGGCGATTTCGCCGCCTCAGGCGGTCGGCTCGAACAGCGCCACGGTCTCGAAGTGCTGGGTCATCGGGAAGGCGTCGAAGGCGCGGAGGCGGGTGGGCTCCCAGCCGTGCTCGGCGAACGCCTTGACGTCGCGGGCCAGCGCCCCGGCGTCGCAGGCGACGTAGCAGACCGCCCGGGGCCGGGCCTCGACCATCGCGGCGACCACTTCGGGGCCGGCGCCGCTGCGCGGCGGGTCGAGCACCACGATGTCGACGCCGCCGAGCGCGGGCACGGTCTGGGCGACGTCGCCGTCGACGGCCCCGGCGTTCTTCCGGTCGGCGAGGTTGGCGGCGGTGTGCGAGGACGTCGCGTTCTCGACGGCCACCACCCGGCCGGTCGGCCCCACCGCGTCGGCGAGCCCGACGGCGAAGAGCCCGGCCCCGGCGTACAGGTCCCAGGCGGCCTCGCCCTCCTGCGGCCGGAGGAAGTCGAGCACGCACTCCAGGAAGGCCGCGGCGGCGCGCGGGTGGACCTGCCAGAAGCCGTCGAAGCCGAGCTCGAACTCGGTGTCGCCGACCCGCTGGTGGACGGTCCCGGGCCCGCTCTTGCGGTGGGGCCGGGAGGTGCGGCGAAGCTGGGTGTAGACGGTGAGCTCGTCGTCGTCGGCGTCGACGACGCCGACCGCGCCGATGCTCTTGCCCCCGCCCTTCCAGTTCCGGGAGAGGACTCCGGCCTCGCGGACGGGCTCGGAGGCGATGCGGCACCAGTCGATGTGGACGACGTCGCGGGACTTGTGCTTCCGCAGCCCCGCCCGGCCGCGCTCGTCGACGGCGTACTGCATGCGGGTGCGCCAGCCCAGGGGGCCCTCCTCCCAGGGGAGCGGTTCGACCTCGAGCCCTTCGAGCCGGGCGGCGTCGAGCCCGCCGAGGCGGGTGAGCTGGTCGATCAGGACGCGGGTCTTGAGGCGCAGCTGGGCCTCGTGGGTGGCGTGCTGGAAGTCGCAGCCGCCGCACTTGCCGGGCCCGGCCCACGGGCAGGGCGGCTCGACGCGGTCGGGCGAGGGCTCGATGATCTCGACGGCGTCGGCGAACGCGAAGCGCTTCTTGCGGTCGGTGACCTCGATGCGCACCCGCTCGCCCGGCAGGGCGTGGCGGACGAAGTACACCTCGCCGTCGACGCGGGCCACGCAGTGGCCTCCGGCAGCGACGTCCCCTACGGTGACGATCATCGTCCTCATCAACCCCTGATCTGTGGGCCGGGGCCTCCCGACGGGCGTCGGCGGCCCTCCCGACCCGGTGAAAGCACGCCCGCCAGGTTACTACCCGCGGCGGCGGGCGCGGCGCGGGTGCGCTCGGCGATGGCGCGGGACTCGGGGCATACCGCAATTTACATTGACATATTCAAATTATTGACTTTAAACGGGCGCGGTCGATACAGTACGTGCAGACCACGATGCAACCGCTTGCATTTCTTCGCGTCCCTCCCGGAGAGGCTCCTCATGACCGTTCACCGAGAACCGCGCCCCCGCCGGGGCGCCGCACCGCTCGCCCTGATCGCGGCCGTCCTGGGCCTGCTCGGCGCCGTCGCGCTCGCGCAGCCCGCCGCGGCCCGGTCGGACACGCTCACCGTCGCCGTCGACGGCGACGACGCCGCCCCCGGCACCGTCGCCGCGCCCATGCGGACCCTCCAGCGCGCCGTCGATCTGGCCGAACCCGGCACCGTGATCCAGATCCGCGGCGGCACCTACGCGCCCGAGACCAACGTGCAGATCAACAAGGACGGCCTGCCCGGCGCCCCCATCACCATGACCGCCTACGAAGGCGAGCACGTCGTCATCGACGGCGAGAACATGCCCTACACCCCCGGCGAGCTCGACGGCTCGATCCCCCGCCCCGACCGCGGCGCCCTGCACGTCGAAGGCGACTGGTGGGTCTTCGCGGACCTGGAGATCATCCGCGGCCCCTACGGGATCTTCTGCATGAACTGCAACAACAACGTGTTCGACGGCCTGGTCACCCGCGACAACTACGAGACGGGCCTGCACCTGTTCCTCGAATCGGGCGGCAACCTGATCCTGAACCTCGACAGCCACGGCAACCACGACCCCCGCAACAACGGCGAGAGCGCCGACGGCCTGGCCATCAAGGAGGGCTCGGGCGAGGGCAACGTGGTGCGCGGGGCGCGCCTGTGGAACAACGTCGACGACGGCTTCGACTCCTGGGAGTTCACCTCGCCGATCCTCATCGAGGACTCGATCGCCTGGGGCAACGGCTTCGACCGCTGGGGCTACCCCGACTTCCCCGGCGACGGCAACGGCTTCAAGCTCGGGCGCGGCGCCGACACGGCCACACACACGGTGCGCGGCAGCATCGCCTTCGGCAACGCCCACCACGGCGTCATCGACAACGGCAACCCCGCCTCGATGCGCATCGAGCGCAACACCGCCTGGGACAACGGCGGCACCGGCTTCGTCTTCGACCGCTCGACCTCGACCCTGGAGGGCAACCTCTCGGTCGCCAACGGCGCCGCGGCGAGCCTGGGCGACTCCGGCGGCGAGGGCAACTCCTGGGACATCAAGGACTCCTGGAGCGACGCGGACCTGGTGAGCACCGACGCCTCGGCCCTCACCGGCCCGCGCGGGGCCGACGGCTCCCTACCGGCCGCCGACTTCCTCCTCCCCCGCGATCATGAGGACCTCGGCGCGGACTTCTCGGCGGGCGACCGCTGCCGCACCGGGCGATAGCGCCCCTCGCGGTCCCGGCGGCGCGCGCCGCCGGGACCGCCCTCACCGGCGGATGCGCCGCAGCGGCGGGGCCTCGCGGTTCTCGCCGAGAATCCACGGCACGGTCACGATCATGACCCCCGGCACGTACTTCAGCTGCCGCTGGATCGCCTTCGTGGTCTGGTTGTGCAGCAGCCAGCCCGACCAGGGGAAGTAGTTGCGCGCCTCGCCGCTGCGCCGCCACCAGTGGCCGACGACGTACTCGGGCAGATAGACGGTGACCACATCGCGCGGGGCGTCGCGCGTGCGGGCCTTGACGTAGTCGACGATCGGGCCGGTGATCTCGCGGTAGGGCGAGTCGACGACGGTCAGCGAGACCCCGATCCCGCGGCGCTCCCACTCGGCCAGCAGCGCCCGGGAGGCGGCGGCGTCGACGTTGACCGTCAGCGCGGTGACCGTGTCCGGCCGGGTGGCCTTGGCGTAGGCGAGCATCCGCATCAGCGGCCGGTTGACGGTGGAGACCAGCACGATCGCGTGGTTGCGGGAGGGCAGGCGCGCCCTGCCCGGCGGCAGCTCGACCTCCTCGGCCACGGCCGTGTAGTGGCGGGAGACGAACCACATCAGCGCGTAGCAGGCGCCGATGACGACCACGGCGATCCAGCCGCGCTGCGGGTCGGTGAGCGCGACGATGCCGAGCACGACCGCGCACATGAGGGCCGCGGCCGCGGCGGTGCGCATCGCCAGGCGGGCCCGGGCGCGCCGCCCCGGGTCGCGCTCGATCTCCAGGACCCGCCGCCAGTGGCGCACCATCGCCGCGTGGGCGAGGACCATCGACAGGAACGCCCCGACGATGTACATGCCGATGAGGCGGAACGTGGCGCCCCCGAAGGCGACGGCGAGGACCGCGGCGGCCACGGCCAGGATGATGATGCCGTTGGAGTAGACCAGGCGGTCGCCGCGCTTGTGGAGCTGGCGGGGCATCAGGTAGTCCTGGGCGAAGACCGAGGCCAGGTGCGGGAAGCCGACGAAGGCGGTGTTCGCGGCCAGCAGGAGCACGCCGGAGGCGGCGAGCATGACCGGCCACACCAGCAGCGCCCGGGAGTCGAACACGGCGACGGCGAGCTGGCCGATGAGCGGGTTCTGCACGTAGTCCTCGGGCACGCCCGCCAGCTGGGTCTGCGGGTCGACGGTGGCCTGCGCGCCGACGAGGTAGGCGAGGACGACGATGCCGACGTACAGCGCGACGGTGGCGGCGCCGACGGCGGTGATGGCGACCGCGGCGTTGCGGCCCCGCGGCGGGCGGAAGAACCGGACGCGGGTCGTGAACGTCTCGATGCCGGTGACGGCCACCGACCCGGCGGCGAAGGCGCGGGCGCACAGCACGAACAGGGCCGCGGAGGTGATCTCGGCGGCCTCGCCGACGGTGTCGTAGCCCGCCGAGGGCGGCTCGATCTGGTCGCCCGCGGCGAGGCGGACCAGTCCCGCGGCGACGGTGGCGGCCATGCCCGCCACGAACAGCAGCGCGATCCCGGCGGCGGCCCGCCCGGGGACGCGCCAGCCGCGCAGGTTGAACGCCGCCAGCAGGGCGATCGCGAGCGCGCACGCCCATTCGCGCCCCTCGCGCACGCCCGGCCACAGCACGGCCAGGCAGGAGACGGCGGCCGCGACCGAGACGGCGACGGTGAGGAGGTAGTCCAGGACGAGCGCGGCGGCGGTGAGGGCCCCGGCGCGCGGGCCGAGGTTCGCGGTCACGACCCGGTAGTCCCCGCCGCCGCCCGGGTAGGCCTGCACGGTGTAGCGGTAGGAGGCGATGACGGTGAGCATGACGACGGCGACGGCCAGGCCGGTCCAGACCGAGTACGCGTAGGCGGCCGTTCCGGCGGCGGCCATGATGAGGAAGACCTGCTCGGGGGCGTAGGCGACCGAGGAGATGGGGTTGACGGCGAGCAGGGGGATGGCGTACCGCTTGGACAGTTCGAGGGTGCGCTGGCGTTCGGAGGTGAACGGCTCGCCCACGAGCAGCCGTTTGAAGACGGACAAGGACCGGGTCACGGCGGTAGCGTAACGTCTGCGGCCCGGCGGGCGGGCGGTGCGCGGCCGCGGTGGCCGCCGGGGCGGGCCCGGAGGGGCGGCGTAGCGTGTCCACCGGAGGCCGAAGGCGCCGTCAGAGAGGGAGTGGACCGGGGTGCACGTGGTGATCATGGGCTGCGGCCGCGTCGGCTCCCTGCTGGCGCGCGGCCTGGTGGAGCTGGGGCACACGGTCGGGATCATCGACCAGGACCCCAAGGCGTTCCGCCGCCTGGGACCGGCCTTCGAGGAGACGACGGTCCAGGGCAACGGCTTCGACCGCGAGGTCTTGGCCGAGGCCGGCATCCAGCGCGCCGACGCGTTCGTGTCGGTCTCCTCAGGCGACAACTCGAACATCATCGCCGCCCGCGTGGCGCGCGAGAACTACGGCGTCCGCAACGTCATCGCCCGCATCTACGATCCGCAGCGGGCCTCGGTGTACGAGCGGCTGGGCATTCCGACCGTGGCCACGGTGCGATGGACTGCCGACCGGCTGCTGCAGCACCTGCTGCCGGAGGACCGGCAGCCGCTGTGGCGCGATCCGACGGCGACGCTGTCGATGGTCGAGGTGCGCTGCGAGGAGGGCTGGGTGGGCAGGCCGCTGGCGGCGCTGGAGGCGGCCACGGGGCACCGGGTCGCCTATGTGACGCGGTTCGGCCGCGCCACGCTGCCGACCGACTCGTCGGTGCTCCAGGACGGCGACCAGGTGCACATGCTGGTGGGCGACGACGACGCCGAGCGGGTCGCCGCGATCGCGGGCGTGGCCCCGCAGGGAGGTGTCTGATGCGCGTGGCCATCGCCGGGGCGGGGAACGTGGGCCGCTCGATCGCCGCGGAGCTGGTCGGCAACGGCCACCGGGTGCTGCTCGTCGAGCGGGCCCCCGAGGCGGTGCGGCCCGAGCGCGTCCCCGAGGCCGAGTGGCTGCTGGGCGACGCCTGCGAGCTGGAGAACCTGCGGCAGGCGCGCCTGGAGGACTGCGACGTGGCGGTGGCCGCGACCGGCGACGACAAGGTGAACCTGGTGGTGAGCCTGCTGGCGAAGACCGAGTTCGCGGTGCCGCGGGTGGTCGCGCGCGTCAACCGGGCCGAGAACGAGTGGCTGTTCGACGAGGACTGGGGCGTGGACGTCGCGGTCTCCAAGCCGCGGCTGCTGGCGGCGCTGGTCGAGGAGGCCGTGAGCGTGGGCGATCTGGTGCGGCTGCTGAGCTTCCGCCAGTCGCAGGCGAACCTGGTGGAGATCACACTGCCGCAGGAGGCGCCGCACGTGGGCCGGGCGGTGGCCGAGGTGCCGCTGCCGCGCGACGTGGCGCTGGTGGCGATCATCCGGGGGCGGAGGGTCATCGCTCCCAGCCCTGAGGACACGCTGGAGCCGGGCGACGAGCTCGTGTTCGTTTGCAATGAGGACGCCGAGGACGCGACACGAGCGGTGGTCCTGGGCCAGACGCGCTGAATACGCCCGCTTTGCGCCATTGGAGGCTTTACAGGACGCGCACCATCAGTATATATTTAGGGTTCTCGATATTTTAATCTATTGGGAGCGCTATCATGCCCAAAGTACCGAAACGCCTCCGAGGCGTGCTGATCGCCCTCGCGGCGGTCGTCGTCGCCGGTGGATCGGCGCTGCTGTTCGTGCAGCCCGCCTCCAGCCACGGCACCGCCACCAGTCCGCCCGCGCGGCACTACAGCTGCTGGGAACGGTGGGGCGACGACTTCCAGAACCCCGACATGGCCCAAGAGGACCCCATGTGCTGGCAGGCCTGGCAGGCCAACCCCAACACCATGTGGAACTGGAACGGCCTCCTGCGCGAAGGGATGCAGGGCCAGCACGAGTCGCGCATCCCCGACGGCACGCTCTGCTCCGGCGGCAACGCCGAGGGC
>DASTYG010000004.1:0-114887 GCA_035765105.1 Glycomyces sp.
CGTCGGGGCAGTCGCGGGTGTCGTGGTTCGTGCCGTCCACCAGCAGCGTGCACTTCACGTCTCCGCCGCCGTCCTCGATCGCCAGCGTGAGGTTGACCTGGTCCGGAGCCGACTCGTGGCTCTGGATCTGGACGGTCGGGGGTTTCATCGTGTTGGACTTGGTCGTGGCCGGTTCGGATTCTCCGGCCTCGTTCACCGCCGTGACGCTCACGTCGACCTGCGCGCCGTTGGCGAAGCCGTCCATGGTCACGCTGGCCGCGCCGGTGACCTCCTTGGTCTGGCCCCCCGCCCGCACGATGTACTTCTGGATCGCTCGCCCGTTCTCGGCGGGCTGATCCCAGGTGACGATGATCGATCCGGCCGCGCTCGAGTCGGTCTCGGCCAAGAGGCCGCCCGGCGCGTCGGGGACGTTGAAGGGCGCCACCGAGTCCGACAGCTCTGAGGGCGCGGCGGCCGCCGATCCGGCGAGCGTGGTCACCGAGAAGGCGTAATGGACACCGTAGGTCAGCGTGTCCTCAGGGACCGTGAAGGTGGTGCCGTCGACCTCGCCGACCACGCGGCGCTCGCCCTCACCGGTGACAGTCTCAACCTGGTAGCCGCTCACGGTGTTGCCCTGGCCGTCGGCCTCGTCCCAGGTGACCGTGACGGTGCCGTCGGGGTTGGCGACGGCCTGGGGCTTGCCGACCGGGTCGGGGACGTCGGCCGAGGGGGTGATCGACGGCGAGGTGGCCGTGTCGCCCGGGCCGTACTCGTTGTGCGCGGTCACGGTGAAGGTGTACGCCTCGCCGTTGGTGAGCCCGTCGATCTCCAGGATGCGCTGGCCCGGGGCGATCTCCCACGAGCTGCCCGCGCCTTCGATGACGTACTTGGTGAGGGCCGCGCCGTTGTTGGGGGCGGCGTCCCACGAGAGGTTGATCAGGCCGTCGCCGACGGTGCCGGACAGGTTGGTGACCGCGCCGGGCGGGCCCGTCTCCTGGCCGCCGCCGCCTTCGTCGCCGTCCTCGCCCTCGTCGCCGGACTCGTCGTCGTCCTCCGGCGGGGCGTTGCCGCCGAGGATGTCGTCGCGGTCCTTCTCGGCCATGCGGGCGTTGCCGTCGGAGGAGACGACCACGGCGTTGTTGGTGTTCACGGCGTTGGCGAACAGGGTCTCGCCGGTGTGGTAGAGCTCGATCGGGCCGCCGCCGGAGTCGATCGCGATCTGGTCGAGCTCGTTGCCCTCCAGGTCGTAGACCCAGACGATGCCCGCGGCGCCGTCGGGGACGTAGACGCGCTCGTGGAACTCGACCGAGGCGCCGAGCAGTTGCGAGGGGCCCGCGGCGATGTCGAAGCGCTGAGCGGCCTCGTTGTTCACGGTGATGACCGAGGGCGGGTCGGTGACGGTCACGGCCGCGACGGTGCCGGGGCTGGTGTCGGCGGTCTCGGTGGGGCCGACCAGTTCGATCGCGGTCTCGTGCATGCTGCCGTCGCTGCGCAGCGTGGTCATCTTCTGCGCGGTGGAGTTGAGGACGGCGACGCCGTCGCCTAGGACGGTCAGCGCGAGCTGCTGGCGCGGCTCGGCGACGACTTCGGTGGTGATGGGCTTGGCGCCGCTCTCGCGCGGCTCGATCTGGACGATGGTGCCTTCGCGGGGGACGCCGACCCAGAGTTTGCCGTCGCCGTCGAAGGCGCCGCCGGTGAGGCCCGCGGGGAAGGCGAGGGTCTCGCCGATCTGCTGGAGGGTGGTGGGGTCCACCTGGCTGACCAGGCCCTGCGTCTGGTCGACGATGAACGCGCCGTCGTCGTGGAGGGCGACGCGGACGCCTTCGCCGGGGACGGTCTCGGCCGAGCCGGTGAGGGCGAGGGTGGAGAGGTCGATGGCGCTGACCTGGCCGGTGGCGATGTTCCGCAGGAGCAGGTGGGTGTCGGTCTGCTCGATCTGCACGGCGTTGCCCGCGGCGTCCTCGAGTTCGTATCGGGCGTCGGTGGCGGCGGTGAGTCCGTTGACGCGGGCGATCTCGCCCGCGGGGGTGGTCCACAGCCACAGGCTCGCGTCTTCGCCTTGGTTCTCGCGGCTGAAGGCGCCGGTGCCGAGGAGGGTGGCCACCAGCGCGCCTACGAGCACCACTGGAAGTCCAACCGCGATGAGGAGGCCCTTGACGTTCAGTCGCCGGGCATCGGAGTTGAGAGTGGTCATTGAGGCGGTTCCTCTGTGGGGTCAGCTATGGTCAGGGCGCTTGAGCGGGGGAATCGGCTCCAGAAGAGTGTCCTGTTCGTGCTCCGGAGGATTAACACACGGAGCCGAGCCTAATTCGCCCGCGCAACCTGTACCAGGGTGCCAATGTCACAAGAAGGTCTCGTATCCGGGTCGCCCAAAGTGGGACATGCGTTATGCGGGCGGCGCGCCCGGGCGCGCCGCCCTGCGACCACCGCTTATGCGGCTTCGCCGACGCCGAGGGCCCCGGCGCGGCGGCCCCTGCCGACCTGGGCGAGGCGCAGGAGGGACGTGGCGATGTCGGCCTGCGCGAGTTCGGCGGGGGTGTGGACGGGCGCGTCCATGCCCGCGGCGGCCTCCCTGACCGCCAGGGCCGACTGGGTGAGGCGCCCGCTCGCGGCGAGGACGGGCAGGCCGAGTCCGCGCAGGTGGGAGGCGCCGTAGCGGGCTCCGGCGGCGTCGGCGGCGGCGAGGACGACGCCGTCGACGAGTTCGCGCAGCACGGGGTACTCCAGGAGCGCGGAGGTCTCGGTCTGGAGGATGCCGTCGGCGATCTCCATGACCACGGCGTCCACGCCGCAGGCGGCGACGTGGTGGTAGAGGGTCTGGGCGAGTTCGGCGAGTTCGGGGACCGGGACGCCCGCGGTGGTGGCGTAGCCGCCGTCGGTGAAGTCGGCGGCGACGGCGGCTCCGGAGTCGCGGAACATCCAGGGGTCGCCTCCGGCGCCGGTGCCGGTGACCTTGATGCCGGCGACGCGGTGGCCGGAGCGGGCGAGGCCGCGGATGACCGAGGCGGCGGTGGTGCTCTTCCCGGCGTTCATGGAGGTGCCGACGACGGTGATCACCGGCGGGTGGTCGCCGAGGCCGAAGGGGTTGAGCACGGAGTAGCGGCGCAGGTCGAGCGGGACGCCTTCGCGGTCGGCGAGCAGTCCGAGGGCTTCGAGGGCGGTGGGCGGGGCCATGTCGGCGTGGCGGCCGGTGACCTTGCCCGCGACGCCGCCCGCGGCCACCAGCTCGACGCCCGCGAGTCCGGCCGGGACGGCGGCCTCGTACTGGTCGGGGGCGTACCGCTCGCCGAATGCGAGGAGGAGTTCGTCGCCGGGGTAGATGACCGACTTGCGTCCTGAGCCCAGTTCGAGCCAGTCGTGGTGTCCGATGGCGTCGACGCGGGCGGCGAGGATGTTGCCGCGGCGGGGCGCGCAGCCGTCGACCAGGGTGAGCCCGGGGGCCGAGAGGTCGACGTTGCGGACGGTATAGGCGATCTTCAGCCGCGAGGTCAGGTCATAGGGGAATTCACGGATGCGCATGCACACTCCTAATAGGACAAAAAGGGGACGGCTGAGCAGCCCCTGTCAGTGGAAGACACAAGCGGCCGGATTCGGAGACCGCAGTGGCAGGCTGCGAGTGCAGCGCTGTTGATGAGCGAATATTACGGTCTGCGGTCGGGCTTTGTAAAGAGCGGATTCGCCGAATGCGCGGCAGCGTCCAGACCGCGCGCCGAAGCGGGCCCGCCGCGGTCGGCGATCCCGCTTCCGACCTGGGGTTTCCTACAGTTCCCGGCGGCGCCCGGCGACGGCGCCGACGACGATCACGGACGGGTGATGGGCCTCGGCGGCGCCGAGCGTCCCGAGCGTGCAGGCGCGCACGGTCTGGTTCTTCGTCGTGGCGTTCTCGACGATGCGCACCGGCGTCTCGGGGTCGCGTCCGCCCGAGAGGAGGGCCTCGGCGATCGCGGCGCGGTTCTTGACGGCCATGAGGAGCACGAGGGTGCCGTTGGAGCGGGCGAGCGCGTCCCAGTTGACGCGGCTCTTGGGGTCGGCCGGCGGGACGTGGCCGGTGACGACGGTGAAGTCGTGGACGACGCCGCGCTCGGTGACGCTGATGCCCGCGGCGGCGGGCCCGGCGATCGAGGAGGAGACGCCGGGGACGACCTGGACGGGCACGCCCGCCGCCAGGCAGGCGTCGAGCTCTTCGGCGCCGCGGCCGAAGACGAACCCGTCGCCGCCTTTGAGGCGCACGACGAACCGGCCCTCCAGGGCGCGCTCGATCATGACCTCGTTGATGCGCTCCTGGGTGGTGTGGCGCCCGTAGGGGAGCTTGGCGGCGTCGACGACCTCCACGTCGTCGGCGAGCATGTCGAGCAGCTCCTGGGGGGCGAGCCGGTCGGAGACGACGACTTCGGCCCGGCGGAGCAGTTCGAGGCCGCGCAGGGTGATCAGGTCGGCGTCGCCGGGGCCGGCGCCGATGAGGGCCACGCCGGGGCCGGGGCCGGGGCCGCGGGTGCGGGGCGCGTCGATCTCGCCCGAGCGCAGGCGCTCGGCGACGGCGTCGCGGACGGCGGCGGCGCGGCGGGGGTCTCCGGAGGCGGCGACGGCGACGCTGACGCCGTCGAAGGCGGCGCGGGCGAGCGTCCAGGCGTCCGAGACGTCGGCGTCGTCGGCGCGGACGCACCAGATGCGGTCGGCCTCGGCCTCGGCGGCGACGGCGGCGTTGACGGCGGGGTCGTCGGTGGCGGCGAGCACGAACCAGGCCCCGGCGGTGTCGCCGCTCGCCCAGGGGCGCCGCTCCCAGCGGAGCGCGCCGGAGGCGGCGTAGTCGCCGAGGGTGGTGGTCGCCTCGGGGGCGACGAGCGTGACGCGCGCCCCGGCGTCGATCAGGCGCGGGACGCGCCGGGCGGCGACGGTGCCGCCGCCGACGACGAGGACCGCCTTGTCTTCGAGCCGCAGCCCGACCTCGTAGACCGACACGTCCGCCTCCTCCACTCCGTGCAGATGCGGACAAGCGTATGCGGGTTCGGTCGCCTCCATCTAACCGGCAGGTTGCGACCCTGTTACGTGATGCGAGTGTTCTTCATTTACGGAGGAGTGGCGGTCGCGCGCACTGCCATGCGCGCCTTCACGAAAGCAAGAGCGACGACAGTGAGTTTTTTCACCTTCGGGCCGCGAATGTGACCTAGGCTGGACATATGCTCGATCGATTCCGTCAGTGGCACACGTCCGGCGCCGGAGCCGAGAGCGCGGGAGGCCCGTCCACGCGCTCCGAGGGCGCCTACGCCCTCCTGCGCACCAGTCTCCTCTGCGGACTGGCGGTCGCGGCCCTGGTGTTCCCCCTGACGGCCATGGCCGGGCTGAGCGCCAAGGCCGGGTTCGACGCGATCGACGTGCTCTCCGAGGAGGTCGCCGAGACCGACCCGCCGCTGACCTCCTACGTGTACGCCGCCGACGGCGAGACCCTCGTCAGCCTGTTCTACGACGAGTTCCGCCGCGAGGTCTCCCTCGACGAGGTCGCCCCGGTCATGCAGCAGGCGATCGTCGCGGCCGAGGACTCCCGGTTCTACGACCACAACGGCGTCGACTACCGGGGCATCATGCGCGCCGCCATCGCCAACCAGTCCTCCGGCGGGGTCGAGCAGGGCGCCTCCACGATCACCATGCAGTACGTCCGCGGCGCGCTCCAGCTCAACGCCGAGACCATCGACGAGGTCATCGAGGCCACCGAGCAGACCGCGACGCGGAAGATGCGCGAGGCCCGCCTCGCCATGGCCGTCGAGGAGCAGCTGACCAAGGACGAGATCCTCGAGCGCTACCTCAACCAGGTCTACTTCGGCCACAACGCCTACGGGATCTTCGCGGCCTCCCAGGTGTACTTCTCCAAGCACCCCTCGGAGCTGGAGGTCCACGAGGCGGCGATGCTGGCCGCGCTCGTGCAGGCGCCGACCTCCTACGACCCGATCAGCTCCGACCAGACCGCGGCGATGACCCGCCGCAACTGGGTGCTCGACCGGATGGTCGAGGTCGACTACATCTCGCGCGGCGACGCCTCGGAGGTGCGGGGCATGCCCATCGAGCTCGACACCTCCGACCCGCCGAACTCGTGCGTCGGCATCGAGGGCACCACCAGCGAGTACGGCTTCTTCTGCGACTACTTCCGGCGCTGGTGGCGCAACCAGGACGCCTTCGGCGAGACGCCGGCCGACCGCGAGAAGGAGCTGCGCCAGGGCGGCTACACCGTCATCACCTCGCTCGATCCGGAGATCCACAAGCTGGCCGACGAGACGGTCAACGACGCCGCGAGCCAGAACGACCCGATCGCGCACGGCGCGGTGGTCATGGAGCCGGGCACCGGCCGGATCAAGGGGCTCGGGCTGAACCGGACGTTCTCCTACGACCAGTCGGACAACGGCTCGCACTCCAACCCGACCTCGGCCTTCGCCGACCGCAAGGGCAACTATCCCAATACGGTCAACCCGGTGCTGGGCGGCGGCCCGACCGGCGGCTATCAGGCCGGGTCGACGTTCAAGGTCTTCACGATGCTCGCGGCCCTGGACGCGGGCTATCCGCTCGACCACCACATACAGTCGCCGAACCGCGTGGCGACGAGCTTCGTGTCCTCGACGACGGCGTGCGGCGGGCGGTGGTGTCCGAAGAACGGCAGCGCCTCCATGGCCGGGGACCGCACCATGTGGTCGGGATTCGGCATGTCCGTCAACACCTACTTCGCGCAGCTGATCGACCAGGTGGGGGCCGGTCCGACCGTGGAGATGGCCGAGCGGATGGGCCTGAAGTGGCGCAGTGAGGGCGATGCGTACTACGCCTCGGAGGAGCGGCGCGACGGCTGGGGGCCGTTCACGCTCGGCGTCTCGGACGCCCAGCCGATCGAGATGACGAACGTGTTCAACACGCTCGCGGCCGAGGGCGAGTACTGCGAGCCCATACCGGTGCAGCGGATCATCGACCCGAACGGGCAGGAACTCGACGCGGCAGCGCCGCGCTGCCACCAGGAGCTGGACAAGGACGTCGCCAGGGCGGCCACCGACGCGGCCCGGTGCGTGACCGAGAAGGGACGCAAGGGCGTGGACTGCGGCGACTGGGGCACCTCGCGCGTCGTCGGCGAGCTGGTGGACCGGCCCGTGGCCGGCAAGTCCGGCACCACCGACGGCGACCGCGCCTCGTGGTTCCTGGGCTATACGCCGCAGCTGTCGGTCGGCGCCTTCATGTCCGACCCGGACTACACGTTCAACCCCGTGGGCGCGACCCGCTCGGTGATATCGAAGGAGACGGTCGGCACGATCCTCCACGAGGCGTTGAAGGACCAGCCGGTCGAGGACTTCAAGGCGCCGTCGAAGGAGATCCAGTTCGGGGACTGACCCGGTCCCCGCCCTGGTCGCGGCCCTCGGGAGCCTCGCTCCCGGGGGCCTCGCCCGTCTCCTCGCCGCCCGGGCCGGACTCGCCCCGCAGCTCCCGGCGGACCAGGACGACCCAGCCGACCGGGACCATCACGGCGAACAGCAGCCACTGGACGGCGTAGGAGTAGTTCTGCCAGGCGCGGAACGTGGGCGGCTGGAGCGGTTGCAGGCCCTCGGCGGGGTCGAGCTGGGCGATCCACGCGTCCCGCAGCCCGTAGTCGAGATGGGCGCCGACCTGGTCGAGGTTCAGCCGCCTGCCGAGCAGGTGGCCGTCCTCAGCGGTGACCTCGCCGCCGGCGGGCTCGCTCTCGAAGACCCGGCCCACGACGGTGACCTCGCCGGTGGGCGCCGCCGGGTAGTCGGGCAGGTCCTGGCCGCCCGCGCCGGCGACGAAGCCGCGGTTCACCAGCAGCGCGGTGCCGTCGTCGAGGACCAGGGGCGTGACGATCTCGAAGCCGTTCGCGCCGTCGTTGGTGCGCGCGCGCAGCACGAGCTCGTTCGCGGCGTCGAACGTGCCGGTGGCCTCCACGAGCGTCCAGCGGTCCTCGCCGTCGAGCCCGGCCCCGGCGGGCAGGACCGCGTCGAGCGGGGACGGGTCGTCGGCCGCCTCGATCCTGGCGTTGGCCTCGGCGCGCTGCTCGGCGCGGTTCCACTGCCACTGGGACAGCAGCGCGCACACCACCACCACGCAGACCGCGGCGGCGGTGAGCCCCAACCAGCGGGCGGAGACCAGGAACTTGAAACGCGCTACCACGCCGCCGAGTCTAGACCGGGCCTATCATTGCCCCTCATGAACGATGTCGTGAATGCGGTGCGCGCCGCCATGCCCGGAGTGCGCGCCGACCTGGAGCACTTGGTCCGCATCCCCGGAGTCGCCTTCGACGGGTTCGACCACGAGCCGGTCCGCCGAGGCGCCGACGAGGTGCAGCGGCTCCTCGCCGAAGCGGGGGCCGCGACGGTGCGGCAGATCCGCTCCGCCGACGGCCAGCCGAGCGTCCTGGCCCACTTCCCCGCCCCCGAGGGGCAGCCGACGGTGCTGCTGTACGCGCACCAGGACGTCCAGCCCGCCGGGGACCTCGCCCTGTGGGACCAGGACGATCCGTTCGAGCCGGTCGAGCGCGACGGGCGCCTGTACGCGCGCGGCGTGGCCGACGACAAGGCCGGGGTCATGGCGCACCTGGCGGCGCTGCGGGCCTACGGCGGGAAGCCGCCGGTGGGCGTGAAGCTGCTCATCGAGGGCGAGGAGGAGTTCGGCTCCCCCACGCTGGAGGCGCTGCTGCGCGAGCACCGCGCGGAACTGGCCGCCGACGTCGTGGTCATCGCCGACTCGACGAACTGGCGCACCGAGGTGCCCGCGCTCACCACCTCGCTGCGCGGTGTGATCAACGTCTACGTGGAGACGGCGCTGCTGAAGGGCGCGGTCCACTCCGGGGTCTACGGCGGGGCGCTGCCCGACGCGCTCACGGCGCTGTGCCGCCTGCTGGCGACGCTGCACGACGCCGACGGGGACGTGGCCGTCGAGGGCCTGGTCTCGGGCGAGGCCGCCGAGCTGGAGTACGACGAGGCGAAGCTCCGCGCCGAGACGGGCATGCTCGACGGCGCCGAGTTCATCGGGACCGGGCGGCTGACCGACCGGCTGTGGACGAAGCCGACGGCGACGGTGCTGGGCATCGACTGCCCCGGCGCGGCCGAGGCGGCGAACGCGCTCCAGCCGACCGCGCGCGCGAAGGTGTCGTTCCGGCTGGCGCCGGGCGACAGCGCCGCGAACGCGCTCAAGGCGGTGCGGGCCCACTTCGAGGCGAACGCGCCGTGGGGCGCGGAGGTGCGGATCGTGCCGGAGGCCGGGATCGGCGACCCGTGCGTGATCGACTCCGCCGGGCCGGTGTTCGACGCGGCCCGATCGGCGTTCGCCGAGGCGTGGGACGGGACGGCGCCGGTCGAGATCGGCGTCGGCGGCTCGATTCCGATGATCGCCACGTTCCAGGAGCTGTTCCCCGAGGCGGCGATCCTGGTGACCGGCGTGGAGGACCAGTTGTCGAACCCGCACGGCCCCAACGAGTCGCTTGATCTGGGCATGTTCGAGCGGGTCTGCGTGGCCGAGGCGCTGCTGCTGGAGAAGCTCAGGCGGTGAGGCGCGGCGGGGCTCCGCGGAGCCCCGCCTTCGCGTCGCGGATCAGAAGCTGTCGCGGAGTTTGCGCAGCAGTTTGGCGAGCGGGTCGCCCGAGGTCTCGAAGACGTCCTTGTAGGACTTGGCGGCGGCCTTGGCCTCTTCGGAGATGGAGGCGTCGGCGTCGCCCTCGCGGCGCGGGTAGTTCCCGGCGAGGTGGTCGCGGTACTCGCCCTCGTCGATCCAGCTCTTGAGGTAGGCGGCGCGGGCGACCGAGAAGTCGTGGCTGCGCTGCTCCAGCAGCATGAGCTTGAGGAAGCTGTCGCGCAGGTCGCCGCCGGTCTCGAACTCCTTGGCCTGCTCCAGGAACGCGGCGGTGTCCACGTCGGACAGATCGCCGCCGCCGGCCATCTTGGCCATGACGCGGATCGCGGCGGCCGGGTCCTGGACGGCGAGCGCCCCGGCGCGGTCGGCCGAGAGCTCGGCCTTGCGGCTCCACTCGGAGAGGGCGGCGGTGATGACGCGCAGGCCGACGACGCCGACGGGAATCCACGCGACCGAGGTCGTCAGGCGCAGCAGCACCATCAGCAGGGTGCGGTAGAGGCCGTGCCCGGACAGGGCGTGGCCGAGCTCGTGGGCGAGCAGGAACCGCAGCTCGGTCTCGTCGAGGAGGTCGAGCGACCCGGAGTTGATGACGATGAGCGGCTTGTCGATGCCGATGCACATGCCGCCGAGGTCGGGGTTGCGGGTGATGTAGAGCTCGGGGAGCTCGCCTTCGACGTCGAGCGTGGCGGCGACGCCGAGGTAGGCCTCGTGGACGCGCGCGTACTGGTGGCGGTCGACCCGGATGGCCGAGCCGAGGTAGGTCAGGCGCAGGGCGCGCTCCGATACGAGGCCGGAGAGCTTGCGGAGCACGATGTCGAAGCCGCGCAGCTCGCGGAGGGCGACCAGTGCGCCCCGGTCGGCCGGGTGCTCCCAGGCGCGGGTGGAGATCCCGCGCAGGACCACCGGTTCGCGGGGAGCCTCCCGCTGCTCTATCGGGCCTTCGGGGGTGGATGGCTGCTGGTCGGACATGCCCGCTCCTCACAGATCGTCTGAGGCCAGTGTGACATAAAGTCGCCACCCTGTGCCCGCCCGGCGAGCATGGCGTCCGATGCCGTTCGGGCCGACCGGTTCCCGACGCGCCGCCGTTGACGTCTCTTTCCGTCCTCCAAGGGCCGCAACGATTCAGCGGCCGGTCTCAGGTAGCGGGCCACTTTGGCCTTGGTAACAAATTGGCGACAACACGCCGTGCTGCGCTTGACACTCGCGCGAGGGAAGACTACTCATTGATCTGGGTCAGCAATTCCGGGGCGTCGTGAAGGATCATTTGGGGTGTTCTTCCGACGCCCCGTATCCGTGTGTCCGCTGTCGGCGGGTATCCTTGCGCTGGCGCGGCGTCCGTACAAACGACCCCGCCGGGCGCCAGTAGCTCAGCTGGATAGAGCACCGGACTTCTAATCCGACGGTCGCAGGTTCGAATCCTGCCTGGCGCGCCAAAACCCCAGGTCATACCCACTCCAAGCGCACACCTCGATCACCCAGAATCGCCTCATTGGCCCTTGGTTGCACCGTTGGTCGCACTCCCCCGCCGGAGCGCCGCTTCACCGAGCCGGCCGGCCGTCGCGGCCGGTGCCTCGTCCGGGGCTTGCCGGTACCGCTTCGCCGCCTCCGGCGACGTCCGGGGATCGCCGGGTCCGCCCCGCGGTCTCCTGGCGGGCTCATTTTCGCGTTTTCCCTGGAAACAGGCCGTACGGGGCTTATCGTGAGGGCGATTCGCTCGGGGCGGCCGGTTCGGGCCGGTCGCGGTCCAGTGCCGCCGGCGAACCGGCGGATCGACAACTGAAGCAGTAGAGGATCTGGGGGATGCCTCTCGGTGTTCCCGTTCAATCACGGAGCATCGATCGGCACGCCTTCATGACGGCTCGGCATTCGGTCCGGGCGTTCGTCGGCGCTGCGCGATGCGCCGTACCGCACGCTTAGGAGGACATCGCACGATGCCAGACCGCCGCAAGTCCGTCTTCACCGCCGTCATGGGATTCGTCCTGGGAGCCGCGCTGATCGTCACGCTGCCCGCAAGCGCCTCGTACGCGCGATCGTGCAAAGGGTACGTGGGGCTCACCTACGACGACGGGCCCGAGAGCGCGACCACCATGCACCTGCTCGAAGCGCTCGACGAGCACGGCCTCAGAGCGACCTTCTTCAACACCGGCCGGAACAGCGCGGCCCACCCGGAGCTGGTGCGCGCCCAGAGGGACGCCGGGATGTGGATCGGCAACCACTCGTACTCGCACGCGCACATGACGGAGCTGTCGAAGAGCGAGATGGCCTCGCAGATCCGGCGCACGCAGCGGGTGATCAAGCAGATCACGGGCACGGCTCCGGAGCTGTTCCGTCCGCCTTGGGGCGAGACCAATGCGACGGTCAAGGAGGTGGCGGCCGGGTTCGGGCTGACCGAGGTCCTGTGGGACATCGACTCGCGCGACTGGGCCGGGGCCTCGGCCGACGAGATCGTCAAGGCCGCCGGGGAACTGCGCGACGGCGAGGTCATCGTCATGCACGAGGACGACTGGGACACCATCGACGCGGTGCCGCGCATCGCCGAGGACCTGCGGGCCCGCGGCCTGTGCTCGGGCATGATCTCGACCTCGACCGGTAGCGCGGTCGCTCCGGACTGAATCGGCTCGCCGCCCGCGTCTCGGCGCGGGCGGCGTCTCCGCCCCGCGGCGGTCATCACTCCACTATGGCGTGTGAGGCGCCGGGGCGGGGAGCGCGGCGGAGCCGGCGACCTCGCGCCGGGTCCGCGAGGCGGGGGCGAGTCTTCGCATCGCCGTGCGCGCGTCGGCGATCGAGTCGATGTCCCTCCTGGGTTCGAGCAGGCGGACGGTCCGGCCGTCGCGGATGAGCAGGACGGCGGCCTCGCGGCAGTACGTCGGGGTGCTGTTGCGGAGTTCGGCGAACGCCCGCGGCAGCTCGCTGCCGAGGGCGAGCCCGACGATGCCGCCGTCGAGCGAGGGTATGAGGGCGGCGTGCTCGGCGCCTTCGACGGCGTCGATCGCCCGCTTCAGGTCCTGCCGCGCCAGGGTCGGGGCGTCGCTGGGGATCAGCAGCACCCGCGAGTACCCCCGCCGGAAGGCGTGGGCCACCGCCTCGGCGATGCCGTCGCCGACCCGGCGCCGCCGGTCCCGCCGGTGGAAGCGGACGCGCGCGAACGCCGAGTACTCGCTCATCGGCGCCTCGTCGCCGTCGAACGAGCAGATGACGTCGGCGGCCGTCCGCGTGGCGAGTTCCAGGGTGTCCCAGAGCATCGCCCGCGCGATCCTCTGCGTGCGCACGTCGCCGAGCGCCTCCGCCAGGCGGGTCTTGGTCGCCCCCAGCTCCGGGGAGCGGGTGAAGACGACGACGACTTCGTCCATGTGAGGCATGTTAGGCGCCCCCGAAGACTTCCCGGCCCAGTTCGGGCGGCATCAGCCGCCGCAGTGATTCGTTGACGTCGGCGACGACCGGTTTCATGCGGGCCTTGGGCATGTCGCGCACGTGCAGGCGTATCCGGTTGAGGTTCCCCTGGAACAGGTGGAATTCGACCACGCCTTTGACGTCGCCGTCCTTCGCGTCCGACAGGGTCGCGCTGATCAGCGATATCTCCCGGAAAAGCGACACCCGGACGGAGTGCTCCCCGTACTGCTGGTTCATCTCCTCGGCGAAGGCCATGAGGGCGCCGTAGGAAGACCTGGTGGCGCTGATGATGTCCCGGCGGTTCCCGTAGTACTGGTTCATGGCCCGGGCGAGCGAGCGGTTGCGCTGTATCCAGTCCGGGTCGAGCATGAGGAAGTCGACGCGCACGCCCCTGGCGAGCGCGCCCTTCGGCTGGTCGAGGTTCGCGGTCACGTGCGTCATCGCCAGTCCCATGCACAGCACGTGCCGCTGCGCCTCCTCCCAGACGCGCGCGTAGTCGCGCTGCCGGTAGTGGTCGCGTCCGATCGAGACGACTCCGCGCATGCGCCCCAACCGGAATTCCCGGACCCGGCGCCTGATCACCGCGCCCGCGATGCCCACCAGCAGCGCCCCGAGAGCGATCATGACCGCCCATCTGACCCAGTGGTCCCATGCGGTGCCGGCCACGAGGGCGAGGGCCGTTCCGGCCGCCAGGCCCGCGAATTCGAGAAAGCGCTTCATACGCGTCGGTCCTTTCGCTGAGGAGCTGAGGACATTCTCCTAGGAATGCCGCCCGAGGGGGGGAATCGCGGCGCACCGCGACCGGGCCCGGGGCCGGGCGGACATCGGCGCGGCGTTCGGCGTTTGACGTCGGCGAATCCGGGTATCGCCCCGCCTTCGCACAGTAACCACGGAGGCACTTGCCATGCAGGACCGCGAACCCCGCGACAGCAAAGACCGGCAGCTCGAAGGCGTGCGCGCCTTCGACGACGAAGAGGCGCTGACCACGCAGCAGGGCGTCAGGGTCGACCACACGGACGACTCGCTCACCGCGGGAGAGCGCGGCCCGACGCTGATGGAGGACTTCCACGTCCGTGAGAAGATCACCCATTTCGACCATGAGCGCATTCCCGAGCGCGTCGTCCACGCCCGCGGCGCCGGGGCCTACGGCGAGTTCAGGCCCTACGACTCCTGGCTGTCCGAGTACACGGCCGCCGAGTTCCTCACCGACCCGGACAAGGCCACGCCGGTGTTCGTGCGGTTCTCCACCGTCGCCGGTTCCCGCGGCTCGTCCGACACCGTGCGCGACGTGCGCGGCTTCGCCACGAAGTTCTACACCGAGCAGGGCAACTACGACCTGGTGGGCAACAACTTCCCGGTGTTCTTCATCCAGGACGGGGCGAAGTTCCCCGACTTCGTGCACGCGGTCAAGCCCGAGCCGAAGAGCGAGATGCCGCAGGCCGCCTCCGCGCACGACACGCTGTGGGACTTCGTGTCGCTCCAGCCCGAGACGCTCCACACGATCATGTGGCTCATGTCCGACCGCGCGCTGCCGCGCAGCTACCGGATGATGCAGGGCTTCGGCGTCCACACCTTCCGCCTGGTCGACTCGGTCGGGCACGGGACCTTCGTCAAGTTCCACTGGACGCCGGTGCTGGGCACGCACTCGCTGATCTGGGACGAGGTGCAGAAGGTCGCGGGCGCCGACGCCGACTACAACCGCCGGGACCTGTGGGAGGCCATCGAGGCGGGGAACTTCCCCGAGTGGGAGCTGGGCGTGCAGCTCGTCCCCGAGGAGGACGAGTTCGCGTTCGACTTCGACCTGCTCGACGCCACCAAGATCATTCCCGAGGAGCAGGTGCCGGTCCGGCCGGTCGGGAAGCTGACGCTCAACCGCAACCCCGACAACTTCTTCGCCGAGACCGAGCAGATCGCGTTCCACACCGCGAACGTCGTGCCGGGGATCGACTTCACCAACGACCCGCTGCTCCAGGCCCGCAACTTCTCGTACCTGGACACGCAGCTCATCCGCCTCGGCGGCCCGAACTTCGCGCAGCTGCCGGTCAACCGGCCGGTCGCCGGGGTCCACAACGACCAGCGCGACGGCTACGGCCAGCACCGCGTCCACACCTCGGCGACGTCCTACAACAAGAACTCGATCAGCGACGACTACCCGCAGCCGGGCGGGGCGGGCGCGTACACGCACTACACCGAGAAGGTCGAGGGCGCCAAGGTCCGCCGCCGCTCGGAGAGCTTCAAGGACTTCTACAGCCAGGCCACGCTGTTCTGGAACTCCATGACCGAGGTCGAGGCCGAGCACATCGTGGCCGCCTACCGGTTCGAGCTGGGCAAGGTCACCGACCACGGCATCCGCGCCCGCGTGGTCGACCAGCTCCGCTACGTCGACCTCGACCTGGCCGCCCGGGTCGCCGAGGGCGTCGGCGTGCCGGTCCCGACCGAGGCCGGGCGGCCCAACCACGGGCGCAGCTCGCCCGCGCTCTCGCAGGTGGCCGATCCGGTCCGCTCGTGCGCGACGCGCAAGGTCGCGGTCCTGGCCGCCGACGGCGTGGACGGCGAGGGGCTGGCCCGCCTGGTGGAGGCCCTGCGCGAACGCGGCGCGATCCCCGAGGTCATCGGCATCACCGACGGGACCGTGCGGGCCTTGTCCGGTCCCGACGTCCGGACCGACCGGGCGCTGCCGACCATGGCCTCGGTGCTGTACGACGCCGTGGCGATCCCGTGCGGGCCCGACAGCGTGGCCGCGCTGGCGCGCGACGGCCGCGCCGTCCACTTCGTGACCGAGGCGTACAAGCACGCCAAGGCCGTCGCCGCGTTCGGCGCGGGCCGCGACATGCTGCGCGCGGCCCGCATCGACACCGATTACGCCGAGGGGGCCGAGCCCGTGGACGACCAGGGCGTGGTCACGGTGGCCTCGCACGGGGCCGACCTGCCGGAGTCGTTCGTCGACGCCTTCGCCGAGGTGATCGCCGGGCACCGCTGCTGGTCGCGGCGCACCGACGGCGTCGCCGCCTGAGGGAGCGCGAGCGAAGGGGGCCGGGGGCCTCCGGTCCGTCTCGGTCCGGAGGCCCCCGGCCCTTGTGCGCGTCAGGGGTCGGCGCGCAGGCCGTCGAGGAGGGCTTCGAGGGCGCGCTCGGTCTGTTCGCGCGCGTTCGGGTCCTCGGTCCGGGCCAGCCAGAGGACGGCCTCGTTCATCGCTCCGGAGAGGAGTCGCGCCAGCGGTTCCACGGGCCGGTCGGGAAGGCGGCCCGCCGCCGCGGCGGCTTCGAGGGCTTCGGCGAGGTGCCGGGCCGAGGAGTCCTCGTCCATGGCCCGCCATTCGTCCCAGCCGAGGACGGTGGGGGCGTCGACCAGGAGGACGCGGCGCACGGTCGGGTCGGCTCCGGCCGCCAGGAACGCCCGGCATCCGGCGAGCAGGCGCTCCCAGGGGTCGTCGCGGCGGTCGGCGAGCGCGGCGACGCGCTCGCCCAGTTCGTGCTGGAGTTCGGCCGCCACGGCCCGGAAGAGCCCCAGTTTGCTGCCGAAGTGGTGGTAGGCCGCGCCTTTGGTGACGCCCGCGGCCTGCGCGATCTCGGTGAGCACCACGTCGTGGTAGCCCTCGGCTCCGAAGCGGCGGCGTCCTTCGTCGAGCAGCGCGCGCCGCGTCGCCTCGCGTTGTTCGGCCCTGGTGGTCGCCATGCGCACTCCCGCTCGCAGTTTCACGTACCCGGGGTATGTTAACATTCGTTTCGCATACCCCGGGTATGTGAAAATCGCGCTTTCGACAAGGAGACCTCCATGAGCGTTCGACTCGACGGCTTCTACCCGGTGATCGCCACCCGCGACGTCGCCGCCTCCCACGAGTTCTATTCGCGCCACTTCGGCTTCGCGGCGACCTTCACGGCCGACTGGTACGTGAGCCTCCACCGCCCCGACGCGCCGCAGTACGAGCTGGCGCTGCTCGACTGCGCGCACCCGACCGTCCCCGAGGGGCACCGGACCGCCATGAGCGGCGGCCTGCTGCTCAACTTCGAGGTCGACGACGTCGACGCGGAGCACCGCAGGCTCGTCGAGGAGGCGGGCCTGGACGAGCTGCTCCCCCTGCGCACCGAGGCGTTCGGCCAGCGCCACTTCATCGTCGCCGCGCCCGACGGGGTCATGATCGACGTCATCACCGTCGTCCCGGCCAGCGGCGAGTACGCCGAGCGGTACGAGCCCGGCCACGCGCCCCGGGAGTGAGACCGGGCTCGGGTCAGAGCTCTTCGAAGGAGACGGCCCGGACGCCGGACTGCTTCATCAGCAGCGAGGTCAGATCGGCCATCGCGCCCCGGCCGTGGAGCGTGACGGTGGCGCTGCGACCGCCGTCGGGATGCTCGCGCTCGGAGCCGATCTCGGTGACGGTGAAGCCCCGGTCGGTGCACGTGGACAGCGCCTCGGCCAGGGCGCCGGTCGAGGTGTAGGTGAGGTGCAGCTTCCCCGAGTGCCGGGCGTGCTTGGCGATGACGCGCTCGATCGGGTTGAGACCGGTGACGACGATCAGGTGCATGACCGTCACGGCCACCGCCAGGAGCGGCAGCCCCGCGGCGCAGGCCATGCCGATGGCGGTGGTCACCCAGATCGAGGCGGCCGTGGTCATCCCGAACACCAGGTTGCGCTGCACGAAGATCACGCCCGCGCCGAGGAAGCCCACCCCGGCCACGACCTGTGCGGCGATGCGGGCGGGGTCGATGCCCGGGGTTCCGGAGGCGATCTCTTCGAAGCCGAAGCGCCCGGCGGCGACGAACAGGGCCGCGCCGAGGCCGATGAGCGCGTGGGTGCGCATCCCGGCGGCCTTGCCCTCGTATTCGCGTTCGGCGCCCACGAGCACGCCCAGCAGCATGGCCAGCGCGAGCATGCCGAGCTGTTCCCAGAAACCCATATGTCGCTCTCGTCTTTCCGGTCAGGGGCGGGGGATGCCCCTCGTCGTCAGCGGCGGCCTGGCAGTATCTCGCGGGCCTTGGTCTTGGCGCCCTGGACGAAGACGTTCCATGCCTCGGGGTCACCTTTGAGGAGGGCCTCGGTGGTCGATTTTAGCTGCGCGAGGGTGGCGTGCGGCGGGATCGGCGGCACGGCCGGGTCACAGCGGACGTCGATGACGACGGGCTTGTCGGCCGCGAACGCCCGGTCCCAGGCGTCGGCGAGGTCGGCCGGGTCGTCGACGGCGATGCCTTCGAGTCCGATGGCGATCGCGAAGTCCGCGTAGGAGATCTGCGGGAGGGACTGCGACTCCTCGAACTTGGGCGCGCCGCCCATGGCGCGCAGCTCCCAGGTGACCTGGTTGAGGTCGCCGTTGTTGAACACGCACACGACCAGGCGCGGGTCCTTCCACAGCCGCCGGTAGCGGCCGGCCGTGATCAGTTCGGCGAGGCCGTTCATCTGCATCGCGCCGTCGCCGACGAGGGCGACGGCCGGGCGGTCGGGGAAGGCGAACTTGGCGCCGATCGCGTACGGCACGCCGCAGCCCATGGTCGCGAGCGTGCCGGACAGGGACCCGCGCATGGTGCCGCGCATCTTGAGGTTGCGGGCGTACCAGTTGGTGGAGGACCCGGAGTCGGCGGCCACGACCGCGTCCTCGGGGACGCGCAGGGACAGCTCGTGGACCACGCGCATGGGGTTGACCGGGTGGGCGTCGAGCATGGCCTGCTGTTCGAGGGTGTCCCACCAGGAGGCGACGTTCTTCTCCACGGTCTCGCGCCAGCGCGTGCGCGGGCGGCGGTCGAGCCGCGGCAGGAGCGCGGCGAGGGACGCCTTCGCGTCGCCGACGAGGTTGACCTCGGTGGGGTAGCGCATCCCGATCAGGGCGCCGTCGCGGTCGATCTGGACGGCCCTGGCCTGCCCGAACTCGGGCAGGAACTGGCTGTAGGGCATGTTGGAGCCGACGATGAGGAGCGTGTCGCAGTCGCGCATGAGCTCGTAGGTGGGCCGGGTGCCGAGCAGGCCGATCGAGCCGGTGACGTAGGGCAGGTCGTCGGGCAGGACGTCCTTGCCGAGCAGGGCCTTGGCGACGCCCGCGCCGGTGGCCTCGGCGACGCGCTTGAGCTCTTCGACGGCGCCACGGGCGCCCTGGCCGGCGAGGACGGCGATCTTCTCGCCGGCGTTGAGGATCTCGGCGGCGCGGTCGAGGTCGCGCTCGTCGGGGGCGACGCGGGCGTGCTCGTAGGCCGGCTCGGAGGAGGGCACGTGCTTGAACTCGTGCTCGGGCGGTCGGTAGGTCTGCTCCTGGACGTCGGCGGGGATGATGACGGCGGTGGGCGCGCGGCGGGCCTTGGCGGTGCGGAAGGCCCGGTCGAGGGCGATGGGCAGCTGCTCGGGGACGTTGACCTCGGCGAGGTATTCGGAGGCGACGTCCTTGAACAGCGCCTGGAGGTCGACCTCCTGCTGGTAGCCGCCGCCCATGGCGCTGCGGGCGGTCTGGCCGACGACGGCGACGACGGGCACGTGGTCGAGTTTGGCGTCGTAGAGCCCGTTGAGCAGGTGGATCGCGCCGGGCCCGGAGGTGGCGGCGCAGACGCCGATGCGCCCGGAGAACTTGGCGTAGCCCACCGCCTCGAAGGCGGCCATCTCCTCGTGGCGGCACTGGACGAACCGCGGCTCGTTGTCGGCCTTGCCGAAGGCGGCGATGATGCCGTTGATGCCGTCGCCGGGGTAGCCGAATACCTGTTCGACGCCCCATTCGCGGAGTCGCCGGAGGATGTAGTCGCCGACTGTCGTGGCCATGGCGGGCCTCCTCGGATCGGTGCTGCGTGCGGGAGGGGCGGTTACCCTCCGGGCGGCGCGCTCAATCCTCGGGCGGTCAGGCGAGCAGGTCGGCCTCCCAGCCGTGGGGCCCGGCGCCGGGGCCTTTCTCGCCCTTGACGAGGCGGTAGTGCTCGGCGCCCACGGAGGCGGCGCCGAGGCGCTCGCCGAGGACGTGGAGCCAGTCGCCGGGGGCGATCTGGGTGCGGTAGGCGCGCATGGCGGCCATCTTGCGCTCGGCGGCGTCGCGGTCGCCGCCGACGCAGGCGTCGACCTCGTCGTCGCCGACGCCGAAGGGCAGCTCGTCGACGGAGGCGACGCCTTCGAAGGGGTTGTCGGTGGCGCCGGTGAAGGCGTCGAAGTGCTCGGCGAGGACGCTGCTGGGCATGGTGGTCCAGTAGATCTTGCGGACGTCGTGGGCGGGGCCGAGGTCGGGCCTCCAGGCGGGGTCGGCCGCGAGGTCGGCGGCGCGCATGGCGACGCGGTGGGCCTGGATGTGGTCGGGGTGGCCGTAGAAGCCGTCGGGGTCGTAGGTGACCAGGACTTCGGGGCGGCGCTCGCGCACGACGGCGACGAGGTGGGCGGCGGCGGTGTCGACCTCGGCGCGCCAGAACGCGCGCGGGTGGTCGTTCGTCGGCAGGCCCATCATGCCCGAGTCCCGCCAGCGGCCGACGCCGCCGAGGAAGACGGTGTCGGTGACGCCGAGCGCCTCGGTGGCGTGCCGGTACTCCCAGTAGCGGAAGCCGCCGAGCTGGTCGGCCTCGGGGGCGGCGAGCATGGCGAGCTCGGGGACGCGGACCTCGCCCTCCTCGCCGAGAGTGCAGGTGACGACGGTGACGTGGGCGTCGGGCCGGGCCGCGTAGTGGGCGAGGGTGCCGCCGGTGCCGACGGTCTCGTCGTCGGGGTGGGCGTGGACGAACAGAATGCCGCGTTCGGTCATGCGCCAAGGGTAACCGTGCGAGACGGTGACGCGAGGGGACAGGAGCCACTCTCGGACCTTTGAAACCTTTGAACACTACCGACTCATTCCGAAATTTGCTCGCTATTGTGACTAACCCCATGTCCTGAGCGCCCGCCGATGACGCTATCCTGCGCTGAGCGAGCACTCATGCCCGCGCTGTCCGGTATTTCCGCGCGAAGGGGCGCCGATGGCCACCACCGACGACACGTCCGTCTCCTCACCGCCGCGCGCCGCGATCGGCGCGCGCACACTCAGGACCGACCAGTGGATGCGCGCCCCGATCCTCACCGTCCTCGGGCTCACCGCCTGGGTCGCCTACGCGACCTTCCGCGTGTTCTACCAGGGCGACTACTGGGTCTCGGACTACCACTACCTGACGCCGTTCTACTCCCCGTGCGTCTCGGTGGGCTGCGTCCCCGAATCGGCCCACTTCGGACGGTTCCTGCCGGACCACCCGCTCCTCCCCTACGCCGCGCTGAGCCTGCCGTTCCTGCTGGCGTTCCGGTTCACCTGCTACTACTACCGCAAGGCCTACTACCGCTCGTTCTGGCTCTCCCCGCCCGCCTGCGCCGTCCCCGACGGCCACGCGAAGTACACCGGCGAGACCCGGCCGCCCCTGATCGGGCAGAACCTGCACCGCTACTTCTTCTACGCCGCCCTGCTGATCTCGCTGATCAACACCTGGGACGCGATCCTGGCCTTCCAGTCGCCGCGCGGCTTCGGCGTCGGCCTGGGGAACCTGGTGCTGCTGGGCAACGTGGTCATGCTGTGGTGCTACACGTTCGGGTGCCACTCGTGCCGCCACATCATGGGCGGGCGGCTGAAGCACTTCTCGAAGCACCCCGTGCGCTACCGGCTGTGGACCATCTCGAGCGCCCTGAACAGCCGCCACATGATGTGGGCCTGGCTCACCCTCGCCTCGCTGGCGCTGACCGACTTCTACGTCATGGCGGTCTCGGCCGGCTGGTTCGACGACCTCCGCTTCATCAACTAGAAGGCAGGCTGCCAATGAGCGAAACCGTCAACGACGTCGAACGCCTCGCCTGCGACGTCCTCGTCATCGGCGCGGGCGGCGCCGGCCTGCGGGCCGCCGTCGAGGCCCGGCTGGCGGGCAAGGCCGTCATCGTCCTCTCCAAGTCGCTGTTCGGCAAGGCCCACACCGTGATGGCCGAGGGCGGCGCGGCCGCGGCGATGGGCAACGTCAACTCCCGCGACAACTGGCGGGTCCACTTCCGCGACACGATGCGCGGCGGCAAGTTCCTCAACGACTACCGGATGGCCGAGCTCCACGCGAAGGAGGCCCCCGACCGCATCTGGGAGCTGGAGACCTACGGCGCGCTGTTCGACCGCACCCCCGAGGGCAAGATCAGCCAGCGCAACTTCGGCGGGCACGAGTACCCCCGGCTCGCGCACGTGGGCGACCGGACCGGCCTGGAGCTGATCCGCACCCTCCAGCAGAAGCTCGTCTCCCTCCAGCAGGACGACGCGGCCGAGGGCGGCGGGCACGACGACTACCTGCGGGTGATCGACGAGACGACGGTCACCGAACTGTTCGTCTCCGGCGGCGCCGTCCAGGGCGCCTTCGGCTACCGCAGGGACACCGGGCGGTTCCTCGCGATCGCCGCCCCCTCGATCGTCCTGGCGACCGGCGGCATCGGCCGCTCGTTCAAGGTCACCTCGAACTCGTGGGAGTACACCGGGGACGGCCACGCCCTGGCACTCAAGGCCGGGGCGAGCCTGATCAACATGGAGTTCATCCAGTTCCACCCCACCGGGATGGTCTGGCCGCCCTCGGTCCGCGGCATCCTGGTCACCGAGTCGGTGCGCGGCGACGGCGGCGTCCTCAAGAACTCCGAGGACAAGCGGTTCATGTTCGACTACATCCCCGAGGTGTTCAAGGGGCAGTACGCCGACGACCCCGACGAGGCCGACCGCTGGTACACCGACCCCGACAACAACCGGCGCCCGCCCGAGCTGCTGCCGCGCGACGAGGTGGCGCGGGCGATCAACGCCGAGGTCAAGGCCGGGCGGGGCACCGAGCACGGCGGGGTCTACCTCGACATCGCCTCACGGCGGGACGCCGAGTACATCACCAAGAAGCTGCCGTCGATGTACCACCAGTTCAAGGAGCTCGCCGACGTCGACATCACGGCCGAGCCGATGGAGGTGGGGCCGACCTGCCACTACATCATGGGCGGCATCGAGGTCGACGCCGACACCGCGGCCTCCAGTGTGGCCGGACTGTTCGCCGCGGGCGAGGTCTCCGGCGGCATGCACGGCTCGAACCGCCTGGGCGGCAACTCCCTGTCGGACCTGCTGGTCTTCGGCAAGCGGGCCGGGGAGCACGCGGCCGAGCACGCCGAGCGGTCCGGCACGGTCGCGATCGCGAGCGAGGACATCGAGCGCGCCGCGGCGAACGCGCTGCGGCCCTTCGCGGGCGAGGGCGAGAACCCCTACGAGCTCCAGGCCGCGATGCAGGCGGTGAACGGGCGCCTCGTGGGGATCATCAGGCGCGCGGGCGAACTGGAGGAGGCGCTGGTCGAGCTGGAGGCGCTGCGGCCGCGGATCGCGAATGTCGCCGCCACCGGCGGACGGGCCTACAACCCCGGCTGGCACCTGGCGCTGGACCTCCAGAACATGCTGCTGTGCTCCATCGCGACCGCCAAGGCCGCGCTGGAGCGCGACGAGTCCCGGGGCGGCCACACCCGCGAGGACGCGCCGGGCATGGACCCGCTGTGGCGCAAGACGAACCTGGTCTCCACGCTCGAACACGGCGAGGTGCGGCTGCGGCGGCAGCCGGTGCCGGCGATGCCGAGCGAGCTGCTGTCGCTGTTCGAGACCAGCGAGCTGTCGAAGTACATGACCCCCGAGGAATACCGGACCGTCGAGGCGGACCAGGAGGACGGCGAATGAGCACGCGAACCTTCCGAGTGTGGCGCGGCGACGACGAGGGCGGCGCGCTGGCCGACTTCGACGTCGAGGTCAACGAGGGCGAGGTGGTCCTCGACGTCGTCCACCGCATCCAGGCCGAGCAGGCCCCGGACCTGGCGGTGCGGTGGAACTGCAAGGCGGGCAAGTGCGGTTCGTGCTCGGCCGAGGTGAACGGGATGCCGCGGCTGATGTGCATGACGCGCATGAACCTGTTCGAGGAGGGCGAGACGGTGACGGTGACGCCGCTGCGGACCTTCCCGGTGGTGCGGGACCTGGTGACGGACGTGTCGTTCAACTACCGGAAGGCGCTGGAGACGCCCGCGTTCGCGCCACCGGCCGACCTGGAGCCCGGCGAGTACCGGATGCAGCAGGTGGACGTGGAGCGCAGCCAGGAGTTCCGCAAGTGCATCGAGTGCTTCCTGTGCCAGAACACCTGCCACGTGGTGCGCGACCACGAGGAGAACAAGGAGCCGTTCGCCGGGCCGCGCGTGTTCATCAGGGCGGCCGAGCTGGACATGCACCCCTTGGACGCGCGGACCGACCGCAAGGAGCACGCGCAGGACGGGCAGGGGCTCGGCTACTGCAACATCACCAAGTGCTGCACCGAGGTGTGCCCCGAGCACATCCGCATCACCGACAACGCGATCATCCCCATGAAGGAGCGCGTGGCGGGCGACCGCTACGACCCCCTGGTATGGCTGGGCCGCAAGATCTTCCGCAAGAACGAACGCCGAAGCTGAACCGGGGCCCCCGAAGCCGATCCACTGGAGACAAGGACTTGAAAAGTCCATAGCGGACACCGCAGGGCGGGCCGCCGCACCGCGGTGGCCCGCCCTGCGCCAGTGCGCGCGGACGGCCGCCCTCACAAGGACAGCGAAACGGACACGGACTCGCTATGCTGATCACAGCCGAAAGCCCCATACCACTATGGAAAGCCATACAGCGGTATGCCAGCCGGAATCCGGCACCGCCCCAATCCAGATCGGAGCCCTATGAGCGATCACGCGTCCTCGTCTCCCCCGGGAGCGTCCATGGCGACCGACCCCGAGGCGTACATGCGCCGGTTCGAGTCCAATATCGCGGCCATGCGCGCGAACGCCGACCGGTTGCAGGAGGGGCTGCGCGCGGCGAACGCCACGGCCGCCTCCGCGGAAGGCGAAGTCACGGTCACCGTCAACATGTCCGGTGCGCTCCAGGCGATCGAGTTCGGCCCCACGCACCGCCACCTGTCCGGCCAGGGGCTCTCGGACCTCATCATGGAGACCTACCGCGAAGCGGCCGCCGAGGCTTCCAGCCGCACTGTGGACGTCATGACCGACATCCTCGGCGAGGATTCCGAAGCCCTGAACATCATGCGCCGGTACGCGCCGGAAGGCGGCGGCTGATGGGCGGCTTCACCGTCGATCCGGCGACGCTCCAGGCGCAGGCGTCCGCGATCGAGTCCGGCATCACCTCGGTGCTGCAAGAGTGCCTCGCCGCCGCCGAGCAGGCGGACGAGGACGAGAACTTCCAGTACGGCATCCTCCTCACCCCCTTCGCCTGGCCCGCCATGGAACTCGTCGCCGGGCAGGCCCAAGAGGGCATCAGGGCCACACTGCAGCTGTCGGAGGCGCTCTCAGAAGCGCTCAACGGCGTCTCGCGGTGCTACGCGGGCATGGACGAGGGCGTCTCCAGCGCGCTCGACAAGATCGCTGCGGAGGTCGAGGAATGAGCGACAACGGCATCTACGTCGCCGAGTCCGGTCCTTCGGCCACCGCCGGCCTCCGGCTCGGCGACAGCCTCACCAACGTCGGCAAGGACCTGTTCGCGATCGGCTCGGAGGACTTCAGCGGCACCGCTCTGGCGATCGACGGCGTCGTCGCCGGGCTCGACCTCCTCGCCTTCGCGCTCAACCCGTTCAAAGAGTTCATCATGGCGGGGGTCGGCTGGATCATCGAGCACGTCGACTGGCTGCGCGAGCCCTTGGAGGCCCTCACGGGAGACCCCGCGGCCATCACCGCGATCTCGCAGACCTGGTCGAACATCTCGCAGGCGTTCGACAACGCCGGCGCCGACATGGGCGGGCTCGTCGAGCAGCTCGCCGAGTGGCAGGGCGAGGCCGCGGACGCCTACCGGAGCACCAGCGCCGCCTTCTCGGAGATGCTGAGCGGCACCGCGAGCGCGGCCCAAGCCGTCTCGAACTGCTACGCCGCCATCGGCGTGGTCGTGGCGACCGTCAAGGCCATCGTCATGGAGCTGATCTGCGAGTTCGTCTCCCGCGTGATCATCATCCTCCTGGGGGCGCTGGCGAGCGCCGCGATGACCTTCGGCGGCTCGATCGGCATCGGCATCGCGATGACGATCGAGAGCGCGATCTCGACTTCGGCGAAGATCGGCGCGAAGGTCTCGAAGCTGATCGCGAAGGTCGGCGAACTGCTCGGGAAGGTGGGCAAGGCCCGCAACGCCTTCGGGAAGCTCAGCGCCAGCGTGTTCGACGCGGTCGAGGGTATCGCCGGGAACCTCAGCAAGCAGATCCGCAAGTTCGACGGCATGGTGAACGACCTCATCGACCCCTTCAAACCCAAATTCGACTTCATCCCTCCGGGGAGCGGCGATCCGGCCCGCGGCACGTACGACCAGATGGTCGACGCGTTCATCGGACCGGACAGCGTGGACGACATCCTGAGGACCAGCCAGCACGTCGGCAACGTTCCTCGGCAGTTCGAACTCGAGGACATCGCGGGCGGCCTCACCGCGACCGGAGGGCGAGGGACCCTCAGCGGCGTCAAGGACGGCGACGCCTCCACGGAAGCGGACATCGATGATCGGACCTGAGATCTTCGACCGGCTGATCGCCCTGGTGGTCGGCGTCGTGACGGTCGGCTTCGGTCTCGGCGTCCTGCTCGTCGGCGGAACCGTCCTCGGTTCGCTCGTGCGGGCGAGGCGGCTTTCCCGAGGCCCCTCGGCGGTGCCGGACAAGGAACCTAGATGACGGGGCAGTCGGGTTCACTGCGCGATCCCCTGGTCGTCATGCTGGCGGACTGGGTGCTGTCCGCGGCCCTCGGAGTCGCGCTGGCGGCGACGGCCTTGGCGATCATGACCGGCGCGTACTGGACGGCGCTGTTCTTCACGAGCCGGATCATGCCGGTCGTGGACGAGGACGGCGACCGGCTGCGGGGAGCGACGGCCCTGGGGCACGTCGCCTACCGCTGGAAGGTATGGCTCGGCCATGTCTCCTTCTTTCCGTATCGGCCGGACCATTCCTGGCTGCGTATCCTGCGGTTTCATTTCATCCTCTTGTCGCTCATCGGCTTCGGCGAAGTCCTCGGGATTCTGCTGGACGAGGGCGAACGGCCGCTGCATTTGTCGCTGATGACGTTCTTCCTTCCGTCCTTGATAACGCACTTGGGCGCGATCTTCCCCAACAAGGGCAGCGCCGCAACGGGGATCGTCAAACGTCAAGGACCCGGCCCCAGCACCAGGCGTCGGTTCTTCACCGACGAGGAGATCGCTGAGCGAAAAGCCGCCGAACGCAGGCAGCGGGAGGCGACACGACGATTCTGGAGGTTGCAGCGTGAGCGGTGAAGTGATCAAGGTCGAGTACGAGAACCTCGACGACGCGGTCACGGCGATGAAGACGATCAAGGGCGAGGTCGACGAGGACCTCGCCGAGCTCCGGACGCAGCTGGACGCCCTCGACTGGATCGGGGCGGACCGCGAGGCGTACGAGGAGTCGAAAGCCGACTGGGACAACTCCATCGGCCGCCTGAACTCCATTCTGGAGGGAATCGCCTCGACGGTGCTGGCGGCTAAGGAGCAGTACAAGGAAGGCGAGGACGGCTTCGTCACGGTCTTCTCGCCGTGATCGGGCGCGGAAACAGGCCGGTCACGCCCGCAGCCTCCCATCCCGTTCGCGGCCGGGACGCTTGCGGAGATCCGCTGCACCGGCCTCGGGAACGGCCGCCTTCAGTTCGGACGGCGCGGGGCGGGCCGCCGCACCTCGGCGGCCCGCCCCGCGGTGTCGGGTGGGGTCAGTCGGCGGTCTCGACCAGGTCGAGGTCGACGACGATGTTGCCGCGGGTCGCGTTGGAGTACGGGCAGGCTAGGTGCGCCTTGGCCACCAGGTCCTCGGCGGTCTCACGGGTCGCGTTCGGGGTCGCGATCTCCAGGATCGCGCTGAGGCCGAAGCCCTCGCCCTCTTTGCCGATGCCGATGCTGGCCTCCACGGTGGACTCCCCGAGGTCGACGCCCGCGGCGCGGGCGACGCCTTGGAGCGCACTGTGGAAGCAGGCGGCGTAGCCCGCGGCGAACAGCAGCTCGGGGTTGGCCTTGCCGCCGGGGCCGCCGAGTTCCTTTTGGACGGCCAGGTCGAGGTCGATGAGGCCGTCGTCGGTGGCGACGTGTCCGTCTCGGCCGGAGCCGGTCGAGACGGCGTGGGCGACGTACAGCGGTTCCATGGTGCGCTCCTTCGCGGTGCTGGTGTCACGGGCCGGTGCCGGTCGCCGCGGGCCGGTTCGGCGGCGCTTCGGTCTCAGGCCCGGGCCGAGGTCGTCGTCCTCGGGCCCATGCGGAGGACGATAGTCCGCGGGCCGCCCGCGCGCGGCGTATCAGTCGAGGCCGAGTCCGGTGGCGTACCCGACCGCTCTGAACGCCGCTTCGGGGTCGTCCTTCACCTCCTGCGGAAAGTTGCCCGCCAGGAGCAGTTCGGCGAAGCCGTGCGCCAGGGACCAGGCCGCCACCGCGGCCGGGTTGAATCCGTCGCCGCCGCCGCCCGAGCCGCGGTGCAGCGCGTCGGTCGACCGGCCCGAGGCGCGCCGGAGGTCGGCGTCGTCGCCGTGGAGCAGTTCGGGGCGGAACATGACCGCGAAGTGGGGCCGGTGGTCGATGGCGAAGCGGACGTAGGCGGCGCCGACCGCGGCGAAGTCGCCGGTGTCGTCCCAGGCCGCCTCCAGTGTGTCGGCGAGGCGGTCGAAGCCCTCGGCGGCCACGGCGGTGAGCAGGCCCGCCTTGTCGCCGAAGTGGTGGGCGGGGGCGGCGTGGGAGACGCCGGCGCGCTTGGCGACGGCCCGGAGGCTCAGTGCGGCCGGTCCGCTTTCGGCGACGGCCGCGACGGCGGCGTCGATGAGGGCCCGGCGCAGGTCCCCGTGGTGGTACGAGTCGTTCACGCGATGAACTCTAGCGCAGATCTTGACACCGTCAAGACAGGGTTGTATCTTGACGTTGTAAACATCTTTTGAGAGGCCCGACCAATGCTCGAACTCAGCGACTCGTCCCGCGTCATCGCCGGCATCGTGCTCCTGACCATCGTCACCATCGAATTCGGCGGCACCTTCCTGCTCAGGATCGCCGGCGGCAAGGTGCCCATGACCGACTTCCAGAAGTCCTTCGCCCGCGCCGGGCACGCCCACGCCGGGGTACTCGTCACCCTCGGGCTGGTCTGCCTGGTCCTGGCCGACGCCACGGGCCTGAGCGGCTTCGCCGGGTGGATCGCCCGCGCCGGCGTCCCGCTCGCGGCGATCCTCATGTCCGCCGGGTTCTTCCTGTCCTCGGCGGGCCGGGACCGCACGAGGCCCAACGGGCTCATCGCGCTGCTGTGGCTCGGCGCCGCCGCCCTCGCGGCGGGCACGCTGACCTTGGGAGTGGGCCTGCTGACCGCGTGAGCACGCGCCCGACCGGGCCCGCGCGCCCCCGGCTAGGCTTGTATCCCGTGAAACTCAGCATCGGTATCGTCGGTCTGCCCAACGTCGGCAAGAGCACGCTGTTCAACGCGCTGACTCGCGCGGACATCCTGGCGGCGAACTACCCGTTCGCCACGATCGAACCCAACGTCGGCGTGGTCGCCGTCCCCGACGACCGGCTGCCGAAGCTGGCCGCGATCTACGGCTCGGAGAAGATCATCCCCGCGACCGTCACCTTCGTCGACATCGCGGGGCTCGTCAAGGGCGCCTCCGAGGGCGCGGGCAAGGGCAACCAGTTCCTGTCGAACATCCGCGAGTGCTCGGCCATCGCCCAGGTCGTGCGCGTCTTCGAGGACGGCAACGTCACCCACGTCGACGGCAAGGTCTCCCCCGCGGACGACATCGAGACGATCAACACCGAGCTGATCCTCGCCGACCTCCAGACCATCGAGAACGCCCTGCCGCGCCTGGAGAAGGAGGCGCGCATGGACAAGACGAAGCAGCCGAAGGTGCAGGCCGTCCAGGAGGCCCGCGAGGTCCTCGACGGCGGCCGGACCGTCTTCGCGGCCGGTCTCGACACCGAGCTGCTCTACGACCTGCACCTGCTCACCGCCAAGCCCTTCATCTACGTGTTCAACGTCGACGAGGACCAGGTGGGCGACGAGGCGCTGGCGGCCAGGCTGCGCGCGGCCGTCGCCCCCGCCCAGGCGGTGATCCTCGACGCGAAGTTCGAGTCCGAGCTGGTGGACCTGGAGCCCGAGGAGGCCAGGGAACTCCTGGAGTCCACCGGCCAGACCGAGCCGGGCCTCGACCGGCTCGCCAGCGTCGGCTTCTCCACGCTGGGCCTCCAGACCTACCTGACCGCGGGCCCCAAGGAGAGCCGGGCCTGGACGATCCCCCAGGGCGCCACGGCCCCCGAGGCGGCCGGGGAGATCCACACCGACTTCCAGCGCGGCTTCATCAAGGCCGAGATCGTCTCGTTCGACGACCTCATAGCCGCCGAGAGCATGCAGGCCGCCCGCGCGGCGGGCAAGGTCCGCATGGAGGGCAAGGACTACGTCATGGCCGACGGCGACGTGGTGGAGTTCCGCTTCAACGTCTGATCGGGGCCCGATCACCTGCGACGGTCCGCGCGCTCGGGATGAGCGCGCGGACCGTCGGTCTTCGCGGAGGGCCCGGCGAGGCGACCGGCCGCCGCGCCGGTGGCGATTGAGCAAGAACGGTCGGGCGAAACCGCTCCGTTCCGTTCAGACTTGAGGCGTGAACGAACGCAGATTGGGGCGGGACCGCGTCCGAGAGCTGCTCGATGCCGTCCTCGCCGAGCACGAGGGCGGGGCCGCGCTCGGCCGCCTGGCCGAGGCGGCGCACTCCTCGGCCTTCCACTTCAGTCGGCAGGTGAGCGGGGCGGCCGGGGAGCCGCCCGCGGCGATGCGGCGGCGCGTCCTGCTGGAGCGCGCCGCCTGGGAGCTGCAGCGCGGGCACAGTGTCACCGACACGGCGTTCGCGGCGGGGTACGACTCGGTCGACGGGTTCTCTCGCGCGTTCTCCCGCGCCTTCGGGTGCGCTCCGAGCGCGATGCCGCCGCAGCGCGAACGGAGCCACTGGCTGCCCGCGCCGAACGGCATCCACTTCCACTCGCCGACGGTGCTCTACGTCGACGCCGATCAGGAGCAGTCCGCGGGCGACGCGGTGGCGCTGATGGTCCGGCACGACCTCGACGACACCGACGCGGTGCTCGCCGCCGCGGAAGCGGTCGGCGACGAGGAGTACCGGCGGGTGCGGATGCCCGGCCACCGGGTGCTGGCCTGGGCCGGCGAGGAGGCCGCGCTCGCGGACGTCGTCCGGCACCTGGCTCTGGACAAGCTTCCGTGGCTCGCGAGCATCGAGGGCGAGGACCAGCCCGATCTGGGCGGGCCGGACGACGCCGCCGGTCTGCGCCGCCGGCACGCCGAGATCGCCGCCCGGTGGCTCGCGATGACCCGTGAGGTGGAGCGCCGCGGCGCGTGGGGCGACCGTGTGATCGACTCCCTCTGCGACCCGCCCGAGTCGTTCCTGCTCTCCCAGATCCTCGCCCACGTCCTGACGTTCTCGGCGCACCGCCGCCAGCTCGCCCGCTGGATGCTGTCGCAGTCCGGTGTGGACGTCGGTGATCTCGATCCCGATCCGATCATGTGGCATCGCCGCGTTTCAGGAGGACTCGCATGACCCGTTACCGCTACTACACCGCCACCGCCCTCGACGGGTTCCTCGCCGACGACGAGGACTCCCTCGCCTGGCTCTTCAGGCAGCACATAGAGGAGGACGGGCCGGGGAGCTCCACGGCGTTCGTCGCCGAGGTGGGCGCGCAGGTCATGGGGGCGACCACGTACACGTGGGTCCTCGAGCACGAACGCGACTGGCTGCCGGAGATCCCCACCTTCGTGTTCACGCACCGCGACCTGGAGGCGGCGAACGAGCACGTCTCGTTCGTCTCGGGGTCGCCCGCCGACCATCGTGCGGCGTTCGAGGCCGCGGCCGGGGGCCGGGACGTGTGGGTGATGGGCGGCGGCGGCCTCGCGGCCGAGTTCGCCGCGGCCGCGATGCTCGACGAGGTGTTCGTCGCGATCGCGCCCGTGACGCTCGGCTCGGGCAAGCCGCTGTTCGGCGGCGCCTTCGACCTCGCGTTGCGGGAGTGCGACCGCAACGGCGACTTCGTCATCGCCAGGTACGACGTCATCGGGCCCTTGCAGGCTTCGTGAGGCTTCCCGGGCACCTACACAGGTCGCGAGCGCGGCTCGGGTCTGTCGCAGGGGCCGCTTCGCGCCGGCGCGCGGCCGCCGTGCTCGGGGGTAGGCTCCGTGGTCGCCCGGTTCCGCAGACGAACAGCCCTGGAGGCAGGAAATGAGCACTCTCGCGCCGCAGACCGTCCGACGTGGATCGGGGGTGCCCTTGCTGTTCGTCCACGGCAACGGCGTGGACCACCGCATGATGCTCGCCCTCGACGACGCGTTCGATGCGGCGAACGCCTGGGAGCGCATCTACCTGGACCTGCCGGGGTTCGGAGCGGCCCCCGCGCTCGAGGCGCCGGGCGGGTTGCCCGAGTTGGCCGACTGGCTCGACGGCGCCGCAGAAATGCTGGTGGGCGGCTCGACACCGTTCGCCGTCGTCGGCTCCTCATTGGGCGGCCTGCTCGCCCGAGACCTGGCGGCCCGGAGGCCGCGGCAGTGCCTGGGGATCGCGCTGCTGGCTCCCGTGGTGGACCCGGTACGCGAGCGGCGGACGCTGCCGGAGCCGGTCGTGCTCGCCACCGATGAGTCCCTTGTGGCTTCCTTGGAGCCAGAGGAGGCGAAGGCGTACACCGAGTTCGCCGTCGTGCAGTCTCCGGAGAACTGGTCGCGTTTCCGGGAGGCGGTGCTGCCTGGCGCAGCCGCCGCCGACGCGACCGCGATGGCGCGGCTCGCGGAGCGGTACGAGCTGCCGGTGCCGCCGGACGACCGGCTCTCGGGGTACGACGGGCCCGTGCTGGTCCTGGCCGGACGGCAGGACGCCGTCGTGGGGTTCGAAGACCAGTGGCGGCTCGCGCAGCGACTTCCCCGCGCCGATTACGCGGTGCTGGACCGCGCCGGGCACAACGTCCAGGTCGATCGGCCGGACGCCGTCCGCGCGCTGCTCCGCGAGTGGGCCGCCGCCGTGGCGAGGTCCCGCCCCGACGCTCGGCCGCGCCCTGCCTGACCGCTCCAGGCCGCTCGCGAGGAGCCCCGGCGGGGCGGTCTTCCCGGCCGTGCTCTGCTTGTCGTCGACATGACGCACAGGAGGCGAGATGAAACTTCACCATGTCCAGATCTCGATGCCGCGAGGCCGGGAGGCCGAGGCCCGCCGGTTCTACGCGCAGACCCTCGGCCTGCGGGAAGTGGACAAGCCGCCCTCGCTGGCGGGGCGCGGCGGATGCTGGTTCCGCGCCTTCGACGGCGAGACCGTCACGGCGGAGATCCACCTCGGGGTGGACGACCCCTTCGTGCCCGCCAAGAAGGCCCACCCGGGGCTGGTGTGCGGGTCGCTCGCGGAGCTGGAGGCCGTCGCGGAGCGGATCGAGGCCGGCGGCTACGAGCTCTCGTGGGCGGAGCGGGACACCTTCGAGGGCTACGTCCGCTTCCATGCCCGCGACGGGTTCGGGAATCGCCTGGAGGTCATGACGCCGGTGGTACCGTAGCGTCCGCTGCCGCAGGCGCTCAACGGAACCCGGAAGGCGGCACGGTCGGGTTCCGCTTCGACGTTCGAGGAGGGGCAATGACCGTTTCAGCGCACTTGCCGATCGGGGCCGGCGACATCGCGATCCGCAGGCTTCGCCATGAGGACGCCGAGGCGTTCGCGCTCGGCACCGAGGACGAGGCCGTGCGCGAGTACGGGCATCTTCCGTTGCGCGAGTACACGCCCCGGATCGTGCGCGACCAGATCGACGGCGTCATCGCCGCGGGGCTGGCCGACGGGACGCTGGCGGTCCTGGCGATCGCGGACGGGGCGTCGGACCGGTTCCTGGGCAGTCTCGTGCTGTTCGACTTCCGCCCGGACCGCGCGGAGGTCGGTTTCTGGCTGGCGAAGGAGGCGCGGGGGCGCGGCGCCGCCGTCAAGGCCCTCGACGCCGCCGCCGCGCTGGCCGCGAAGGCGGGGCTCGGCCTGCTGGAGGCCCGAACGTCCCCGCAGAACAAGGCGTCGCGTCGCGCACTGGAGCGGGCCGGTTTCCGGCAGTCGGGCGAGGCGACCGCGGAGCGGACGCCGTCCGGCGCGGTGGTGCCCGTCCTCAGGTTCGAACGGGCGCTAACAGAGCCGAGCGACACCTGAGCCGCCGGACGGCGGCCGGGTTTCAAGGGCATAGGACGGCCGCTGTCTTCGGCGGGCGAATGCCGGTGCGGGCCGGGACGCCGGGCGATGTCGGGGACGCGCCGATAGTCCGTTTGCGCCGCTTTCGTATTGTCGATAGTGGTCAACACTTACGGAGGCGACCGTCATGCGCACCATTACCTCCCTTGTCGGAGCGACCATCGCGGCCCTGGCGCTCGTCGGCTGCGCCGAGGAGGCGACGCCCGAACCCGCCCCTGCGACGGCGGCGGACGACGTCGCGACGCAGGAGCCGCCCGCCGAGCCGGAGCCCCAGGTCTTCCGAGAGTCCATGGGCCTGTTCCGCGCCACCGACCCCGCCACGGCGGAGCTGGTCGCGCTGCTGGACACCGGCGTCGCGGCACTCGACCTCACACTGCACGTCCAGGACGAGATCGTGGTGAGCGCCGAGCCGGCCGACGGCGCGGCGGGGAGCGTCGACCTCCGGTTCTTCTTCGACGAGCACGAGGACCGCCTCCTGACGATCAACGTCCCCGAGGAGACCCTGACGCTCGGGGACGTCGAGGCGCAGGACAGCCTCTCGACCCTGCGGGGCGTGTTCGACGTCGAGGCGTCCAGCGGGTCGGGCGTCGACTACGTGCTCACGCTCACCGGCGAGGTCCCTGAGGCCGAGAGCGCCGACGAGGAGCGCTGCGGCGAAGAAGACGAGCTGTACGCGGACGCCGAGGCGCTCGCGGACGATCCGGGGGCCTATGCGGAGATCCGCGAGCGCTGGACCGACAGCCCCCGGATGTGGTGGGCCGTCAAGGCCACGGCGCATTCCCTGGCCGAGTACGGCGATGTCAGCGACTCGATGGCCACCGCCTGCGCGATCTACTGGTGAGGCGGCGGCGCGGGCCTGCGGGCCTCGTGGGCGCCGGTGGGACCGGACGCGAAAGCCCCGGCCGGATCGGCCGGGGCGCGGTTGCGGAAGCGGGGCGCTCGGGCGCTGCGGGCCCGGCGCCGACCGGTCACTGTCCCCGTTTTCGCCAGCGGGTGAAGCGGCGCTTGTCGGCGAGGTGAGCGCTCTCCTGAGCGGCGATCTCGCCCGCGATCGCAATGTACGCGCTCTCGACTCGCCCTGCGAAGGTCACGTCGGTGAGACTGACGCCGCCGGCCCGGCTGAGCACGATGAGCGTGGCGTGGTCGGATCTGCTCACGTCGGGACGGACGTTGAGCGTGTCGGCGAAGATCTTGATCTGCTCGGCGAGCTCGGCGTGCTGGGATTCGTCGAGCGGCAGCGTCCGCGCTAGACGGCCGTCGTCCGCTTCCCAACCGTTGAGCTCTCTGAGTGCGTCCAACAGCACGTTCTCGTCTTGCTCCGTTCTCCCCATATGGCACCGTCGCCATCTGTAAAGGCTGCGCTCTTGATCGGTCCTGGCGTAACCGGGCTTCAGCCGTTCAGTAAGGTCGCTTTTCATACGGCGCGCGGTGACACGAGGGGCGTTCGTGTCTGAATTGTCGCCGTATCTTTATCGGTTCTGAACCGAGTCTTCCCCTTCACCCAGCTTCTGTCCAGGGGGACGTAACAGACATACCGGGAATATCGGAAATTTGTATCGAGTTCTTGCCTGTTTTCGTGCCGCTGGAGCAGATTCCTGGCTGTTCAGTCCAGCGATTATCCTCCGAACGTATGAACACCATCGGGCATAGCGACAGGTAAATGAATGTTACCTCTCGTCACGAACGATGCATACTGTCACGTTCGCGAGACAGATTCGCGTGCCGTGCCACCAGGTGCGGAGCGACTTCGGGCGGCCCGCGACGGCGATGACGGCCGAGGAGCAGCCGAGCGCGACCAAGCGATGCCGAGCGCGGCTGTGAGGGCCGTCGTGGGTTCGGCGAGGGTTCCCGGCTTGTTCGGGCGCGGTCGCCGCCCTCCTCCCCCGCCCCTTAGACTGCGCGGCGTGATGCACCCACGGCTCGTCGTCGCCGCCGCCATCGTGGCGGGCGGCAAGGTCCTCGCCGCCGCCCGCGCCTACCCGCCCGAGCTCGCCGGGCTCTGGGAGTTCCCCGGCGGCAAGGTCGAGCCCCACGAGACCGAGGCCGAGGCCCTACAGCGCGAATGCCGCGAAGAGCTCGGCATCGAGATCGCCGTCGGCGAGCGCATCGGCGACGACCTGGTCACCTCCGGCGGCCGGTTCCTCCTGCGCGTCTACCGCGCGGACCTCCTCGGCGGCGAGCCCGAGGCCCGCGAGCACGCCGCCCTGCGCTGGCTCACCGTCGAGGAGCTGGACGACGTGCCCTGGCTCCCGGGCAACCGGCCGGTGCTCGCGTCGCTCAGGGAAGCGCTCTAGGACGGCGAGGCGGCCCTGCCGCCGGAGCCGCCAGCCCCGCCGTTCAGAAGAACGTCCGCACCGCGTCCACGATCCGGCCGCCCTCGTCCGCCACGGGGATCAGGTTCCACTTGTCGAACGCCGTGCACGGGTGCGACAGGCCCAGCTCGACCACCTCGCCCACGTCCAGCCCGGCGACGTCGCCGCTCAGGAACAGGTGCTGGTCGCTGATCTGCGTGCACTCGGCCCCGTCGAGCCCCAGCGGCACCGGCAGCCCCTGGTCGAAGGGCACGTCGCGCCGTCCCGCGTCCAGCACGGCCAGCCCCGGCTCGGGCCGCGAGAGGACCCGTGAGCGCGCCCGCAGCGCCGCCCGCAGCTCCGGCCCGCCCGCGCCCCGGCAGGCCGGCGCGAGCCGCGCGTAGAAGCCGTGGTCGTGCGTCACGTACGAGCCTGCGCGCAGCACCACCTCGGCCTCGGTCGCCAGCGGCGCGAGCACCTCGGCGACCCGGTCGTAGTAGGCGCTGCCGCCCGCGCTCAGCACCGGGCGGTCGGTCTCGAAGTCCAGCTCCGCGAACAGCGCCGCCAGTTCGGTCAGGTACTCGTCCACGGCCGCCAGGTCGGCGGGGCCGGTCCCGGCGGTCACCGAGCCCTCGTAGCCCGCCGCGCCCGCGAGGCGCAGGTTCGGGGCCGCCCGCACGGCCGCCGCCACCGCGCGGGCCTCCTCGCGGCTCCGCGCGCCGCAGCGCCCGCCCGCCGTGCCGAGTTCCACGGCGACCGCGAGCGGGCCTCCCCCGGCGGCGAGGACGGCGACGGCCTCGGGCGAGTCGGCGAAGACGGTCACGTCGGCGCCGCTCGCGGCCCACTCGCCGAGCCAGGCCGCGCCCGCCGCACTGGTGATCTCGTTGGCGATCAGGACCCGTTCGACTCCGAAGGCGCGGGCGACGCGCGCCTGCGGCAGGTTCGCGAGGGTGATGCCCACTGCGCCGGACGCGAGCTGGCGTCGCCACAGCTGCGGTGCCATCGTGGCCTTGCCGTGCGGGGCGAGCGCGAGGTCCAACCGGGCGCACCAGGCGGCCATCGCCGCTATGTTGTGGTCGAGGGCTTCGGCCGAGAGCGTCACGACCGGCGTGTCGAGTTCGTCCAGGCCCGGCCCGGAGGCCAGCCAGTCTGCGAGCGTGCGGCCTTGCGCCGCAGGGGGAACGGCCTTGTGCCGCCAGTCGAGGACTTCGCTTCGCAGCGCCTGGAGCCGGGAGTCGTCCACCGTTCGCCTCCTTAAATAGGAATGTATCTTTACTATATGACTGCGAAGACCGCGATCCACACCACCGACGCACCGGCCCCCGCGCACACCTTCCCGCAAGGCGTCCGCAAGGGCCCCCTCCTCCAGGTCTCCGGGCAGGGCCCCGTCGACCCCGCCACCGGGGAGTACCTCCACCGGGGCAACGTCAAAGCCCAGACCCTGCGCACGCTCCAGAACGTCCACGCCATCGTCACCGCCGGCGGCGCGAGCTTCGACGACGTGATCATGCTGCGCGTCTACCTGACCGACCGCGAGGACTTCGCGGCCATGAACGAGGCCTACGCCGACTTCGTCGCCGCCCACACCTCCGAAGGGATACCGTTGCCGTGCCGCACCACCGTCATCTGCGGGCTCCCCAGAGAGGAAATGCTGGTGGAGATCGACGCGCTGGCGAGCGTGGCCTGAGCGAACGCACTCGAACGGGAGGCCCCCACATGGCTGAGCTGGACGTCGTCGTCCACGGCGCCGAGATCGTCGACGGCACCGGCGCCGAACGCTTCCGCGCCGACATCGGCGTCAAGGACGGCCGCATCGCCGCCATAGGGGGGCGCCTCGACGGCGCGCGCCGCATCGACGCGGGCGGCCTGGTGTGCGCACCGGGCTTCATCGACATGCACGCCCACTCAGAGCTCGCCGTCCTGTCCGACCCCGAGCACCTCGCCAAGCTCGGCCAGGGCTGCACCCTGGAAGTGCTCGGACAGGACGGGCTCAGCTACGCGCCCGTGGACGAGACCACCGCCCCGCAGATGTGGGAGGCCATCGCCGCCTGGAACGGCCGCCCCGAGAGCGTCGGCTTCACGTGGCGCTCGGTGGGCGACTACCTCGACCGGCTCGACGAGGGCGTCCCGACCAACGCGGCCTACCTCGTCCCCCACGGCACCGTCCGCATGCTCGCCATGGGCTGGGACCGCCGCCCGCCGACCGAGGACGAGCTGGAGACGATGAAGGCGCTCGTCGCCGCCGGGCTCGAAGAGGGCGCAGTGGGCCTCTCGGCCGGGCTGGGCTACGCGCCCGGCATGTACGCCGACACCGCCGAGCTGACCGCCCTGTGCGCCGTGGTCGCCCGCTACGGCGGCTATTTCGGGCCGCACCAGCGCAGCTACGGCGCGGGCGCGCTCGAAGGCTACGCCGAGATGATCGACATCGCCCGCGGCTCGGGCTGCGCGCTGCACCTGGCGCACGCCACCATGAACTTCGAGGTCAACGCCGGGCGGGCGGGCGAGCTGCTGAAGCTCGTGGACGAGGGCCTGGACGAAGGGCTCGACATCGGCCTGGACACCTACCCGTACCTGCCGGGCATGACGATGCTGGCGGCGCTGCTGCCGAGCTGGTCGGTCGAGGGCGGCTACGGCGCGCTCGCCGAGCGCCTGGTGGACGCGCAGGACCGCGCCCGGATCGTCCACGAGCTCAACGAGGTCGGGACGGACGGCGCGAACGGCGTGCCCGTCGACTGGTCGCGGATCGAGATCGCCGGAGTGGTGAACCCGGAGCTGCGGCACCTGGTCGGGGCCTCAGTGGACGAGGCGGCGCGGGCGGCGGGCGCGCCCCCGGCGGACTACTACCTGGACCTGCTGGTGCAGGACGACTTCGCCTCGGGCTGCCTGATGCACGTGGGCAATGAGGAGAACGTGCGGCTGATCATGCGCCACCGGACGCACACCGGCTCGACCGACGGTGTGCTGCACGGGGACCGCATCCACCCCAGGGCGTGGGGCAGCTTCGCGCGGTACCTCGGGCACTACTGCCGGGAGCTGGAGCTGTTCTCCCTTGAGGAGTGCGTGGAGCACTTGACGAGCCGCCCGGCGAAGCGGCTGGGCCTGCACGACCGCGGCGTCGTCGCGGAGGGCGCCGCCGCCGACCTGGTGCTGTTCGACCCGGAGACGGTGGCCGCGCAGGCCACGTTCGAGGAGCCGCGCAGGCAGGCCGCGGGCATCCCGTATGTGATGGTCAACGGCCGCATCGCGATCGACGACGGCAAACGGACCGACGCGCTCGCGGGAAGGTCGGTGCGACGCCGCGCCTGACCGGCCCCCGAACCCGAAACCGCAGGGAAGGCATTGGCTGACGCAGTCGACGCCGGAAGGCACTCCCACTGCACCGGCGCCGTCATCACCGAGCCGAGCGCCCTCATCTGCGCGGCCTCGCAGCAGCGGCGCTGACGTTCGCCGCGTACCTCGACGACTAGCGCGTGTCGCCCTTGTCCGTGGACTGAACGATGTCTCGATTTCGCGAAGGCGTGCTCGACCCGCGCCCTCACGCGGCGGTGCGAGGCGTGGCGCGCCGCTTTCCATTTCACTGGTGGCCTGTCCTTTGGCTTGCAATCGAGCCGCAACCGCTGTCGAGCTCAACGCAGAGCGCGGCCCTCGGTCAGGAGCGTCAATCCGTGCCGGTCGACGGGCGCGGAGGTCGCCGAGAGGATCACCGCGCCGGTTCCCGCTTCGCGGTCGAGTCCGAGCCAGGACCGGAAACCGCCGGTGCCGCCGTTGTGCCAGGTGACGGTTCGGTCTTTCACGTGGATGGTGACCCATGCGGCGCCGATGCGGGCGCCGACGCCGAAGGGCTCGACCGGGTCCAGGGCCCCCAGGCCCGGAGCGGTGCCGTCGAGCAGCGCCTCGGTCAGGCGGGCCATGGCGGTGATCGACGCCCGGATGCCGCCTGCCGGCGCCACCGCCTCCCCGGTCCAGGGCTGCCGGGGGCGTCCTCGTCGGCTCGTGCCGGTGAGCGCTTCGGGGCGCAGGTCCTCGGCCGCGGCCGGGGCGTAACAGCAGTCGAGCCCGAGCGGGACGGTGATCCGCTGCCGGAGGAGCGCGGCGTAATCGGTGTCGGCTGCGGCGGCAAGGGCGTGGCCCAGCAGCTCGAATCCGAAGTTCGAGTAGCGGGGCCGCGGCTTTCCGGGCTCGGCCTCGCGGGCTTGTTCGAGCAATCGGCCGAGGTCTTCGCCGTAAGGGTTGGCGCCGCGGCGCCACAGGGCGATCGTGCGCCGGAGCGGCTGCGCGGAAGCGGGCAGTGAGGGCAGCCCGGACCGGTGCGTGCTCAGCGACCGCAGACTCACCCGGCCGACCGGGGCCGTGCCGAGCGGCAGCAGATCGCCCAGCACGGTGTCGGGGCCGATCTCGCCTCGCGCAGTCGCCTCGGCGTACAGCAGTCCGGTGATGCCCTTGGAGATGGAGCCGATCTCGAAATCGGCGTCGAGGCCCGTGCCGAGGCACGCGGTAGTGACGCCCTCGGGAGCGGCCACGGCCGCCGCCGCGACGCCGTGGCGCGGTCCCAGGAGCGCGCGGAGCCTCGCGGCGAGCCGTTCGTCGCCGTGAGCAGCGGCGGTCACGACCGGCCCCCGAGCAGTCCGCGGCCGGCGTGCTTTTTGTGGACCGCCTGCTTCGAGACGCCCAGGACGGCGGCGATCTGCGCCCAGCTGGAGCCGTTGTTGCGGGCCCGCCGGACGAGCACCGCCTCAAGGCGCTCGGTCTCGGCCTGTATTCGCCCGAGAGCCTTCAGCCCTTGGATCGGGTCCTCGTCGGCGGTGGCCGCTGCGAGAGCGGCGAGTTCCTCGAAACCCATTCGTCAACCGTAGTTGACGACCCGACAATCGTCAACCACGGTTGACGCGGACCGGTCGCCCCCTGCATGCCGTCCCGAACGCCCTGGAGCGCAAACCAGGCAGGTCACAACACAAGCTTGGCCTGTCCCTCGCAGATCGCACCCTCCGGCGGCGCCTCAAGCGGGCGACCCGAACCGGCGAGCCACCGCGCTCAGGGCTGCCGGATGAGTTGGGCGCTGCGCCGATTGGCCTCGGCGAGGGCGGCGGTGACGACTTCGAGGTCGTGTTCGGCTCCATCGGCATCGCGTTCGTGGCCGTGCTCGTCCTCCCAGGGCATGTCGACCCCGCCGACGGCTTCTCCGGACCGCTGCTCTGGGCGATCGCCGCGATCGCCTCGACCGCGGCCATTCGCCGCACCGCTCGACGGTGAGCAGTCCGTCCGTCAACTGCCGACGTCCCCGAACACCACACCTAGGCCCGCAGCGGCGCGAGCACGGCCTCGATCTGCCGGCGCATCCACGCGGGAAGGGCGCCCTCGCGGTGCAGCGCCCAACCGATCATCGCGCCGTGGTAGGCGGTCTCGACGAGCTTGGCGAGCGCGGCGATGTCGGTGCCCTCGCGCAGCTCGCCGGCGTCCGACGCCGCCAGCAGATGGCGCTCGAGGGCGGCGCGCAGCCGCCGCGCCCCGCGCAGCGTCGCCGCGTGGAAGTCGGGTTCGACGAGATCGAGTTGCAGCATGGCCACCGAGTTGGCCATCGCTTCCGGGGTCATGTCCGGGTCGACGGCGCCGACCAGGCCCTCGACGACCCGGTCCAGCGGCGAGGGGTGCTCGGCCTCCTCGACCGGGGTGACCCACCGCTCCACGCCGCGGCGGTCGGCGGCGAGCAGCAGCTCGTGTTTGGTGCCGTAGCGCTGAATCAGCGTGGCCGGGGAGAGGCCGACCTCGCGGGCCGCGGCGGCGACCGTGAGCTTCGCCGGGCCGACGCGGTGGGCGAGCGCGAGGACGCCGTCCAGGACGTCCTCGTCGGAGACGGTGCGCGGGCGCGGCATCTATTCGGCCTCGGATTGCGCGGCCTCGGCGTCGGCCAAGCGCGCCTCCGCGTCGACCACGCCCCAGTCCGGGCGCTCGCCGTCGATGTCGGAGAAGCCGTAGGCGTGCATCAGCTCCCACGAGCCGAGGCACCGTCCGGCGAAGCGGGACCGTTCGGGGTCGGCGGCGAGCGCCGCGACTCCGCGGCCGAGCAGGTGCGGGGTCTCGGAGTAGCGGAAGTAACCGCCGTGGGCGTCGGCAGCGTCGCGCCAGGTCGCCTCCGTGACGCCGAAGTGCTCGAGCATCGCCTCGGAGCGCAGGAAGCCGGGGGTCACCGACAGCGCGGTCGCGCCGTGCGGGCGCAGCTCGGCCGCCAGCGAGTAGCCGAGCCGCACGACCGCCTCCTTGACGTGGTCGTAGGCGACGACGCCTCGGAACGGGACGCCGGCCTTGCCGTCGCCGACCTCCACGACCAGTCCGTCCCCGGTCTCGATCAGCAGTGGCAGCGCATGGTGCGCGGTGATGAGATGCGTCTCGATCCCGTTGCGCACGATCCGCAGCGTGTCCTCGAGCGGGTGCTCCCACACGCCCTTGACCCAGCGGGTGAACGGATCGCCGCCCCAGACGTCGTTGACGAGCACGTCGAGGCGGCCGTGCTCGGCGCGGATCCGGTCCATCAGCGCCGCGACGTCCGCCGGATCGGCGTGGTCGCAGCGGACGGGGATCCCGGTCCCGCCCGCGGCGTCGACCCGCTCGGCGGTGCCCTCGATCGTCTCCGGCCGGTCCATCTCCGAGCGCTCCTCGCGCGTGGTGCGGCCGCTGCCGTAGACGGTGGCTCCGAGCGCTCCGAGCTCGACGGCGATCGCGCGGCCGCAGCCGCGGGTGGCGCCGGCGACCAGGGCGACCCGGCCGGTGAGGGGACGTGCTGTACTCATGCATCCGAGTATAAACGAACAGTCATTTATATATGTCGGCGTCAGCGAACGCAAGCCCCCGGACAGCCTTCAGCGGCGGCTCGGCGCTCTCACTTCGCGACTGTCGCACCGGCTTCGCGAATTGCCTCACCGGCAAACCCGAACCGCTCGCTCATGGTGCCCTCCGCTGTGCCGATCACTCCCACCGTTCGGGCATGATCCCATGTGCCACAACAATATCCAGCCGGTCGCTAAGTCGTTGCCCGTGGGTTCGACGACGTCGTTTCGGTCAGGATCTCCAAGACGCCGGGCATGAGTTTCAGTGAGCACTTCGGGCATGCCTCGATGAAGGCGTCGGCGGCACGGAATCGACGGTCGATGCCCGGCACGGGCAGCGTGTGCTCCCATACCAGGCCCATGAACCGATGCGGGCAGCCGGTGCGGCTGCGAACATCCCGGGCATCAGGGTGAACCGGTTGGTGAGTGCAGACTACTGCGCCCGCCATGCTGACCTCCGGATCGGCCCCGCCTGCGACCAGTGCGTCCACGGCGGTCAGGTCGCGGCCGTCAGCCCAGTACAGGACCGCCGGGAAGCGTAGGCGGCCATTGGTGAAGACGATGCGCCGGGCAATGTCGGAATCCAGGAGGGGAGACTCATCGTAGAGAAGCCCTGCGGCGCCCAAGCCTTGAGTCTCAGCCAGGGATTCGAACCGGCGCCCGGGCGGAAAGTAGTAGACGGCACGCGCATCCCCGCCGACCGCCTTGCGGCCGATCGGCCTTACCACCAGGGCAGGCACCGCTGTCACGGGATGCACCTCCAGGCCATCGCCGGCCCGGGCGGGAACCGGCTCCACGCCCGACTCCCCGGGCCGGGCGAGCGCATCTTCGCCGAGCTGAAGAAATGACGCATTCTGCGGAAACTCCGCTGCGACCCACACCGGGCCGCCCAGATCGCCCGCGCCGTCGCCGCCCTCAACCATCAAGAGCGCCAGTTAGATCGAGGAGACCGTACTGGTGCTACTCAGCGGGCGGCAGCGGGGGCAGCGGCAACGGCAGTGCCGGTAGTCCGTCGATACTGGTCGCGATGTGATCCTTCTTCTGGAAGTATGCGTCGAGCGATTCGTCGGTCTCGCGTGCGAAGCGTGACGCGTGCAGTGAGCGATCCCCGTCATAGGTCATGAACGGGACCGCGTACCCGCACGTGTCGCGGATCTTCTCAGCAGTGACCACGATGATCGCGCGCAGGCCGTGCAGGGTCGGATCGATATCCGGGAAGTGCGCCAGCAGCTCCGTCCACCGTGCATCGTCTCTGAAGACCGGCTCGCCGCGGCCGTGTACGCGAACGATGTTGGGCGGGCCGTCGAAGGCGCACCACATCAGGGTGATCCGAGCGTTGTCGCGCAGGTGGGCGATCGTTTCGGCGTTGCTGCCGGCGAAGTCGAGGTAGGCCACGGTGAGGTCGTCGATCACGGCGAACGAGCCGTTCAAGCCTTTGGGGGAGAGATTGACGGTGCCGTCACTGCCCGATGGCGCTGTCGCAGTGAAGAAGAGGTGTTGTGCCTCGATGAAGGTACGCAGCCTGCCGTCGATCCGCTCGTAGCTCTTTCCCATCCAACGATTATGACGGAACGACACTTCCCGCCATGAGTCAAGAGACGGCCGCCACAACCCGAGATGATCGTCCGCGGCCCCAGCATGTCGTTTCACCTCAGGGTGAGCATGACTCAGGGACCTCATCGGCCGTACCGACCCGTTAACCAGGCCACGAAGTCTCTTGCGGGGCAGTCTTTACGCAATCGTGGAGGCCCAGACGCACGACGATGCGGCACGACTCTTCAGCGACCACCCGCACATCGCTTTGACGCCAGGGGGACTCGATCGAAGTCATCGAGCGCCCGCCCGGCCCGTCCTGAGTTCTGCCGCCTCACTCATCGCCGCAGCCCCGATGAAAACGGCGGCGAGCCGCAGTGCCGCCCGGCAGGCGAGGGCGAGCTTGCCCGTGCGTAAGCCCAGCGCCGCCGCTTGAGTCGACTGATGCAGCGCTCGACGGTGTTGCGCCACCTACATGCGCCTTGGCGCAATGCCGCGCCTGACCGGCCCGAAGGACCGGCCAGGAGACGACGGTCTCAGCGGTTCTTGAGGTCCGCGAGCAGCGCGGCGAAGGTCTCGGTGTCCAGGTTGAGGATCGGCGAGGACTCACCGAGCTTGGTGTCGCGCACCTGAACCACCTCAGAGAGCGCACGGGCCTCGACACAGTTGCCACCCTCGTTGCCACTGTGGGAGGACTTCTTCCACTCATTGGTCAGCCGTAGTTCAACGCAGTTGCCACCCGTGTTGCCGCTGCGGGAAGACTTCTTCCACTCACGTGTCAGCATCTGCATCTCCTCACTCTTCTAGCCTCAGCACCGCCGGAGGCGCGACAGTGAAAAGCCTACGACAATGAGTGACCACAGGGCCACCTTCGGAGCCACATCGACAAACCACCGGTGTCCCATACATGCCCGTCAACGGCCGCAACGTGGTTGACGGCAGCGAACGGGCGGATGCGCTCGTGGGAAAGCCGGTGCGACGCCGCGCCTGACCGGCCCGAAGGACCGGCCAGGAGACGACGGTCTCAGCGGTTCTTGAGGTCCACGAGCAACGCGGCGAAGGTCTCGGTATCCACGTTGAGAATCGGCGAGGACTCACCGAGCTTGGTGTCACGGACCTGAACCACGTCTGAGAGCGCACGAGCTTCAACGCACTGACCGCCCTCGTTGCCGCTGCGAGAGGATTTCTTCCACTCATTGGTCAGCCTGAGCTCGACACAGTCGCCGCCTTCGTTGCCGCTGCGGGAGGACTTTTTCCACTCAGTGGTCAGCATCTGTTTCTCCACTCTTCTAGCCCCACGGCCACCGGGAGTGTGGCAGAGAAAAGCCTACGACACTGAGCAACCTTCGACTTGTCGGCCTCATACTGGCCTCCGAAGATGGTCTCTTGGTAAACGACGGCCGGGTCCTTGGAATCGTGGAACGACATGATCCGGTAGCTCCTGCCACGTGAGGCATGGACCGACCCCAGGGGCGCGATGAAAACATCGATACCTTCGATTTTATTGAGTTCCGTGAGCCGTTCGATTTGGTCTGCGTGGATGTCGGCGTCCTTGAAAAGGATCAACGCCTCTTCAGGCAGGACGACTCGCATCCGTGGCGGTCCTCCAGGCCGCTCAAGAACCGGAGCCTGACGCTGCATCCTGAAACCGAGCGCAGTCCGCTGCTGGTCCTTGTTCATATTCGGGTTGCTCGCCAACACTGCTTCGGCGTAGCTGGGAGTCTGGAACAGTCCCGTGACATAGGCGTTTTCGTGGATGTCGATGGCCTTGGCCAGGGACTCGACCTGCGTGAACCGGGTAAAGCCTTCAGGCGCGGACTCCTGCCAGTTGGCCGGGTTGCCCTGGCGGATCCACTTCGCCTTGGCGCGTGCGTCATCGACCACCGCTTGAGAAGCGCCGTACTGGCCGAGCCAGTCTGCGACGATCCCAGGCTCCATGTACTGGAGCTTCCCGCTCTCGTAGCTATTGAGGATGTCCTTGGAGGTGCCGAGGAACCAGATGGCCTCCTCTTTGGTCAGACCTGCTTTCTCGCGGTGCTTGATGAGGGTCCGGGCTATCTCTCGCTGGAGAAACTTCTCATTAGCCATAGCACCATGATGACAAGTGGTTGCGACATCGCGGAACCTCAACGCGACCTCGACATTCGCACGCCGGGAATCCCGCTGCGGCGGTTCCGCAAAGGATCATCCCGCCCGCATACACGATCTTGTGTCGGGCGCTGACCTGGCCTTACGTTGTGTTCAGCTAGTGGGGTACATCCGCCATGAAAGGAGACACGACGTGACCGAGGCCAGCAGTTTGGAGAGTCGGAAACCGGACAGTTTGGAGCGAGGGACTTTCAGCGACGGCGCACGGATCTTCAATGTCCGCGCCTCTTCAGAACACGCGCCCGACTCGTTTCATGTCTATGCCGATGAGCACCAGCGTGAACTCGTCCTTGTCGTCACCGGCTTGAACTCGCAGAACCTCAAGGCCGCGTGGGGTGCCGAGTGGCGCACCGCATCGACCGGTTGGCGTGAGTGGTTCGAGGCCAAGGCGTTCATGGTCTTCCACAACGGCGACCGGCCCGGCACCGGAGAGGCCCGCGTCTGCAATGGCTGACAAAACAGACCACTATCTCGGGGAGTTCCGGCGCGGCCCGGCCATCTTCACCGTCTTCCAGACCGCCCTCGCGCCGCGCGCCTTCCGCGTCGACTGCAACGACGGCAACGGTCCGTCCGAAGTCTGCACCTTCACCGACCGCCCCGGCTCCGGTCCGAAGTGGCACGGCGCCTGGAACGGCGACGAATGGTGCGCCTGGATCGAACTCCAAGCCCGCAAGATCGTCAAGGGCTTACCGACTCGGGCGCGGCGTCGGCCACCGTTGTCGATGTCCCCTGGCCTCTACCGAGACGCCGCGCCCGACCAGACCGCGCCCCTTCGGTGCCCGGCGACCTCGCCGCTGGGCGCCGAGGGGCGCACCAGGGCCGGTCGGCGGTGGGGTCGACCGGTCCGCGAGATGTCGAGGGGCCGCGCCGCACGGCGCGGCCCCTCGGCCCACTCGGTCAGACGTCGTCTCAGTCGAGGACGAAGTCGACGCCGGTGACGGCGTCGGCCACCACGTCGACCTCGGCCTGCTTCAGGCCGTAGCCCTCGGCCGAGGCCGCGAGCGTGGTCGTCCCGGCGTCGGTGAACAGCACGTACCGGCCGTCCGCGTCGGCGCGGGCCTCGGCGCCGGTCGTCTCGTCGTACACGACCCCGTCCACGGCGGGTTCGCCGTCCGCATCGGTGATCGTGCCCGTCACCAGACCGCCCTCCAATGCCTCGCAACCGATCGCGACATCGTCGACCTGCCAGAAGTAAGCCCACGCGCCGTTGTCGGTGTAGTGGAACTTCAACTGGGCGGCACTGGCGTCGGCCCAGTCGGACAGGTCGAGGACCTGCGTGCCGACCAGGTCCGGCAGGTTGGTGCTCCAGACCTCCTCCCAGGTCTCACCGCCGTCGGTCGAGATCGCCACGTCGGCTTCGGAGCCGATGAACGCGTCGAGGAAGAAGGTCGCGAACCGCAGCGTCGGGTCGTCCGTGGCGCTCAGGTCGAACGGCGCGGTGATCAGGTCGGTGTCCACCAGCGACTCCGGGTCGGAGGCGTCCGAATTGGCCTGAGCGAATCCGCCCGAGCCCGGCGTCTCGTTGCCGACGCCGTAGGGGTCGTCGAAGACCCACGGCTCGCCGTCCCCGTGGTTGACGACCTCCCAGCCCTCGGGGAGCCCCAGGGACTCGAAGTCCTCTTCGAAGACCGTGGAGCCGTAGCCGGGCGCGGTGCAGCTGTCGGCCCTCGCCAGCGCCACCAGGGACGCCTCGTCCAGGTCGACCACGACCGGTTCGTAACCGGGGTAGCGCGATTCGACGGTGAGCGGCCAGTCCCCTTCGGCGGGAACGGTGATCGCGAACGCGCCCGTGAGCGGGTCGGTGGTCGCCACGGAGCGGCCCGAGGCGGCCGAGACGGTCGCGGCGAGCGGCCAGTCCTGGCCCGAGCCGTCCACGACGGTCCCCTCCACGGTCCGCTCCGCCAGCCGCGTGAGCGCGGCGTCGAAGACGGCCTCGCCGTCCCGCTTGACCTTGACGGTGCCGGTGACGGTCTCGTAGAAGTACCGCGAGACCGTGACCTCGTACTCCCCCGCGGGCATGCGCTCGAACGCGTAGGCGCCCGCCGGGTCGGTGAAGGCCACGCGGCCCACCGGTCCCTCGAACACGAGCCTGGCGCCGGAGACCGGTTCGCCGTCCTCGTCGGCGACGAGGCCCGAGAGCGCCCCGAACTTACCTGCGGGGGCGTCCTCGACCGCGGCGTAGGCGTCGACGCGTCCGTGGCCGAAGACGTTGTTGGCCTCGCGGTTCCCGCTGCACGAGTCGTCCTCGACCTCGACGGCGCTGCGGGTCAGGTGCTTGTAGAGCTTGTCGTAGTCCCCTTCGAGCTTCGGCGAGGCGGCCAGCATGAGGGCGACGACGCCCGCCACGTGCGGCGAGGCCATCGAGGTGCCCGACATCTCGCCGTACTCGTCGCCGGGGATGGAGGAGACGATGGCGTCGCCGGGGGCGGCCACGTCGGGTTTGACCAGGCCGTCCATGCCGGGGCCCTTCGAGGACCACGGGGTGATGGCGCCGTCGATGTCGGTGGCGCCCACGGCGATGACGTTCTCGTAGAGGCCGGGGCTGCCGACGGTCAGGCAGCCGTTCTCGCCGTCGTTGCCCGCGGAGAACACCGGGACGATCCCGGCGGCGTGCCACAGGTCGATGACGTCGGCGTAGAACGGGTCGTAGCCGCCGTAGCCGGACCAGGAGTTGTTGACCACGTGCGGGGCCATCGCCGGGTCGGGGTCGTCGCCCGCGGCGTCGGTGGGCGCGGCGATCCACTGCCCGGCGGCCAGGAACGATTCGAGGGTCGGCGCGGCCCCGGCGGAGGCGGCGATCCACTCGGCGCCGGGGGCGACGCCGATCCGGTTGCCCTCGCCGTCGTCGCCGACCATGGTGCCCATCGTGTGGGTGCCGTGGCCGTACTCGTCGCAGGGCTCGCCGTCGCATTCGCCCGCGGCGTCGAAGAAGTTGTAGTCGTGGGTGAAGGTGCCGTCGCCGTTGTTGCCGCGGTACTGCTCCACGAGCGCGGGGTGGTCGTACTGCACGCCGGAGTCGATGGAGGCGACGACGATGCCCTCGCCGTCGATGCCCTCGGCCCACAGTTCGGGGGCGCGGACCTGTTCGAGGTTCCACGCCGGGCCGTCCTGGGCCGGCTCGGCCTGTTCGGCCCAGGGGGCCGCGGGCTCGCCCTTGCCTTCGGGGGCGATCGGCTCGATGTAGCCGTATTCGGGCGCTTCGACGATGGCTTCGACCTCGTCGAACGCGGCGAGTGCTTCGAGCAGTCCGGCGTCGGCGACGGTCTTGACCGTCGCCGAGCCCCAGAACGTTTCGTATTCGGCGCCTGCGGCTTCGAGCGCGTCGATCACGTCGGCCTGGCGGTCTTCGGCGTAGGCGTGGGCGGCCTCGACGGCGGCCCGGCCCTTCTCCTCCTTCTCGTCGGCGGCGAGGGCGTCGCTCCAGTCGGGGGCGCCGGTGAACCGGAGCCACAGCTCGGCCTCGCCGGCCTGGTCGACCTGTTCGAGGACTTCGGGTTCGGCCTTCTGCTCCAGGAGCGGCCCGGGGTCGGCGTCGGGGGTCTGGGCCCAGGCGCCGACGGCGGCCATGGACGGGAGCAGTGCGCCCGCGAGCGCGGACGCGAGGATGCGGCGGGGCCGCAGTGCAGATGTCACGAGATCTCCTCATCGGGGGGATGACTTCGCGCAGGTCGAGCGCGAAGCGTCGGGGATCGTCCAATGGGTGTCGGTTCGGGAACTAATGAAAGGGTCTCAGAAAGCGAAGGGCTTTACTGTCCCTATGTGGCTTGACGCCGCAATAGTCCGCGCCGGTTGCACCTGATCCCGACTTGTCCGCATGAAAAGACGGCACGGTCGCCTGCGGCGCCGTCGCACCGCAGGCGGCGCGCTCCGCCCGTTCGAGGAGACGACGACGCGGCGGCCGCTGATGCGACCGCCGCGTGAAGCCGAACTGGAGAGCAGGGCGCTGGGGCGTGTTCGCGAACTCCGAACGGGCGCTGTCCGGCCCGCCCCGGGTTCCCGGGCACGCGCTAGAAGTCGAAGCCCCCGAAGTCGCCGCCGCCGAAATCGCCGCCGAAGTCACCGGCGTCGCCGCCGGCGTCCCCGCCCGCGTCACCGCCGTCACCGGCATCGCCGCCCGCATCGCCGGAAGCGTCGCCTGCGGCGTCGGCCGAGGCGCCCTCGACCATCCCGCCCGCATAGGCCGGGGCGAGCATCGCGTTGAAGACCATCATGCCGACCAGGGCGCCGCCGACACCGGCGAGCGCGGGCTGCCACCACGGCGTGTTGTACCAGCCGGCCGGGACGGGACGCCCGTCCACGCGACCGCCCGGGTAGTAGTGGCGGTTCTCGTCGTCAGGAGTGGGCGAACCGGTGTAGGACCGGCCCTCGACCTCGGCCGCGACCGGCTCGGACAGGGAGCCGACGCCGCGCTGGCCCGGGAGCGCGGGCACCTCGGGGCCCGGGTCCATGCCCATCGCCGTGCGCGCGGCCCTGATGTAGTGGAGCCCCTCGACGGAGGTCTCGGCGGCCAGGCGGTACTGGCGGATCGTGGAGGCCGATTCGAGCTGCGAACCGGCGGCGGTGTACCGCTCGCCCGCGTCGGCCAGCGCCTGACCGGCGGCGAGGTCGTCCCCCGGCGCGGTGAGGTTCATGGTCTGGCCGCCGAGGCGCTCGTACAGGCGCCTGGCCTCGGCTTCGGTGTCGGCCAGTTCGCGTTCGGCACGCCGCTTGTTGGAGTAGACCACGAAGGCGATGACCGCTACGGCAATCACAAGGAGGGTCAGCCACAGTTCCATGGACCGAGCCTACTAGGATCGTCGCCCTTAGACTGGCCTCTATGACGTGGGTCCTACTGGCAGTGGTGTGCCTGGCCGCAGGCGCGGTCGGCGGATGGTACGCGGGGCGTTCCAGGCAGGCGGCCGAATTGGCGGCGGCCACGGCGCGGCTGGAGGCCGCGGCGGACAACGAGCAGCGGCTGGAGGCCACGCTGAAGTCGGTGGCGTACGAGGCCACCGACCACTCGCGGCACGCCGTGGGCGAAGTGCTCGCGCCGATCGCGGACACGCTGGCGCGCTACGAGACCCGGCTCGGGGACGTGGAGCGGGCGCGGCTGGACGCGTACGCGCAGCTGCGCATCCAGCTCTCGGGCGTGGCCGACATCTCCGAGGCGCTGCGGGACCAGACCGGGCGGCTGCTGGGCGCGCTGCGCTCGCCGCAGGTGCGGGGGCAGTGGGGCGAGGTGCAGCTGCGGCGGCTGGTCGAGGCGGCCGGGATGGTGGAGCACTGCGACTTCACCGAGCAGGCGTCCTCGTCGGTGGACGGGCGGGCGGTGCGCCCGGACCTGGTGGTGCGGCTCTCGGGCGGGCGGTGCGTCGTCGTGGACGCGAAGGCGCCGCTCCAGGCGTACCTGGAGGCGCTGGAGGCCGACGACGAGGACGAGCGCGAGGCGCTGCTGCGCACGCACGCGAAGCACCTGCGGCGGCACGTGGAGACCTTGGCGGCCAAGGAGTACTGGCGGGCGTTCGACGACTCGCCGGAGACGGTGGTGCTGTTCGTGCCGGCCGACGCGTTCCTCGACGGGGCGCTCAGGTCCGATCCGGGGCTGATGGAGGACGCCTTCGCGCGCAACGTGGTGGTGGCGTCCCCGGCGACGCTGATGGTGCTGCTGCGCACCGTGGCGCACACGTGGCGGCAGGAGGCGCTGGCCGCGCACGCCAAGGAGGTCCACCAGCTCGGCCGGGAGCTGCACGAGCGGCTGGCGACGGTCTCGGGCCACTTCTCGCGGCTCGGCTCGTCGCTGGAGGCGGCGGTGGGGTCGTACAACGCGGCGGTGGCGAGCGTCGAATCGCGGCTGATGGTGACGGCGAGGCGCTTCAGCGAGCTGGAGGTGGCCGCCGCGCCGCCCGACCCCATAGCGCCGGTCGTGACCCCGGCTCGCAAACCGCTCTGGGAGACGGTGCAGGAGGCCCCGCTCGGCGAGACGCGCGAACGGTAGGGCGCCTCCGTAAGTCGCGCTCTGCGGCCTTCAGGTCGCGGACGAGTTCGCGCGGCAACTGGAACGTTATGCGCTCCCGGACCGGCTCGACCTCCTCGACCTCGCCGTAGCCGCGCTCGGCGAGGTAGGCGAGGACGTCCTGCACGAGGTTGTCCGGCACCGAGGCCCCCGACGAGACCCCGACCGTCCCCGCTCCGTCCAACCAGGACTCGTCGATCTCGTGCGCGAAGTCCACCAGGTACCCGGCGCGGGCGCCGTGCTGGACGGCGACCTCCACGAGCCGCTTGGAGTTCGAGGAGTTCTGCGAGCCCACCACGATCACCACGTCGCAGTCCGCGGCGATGTCCTTGATGACCTGCTGGCGGTTCTGCGTGGCATAGCAGATGTCGTCACTGGGCGGGCTCTGGAGCATCGGCAGCCGCTTCTTGAGCCGGTCCACCGTCTCCATGGTCTCGTCCACCGACAGCGTCGTCTGCGAGAGCCACACGACCTTCTCGGGGTCGCGCACCTTCACCGCGTCGACCGAGTCGGGGCCGTCCACGAGCTGGATGTGCGCGGGGGCCTCCCCGGAGGTGCCCACGACCTCCTCGTGCCCCTCGTGGCCGATCAAGAGGATGTCGTAGTCGTCGCGGGCGAAGCGGCGGGCCTCCTGGTGGACCTTCGTGACCAGCGGGCAGGTCGCGTCGATGGCCTTCAGGTTCCGCTCGGCGGCCTCCTCGTGGACCACGGGCGCGACGCCGTGGGCCGAGAACACCACGACCGAGCCGTGCGGCACCTCCTCGTTCTCCTCCACGAAGATCGCGCCCTTGTCCTGGAGGGTCTCGACCACATGGCGGTTGTGCACGATCTCCTTGCGGACGTACACGGGAGCGCCGTAGAGCTCCAACGCCTTCTCGACGGTCTCCACGGCCCGGTCAACGCCCGCGCAATAGCCGCGGGGCTTTGCCAACAACACTCGCTTGGGGTCTGCCACGCCTCGATGGTAACCGGCGGTCCGGTTTTGTCCCAGGCGAACGTTAGGCTGGCGGCGTGACCGACGCAGCGCACAGGGCGCCCGGACGCCCGGGCACCGGACCGAGCGCGCCCATGAGCGCGGAGAACCCCTGGCCGCTGCGCGTGGTCTCCAAGAAGATCGGGGACTGGATCGCGCGCCTGGGCGAGGTGTGGACCGAGGGGCAGATCACCGAGATCAACCGCCGGGGCCGCACCGTGTACCTGACGCTGCGCGACCCTTCGGCCGAGGTCTCGATGCGGGTCGTGGACTTCACCGGCGCCGCCGCTGCGGCCGATCCGCCGCTGCGCGACGGCGCGCAGGTCGTCGTCCGCGCGCAGGCGCAGTGGTGGGACAAGAACGGCTCGCTCTCGCTGCACCTCAAGGAGATCCGGCAGGTGGGCCTCGGGGAGCTGCTCGCGCGGCTGGACCGGCTCAAGAAGCTCCTGGCCGCCGAGGGCCTGTTCGCGGCCGAGCGCAAGAAGCCCCTGCCGTTCCTCCCCTACCGGATCGGCCTCATCACCGGGCGGTCCTCCGACGCGATGCGGGACGTCCTCAAGAACGCCCGCGCGCGCCTGCCCTCGGCCGACTTCGACGTCCGCGAGGTCGCCGTGCAGGGGCCCCGGGCGGTCACGGAGGTGTGCGCGGCGCTCGCCGAGCTGGACGCCGCCCCGGACGTGGAGGTCATCGTCATCGCGCGCGGCGGCGGCTCGATGGAGGACCTGCTGCCGTTCTCCGACGAGACGCTGTGCCGCGCCGTCGCGGCCGCCGCCACGCCGGTGGTCTCGGCGATCGGGCACGAACCGGACACGCCGATCCTCGACTACGTGGCCGACTGGCGCGCCTCGACGCCCACCGAGGCGGGCAAGAAGGTCGTGCCCGACCTCGCCGAGGAGCAGCGGGGGCTCAACATCAGCCGCACCCGGCTGCGCCAGAGCCTGCACGCGCTGCTCACGCGCGAGGAGGACGGGCTGGCGGCGATGCGGGCCCGGCCGGTCCTGTCGCGGCCGGAGGCCATGCTCGAAGCGCGGGCGGAGGCGGTCGGGAACCTCGTCCACCGGATGCGCGCCCGCGTGGACTCGCGTCTGGAGCGCTCCGTGGACGACCTGGGGCACCTGCGGGCGCGCCTGCGGTCGCTCTCCCCTCAGTCCACACTCGACAGGGGTTATGCGATCGTGTCGGACGAGGACACGGGCGCGATCCTGCGCGACGCCGCCGACGCGGGCGAACGCATCGGCGTGCGCCTCGCCGCGGGCAGCCTGCGGGCAGCCGTCACCGAGAAGGAAGAAGGACCATGACCGACAGCGCGGACCAGCCGGAGAACCTGACCTACGAGCAGGCGCGGGCCGAGCTCGTCGCCACCGTCGAGAAGCTTGAGGCCGGGGGCGCGACGCTCGAAGAGTCGCTGCAACTGTGGGAGCGGGGCGAGGCCCTGGCGGATCTGTGCCAGTCGCACCTCGAAGGGGCGCGGGAGCGGATCGAAGCGCGCACGGCCGCCGAATCCGAGGACTGACCGGGGCCGGGAGAATGCGAAAGCGGGTCGCGACCTGCGCATGCACCGGATGTGAAACAGGGTCGCGACCTGCGCAAGTGCGTGATGCGAAAGCGACGCGCGTCGCCGTCACGGCGGCGGCCCGTGAACCGCGCCGCGGGCCGCCGGATGTCTCCCCCGGAAACCCGCCGGTGGGGCCGCCTGCGGCCCTCGTCGGGTAACCGGTGGGGTCCGTCGGATACCGGCTACGCGCCCGGTCGGCCGGTCACTGCCCCAGGCCCGCCACGACGCCCTCGGCCAGCTCCGGCAGCTCGGCCACGGCGTCGCGCTCGGCGGTGAGCACCACCGATGAGGTCTCCAGGTCGACCACCCACGCCCCGCCCTCGGCGAGGTCGTATGCGGCCCACTCCAGGCCGCCCGCCTCCACCGGTTCGCCCGAGCCGGTCAGCTCCTCGTGGACGGCCTCGACCGGGCCGGTGGTCTGCACCAACTGCATGCCGTACCCCTCCGGCGTGTACCAGCCGGTCCGCAGCGTCACGGCCTCGCCCTCCATCGCCATCGCGCTGGAGATCGCCCTCCACTCCCCCGAGAGGTCCGGGCGCACGGCATCGAGCCCGAGGGATTCGGCCGCCAGGTAGTCCTGGCTCGTGTCGACGACGCTGACCTCCCGGTCCGTGGCCGCCCAGCCCCACATCCAGTAGAAGAGGCCCAGCGGCACGAGCAGGACCGCCAGGGACAGCGCCATGTCGCGCAGACGGCGCGGCTTCGGGCGCCGCCCGGTCTTGGCGCCGGCGGGCTCCTCCGCCGCGGCGGCGGGTCCGGGGGCCTCGGACGCCGCCGAGGGAGTCCGCTCGGGGTCCGCGCCCTCGGCGGTGTCGGTCGGCTCGGCCACGGCCTTGACGTCATCGCTGGACATGCACCCATAGTGACCGACCGTCCGTGGCCGGGGCCCGCCGCCCCGGCGCCGGGTGGCGTGCGCGTCTCCGAGCGGCGCGCGGCGCACAAGCGTCTCCCGGCTGCGGGTGCCGCCGTGGACCGCGTTTCCGGGAAGCGCGCTCAGCGGGAGGCGCACGCGGAGGAGACGGGCACGGCGGGAGGCGTGCTCGGCGCACCGGTGCCCGAAACCGAGGGTTGCAGGTCCCAGGTGAGACGCCGCACTGGCGGCTCCCGCACCACAGCGCCCCCGGGCCCTGGAGCGCGGCACAGGGGCGGCTGCGGCGGGACCTCCCGAAACCCGGCCCCCTTCTCGCCCCACACGTGCGACTCCGCAACTCCCGTCCCTTTGGCGCCCATCCGTCCGCAACCCGCGCCACCGATACCGAAATGCGTTGGAATACCCTCACCATCACCGAAACTCCATATGCCCGCCCCTGACGGAAGGAGCCCCGTTGATCCTCGTGGCAGGCGAGAACGTGATCGACCTCGTCCCCGCGCCGGAAGGCCGGCTGCGCCCCACCTGCGGCGGCGGACCCGCGAACACGGCAGTGGCCCTGGCGAGGCGCGGCATCCCCACGGCCCTGGTCGGCTCCGTCGGCGGCGACCACTTCGGACGGCAGATATGGCGCCGCCACATCTCCGCCGGGGTGCGGCGCGACCACCTGGAGCGGACCGAGCGCCCCTCGACCCTCGCCCTGGCCGTCGTCGACGAGCAGGGGCGGGCCGACTACGACTTCTGGACCACCGGCACCGCCGACTTCGCCTGGGAGCACCGGGAACTGCCACCGGTCGACCCCGCGCGCACCGACCTCGTCCACTTCGGATCGCTCGCGGCCTACATCGATCCGGCCGCGCAGGTCATCGAGCACTGGGTGAACCGCGCCAGGCGCGCCGTCCCGGTCACCTTCGACCCCAACCTCCGCCTCTCCGCGATGGGACCGCCCGAGCAGGTGCGCCGCCGCACCGAAAGGCTCGTCGGCCTCGCGAACCTCGTGCGCGTCTCCGAAAGGGACCTCGCCCTGATCCATCCCGAGTGCGACATCGACAAGATCGCCCACCAATGGCTCGAACTGGGGCCGGAGATGGTGGTCGTGACCCTCGGCGACGCCGGTTCCGTGGCGTTCCACCGCAAGCACGTGACGAAGATGCCCGCGGTGCCGGTCGACGTCGTCGACGCCATCGGCGCGGGCGACGCGTTCACCTCGGGCCTGCTGGGCTGGCTGACCTCGGCGGGCTGGATGCGCCTGGACCGGATGGCCGCCTGGGGCAACCGGACGGTGGCGACCGCGGCGCTGCGGTACGCCTCCCAGGTGGCGGCGCAGGCGTGCACGGTGCCCGGCGCGCCCTGGTGATCGTCGCGGCCTCCGGCCCCGGACGGCATAGGATCGAATCGTGTCCGAACCAGAACTGCGTGTATGCCTCGACGAGTCCGACCTGGATGCGGCCCTGCGGTTCGACGCCAGGCGGGGCCTGACGTCCACCCCGAAGTACCTGCCGATGCGGCTGCACTACGACGGGCGCGGCGCGGCCCTGTTCACCGAGCTGACGCGCCAGCCCGAGTACTACCCGACCCGGGCCGAGCGGCAGATCCTCACCGCGCGCGCCGACGAGATCGCCGACGTGCTCGCCACCGAGTCGAACACCGGCGGGTTCGAGAGCCCGATGGGCGCGCCCCTGTCGGTGATCGAGCTGGGCGCGGGAGCGGCCGAGAAGATCCGGGTGGTGCTGGACGCGCTGGAGCGCGACGGCCAGCTCGAATCGTTCTGGCCGTTCGACGCCGACGCGGGCTCGGTGCGGAACGTGCTCACCGTGTTCGCCGAGGCGTACCCCGACATCAGGCTCGGCGGCATCGTCGGCGACTTCACCCTGCACCTGGACCACCTGCCGGACAGCCAGACGCCCCGGCTGGTGGCGTTCCTGGGCGGGACCTTCGGCAACCTCACCGAGCCCGAGCGCGAGCAGTTCCTCCAAGACCTGCGCGAGGCGCTGCGCCCCGGCGACTGGTTCATGGTGGGCGCCGACCTGGTGAAGGACCCCGAGGTCATCCTGGCCGCGTACAACGACGCGGCCGGGGTCACCGCCGAGTTCAACCGCAATGTGCTGCACGTCCTCAACGACCGCCTCGGCGCCGACTTCGACCCCGAGGGCTTCGAGCACCTCGCGCTGTGGGACGAGGGCGCCGCGACGATCGAGTTCCGCCTGCGGGCGCTGCGGCCGATGGCGGTGCGGCTGGACGCGATCGGCGTCAGCGTCGAATTCGCCGCGGGCGAGGAGATCCGCACCGGCGTCTCCACGCGGTTCCGCTCCGAGGACCTCGAACGCGAGTTGCGGGCGGCCGGGTTCCGGCCGGAGCACTGCTGGGCCGACCCGGGCGACCGCTTCGGCGTCTTCCTCTCGCGCGCCACGTGAGCGGACGGCGGGGCGCGGCGCGTTCCCGGGAAGGCCAGTGCGCGGCCCGCCCGTGAGGAGACGGCGCGCTCCGCGCCGCCCGGAGCGGGGGACGCCCCTCGCGAGGAGACCGCGCCCTCACGGGCCGCGTGAGCGCGGGACGCCCGGACGCGCGGCGAACTAAGGTGTTCGGCATGGGAGAAATCGTGCTGATCCGTCACGGCGAGACGACCTGGTCGGCCTCAGGCCAACACACCTCGGTCACCGACCTGGAGCTCACGGCGACCGGCGAAGCCCAGGCCGAAGCCCTCGCGCCCCTGCTGCGGGCCTGGGACTTCGCCGCCGTCTGGTCGAGCCCGCGCAAGCGGGCCGTCCGCACCGCCGAACTCGCCGGGCTGCCCCTCACCGCGATCAAAGACGACCTGGCCGAGTGGGCGTACGGCGACTACGAGGGCCTCACCAAAGAGCAGATCAACGAGGACGACCCCGACTGGACGATCTGGACCCGGGGCGGCAAGGGCTCCGACGGCGAGACGGCCGCGCAGGTCGCGGCCCGGCTCGACCGGGTCCTGGCCGAGGCGAGGACGCTGCTCGACGACGGCGACGTCGCCTTCGTCGCCCACGGCCACACCCTCCGCGTGGCCGCGGCGCGCTGGCTGGGCCGCGGCGCCGTCGACGGCCGCGACTTCACCATCGACACGGCCTCGATCGCGGCGCTCGGCTTCGAGCACGGCCGCCCGGCGATCAGCCGATGGAACCTGACCGCCGCCCTCGCCGACCGGGGCTGAGCCAGCGGCACACCGGCCCCACCGACCACTACCGCCCCTTGCGCCCCAAGAACCGCCGCTGGGGGCCCGGAGGCTCTGGTACGCTTCGGCAGCCATGAGCCCACTCCTCACATTGATCCGGTCCACCGCCGCGCGCTACTCCGCGCGCGCCTGGCTGACCGGATTCGCCGTCGCCCTCGCCGCCGATCTGTCCGCGATCACCCTCGGCGCCGACGCCGCCCGCTGGGTCACCAAGCCCGCGCTGATGCTCCTGCTCCTGGGGTTCCTCACCGTCTCGGCCCCGCCCGGGAACGCCGTCGCGCGGCTGTTCGGCGTCGGTCTGGTCTTCGCCTGGACCGCCGACATCGCGCTGCTCGCCGAGGGCACGCCCGCGTTCCTGACCGGCATGGCCCTGTTCGGCGTCATGCAGGCCGTCTACCTGGTGGTCTTCGTGCGGGCGGGCGCGCTGGAGCACCTGCGGCGGCGGTGGCCGGCGCCCACGGCCTACCTCGTGTTCTGGGCCGTGGTCATCGTCGCGCTGTGGCCGCGCCTCGACGGGCTGGCGGCCCCGATCGCGGCCTACAGCCTGCTGCTGGTGGCGATGGGCGCGGTGTCCTCCGGCCTGGGCCTGCGGGCCGCGGTGGGCGGCGCGCTGTTCGTGCTCTCGGACCTCATGCTCGGCCTGGGCGTCGCCGGGCTGGACTTCCCGCTGCGCGAGCAGGCGGTCATGGCGACCTACGGCGCGGCGCAGCTCCTCATCGTCCTGGGCTGCCTGCGCAGCCCGGCGTTCGAGCCGGTGGCCGCCGCGCGCCCGGCGCGGGCCTGACGCCCGCTCAGGGCTCCTCGCGGATCAGCTGGGTGAGGCTGCGGCGAAGGAACGCGTCCTGCATCAGCGAGACGAACTCGCCTTCGTCGCTGGGGGCGAGCGCTTCGAGCCCGACGCCCTCGGCGAGCCGGTCGGCGTCCCCGCCGCGCCGCAGGTAGTCGGCGGCCAGGGCGAGCCCGAACTCCGGGTCGAGGGCCTCGGCGGAGCGGCGGAGCATGTCCCGGCGCGTGCGCAGCGCCAGCAGCGGCATCTCGTTGAACGCGAGCATCGCCATGACCATCCACCCGAGCATCACCTCCGGCAGGTCCGCCCCGACCGCCACGGCGACCGGCACGCCCAGCACGAGCAGCAAGAACACCGCCGCGACACCGAACCGGCCCGCAGGCCCCGCCTCGCCCCCGGCCCGCCGCGCCCGGCGGCGGGCCCAGCCGACCCCGGCGATCGCCCGCACCACGCCCGCACCGTCGACGGTGAACGAGCCGGCGCTGAGCACCCCCAGCCGCTTCACCGCCGGCCGGGCGGCCAGGTAGAGCGCCGCAGCGCCGACCACGGCCACCGCGCCGACCGCCGGCCCGGCCAGGACGAACGGCAGGACCAGGGCCGCCGCGAGGCAGACGGCGCAGAACCCGATCAGCAGCGCCACACCCGCGCCCATGCCCTGGGACCGCGCCCGGGGCAGGGCCGCGGCCAGCGCCCGCGGGTCCGAGCGGAGCCGCAGCAGGCGCTCCAGGTCGCCGTCCTCCGGCACCGGTTCCTCGCGGCGCTGCTGTTCCATCAGCAACCGCAGCTCCTCGCCGGTGAGCCCTGCGACCGCCGAGAGGGACTCCTCGTCGGCGACGCCGTCGGCGCGCATCATCGCGAGGTATTCGGCCATCGTCGCCTCGTCAGGGGCATCGCCGAGCTGCATCGCCGCCTCCGTTCCGGTCATGCGGTCGCAAAAACACCGGACCCAGCCTATGGGACGAACGCCCGCGGGCCGGGCGCCGCGCGCGACCGGCCCCGCCGCGTCCCCGCCGCGAGAGCGAGGCGGGGACGGTGGCGGTCAGACGGTGTCGATCCGCGTGAGGCGCTGCGTGGCGCGCGTGAGCACCACGTAGGCGACGCCGGGCCCGTGGTCCTTCGCGATGCCGTCCAGGTCGGCGGCGATGACCGCGTCCCACTCCAGGCCCTTGGACTCCAGCGGGCCCACCAGCGTCACCCGGTCGTCGTGGACGACCTCGGCCAGCTCGCCGTGGCGGGCGTAGGGCGCGATGATGCCCACCGTGCCCTCGACCGCTTCGAGCGCCTCGGCGACCGCGCCCGCGACCTCGGGCATGAGCGCGTCGGCCGCGACCGACCGCTCCTCGACGTCCACGCCGGTCTCGCGGACCGCCTCGGGCAGGTCGATGGTCTTCAGCCGCGGCTTCGCCCACTCGGCGGCGTAGTCGAAGACCTCTTTGGAGTTGCGGTAGTTCTTCGTCAGGTGGAACTCGTGGAGGCGGCCCCGGGGCACGGCCCGGCGCCTGGCGTCGGCGCTCTCCTTGGGCCGGGGCCAGCTCGACTGGGCCTCGTCGCCGACGATCGTCCAGCCCGCCGCGCCGCCGCGGCGGCCGAGCATCCGCCACTGCATCGGCGAGAGGTCCTGCGCCTCGTCGACGATGACGTGGGCGTAGTCCTCGTAGAAGGCGTCGCGGGCCTGGCGCTCGCCGCGGTCGTAGTAGCGGTCCTGCGTCGTGGAGACCTCCTCGACGCCGCTCCAGGAGCGGATGCGGTTCCTGTCGCGCGGTTCGGGTTTGACGCCCAGCAGCAGGCGCAGCTCGTCGAGCAGGGCCACGTCCTGGACCGAGAAGTCCGCCTCCTGGAACGAGGCGGCGACGGCTTCGATCGAGGCGCGCTTCAGGTGGCCCTCGGCGGCCGAGGCGAGGCGGCGGGCGTCCCCGGCCCAGTTGAGGACCTGGGCCGGGTCGAGGTCGGGCCACCAGTGGTCGAGGAAGGTCAGGAACTCGCCCCGGGAGCCGACGTCGCGGGAGAACTTCGCGGGCTCGGCGTCGGGCAGGACCGGTTTGACCTTGCGCCACAAGGAGACGAGGAGGGCGCGGCCGGCCTCGGTCTTGGCGAGGTTCGGGCGCTGCTCCTTCTCGAAGACGCGGGCGCGGGCGGCGGCGAGCTCGGCGGCGTCGAGCCGGAACACCTCGCCGAGGTAGGTGATGCGCAGCTCGTCGGGCGTGCCGGGCGGGGTCTGGCGGAGCAGCCTCCGGAGGATCGGCAGCATGACGGTGCCGCCCTTGACGGCGGCGACGGCGGCCTTGTCCTGCCTGGTGGCCTCGACGCCCGCGTAGAGCTCGCCGAGGGAGTAGAGGGCGGCGGTCTCCTCGCCGAGGCTGGGGAGCACCCGGCCGATGTACTTCATGAACACCGCGGAGGGGCCGACGACGAGGATGCCCGCGGCCTCGTAGCGGTTGCGGTCCTGGTAGAGCAGGAACGCGGCCCGGTGGAGGGCCACGACGGTCTTGCCGGTGCCGGGGCCGCCGGTGATGAGGGTGGCGCCGCGGCCGGGGGCGCGGATCGCGGCGTCCTGCTCGGACTGGATGGTGGCGACGATGTCCCGCATGCGCCCGGTGCGCTTGCGGCCCAAGGCGGCCATGAGCGCGCCGTCGCCGATGACGGGGAGCTTCTCGGCGGCGTCCTCGTTGAGCAGGTCGTCGCTGATCTCCTCGACGCTCCGCCCGAAGGAGCGGATGACGCGGCGGCGGGCGACCTCCTGGCGGTCGACGGCGGTGGCGCGGTAGAAGGGCGCGGCGGCGGGGGCGCGCCAGTCCACCAGGAGCGGCCGGTACTCGGCGTCGCGCACGCCGAGGCGGCCGACGTGGCGGACGCGGCCGTCGTCGAAGTCCAGGCGGCCGAACACGAGCCCTTCGTGCTGGGAGTCGAGGTCGGCGATGCGGCGGGCGGCGCGGTAGACGAACACGTCGCGCTCGAACTGGGCGCCGGGCACGGTCGCGTCGCGGTGGGCGAATCCCGCGTCGCGGTGGCCCTCGGCGTCGGCGCGGAGCACGTCGACGCGGTCGTAGACGCGGTCGACGATCTCCTGCTCGATCGCGATCTCCTGCTCGGGGGTGTTGGACGGGTCCGGGGTGGGGACGGCGTGGGACGTGTCGGCGTCCTGCGGGTCTCGGACGTCGACTGAGTCTGGCTTCTGGGACACAGCGCTCCTCGCTCGAATTCGGAACGCACCAGCCTATCGCGCCGGTATGCCGGTCGTCCTCGAATCGGAGGCTATGTGCGGTCGGCCCACCACTTGGTCATCCACGTGGAGTCGTCGCCCTCGACCTCGGTGAAGCCGTAGCGCCGGTAGAGCTCTTCGGCGCCTTGCGTGGCGAGGTGGACCCGCCGCAGCCCGGCCCGGTCGAGGTCGTCCAGGACGTGGGCGACGAGCCGTTTGCCGAGCCCTTCGCCGCGCGCCTCGCGGTCGATGTAGACGTCGCAGAGCCAGGCGAAGGTGACCGAGTCGGTGACGACCCTCGCGAGGCCGACCTGCCTGCCGGAGCGGTGGTAGAGGCCGTAGCACAGGGAGTTGCGGGCGGCGCGGTCGCTGCGCTCGCGCGACCGCCCGGCGGCCCAGTAGGTGTCGGTGGAGAGGACCTGGTGCATCCATTCGAGGTCGAGGCGCTCGGGGTCGGAGGAGACGGTGTAGTCGTCGGGCTGGTCCATGCTCGTCCTTTCGATCGTGCCGGACCGGTCCGACTCTACCGCGCGGCGACCGCGGTCTCGCGGTTCCGCTTGCGCCGCAGGTAGATCTCGATGAACAGCCAGTTGAAGGCGACCGGTGAGCACGCGCGGGCGGCGCGGATCGTCGCCGAGACCGACCTGGAGCTGCTGGCCGCCAAGGAGGGCCGCGACGAAGTGATCGAGACGATGATCGTCGGCACGGTGCTCGGGGACGCCCTTTTCGCGGCGATGCGGCGCATCGCGCACACCGAAGTGTCGGGAAAGCGATTCAAGTCCGCGCCGGAAGCGCCGGATAGCGGTTGCTGAAAGCCATCCCCAAGGGACACAATCGGAGCAGCGCACACCCGCCGCAATGCGGCGTTCGTATGCTCGAATGGCAATGTTGCCATCTGTCGTGTTTTTGACTTCACAAGCCGAATATGCCGTTGTACGGTATTTCGCATGCCATTCGGTGATGGTGGAACACGGCGAAGCCGCTGCTCGACAACGGACACTGCCTCCATCACAAAGTGGCCGCCCGTCTAAGTGGGGTAGCACGAGCGGCCCGCGGCGGGGCTCCAATTACCTGGCCTGGAGCCCCGCCGCTCCCCTCTCCGCGCACGCGGGCCCGAGCCGGGCCGCCGCCCTCGGGCGCGGGCGCAGGGCCCGCCGGCGGGGCGCGGTCCCTACGATGGGAGACGACCACCGATCTATTCCAGGAGTGCGATAACCGTGGCCCTCAACTCGAACATGGTCCCGCTCGGCACGCCCGCGCCGGACTTCACCCTGCCCGACCTCGACGGCAACGAGCGCTCGCTCGCCGACTTCGACGCGCCGGCCCTGCTGATCGCGTTCGTGTGCAACCACTGCCCCTACGTCAAGCACATCGAGCAGACCTTCGGGTCGTTCACCGCCGGGCAGGCCGACCTCGACGTCGTCGCGATCTGCTCCAACGACGCCGGGCAGTACCCCGACGACGGGCCCGCGGGCCTGGCCGAGCAGGTCACCCGCGCCGGATGGACCTTCCCGTACCTGGTCGACGAGTCGCAGGAGGTCGCCCGCGCCTACAAGGCCGCGTGCACGCCCGACTTCTTCCTCTACGGCCCCGACCGCAAGCTCGCCTACCGGGGCGCGTTCGACGCCTCCACGCCGGGCAACGGCGCCCCGCTGACCGGCGAGTACCTCGCCGTCGCCGTCGAGTCCGTCCGCAAGGGCGAGCCGGTCCCCGAGCCGCACCACCCGTCCACGGGCTGCGGCATCAAGTGGCGCGAGTAGCGCCGGGACGTCGCAGGCGGGCGGCGGGGCGGCATCGTCCGGCCGCCCGCCGGCGTGCTACGCGGCACCCGCGCGCCACAGGTCGGTCAGGGCGATCTCCAGCTCACCGAGCATCGTGCGCAGCAAGGGCATCGAGAGCCCGATGACGGTGCCCGGGTCGCCTTCGATGCGGTCGATGAACGCCGAGCCGTAGCCGTCGAGGGTGAACGAGCCCGCGACGTGGAGCGGTTCGCCGGTGGCGACGTACACGGCGATCTCCGCGTCCGTGGCCTCCGCGAAGTGCACCACGGTGCCCGAGGCGCGCACGATCCTGCGGTCGGCGGCCGTGTCGATCAGGCAGTGCCCGGTGTAGAGCGTGCCCGAGCGGCCGCGCATCCGCTTCCAGCGCGAGACGGCCTCCTCGGCCCCCTCGGGCTTGCCGAGGATCTCGCCGTCGAAGTGCAGCACCGAGTCGCAGCCGAGGACCAGCGCCCCCGGGCCGACGGTGCCCAGGACGGCCCCGGCCTTGAGTTCGGCGAGGGTGCTCGCCAGCTCGGCCGGGTCGTCGCTCATCACGCGGCTCTCATCGACGCCCGAGACGATCACCTCCGGCTCGATCCCCGCGGCGGCGAGCAGCGCGCGCCGCGCCGGGGAGGCCGAGGCGAGGACGAGTGTCCGGCTCACCGCTCGGTGCCCCGCCGCGCGGGGACGGCCGTGTCGCGCCAGGAGCGGCGCACGCGCAGCCGCAGGCCCGGGTCGGCCCAGGCGGGGCGGCGGCGGGCGCCGGTCTCGGACTCCTCCGGCTCGCGCGGGAGCGCGGCGATGAGGCCCACCAGGGCCGCCAGCTCCTCGTCGGAGGGATTGCCCCGGAGCACCTTCAGGACGGCGCCGGGCGATGCGGCGGCGTGCTCGGGGGCGGCGCCCCCGGGGACGTCGAGCTGGGTGCTCATCGCGCTCACTCCTCGATGTCGAATTCGCGGTGGACCCTCTCCCAGAAGCCGTCGCGGACCCAGATCCGGGCTTCGGGGTGGTCGCGTAGAGAGTAACCGAGCTCCTTCTCGGCCTCGACGAGCAGCTCCTTGTCGATGACGGTCGGCAGCTGCGGGCCGGGCAGGAGGTCGGCGATGTTGTCGGCGCCGCGGGTGAGGAGCCACTTGTGGCCCACGTACTCCCCCACCGACCTGACGGTCTCGGGGTCGAGCTTTTCACCCGTCTGCGTGGTGCGGACGAACTTGGGCCGGGCCGATTCGGCCTGGGCGAGCGCGTCGGCGGCGTTCATGGTGACCGCGACGGACTGGCGCTGCCCGAAGACGGCGGCGGGGCTGGGCACCACCGGCTCGGGCTCGGCCATCGGCGCGCCGACCATGCCGCGGGTGGCGGCCGCGGCGGTGCCGCTCTTGGCGAAATAGGATTTGAGCTCTTCGGCGTCTATGGTCTCGACGGTGTCGGACTCCCACACGAGCCGTTCGGCCTGGTTGGTGCCGTACGGCGGCTCCACCCCCCACAGGTGCACCCGGACGCCGTACGCCTGGGCGACCTCGACGGCGGGGACCATGTCCTCGTCGCCCGCCAGGAGGATCGCGTCGTGGATGGCGCGGTGGCGGGCGAGCAGTTCGAGGTCGGAGCGGATCTGGGCGTCGACGCCCTTCTGCTGGCCCCGGGAATTGAGATTGCCGAGCCGGACCTTGACGAACTCCATGTTCGCGATGACGCGCTGGTCGACGGTCGGGACGCGGTCGCGGGCGGCGTCGAACCAGTACAGGCGCAGCAGCTCCCCGTCGGGGAGCCGGCGGCCCGCGCGTTCCATGAGGGTGCCGATGAGCTTCTCGGCGTCGACCCGGTAGTCCCGGCGCGACGTGGCGTCCAACAGGAGCTCGGCGGCGGCCGCGTAGAGGTAGCCGACGTCGATCAACATGGCGTACCGCCTGGTCAGAAGCCCAGGAAGCATCCCTACAGTCTGTGTCATGGCCCACTCCCAATCTCAGGCGGGACGAAATGTCCCGCTTCCCCCGGCTCTCTAAGACGGTACCCGGATCAGGCTCCTGGGATGGGAGTGGTGGGGGCGGCCCCGCGCGCCGCGGCGGCGGAGCCGGGCGTCCCGGCCCCGCCGCGCGGGCGGTCACAGGGGGATGTTGCCGTGCTTCTTCGCGGGCAGCTCGTCGCGCTTGGAGGCGGTCATGCGCAGCGCGCGCACCAGTTGCGCGCGCGTGTCGCGCGGCTGGATGACCGCGTCGATGTAACCCAGCTCGGCGGCGACGTACGGGTTGTTGAGCTTCTCCTCGTAGTCGGCCATGAGCTCGGCGCGCTTGGCCTGCTCGTCGTCGGCCTTGGCCAGGTCGCGCCGGTAGAGGATGTTGACCGCGCCCTGGGAGCCCATGACGGCGATCTCGGCGGTAGGCCAGGCGAAGTTCATGTCCGCGCCCACGCCCTTGGAGCCCATGACGCAGTAGGCGCCGCCGTAGTCCTTGCGGCAGACGACGGTGAGCTTGGGGACGGTGGCCTCGGCGTAGGCGAAGATGAGCTTGGCGCCGCGGCGGATGATGCCGTCGTGCTCCTGCGAGGTGCCCGGGAGGAAGCCGGGGACGTCGACGAAGGAGACCACGGGGATGTTGAAGGCGTCGCAGAAGCGGATGAAGCGCGCGGCCTTCTCGGAGGCGTCGATGTCGAGGCAGCCCGCGAAGTGCATCGGCTGGTTGGCGACGACGCCGACCGGGCGGCCGTCGAGGCGGCCGAAGCCGGTGATGATGTTCTTGGCGAACAGCTCCTGGGTCTCGCAGAACTCGCCGTCGTCGAGCACGGCCTGGAGGACCTTGTGCATGTCGTAGGGCTGGTTCGCCGAGTCGGGGATGATCGAGTCGAGTTCGACGTCGGTGGCCGTCAGGTCGAGTTCGAAGTCCTTGGACTCGTAGACCGGCGGCTCGTCGAGGTTGTTCGACGGGAAGTACGACAGCAGCTGCTTGACGTACTCGAGCGCGTCGTCCTCGTCGGCCGCGAGGTAGTGGGCGTTGCCCGCGACCGCGTTGTGGGTGCGCCCGCCGCCCAGCTCCTCCATGCCGACGTCCTCGCCGGTGACGGCGCGGACGACGTCGGGGCCGGTGATGAACATGTGGCTGGTCTGGTCGACCATGACGGTGAAGTCGGTGATCGCCGGGGAGTAGACCGCGCCGCCCGCGCAGGGGCCCATGATGAGCGAGATCTGCGGGATGACGCCCGAGGCGCGCACGTTGCGGAAGAAGATGTCGCTGTAGCCGCCGAGGCTCGCCACGCCCTCCTGGATGCGGGCGCCGCCGGAGTCGGAGATGCCGATGATGGGGCGGCCGGTGCGCAGGGCGAGGTCCTGGACCTTGGTGATCTTCTCGCCCGAGACCTGGCCGAGGGAGCCGCCGAGGACGGTGAAGTCCTGGGCGTACACGCACACCTCGCGGCCCTCGATGGTGCCGTAGCCGGTGACGACGCCGTCGCCGTAGGGCCGGTTGGCCTCCATGCCGAAGTTGGTGGAGCGGTGGCGCGCCAGGGCGTCGAGTTCGACGAACGACCCCTCGTCGAGCAGCGCCTCCAGGCGCTCGCGTGCGGTGCGCTTGCCCTTCTCATGCTGCTTCTCGATGGCGCGGGGATTGCCGGTGGCCGCCTCGTCGAGGCGCTCGGCGTGATCGGCGAGCTTCCCGGCCGTCGTGTGGATGTCGATGTCGGTCACGACTCGGATCGTAACCGCCCCGTCTGTGGCTACTCTGGGTGCGTGAGCACACCGACGCGAACGCCACTGGACCGCAAGCGGCTGCGGTCCCTGTTGTCGGAGAAGTCCGACTTCTGGAACGAAGTGAATGTGACAGAAGTCACCGGATCGACGAACGCGGATCTGGCGGAGCTCGCGCGGCACGGCGCCGGCGAGGGCCGCGTCCTCATCGCCGAGCAGCAGACGGCCGGGCGCGGGCGCCTGGACCGCCGGTGGACGTGCCCGAGCGGCGCCGGACTGATGATGTCGGTGCTGCTGCGGCCGCGGCGGCCCGCCGAGGAGTGGGGGACGCTGAGCCTGGCGGCGGCCACGGCGCTGGAGGAGACGCTGCGCGCCACCGCGGGCGTCTCGGCGAAGCTCAAGTGGCCCAACGACGTGCTCATCGGCGGGCGCAAGGTGTGCGGCATCCTCGCCGCGGCCGCGGGCGGCGAGGCCCCCGGCGCGGTGGTGCTCGGGCTGGGCCTGAACGTCTCGCTCACCGCCGAGGAGCTGCCGGTCCCCGAGGCGACGTCCCTGCTGCTGGCGGGGGCCGCGACGCTGGACCGGGAGACCATCGCCGCCGACTTCCTCGCGCACTTCGCGTCCGTCTACCGCTCCTGGAACGCCTCCGGCCCGGCGCGCGCGATCGAGCGGTGGCGCGAATACTCGGACACCCTCGGACGTCACGTTGCGGTATCTTTCCCGAACGGCCGCAAGGCCGCGGGAGTGGCGACCGACATCGCCGCGGACGGCCGCCTGGTCGTGACGGGACGAGACGGAGAGGGGCGCGAGGAGGTGCTGACGGTCGCCGCGGGCGACGTCGTCCACCTCCGGCGAGGCGACTGAGGAGCGCGTGTTGACCGACGACGTACGGGCGGGGCCCGACGACACCGCCACCGGGCTGGGGGCGGGGACCGAACGGCTCTACCGCACCCTGCTGTCCAAAGCGGACGCGTCGGTCGGGCAGCTCGCCGCCGAGAGCGGCCTGGCCGCCCCGGACGTCCGGTCCCGGCTGGCCGAACTCGTCGACGCCGGGTTCGCCACCATGACCGCCGACTCGCGCTACCGCGCCGTCGCCCCCGACATCGTCCTGGGCGGGCGGCTCGCCTCGCAGCTGGACACCGTCCGCTTCGAATACGAGGCGCTGCGGGAGCTGCTGGAGCTGCACCGCACCGGCCCCGGCCGCGGCGGGCGGGACGACCGGGGCCGCTGGGAGCAGGTGACCGGCGCCGTCGCCATGCAGTCGCGGCTGACGCAGCTGCGGGACACCGCCGAGCGGGGCATCCGCACGTTCGTCAAGCCGCCCATGGTGCTGCCGACGCCCGACGGCGATCAGCACCGCGAGCTCCAGGAGCGGGGCGTGCGGTACCGGCTGCTGTTCGACCGGGCCGTCCTGGACTCCGATCACGAAGGCGCCCATCTGCGCCGGCACCTGGAGTGGCGCGACGAGATCCGCTTCGCGAAGCGGCTGCCGCTCAAGCTCCTCATCATCGACGACCGCACCTCGGTCATCGAGGACCCCGGCTCCGACCGGCCCAAGGCGCTCATCACCTCGAACGAGTCGATCGTGCGCCTGACCGCGGCGCTGTTCGAGCAGCTGTGGGAGTCGGCGATCCCCGCCCGCTCGGCCGAGGAGGCCGAGGCGGACATCGACGGCGGCGACTCGCTGCTGCTGAGCCTGCTCATCGCGGGGCTCACCGACCAGGCCATCGCCTCCAAGCTGGGCATCGGCCTGCGCACGGTGCAGCGCCGCGTCCGGGACCTGATGGACCTGGCGGGCGTCGACACGCGGATCCAACTGGGCTGGCACGCCGCCAAGCACGGCTGGGTGCCCTGAACCGCTTGGGCGGGAACACCGTACGGGCGAAGGGCGCGAAACTTGGGCATCCGCTCGCGGCCGCGGTGCTGTACTGTGCAGGGGCAGCGATCACCACCCTCTCGCGGTGAAGCACGCAAGCCGTAAATTTGGTTCAGCACGGCGAAGCCTGCGAGCCGTGCACCCATACCGCCCAACGCTCACTCCTGGAGGTCACGCAGTGGGGTATCCCGACGATCAGCTCGCCCGCGGTGAAGAGGTCAAGCTCCATTCGCACCCGCACTGGAAGGAGGCCATCGGGCCGGTCCTCTGGTTCGTCGTCTTCCTGCTCATCGGCGCCATCGCCGTCTACTACACCGCCCGGACCGACTGGGCGATCAAGACGTGGCTCATCCTCGCCGAAGTCGTCGCCACCGCCGGACTGCTCGTGTGGCTGTCGGTCATCCCGTGGATCAACTGGCAGACCACGCACTACGTCATCACCGACCAGCGCGTCATGTGGCGGACCGGCATGGTGACGCGCGAAAGCCGCCACATCCCCCTGGCCCGCGTCAACACCGTCTCCTACACGCAGTCGATCTCCGAGCGCATCTTCGGCTACGGCGACCTGAAGATCGACTCGGCCAGCGACGACGGCGAGATCGAACTCACCGACGTGCCCCGAGTGGACAAGGTGAAGGCGGTCATCTACCAGCTCGCCGAGGACGACCGGAACCGCCGCGCCCAGGCCGGCGACGGCACCTGATCCCCCGAGACGAGAACGGGCCCGGCCGTGCGGCCGGGCCCTTCGTCGTTCCCGAGGCGGGGCGCTCCGGGCGCCCCGGTCCTCACGCCGCCGGGGCCGCGTCGCTCTCCTTCTCGGCGTCCTCGGCGCCGGAGCCGACGCCCGACTCCCTGGGGTCGCCGCCGCCCGAGGGCGCCATGCCGCCGCCCGGGCCGACGCCCGACTCCCGGGGGTCGCCGCCGCCGGGACCGGAGGGGGCCATGTCGTCCGGACCCGAGCCGGGCCCCTCCTCCCGGGGGTCGTCGCCGCCGGGGGCCGCGCCGGGGCCGGAGGAACCGCCGGGGGCCATGTCGCCGCCGGTGCTCGGCCCGGCGTCCCGCGGGTCGTCCCCGGGGGCCGCGCCGGGGCCGTGCTCCTTGTCCGCGTCGCCGTCCCCGGTCTCGTCCGGCCGGGTCGGGAAATCGCTGGTGTAGTCCGGCAGCTCGTCGCCGGTCCTGGCCTTCTCCTCGAAGCCGTGGTTGTTCGGGATGAAGTCCAGCGCCATGACGTCGATCCCCGCGTCGGTCATCGCGTTCGGGCCGTCCGGGTTGACGTCGCCGGCGATGTTGTTGCCGATGTTGTACATGCCCTGGACGCCGGTGAACCCGGTGAGCAGGTTGTTGATCGGGGTGGCCTTGGCCCCGGGGCCGCCCGCGGGCGCCATGAGGTTGCGCAGCCCCATCTGCGCCAGGCCCTGGAGCATGCTGAAACCGGTCGAGCCGAGCGTGTCGACGGGGTTGATGATGTTGCCGTTGGCGGCCATCGCGACCCACGAGGCGGTCATGTTCCCGGCGATGAAGGCCGCCAGCGTCTTCGAGGTCATGTCGATCGCCTTGTCCAGCGGCTCCAGCACCGCGATGGCCGCGAAGATGACCGTCTTCGCCGCCGCCATGACCGACAGGGCCGCGAAGGCGCCGATCCCGGTCGCCATGATCGCCTTGTAGGTGATGGCGAGCGCCATCAGCGTCGTCGCGAAGGCGAGCATGAGCGGCACCATGACCGCGACGATCGCCGCGATGGCGAACAGGGAGATGCCGATGTGCATCGCGAACGCGGCGATGATCGTCAGCTGCTCGCCGACCTTGGCGGCCTTGTCGTCGAACTGGTCGCGGTCGTAGCCCTCCCAGGAGTCGGCGTCGAGGTTCGCCAGCTCCTGGTCCAGCGCCTCCTTCGCGGCCAGGTACTTCTCGGCCGTCTTCAGCCAGTGGGCGGCGCCCTGCATGATCAGGCCGGGGTTGGTCTGGTTCATGAAGATGATGTTGGCGATCCTCTGAATCCCCGGGCCCGCCATGCCGAAGACCATGCGGGGCACGACGATCTGCGCGGCCGCGAGCGGCCCCATGTAGGAGTAGGCCTGTTCCATCCCGTCGAACTGGCTCGGATCGGGGGCGGTGTATCCCATGCGGAGTAGTTCCCTTCAGTTCTCTCGGCGCGCCGCGGCGGTCACGAGAAGTCCTTGGCCGTGGCCTCGTCGGAGGTCTTCCACGACTCGGCGGTGGCGTTCAGGGCGTCGGAGAGGTCCTGGAAGCACTCGGTGGCGCCCCTGACCATCTCGATCATGTAGCTGGTGGCCATCGTGTAGTTCAAGGCCAGGTACGGGTCGACCGAGGTGTAGAGGGTCTGGTCGAGCTTGCGGAACTCGGGGATGTGGTTCTCGCCGGCCTCGTTGAGCAGCGGCGCCACGTTCTGCACGACGCCCTCGCCGAGGCTCTGGACGGCGTCGAGGTCGATCTTAGGCAAAGTAGCCTCCTCGCATGAGTTTCGCGGTCATGTCGTGGTGCAGGTCCTGGACGGCCCGGACGTGGTCGACGGCCGCCTCGCCGCGGCCCTTGACCTCTTCGAACTCGGTCATGAGCCCGCCGGGGTCGCCGGGCATGCCCAGCCCGGCGAAGTAGGCGCCCTGCTTCGAGCGCAGGTCGGCCGCGGCGGCCTCAGCGGTCGCGTTGAGCTCGACGGCGAGCGCCTTGGGCCCGCGCTCCAGGGCCCGCTTGCCGAGCCGCACCGACGCCACCGGGTACTCCAGAGTGGATTCGATGTGGACGGTCTTCTCGTCGTTCTTGGCCTCGCCCACCGGCATCGCCTCCTTGTCGCCCTTCTGCGAGCCGGGGGGCGCGTCGCGGAACCGCTCCAGCAGTTCGAGCGAGGCGGTGAGGCGGTCGACGACGATCCGGTGCGCCGCGGGGGGCTTCGGATCGCCCGCGGGCGATCCCGGAGGGTCGGGCAGCGCCGTCGCGTCGGCCCGGACGTCCTCGGGGACGATCCGCTGCCGGTGCTTGGCGATCGCGGCCTCGGAGCCGGCGTCGCGGAAGTCGTCGCGCAGTTCGGCGAGGGCGGCCACGGCCTCGTCCAGCGAGGCGCCGTCCTCGGCGCCGGGGTCGTCCTCCCGGGCGGCGTCGGCCACGGCGCGGGCGGTCTCGGTGATGAGTTCGGCGAGGTCGCGGGGAGCCAGGCGGCTCGTGGTGTCGGCCAGTTCGATCCGCGGCGTCGACATGGGCGAGAAGGCCACGGTGACATTGCCGCAGGCGCTGGTCAGAGAGCGCTCCCCTGGGGATTGGTCCGTCAACAGGTCTCCTGATGGTTCGGTGGGCGGTGCGGGGCCCGCAGGGGGTGCCGCGCGGTTCGGCGGGGTGCGGGCGGAAGGCAATGATAAGCCCGCTTTTCTGAATTCGGCGCCAACGCCGTCTTCAGCACCGTATGCGCACCGACGAACACCCGCCGCGCCCGGGTCGGGTCAGGTCCTGCCGCCCCGGAAGACCCACGTGCGGTAGGCGTAGAACCGGAACGCCGAGGCCAGGCCGACGCCGATGACGTTGGCGGCGATGTTCTTCGCCAGCAGCGTGTCGAAGTACTGGGGCCACAGGTGCGCGAGCCCGTTGTTGCCCCACAGGCAGATCAGCGAGATCAGCAGGCCGACGGCGTTGAAGAAGAAGTACAGCAGGTACTGGCGGGAGGCCCCGGTCGAGCCGAGGCGGTCGCGCCAGGTCCAGTACCGGTTGCCGTAGAACGCGAACGTCGTCGCGACGACCGTCGCGACGATCTTCGCGACCCAGTCGGACCAGTCGAGGGCGAGCAGGAGCAGGTTGAACAGGCCCACGTCGATGAAGTAGGCGGTGCCGCCGACGCCCACGAAGCGGAACAGCTCGCCGCCGTGCCGCCGCAGCAGGGACCGGCCGCGCGCCATCGGGCCGCGCGGTGCTTGCGGCGGGCGTTCCGGCGGGATATCGGTGGGAATGCTCGGCACCGTATCAGGGTAGCGTGTCCGGCGTCTCAGCCGCTCGGTGCGGCGACGGCCACCACGCCCACGATGAACGGGTCGCCGCCGCGCTCGTACCGGATGCGGCCGTTCTCCGCCAGCTCGGCCGAGTGCACGGCCACGTCGACCCCGTAGGTGTACCAGCCCGGGTTGTTCAGCGCGCCGTTCGCCTCGCCGCGCCCCGGCTCCCCCATGCCCTCGCCGCCGACGGTGAGGGCGTCGCCGGTCGCATAGGCCGAGCCGCCCCACAGCGTGTGGGCGAGGGTGACCTCGCCGCCGCCGCGGACGTCGATCACGGTGTCGGCCGCCGGGGCGCCGTCGTAGACCGCGACCTCGCGGGACTCGGCGCCCCGCTCGGCGTAGACGACCGTCAGCGACCACCCGGCCCACTGCCGCTCCTGGCAGTGCGCGACGCCCTTCCCCTTGCCGTAGCCGCACTTGTCGGGCGGCAGCGCGTGATTGTCGGTGGCGAGCCAGTACGGCCCCGAGCCGCTGACCAGGCCGGTGACGTCGGCGAACGCCTGCTCGCCGGGGTCGGTGTCGGTGACGGCGGCGGCGCTCAGCTCGGTCCAGCCGCCGCCGGGGCCGGCCAGAGCGACCTCCCTGGGCAGCCCTTCGTCGACGCCCGCCCAGTACAGGCCCGCCCAGAGGACCCGGGCGCCGTCGGGGACCGTGACGGCGGCCCCGCTGACGGCCTCGCCCTCCTGGCCCGCCGGGGGCTGGGGGTGGGCGGCGTTGGTGGCCTTGTAGGGCTTCATGGGGCCGTTGTCGCCGATGCAGACGGGGAGGGCGCAGGTGAGCCAGGTGTTGCCCGCGGCGGTGACGCCGGTGGCGTCGACGTTGGCGTAGGCGACCGCCGAGCCCGCGGGGGCGACGGGCACGCGCAGCACGGTCGTCCCGGTGATGCCGGGGCCCGAGACGGTCACGGTGAAGGACTGGAAGCCGCTGACGTGGTCGGCGATGGCGATGCGGACCTCGGCGACGGCGGGGTCGGGCAGCTCGGGGACGGTGCAGCGGACGCGGGCGGCGTCGCCGCCGCAGCGCCAGCCGGGCTCGGCGTCCTCCGAGGCGAGGGTGATGCCCTCGGGGAGGGTGATCTCGAGACTGACGGCCGTGCCCGCGGCCTGGCCCCAGGCGGCGGGGCGGCCGGGGGCGGGGCCGGCCTCGGGGAGCCGGGCGGCCTCGACGGTCTGATGCGAGGCGGGCGCGTACCCGCCGCCGGAGCCGCCCGCCTCCAGGCGGATCGGCAGCACGCCCTCGCCGCCCGCGACCAGGCCCGCGGTGCCGAGCCCGTGCTCGATGCCGTAGCCGGTCGCCGGGGCGGGCTCGTCGGCCTCGTCCTCGGGCGGCGGGGCGGCGGGGTCGTCCTCGGGGGCGGGGTCGGCCGGGTCGTCGGGGGCGGGCCCGGGCGCGTCCGCCTCGTCCGTCCCGGGCGCCTCCTCGTCGGCGGGCTCGGAGGCGGCGGGCGGGTCGGGGGCGGCCTGCGGCTCGCTCTCCTCGCCGTTCGGCAGGAGGGCGAGGACGACGGCGGCGACGGCCACCACGGCGCCCGCGGTGCCGGTGGCGACCGAGCCGCGGGGGCCGAGCTGCTGGAAGACGCGCTTGCACCAGTTGCCGACGGCGACGAAGGGCGAGAGCAGGAAGCCCAGCACGCCCCCGGCGGCGATCCCGGCCGCGGAGGCCGCTCCGGCGGCGAGGTAGGGGGCCGCGGCGGTGCCGAGGACGACCGGGGCGAGGACGAGGCGCAGCCCCGAGTTCAGCTCGGTCAGCTCGGCGAACAGCAGGCTGCACGAGACGCAGGACTCCAGGTGCTCGTCGACCCGGCCGACGTCGCGGGCGCCGAGCTTGCCGCGGACGCGCGCGCCGAGCCGGTCGACGGTCCACCGGCACTCCTCGGGCGGGGAGTCGGCGGCGTGCTCGGTGAGGTAGTTCTGGCGGAGCTTCTCGCGGGCGCGGTAGGCCAGGGCGGCGACCCCGTTCGCGGTCATGCCGAGCATGGAGGCGATCTGCGCCGGGGTGTCCTCTTCGACCTCGGTGTGCCACAGGACCATGCGCCAGCGCTCGGGGAGCTTGCCGAAGGCGAGGGCGGCGTAGCGGCGCTCGGCGCCCTCCACTGCGCTGTCGACGGTGGGGTCGCCGCCCGGGCCGCCGGCTTCGAGGGCGGTGAGGTCGTCGGTGAACTCGACGCGCTCGTCGCGCCGGAGGCGGTCGTAGAAGGTGTTGCGGAGGGTGCGGAGCATGTAGGGGCGGAAGGCCAGGTCGGGGCCGCGGCCGTCGCGGAGGGTGTGGAGGAGTTTCGCGAAGGTCTCGGAGACGAGGTCGTCGGCGCCGGCGGCGTCCCGGGTGAGGACGCGGGCGAGGCGGCGGGCGGCGTGGACGTGGCGCTCGTACAGGACCGCGTAGGCGGCGGTGTCGCCCTCGCGGGTGGCGGCGAGGAGCTCGGGGTCGGACTGGGCGTCGGGGGCGCGGGTTTCGACGCTTTGGGGATTTCCGGCGGGCAGGTCTTCGGGCATGTGTCGCCGGGGCTCCTTCCTTGTGGCGCCGAGCTCATAGGATTCGGGGGCTCGGTTTCGCGGCTCACGGTGCTTTTTCGGCGGTGTGCCTCGACCGGAGCGGTCGGGAGCGGTGTACAGCGCCTCAATCGGGTTAACGAGTGACTACGGTTCAGGTTGTGCCTAGAGGCTAGGCGAAATCCCTTCCCTTCGAAACGGATTAATCACGCATCCATGCCCACAATTCCATCCCAATCGTCAATCGTGACCCGATTGTGACCAGCAGTGACGGTATAGGTCGCACCCAGCGATGTTCCAGCCAACTGTCGGAAATCTGTCAGGCTATTGCGTACCGTTGGGAAACGCACCTGATCTTGCGTACGACCCCGGGAGGTGAGCAATGCCCGCTTCGGTTCTTCTGGCCCTGCTGGTCGCCACCAGCCTGCTCGCCCTGACCCCGGCGCTGGTGCGTCGCTACGATCCCGACGAGCGCATGATCGCCGACCGCGCCGCCTCCGACGCGCGCGTCCTCTCCCGCGAGGCCCGCGGGCCCGCCCCGGACCAGCCCGAAGACGCGGGCGAATCCGGCGAAGCGCCCGCGCCGCAACCGATCCCCGACCCCGAGACGCCGCCGGAGTGGGAGCGGCGCGGCAGAGGCAGCGGGGAGTCGGTACGGTTGGTAGTCGACAAGTCGGTGACCGGCGAGGACCCCGAGATGCGTGAGACGGCCAGGCTTCGAGCGATGCGCGCGGAATGGTGGCGAAGGCGCCACCGCCGCATTCTCTACGTGCTCATCGCACTGGCGATATTCGAACTGGCGGGCGTCGCCGTCGCCGGACCGGGCTTCTGGATCGGCGCGGCGCTGGCCCTGGGCGTCCTCGGCGCCTACGTGTACTTCCTGCGCTCCCGCGCCAAGCTCATGCACGGCACCGGGCACACGGCCCGCGCCATGATCACCGCCGAGCCCGACGAGGCGCCCGAGGGCCCGCCCACGTACGTGCCCGAGCAGCCCGGCGCCGACGACGGCTACGAGTCCGAGGAGCGCCGCGAGTCGTTCCTGTTCGAGAACGGCACGCTCGACGAGGCCGTGGAGCCGCCCCCGCGCCCCGAGGCGCGCCGGCCCGACTCCACCGGAGGCATCAGGGGCCGCTCCTACGAGTCCCCCGCTAAGCTCGAAGGGTTATGCCTGAGCAGACCGAGCACCGCCACATCCTGACGTTCAACTTCCGCCAGGGCCGCAACAAGCCCCGCCACGACGAGTCCATGGAGCGGCTCTGGCCGCGCTACGGCGTGGCGTGGACGCCCGAGGACGGCCGGATCGACCCGGCGGCGCTGTTCGGGCGCGAGGCCCCGCTCGTCCTGGAGATCGGCTCGGGCAACGGCGAGGCCGCCGCCGCGATGGCCGACGCCGACCGCGACCGGGACCTGCTGGCCGTCGAGGTCTACCCGCAGGGCATCGCCGACCTCATGGCCCGCGCCGACGAGCGCGGGCTCGACAACGTGCGCATCTACCAGGGCGACGCGCTGCCGCTGCTGTGGCACGGGATCGCGCCCGGCTCGCTCGACGAGATCCGCGTGTACTTCCCCGACCCGTGGCCCAAGAAGCGCCACCACAAGCGCCGCATCATCCAGCCCGCGCACGCGGCGACGATGCGCGGCCTGCTGCGGCCCGGCGGCCTGCTCCACTGCGCCACCGACATCGAGGACTACGCCGAGCAGATGCTCGCGGTCCTGACCGCCGACGAGGGGCTGGAGAACACCGCCGACGGCTACGCGCCGCGGCCCGAGCGCCGCCCGGTGACGAAGTTCGAGCGCCGCGGCGTCAAGGCCGGCCGCGGCATCTTCGACCTGGTCTTCCGCAGGCGCTGAGCGCCCGCCCCGCCGCCGACGGCGAGGCGGCGAACCGGCCTCGGGGACGGCGACTCCGCTTTCCGAAAGAAACTCGGTATCGATCGCGCCGTCGGCGGCGGGGCGGAGCGCGGGTGGGACGTTTCGTTCGCGGCGACGGTGGTATACCCCGGTCCCGAGTCGGCCGCCCGGGCCGCCGGCTCACGCGCGGAGGGACACCGCTATGGACGCTCACGACGACGGGGACGTCCTCGCCATGCTCGTCAGCCTGCTGGACGCGAGCCACCTGGTCGCCTTCAACGACATCCCGCAAGAGGTGAACCGGTGCGCCGCCCTGGTCGGTCTGGAGGACGTGGCGATCTACCTCGCCGACATGCAGCAGGAAGTGCTGCGGGAGATGACCGGCATCGGCGCCGACGCCAAGCAGGAGGCCGAGCGGGAGCACCCGGTCGACGGCTCCCTGGCGGGCCGCGCCTTCCAGTACGGGCAGCCCGTGGCCGGGGCCGAGGACGACCGGGGCCGCTTCCAGTGCTGGGCGCCGCTCATCAAGGGCACCGAGCGCCTCGGGGTCATCCGCGTCAGCGCCCCCGACGGCGGCCAGGACACCCTGCGCAAGGCCGAGCACCTGGCGTCGATGGCCGCCCTGGTGCTGCTCGCGCGGCGCCGCTCCAGCGACGCCTACCCGAAGCTGCTGCGGACCAGGCGGATGGGCGTCGCCGCCGAGCAGGAGTGGCAGCTCATGCCGCCGCGCACCTACGCCGACTCCACGGTGGTGATCAGCGGCGTCATGGAGCCCGCCTACGAGGTCGGCGGCGACGCCTTCGACTACGCCATGTCCGGCGACACGGCGCACCTGGCGGTGTTCGACTCCATGGGCCACGACACCACCGCCGGGATCGCCGCGAACCTGGCCGTGGCCGTCTACCGCAACCGGCGGCGCCGGGAGGCCGGGCTGGTCGAGACCAGCGAGGCGATCGAGCGCATCCTCATCGAGCAGTTCGCCGGGAACCAGTACGTCACCGGCGTCCTCGCCACGCTCGACACGCGCGACGGCACGCTGACCTGGGTCAACCGCGGGCACCCGGCCCCGATCGTCATCCGCGGCCAGCGCTGGTCGGCCAGCCTGAAGTGCCCTCCGGCCCACCCGATGGGCACCGACCTGGGGCTCGAACCCACGGTGTGCACCGAGCAGCTGGAGCCGGGCGACCGCGTCGTGCTCTACACCGACGGCATCACCGAGGCCCGCAACGGCGAGGGCCGGGAGTTCGGCCTCGACCAGTTCGCCGACTTCCTCAACCGCCACCACACCGACCGGCTGCCGACGCCCGAGACGCTGCGCCGCCTCATCCGCAGCATCCTGGACCACCACGGCGGCGAGCTGGACGACGACGCGACGGTCCTCATGGCCGAATGGGTCGCCTCCGAGGCGGTCAGCGAGCGCCGCGTCGAGCGCCTCGCCGGTCTGCCGCGGCTCTGAGGACCCGGCCGCTCAGACCGAGAGCCGGCCGTGCCAGGCGGTCGCCGAGGCGTCGGTCAGGGAGGCCACCTGGTCGATCACGGCCCGCAGGCGCCCGGCGTCGTCGGCCGCGCGGCGCCAGGCGGCGGCGAACATGGGCTCCATCGCGTCCGGCCCGCGGTCGCCCAGCAGCGCCACGAGCTCGGTGAGGACCTCCCGCTGGCGCGCGTAGTACGGCTCGTCGGTCCTCGGGCGCATCACATAGCGCCAGGCGATGCCCTTGAGCAGGGCGCACTGGACCCGTTCGCGCTCGGGGACGACGAGGTTCGCGTCGTAGCGGCCGAGCGGCGCCCCGCCGTAGCGCTCGCGGGTGGCCGCGACCGCGGCGCTCACGAAGCGGCCCACCATCGCCGAGGTGAAGGACTTCAGCGCCACCATCGCCGCGAAGGAGCCGTCGTAGCCGCGCAGGCCGCGCACCACCGGGTCGTGCAGGAGGTCCTTCAGGGCCTCCCCCAGGGCCGCCTCGGACTCATCGGAGTAGCGTCCGGCGGCGTCGGCGCACACCCCGGCCTGCTCGGCGGGGTCGTCCATGAGCTCGGGCAGGTCGATGTAGCCGCCGTGGAGGCCGTCCTCGACGTCGTGGACCGAGTAGGCCACGTCGTCGGACCAGTCCATCACCTGCGCTTCGAGGCACTGCGCCTCGGCGGGCGCGCCGGCCCTGAACCAGTCGAAGACGGGGCGGTCGTCGGCGTAGACGCCGAATTTGCGCGTGCCCGGGCGGGCCTCCCAGGGGTATTTGCAGGCCGCGTCCAGGGACGCCCGCGTCAGGTTGAGGCCGGCGGACTCGCCGTCGGCGTCCAGGATCTTCGCCTCCAGGCGGGTGAGGACCCGCAGCGTCTGGGCGTTGCCCTCGAAGCCGCCGCAGGGGGCGGCGGCCGCGTGGAGCGCGTCCTCGCCGTTGTGGCCGAACGGCGGGTGGCCCAGGTCGTGCGCCAGGCCCGCGACGTCGACCACGTCGGGGTCGCAGCCGAGCTCGTCGCCCACCTCCCGGGCGATCTGGGCCACTTCCAACGAGTGCGTCAGGCGGGTGCGGAGGAAGTCGTCGGTGCCCGCGGTGTGGACCTGGGTCTTCGAGGCCAGACGGCGGAACCCCGCCGAGTGCAGGACTCTGGCCCGGTCGCGCTGGAAGGGCGAGCGGGCCGACTCGGTCTCGGGCACCCTGCGCTCTCGGGCGGGGCCGGGCGCACGGCGAACGGGATCGGTCACGCAGTCGAGCCTAGCGTGACCGATCCCGTTCGCCGTCGGTGTTACTTCAGGTAGAGGCGGGCGAGCCCGGTGCCGTCGCCGTCGACGGTGCCGTGGGCCCAGGCGAAGGCCGAGAGCGGCTCGGCTTCGCTGTACTCCTCGTAGGAGGTCAGCTCGCTGACGTCGAACCACACGGCGAGCGCGGTCTTGTCGGGGGCGGCCTCGGTGAAGGAGCTGAAGCGGTCGTCGTCGGACAGCTTGCCGTCGGCGACGTCGCCGCCGGTGTAGGAGATCGAGGAGCCGTCGATCTCGGTGCCCGGGGGCAGTTCCTCGCCGCTGGTCATGTCGCTGATCAGCTGGTCGAGCTCTTCGCCGCGGTCGTCGGCGAGGACCATCGAGACGAACAGGGACTCGGGGTTGAAGTCCTCGCCCTCGGCGGGGATGTCGGCGGCGAGGGAGATCTGCGCGCCGGAGACGAGGTCGATGAGCTCCTGGACCGAGCCGAGGACGTCGTCGGAGCCGGTGCCGGAGCCGGTGTCCCAGGGGGCGTCCTCGGTGCCGTAGCTCCAGTAGCGCTCTTCGAGTTCGGCGTAGCGCGCCTCGTCCTCGGGGGCGAGGGTGTCGTTCCACCACTGCTCGTCGAGCGCGAGGTACTCCTCGTACTCGGCGTCGGTGAGCGGGGCGCCGCTGGAGCCGCCGTCGATGTCCTCGAGCTCGCCGGTCCACTCCTCGGTGATCTCGGCGAGGTTCTCGGGGATGTCGGCGGTGAGGGCGATGTCGGAGCCGGGCATCTCGCCCATGTCGGCCAGCAGCTCCTCGGAGCCGGTCCACGGGTCGTCCTGGTCGCCGAAGAAGCGGTAGGAGAGCTCGAAGCCGTCGTCGAAGGCGGAGAGGCCGAGGACGGCGTGGCCGGAGTACACCGACTCGATGGAGGCGATCGCCTCTTCGTCGCCCATGGTCTCGGCCATGTCGAGGACCGCGTCGACGTCGATCCAGTAGACGGCGAGCTGGTCGCCGTCGAGCCAGGAGCGGGCCTCGTCGTAGGCGCCGGAGTCCGACAGCGGCGAGGACTCGGCCTCGCTCTGGGCGGCTTCGAGCGCGGCGGCCGCGCCCGTGTCGCCGGCGACCATCAGGACCGAGTCGTCGGTGACGCTGTAGGCCCACTGGTCCTCGTCGGCGCCGGAGGACTCGCGGATCTTCTCCAGGCCGGCCTCGGCGGCGTCGGCGTCGGTGCTGGCGAGGTTGACCACGGCGTAGGGGCTGCCGTCGTGCTCCCACATGGCCATGCCGTGGCGGCGGCCGAGCCAGGAGGTGATGTCCTCTTCGGCGTCGATGTCCTCGATGCCGCTCTCCTCCAGGAGGTCGGCGATGATGTCGTTGGTGTCGTCGTAGTCGAGCCCCTCGAACTTGTTCAGGTGCTCGATGAGCTTCGGCGTCTGGTCGAAGGACGGGTCGAAGTTGAACTCGGCGTACATGGCGGCCGAGGACGGGAAGCGCTCGGCCGGGTCGGGCCCGGAGGTCCAGACGAACTTGAAGAACACGAACGCACCGATGCCGGCGAGGAGCGCGACCGACAGCACCGAGGCGAGGACGATGGTCCCGCGGCGGCGCGGCGGGGGCTGCTGGGGCGGGGGCATGGGGACGTAGCCGCCGGGCGGCTGCTGGGGCGGCTGGCCGCCGTAGGCGCCGGGCGGCGGGGGCGGGACGGGCGGTCCGCCGTAGCCCTGCTGCGGGGCGTAGGGCGGCGGGGCCTGCTGGGGCGGCGGCTGGTGGGGCGGCTGCGGGCCGCCGGGCTCGAAGTTGTACTGCTGGGGTTGCTCGTAGCTCGACATACTTCGAAGTTAGGGCGTCAGCACAACGCGAACATCCCGGTTATGTGCCAAGCAGGTATCAGAACTCGTAGACCTGCCCGGGCCTGACCGCTTCGACCGGGCCGGCGTAGGCGCCGCGGGCCTCGGCGAGGGTCGTCTCGCGCGGGTTCCACGGCTCCACCAGGTGGGTGAGGAGCAGGCGCCCGGCGCCCGCCTTGGTGGCGTAGTCCCCGGCGTCCTTGCCGGTGAGGTGGACGCCCTTGGGGTTCTCGCGGTTCTCCAGGTAGGAGGCTTCGGCCAGGAGCACGTCGCAGTGGGCCGCGAGGGATTCGAGGGCCTCGCAGGGACCGGTGTCGGAGGAGTACGCCAGCGAGGAGCCGGCGTGCTCGACGCGGACGCCGAAGGTCTCGACCGGGTGGGCGACGCGGTCGACGGTGACCGTCATCGGCCCCAGGTCGAAGGCGCCGGGTTCGAGCTCGTGGAAGTCGTAGACGTCGCGCAGGGACGGCGGGCACAGCTCGCCCTGGCCGCCGTAGGAGACGACGAGGCGTTCGGCGACGCCCGCGGGCCCGTACAGCGGGAGGGGGCGCCGGGAGGCGCCGGGCGCGTAGTAGCGGCGCATGACCGCGTAGGCGCACGTGTCGAAGAAGTGGTCGGCGTGGAGGTGGGTGACGATGACCGCGTCGAGCAGGTGCGGGTCGAGGTGCTTCTGGAGTTCGCCGAGCGAGCCGGTGCCGAAGTCGAGCAGGAGGCGGAACCCGCCCGCCTCCACGAGGTAGGCCGAGCAGGGTGTGTCAGGTGCGGGAAAAGAGCCTGCGCAGCCGATCACGGTCAGTTTCATGGCGGATCACACCTCGTCCAGTGCTGCCGTCGCGGCGTCGGGGAAGAGGTTCCCCAGGAAGCGGCGGGCGGTGCGGGTGAAGGCCTCCGGGTCGCCGGTGGCGTAGAAGGCGTGTTCGGTGACGGGCCCCTCGCGTTCGGCGAGGAGGTCGCGCTCGGTGAGCACGCGGTAGAGTTCGCGGGCGCTCTCGCTCGCGGACGACACCAGCGTCACGTCCTCTCCCATCACCAGTCCTATGAGCCCCGACAGCAGCGGGTAGTGGGTGCAGCCCAACACGACCGTGTCGACGTCGGACTGCTGTAGCGGCTCAAGGTACCCCTGTGCCAGGCCCAGGAGCTGTCGTCCCGTTGTCACTCCTCGTTCCACGAAGTCGACGAACGCCGGGCAGGCCACCGCGGTCACCTTCACGTCGGGCACGGCGTTGAAGGCGTCGAGGTAGGCCCCCGAGGAGATCGTCGAACGCGTCCCGATCACGCCGATCCGGCCGGACCGGGTGGTCGCGACCGCGCGGCGGACGGCGGGCCGGATGACCTCGACAACCGGGATGCCGTAGCGGTCCCGGATGTCGGCCAGGCTGGCCGCCGACGCCGAGTTGCACGCGATGACCAGGGCCTTCACCCCCCGTTGGACCAGGTTGTCGCAGACGTCGAGCGTGAGCCGCCTGACTTCGGCGATCGGCCTGGGGCCGTACGGAACGTGAGCGGTGTCGCCGACGTAGACCAGCCGTTCGGCGGGCAGCTGCTCGGCGACCGCTCGGGCGACGGTCAGACCCCCGACACCGGAGTCGAAGATCCCGATGGGCGCATTACTCATCTACGCTTCCGCAGGCGTCATCGTGGGCGTTCATGGGCTCCGAGCGTACGTCCGGAACGCGGGGACGCGCCGCCCCTCGGCACAGGATTGTCGCCAAAATGACATGGTGGCGCTCGCCACAGTAAAAGATGCGGCGGGTGGGTCGCGGGGGCCGGCGGGGGCGCCGGGGCAGGTCAGACCATGTACAGCATCGCGAACGCGGCCAGCAGCGTGACCGAGGCGGCGGCCATGAACATCCACGGGACGCCTTTGAAGCGCAGCGTGGCAAACGCCATCATCGTGAGCAGCATGCCGACGACGCCGGTGGTGATGAACGCCGGGGTGAACCAGGCCGGAGCGTCGCCGAAGATGTGGAACAGGCTCACGATCGCCGAGGCGGACCCGGCCAGGACCAGCGCGAGCGCCCAGACCGCGACGCCCGCCAGGCGGCGGAGCCGCACCTCCGGCGACTCGGGGCCGCCCGCGGGGGCCCGGTCGCCCTCGGCGTCCGCACCGCCCTCCAGCGGCGACCCGCCCTGGCGGGGGAGGCCGCCGGTGCCTCCGGAGAGGAACGTGCGCGTCTGCTCGGCGGAACTCATGCGGCCAGGCTAGCAATATGAGGGGTCATGCCCACACCTGGCCGTCCAGGGCGCCGACCGCGTCGTCGAGGCCCTCGGAGTAGGCCCCGGTCGAGAGGTACTTCCAGCCGCCGTCGGCCACCAGCAGCGCGATGTCGGCGACGCGGCCCGCCCGGTCGGCCTCGCGGGCGAGCGCGAGCCCGGCGTGGAGGACCGCGCCGGTCGACAGGCCCACGAACAGGCCCTCGGCGGCCAGGACCTCGCGGGTGCGCTTGAGCGCGTCCTCGGTGCCGACCGACAGCCGCCGGGTGAGGACCTTCTCGTCGTACAACTCCGGCACGAAGCCCTCGTCGAGGTTGCGCAGGCCGTAGACGAGCTCGCCGTAGCGGGGCTCGGCGGCGACGATCTGGACGTCGGGGACGTGCTCGGTGAGGTAGCGGCCCACGCCCATGAGGCTCGCGGTGGTGCCCAGGCCGGCGACGAAGTGCGTGATGCCCGGCAGGTCCCGCAGGATCTCGGGGCCGGTGCCCTCGTAGTGGGCGGCCTCGTTCGCGGGGTTGGCGTACTGGTTGAGCATGACCCAGTCGGGCCGCCCGGCGGCCATCTCGCGGGCCTTGGCGACGGCGGCGTTGGAGCCGCCCGCGGCCGGGGAGAACACGATCTCGGCGCCGAAGGCCGTCAGCAGCTGGCGGCGCTCCAGGGAGGTGTTCTCGGGCATGACGCACACCAGGCGGTAGCCCTTGCGGCGCGCGAGCATGGCGACGGCGATGCCGGTGTTGCCGGAGGTGGGCTCCAGGATGGTGCTGCCCTCGGTGAGGCGGCCCTCGGCCTCGGCGGCCTCGATCATCTTGGCCGCCACGCGGTCCTTGACCGAGCCGGTGGGGTTGGCGCCTTCGAGCTTGGCCCACAGCCGGACGTCCGGGGACGGGGAGAGGCTCGGCAGGCCCACCAGCGGCGTGTCGCCGAGGGTCGCGGTGATGTCGGCGAAGCGGGTCACGGAGGTCACTCCCCTTCCGGACGGGTCGTCGGATGCGCCTGCTCGGCACCGCGGGCGCGCGGCGCTCGCGGTGCCTCGCGGCGGGTGACGGGAGCGGGCGTCGGGCGCGGGCCCACGGCCCGCCCCTACATGCCGCCCGCGACCGCGGGCAGGATCGTGACCGAGTCGCCGTCGGACAGCTTCGCCTCGAGGCCGCCGATGAAGCGGACGTCCTCGTCGTTGATGTAGACGTTGACGAAGCGGTGCAGCTTGCCCTCGTCGGTGACGATGCGGCCCTTGAGTCCGGCGTTGGCGGCGTCGAGGTCGTCGAACAGCTCGGCGAGCGTCTCGCCCTGGCCGGAGACGACCTTCTGGCCGCCGGTGTGGCTGCGGAGGATGGTGGGGACGCGGACTTCAACAGACATGGAGATTCCTTCTTCGGTCATGGGAGAACGGCAGACTGGTCGCACCGCAGGGGCCTGCGGCGGCGGGTTCAGTGACAGTCGTAGACGGTCGAGTCGGGGCTGTGCGCGAACTTGTACGTCTGCACCGCGTCGGGGGCCCCGATGACGTCGATGGGCTCCTCGGCGGCCTCGCCGTCGGCGATGCGGAACGAGCGGACCTCGGCGGTCTCGGGATCGCGGGTGGTCACGAGGACGTAGTGCGCCTGGGGAAGCCCCATCTCGGAGGCGATCGCGATGTCGGAGCGCGAGGGGCGGGCCTCGGTGGCGGTGTGGGAGTGGTACGACACGACGACCTCCTCGTCGTTGTCCCACATCTCGTCGTAGACGCGCTTCCACTCTTCGGCGTCGAACTCGTAGAAGGTCGTGGAGCGGGCGGCGTTGGTCATCGGGACGTGCCGTTCCGGCTCTCCCGTGCCCTCGGGGCCGACGATGAGTCCGCACGCCTCGTCCGGGTGGTCGGCCCGGGCGTGGGCGACCATCGCCTCGACCAGTTCATGCGCTATCCGCAACACGCCGACAAGGGTACACGCGGCGGGGCGATCCCGCCTCCCTCGCTCAGCCCGTGAGACGCGATCGCTCCTCGGGCGGCGGGTGCGGCAGCGGGACGGTGAGGGCGGCCACCATGACCGCCAGCGGCACCAGCGCGGAGAGCCACAGCACCGGGGAGAACGAGCCGGTCCAGGAGTAGAACAGCGAGTAGAGCAGGGGCGCGAAGGCGCTGAAGGTGATGGTGACCCCGGAGACCACGCCGCGGATGGCGCCGATGTGGGCGGTGCCGAACAGCTGCGGTGTGATGCCGTTCTCGATGGCGCGCAGGGCGTTGCCGCACGCGCCGAAGACGACGCCGAAGCCGACGGCCGACCAGCCGGGCTCGGCGGCGGTGCCCCACACGAAGGCGGCGGCGAAGGCCAGCATGGCGACGGCGATCACCAGGCGCGGGTTGGCCCGGTCGATCACGGACCCGACCAGGAGGGTGGCGGCGGTCCCGGCGATCGCCTGGGGCAGGAAGTTCGCGGCGGCCTCGGTGGCCGACAGGCCGCGCTCGCCGAGCAGGGCGATGAGGTGGAACCCGATGGCGGCGTTGAAAAACCCGGCGGTGGCGAAGACGCCCACCAGGACCCAGAAGAACGGGCGCCGCATCGTCTCGGCGCGGGTCAGCCCCCGCTCGGCGCGCGAGCCGCGGCCGTTGGCCGGGTCGCCGTCGACGAACTGGCCCAGGTCGGCGGGCCGGTCGCGGGCCCACACGAGGGTCAGCGGGAGCAGGACGCCCACGACGACGGCGGCCTCGACGAGCATCGCGGTGCGCCAGTCGGCGGCCGCGATGATCCGTTCGAGCGGGACTGGGGAGAGGGCGATGATGCCGCCGCCGACGGCGATCTGGAGGCTCACGACCCGGCCGCGCCGCTTGGCGTACCAGCGGGAGACGAGCGTGGCCGCGCACAGGCCCAGGGCGCCCTGGCCGAGCATGCGGACGCCGACGAAGCCGAGGGTGAGGCCGAGCAGGTCTTGGGCGAGGGAGAGTCCGGCGCAGGCCGAGCCGAAGGCGACGACGACCACGGCCATGACGCGGCGCACCCCGCGGCGGTCGACCGCGCGGCCGACCCACGGCAGCGCGAGCGCCCCGGCGAGCGTGCCGACCATGTAGGCGGCGGAGACGGCGGTGCGCCCCAGGCCGAGGTCGGCGATCATCGGGTCGATGAAGACCGAGACCGAGGCGGTCTGGCCGGGGGCGGTCAGGCCCATGGCGAGGGTCGCGATGAGGACCATGCGCGGGCCGGAGAACCTCGGTTCGGCGGTGCGGGCGATCACGGGGGCTCCTCGGGGGCGGGGCGTCGGCCGACTGGCCGGCCGGTCAGTGGGAAAGCCCTTTCCAGAGTAGGCCGGGCGCCCGAGCCGCTCGCCCGCGGCATGGCATTTCCGGCGTCCGGCCATGTATCGGAACGGCGCGACAATGAAAGGTGTGAGGCGCGCTCGTGCATTAGGCTCGTCGCATGTCCGTCACGCTCCCGCGAACGCCCCTCTACACCGACCACTACGAGTACACGATGCTCGAGGCCGCACTGCACGACGGCACCTCGGACCGCCCCTGCGTGTTCGAGGTCTTCGGCCGCCGCCTGCCCACCGGACGACGCTACGGCGTGGTCGCCGGCATCGGGCGCCTCGCCGAGGCGATCGGCAGGTTCCGCTTCGACGAGGAGACCCTCGCCGACCTCACCGCCAACCGCGTCATCAACGACGACACGGCCGCCTGGCTCGCCGACTACCGCTTCTCCGGCGACATCGACGTCTACGCCGAAGGCGAGCTGTACTTCCCCGGCTCCCCGATCGTGACCGTCACCGGGACCTTCGCCGAGTGCGTGCTGCTGGAGACGCTGACGCTGTCGATCCTCAACCACGACTCGGCCGTGGCCTCCGCCGCGGCCCGCATGGTCACCGCCGCGCGCGGACGCCCCATCCTGGAGATGGGCTCGCGGCGCACGCACGAGGCCGCCGCCATCGCCGCCTCGCGCGCGGCCTACCTCGCGGGCTTCGCCTCGACGTCCAATCTGGAGGCCGGCCGGCGCTACGGGGTGCCCACCGCGGGCACCAGCGCGCACGCCTTCACGCTCCTGCACGCCTCCGAGACGGCCGCGTTCGAGGCGCAGATCGCCACGTTCGGCACCGACACGACGCTGCTGGTCGACACCTACGACATCACCCAGGGCATCCGCAACGCCGTCGCCGTCGCCGGGCCCAGGCTCCGGTCGATCAGGATCGACTCGGGCGACCTGGACATCATGGCGACCAGCGCCCGCGAACTGCTCGACGAGCTGGGCGCCAAGGACACCAAGATCGTCGTCTCCGGGGACCTCGACGAGTACTCGATCGCGGCGCTGGCCGCCGCGCCGGTGGACATCTACGGGGCCGGGACCGCCGTGGTGGTCGGCTCGGGCGCGCCCACGGCGCAACTGGTCTACAAACTGGTCGAAGTGGAGGGACGCCCGGTCGCGAAGCGCTCGGAGCACAAGGGCACCACGGGAGGGCGCAAGCGGGCGGTCAGGCGGCACAAGCCGACCGGCACCGCGGTCGAGGAGGTCATAGTCTCGCAAGGGGAACCGGAGCCGATGCCCGGCGACAAGCCATTGCAGACACCGCTGTTCCGCGGCGGCGAGCCGGTGGAGCAGCCGAGCCTCGACGAATCGCGCGAACTGCTCCGCCAGCGTCTGATCTCGATCCCTTGGGAGGGACTGAAACTCTCCCCCGGTGACCCGGCGGTACCGGTAGTGATGCGCTCTGCCAGCTAGCACGATACGATTCAGCTACCCGATTGAGCAACTCCCCCTAACGATCCTCCCGGAAAGGACTCACCCCAGTGGTGTTCAACATTCTCAAGTCCGTCTTCGGTGTCGGAGTCTCCGTCGACACCACGTTGACCAGCACCCACATCACTCCCGGTGGGTCGCTTCAGGGTGCGGTGGCTTTCACCGGCGGTGAGGTTCCGGGCAAGGTCGAGGGCATCGAAATCGAGTACACCGCCCTGGTCGAGGACGACTCCAAGGGCGAGGACAAGACCTTCACGACCGACTTCTTCTCCGCGCAGGTCTCCGGCCCGTTCAACCTGGCCCCCGGGACCGGCCACTCCATCGACTTCGAGGCCGCGGTGCCGTGGGAGGCGCCGTTGAGCACCGTCGCGGGGCGCCCGCTGCCGGGGATGAAGCTGGGCGTCGCCACCAAGCTCGCGCTCGACAACGCGTTCGACAAGGGCGATCTGGACGAGCTGACGATCGAGCCGCTGCCGGTGCAGGCCGCGGTGATGAGCGCGCTTGAGGGCCTTGGCTTCGTGTTCCAGTCGGCCGATTTGGAGAAGGGCACGATCGCGGGCTCGCACATGCCGTTCTACCAGGAGATCGAATACTGGGCCACCGGCGAGTTCGCGGACAAGCTCAAAGAGGTCGAGGTGACGTTCATCGCGAGCCAGGCGAACACCGATGTGATCCTCCAGACCGACAACCCCGGCGGGCTGCTCACCCCCGACCACAACCGCTTCGTGCGCTTCGGCATCCCCACCGACGAGAGCGGCGAGGTGACCGACACCGTCCGGGCCCAGCTCGAACAGCTCATCCAGCGCAGCGGCATCTGACCGCGCTCCAGCACTCGGCGAGAGGCCGGCCCAGCACCGCGTTCCGGTGACCGGGCCGGCCTTTCGCGTCCCCAGGGCCCGCGCGGCCCGGTCCGACCGCCGAAGCACCGCCGCGCGCCCGCGGCAGCGGTGCCCGCAGCGCACCTTCGATCCCTCAGAAAACTTCCGGAAGTTTCGGTCAATCCAGACCCGCCAATCGCCTTGAAATCTCCTTAGACATCGATTCTCTTCTATCTTTACCGGTTTAGCACCACATGTACGCAGGCATGATGATTTTGCACGGTCCAAACTGGTCAAACTGGATTATCGAGAAATTTCCGATAATTGTTGACAAAGCGAAGCAGTCGGACAATACTGTTGCTGTCGACAGCATCGACAGCTGTCGATCCGGATCGCCGCCGCGACTCGGTCCTCCGGCCGCCGACCCCACGGCGGCCGACCGAAGACCCGCCGCGTCACACGGCGACGCGCGGCCCGTCCCGGCCACCGCCGGCCGTACAGCGCCGGCCCGCACAAGGAGGAAGCATGTCCAAGGACCGATCACCCGCCAGCCGGCTCAGCCGCAGGAACATCCTGCTCGGCGGCGCGGGAGCCCTGGCGCTCGGCACGTCCGCGATGCTGATGAACGGCACCGCGAGCGCCCAGGAGACCATCACCACCAACCAGGAGGGCACCCACGACGGGTACTACTTCTCGTTCTGGACCGACACCCAGGGCGCGGCCTCGATGACCCTCGGGCCCGGCGGAAGCTACAGCTCCCAGTGGAACGGGGTCAACAACTGGGTCGGCGGCAAGGGCTGGAGCAACGGCGGGCGCCGGACCGTGAACTACAACGGCTGGGTCGACCACGGCAGCAACGGCTACCTGGCGCTCTACGGCTGGACCTCCAACCCGCTGGTGGAGTACTACATCGTAGAGTCCCACGGCCCCTACAACCCGAGCACCGGCGCCGACGTGCGCGGCTCGGTCAACGTCGACGGCGGCGAGTACACCCTCCTGCACTCCATGCGGTACGACGCGCCCTCCGTCGAGGGCACGCAGACGTTCCCGCAGTACTGGAGCGTCCGGCAGAACCTCCGCAGCAGCGGCAGCATCGACACCGGCGCGCACTTCGACGCCTGGGCGCAGGCCGGAATGAACCTGGGCTCCTTCAACTACTACATGATCATGGCGACCGAGGGCTACCAGAGCACCGGCAGCTCCGAGATCACGGTGAGCTGACGCTCCCGCCGCCTCCCGCGGCGCCCGGCCCGGGCGTCCGCCGGACGGCGATCGGCCTTCCACAGCACGGTGCCGGGGCCCGCGGCCACAGCCGCGGGCCCCGGCGCCGTGCCGGCGCGCCTCAGTCGTCGCCGAGGAGGCGCAGGTCCGGCGGGACCAGGGTCCGGGAGCGGAGCAGCTCGACGATCAGGTTGTGGTTCAGCATGTTGCCCACCGGTTCGCCGACCTCCTCCCGGGTCAGGCCCGGCACGCCGGCCTCGGTCAGGCGGCGGCGGACCGCGGCCACCGTGTGCTCGACCCTCCGGTGCGTCCAGCGCTCACCGGGCTGGAGCTCGATCAGCCGCTCAGCGGCCTGCCGCCACGCGAGCGGCTGCGGGTACGCCTCGTGCAGCAGGTACCGCTGCGCGAGCGCCACCAGCGCCAGGCGCTCGGCGTCGCCGAGCTTCCACGGCCGGTCGGTCAGTGTGGACTCGCCTGGGACGGGCCGGGGCAGGCACCCGTCGTCGCCGGTCACGTACAGCTCCATGAGATGGCGCCTGCCGGAGGTGCCGTTGACGAAGACCGGGGTGTAGCCGGGTTCGAGCGGGAACGGCTCGTCCTCGGGGAACAGCATCCGCGTCCCGGGCAGTCGCAGCGGCGGACGCCCGGTGTTGCGCAGCCACCAGTGGTCGCCGCGGCGGGCGACCCGGCCCTGGCTGCGGCTGACGCGCCGGTCGTCCTCACCGACGCACACGTGGACCTCCGGGCGGTTCCTTCCGAAGAGGATGAACCGGTCCTCCTTGGGGCGGAAGCGGACGCCGCCGGACACCGACAGGACGTAGATCGTGCCCGGCACGGCCTCACCGACGCCGAACGCGAGGCTCGCGTGCTGCGGCGGCAGCGGCTCCAGGCCCTCGATCTGAAGGATGTCGCTCATATCGCCCTCCCGGTCGTCTCCCGTCGGCCCAGCGTCGCACGGCCCGCCGGGGAGCCCTCCCGAGCGGTCTCGGGTACAAACGGAGCCGAGACAACCGGCGACCCGAGGAGACACCATGACCCGCGCCATCACCGTCCTCGCACTGCCCGCCGCGGCCGCGCTCGCCCTGGCCGGGTGCGACGCGGGCGGGGCGGACTCCGCCGCGGCGCCCGAAGCGGCCCTGGAGGCGGCGGACGGGACCGACTACACGGCCTGCTACGACGGCGAGTGCGAGGTCGTCGTGAGCGCCGGGACGACGTTCGACGTCGACCCCGCCTTCGGCGTCGAGACGCTGACCGTGGCCGCGATCGAGGACGGCGTGGTGACCGTCGAGGGCGAAGGGGCCGGGACGTACGTCTCGGGCACGTTCGACGCCGAGTCCGCCGCGATGCTCAACGGCATCCTCATCGAGGCGGCGGCGATCGACGGCAGCGAGGCGGTCCTCTCCTTCACGCCCTGAGCGCGCCGTCCGGGGAGGTCGGCCGGTCGGGCGAGGCGGAGCGGGCTCGGTGGTGTTCGCAGTAGCGGAGCCGGACCGGCAGGGCATTCCCGTGTTCGGCTTCTGAGAATCGCTCATCACCGGACAAGAGGCGATCGCAGCCCCTACGCTGTGTGACAGCAGGGAGGCAGGAGCGTCAACATGCCCGAGAAGGACGAACGCGTCCGGAAGAACGACGAGCCCGAGGCCGCCGGAGCACTCGAGGAGCAGGCCGATGCGCTGGGCGAGCGGCGGACGGCGAAACCGGACGTCTACCTCGACGTGCCGCAGGTCGACGTCGAGGAGCTCATCGTCGACGTCGAGGACCTGCGGGCCCGCGTGTCGCTGAGCGTCGAAGTGCTCGACCTGGTCAGGCTCAACGTGGGCGCGGACGTCGCCCTCGGCAGGGTGCACCTCGACCTGAAGGGCGTGCACGCGCAGGCGACCCTCAAGGTGCGGCTCGAACGCGTCGCCGAGATCGTCGCCCGGGTCCTGGCGACCGTCGACCGGAACCCGCAGGTGCTCGAACAGACCCTGTCCGCCGTCGAGCGGACGGTCAAGCCCGTGGCCGAGGGCGGCGCGCACGCGGTCGGCGCCGCGGGCGAAGGGGCCGCGGACGCCATCGAGCACACCGGCGAGGGCGTCGGGAGCGCGGTGCGCAGTACCGGCGAAGGCGCCGGGGACACGGTCCGCCGCGCCGGCGAGGGCGCCGGTGAAGCACTCGAATCCGCCCCGGGGACCGCCGAGCGCGTCGCCGAAGGGGTCGACGCCGAGGGGACCGCACGGGACGCGGCCTCGGCGGCCGGGACCGAGGGCCGCGCGGCCAAGCGGCAGGCGAAGAAGCGCACGCAGCCGCGGAAGCGCACGGCGCCGAGGAAGACGGCCAAGAAAGCGGCCAAGAAGGCGGCCCGGAAGCGCACGGCCCGGAAGCGGACGTCGTGACGTCGCGTCCCGACATCGAGTTCACCTCGACCGTGAAGGCCGAGGAGCTGCGCTTCCACGAAGCGCCGCGCGCCGAGGTGACCTTCGGCGGATCGCCCGGCAGGCGGTCGGCGAAGCGCAGCCGCCGCGTGAACCTGCCCGAACCGGTCGAGCCCGGCGTGGACTACCGCGACGTGCACGTCGAATACGACTTCGCGGTCAGCATCGACCTCCCCGACGAGGCGGAGCAGCGCTGAGCGCGCCGCCCGCGCGGTAACGAGGTCGCGAACCGGACTCACGACGCGGGCAGTGCCTCGGCCAGCGGCTCGGCGAGCGCCAGCGCCTGCTCGCACAGCTCGTCCAGCGGTTCGTCGCCCTCGACCTCGATCCGCACCACCTCGCTCGTCGTCGTGCGGTCGGGGTCGGGGCTGGGCCGTTCGAGATGGACGACGCTCACCAGGCACGAGTCCTCGCTCCAGCGGTCGTACTGGAGGAACGCCCGGTGCCCGCCGATCGTCAGTTCCTCCCCCTCGTCGGCGGTGAGCGGCCGGACCCGCTCGAAGAGCACCCGCAGGTCCTGGCCACTGGTCGTCGAGTACCACGTGCAGTCCCACCCGCCGAAGGCGACGACGGGATGGGTGGCGTCGACGCCGGGGAACCGTTCGAGCGCCTCGTTGTCGAGCAGGCCGCAGGCGTCGACGTGGATGAGCGAGTCCTCGTCGGGCACGGCGTCGAGCCTGGGGACCTGGCCGTCGTTCAGCACCGCCGTCGCGGTGCCCACGGCCACCTCGACCACGCCGCACAGGTCCGCCTCGCCGCCCCGGTGCTGCTCGGCGTCCAGCGAGACGAAGTGCTCCCCGTCGGGCAGCGCCAGCGTCCGCTCGCACTCCTCGGGCTCGGGCTCGTGGCGGATGACGTCGACGGCCCCGATCCGCTCGGTCTCGCCCGGATCGGGATCGGCGGTGGTGCGCATGACGAGCAGTTCGAGCAGGACCTCCCGGCCCTCGGCGTCGGTCACGACGGCGTTGCAGCGGCTGAAGGTGCCCCGGTCGGCGGCGATCCAGGCGTCCCCGAGCGCGGCGAGGGCCTCGACGTCGAGCATCGCGCAGGGGTCGAGCGTGACGGGGTCGCCGAGGAGGTCCGCGCCCGAGTCGACGGCGGCCGCGCCGGACGGCGAGGGTGCGGCCTCCTCGGGGCCCAGGTACCGCCAGGCGCCGAGCGCGGCGACGGCGAGCACGGCGGCCACCGCGACGGCGGCGGCGACCCGGGCGGGGGCGCGCCGCCGGGAGGGCGCGGGCCCGACGCCGATCGCCGGGTCGCCGGAGAGCGCCCCCAGTTCCCGCCGCACGCGGCCGGGACTGGGCCGCCGCCGCGGATCGGCGTCCAGCATCCGGTCGAGCATCGGGGCGAGCGCTCCGGCCCGGCGCGGCGGGGTCTTCTGGTCCTGGGCGGTCCGCAGCAGCAGCGCGTGGCCGTTGCCGTCGCCGAACGGCGAGGCGCCCTCGACGGCGTGGTACAGCGTGGCGCCCAGGGAGAACACGTCGGACTCGGGAGTGGACGGGCCGCCGCGGACCACTTCGGGGGCGACGTAGCCGGGCGTCCCGGTGACCGCGCCGGTGCCGGTGAGCGTCGCGTCGGCGTGCACGTTGCGGGAGATCCCGAAGTCGGCGAGCTTGGCGAAGCCCTGGTCGGTGATCATGACGTTGGCGGGCTTGATGTCCCGGTGCAGGACGCCGACGGCGTGCGCCGCCTCCAGCCCGCCCGCGAGCTGCGCGCCGAAGCGGGCGGCCCGGTCGGCCGTGACCGGGCCGGTCTCGGCCAGGGAGCGGCCGGAGACGTGCTCCATGACGATCCACTGGTCCTCGTCGTGGAAGGCGTCGTGGACGGTGACCACGTTGGGGTGGTTGATGCTCGCGAGGATGCCCGCTTCGCGGCGGAGCTTCGCGGCCGCGGCGGTGCCGCCGCCGAGCAGCGCCCGCTTCAGCGCGACGGGCCGGTCGTCCAGTTGCAGATCCGAAGCGCGCCAGACCTCCCCGTGGCCGCCCGCGCCCAAGCGCCCCTCGAGCCGATACCGTCCGCCCACGATCTGCCCGGCGCGCAATCCCGTCTCCGCTCCCTAGAAGCCCTGAACCGTACCCCGTGTGTGACCGGAATCAACTCTAATGCAACGGGGCGAAGCGGTCGCATGCGGCGAATCGGATGCGCCCGGACCCTCCGGCGGGGCGCGCTCCTATAGGTTGGGGTCGGACCCGGACCTACGCGTGAGGGAGTTCGCATGGCATTCATGCACCGCACCACCATGACGCCCACCAAACTGGAGCTGCTCGCCGAGTGGCTGCCGAAGCGGCCCTGGTACCTCGGTGCGGCCGCGCCCCGGCTGGTCAAGGCCGGCGGGTTCCGCCTGGACGACCCCGAAGGCGAGGTCGGGATCGAGTTCATGGTCGTGGCGGACACCGCCGCGCCGGAACCGGTGGCGTACCTGGCGCCGATGGGCTACCGCGGGGCGACGCTGGAGGGCATGCCCGAGGAGTCGCTGATCGGCGTCTCCGAGCACGGGGTGCTCGGTCCGCGGTGGCTCTACGACGGCGAGCGCGACCCGGTGGTGGCGGCGCAGCTGCGCGCCCTCATGCGCGGGAAGGCCGAGCCGCAGCACCAGAGCGAGAGCCACACCCCCGACCCGACGGTGACCGTGCGCGGGTCCTCCGGCGAGGGCGAGGTGCGGATCAACCGCGTCCTGCGCCCGCTGGCGGCCGGGGAGACGCCCGAGGGCCTCATCGCCGGATGGACCTGGCCGGACGGGACTCCCGTGCAAGGGGTCTTCGCGACCGTCGCACCGCGATAGCCGCGCAGCGGCGGCAGGCCGCCGCGCTCCAGGGCCGCAAGGGGCGCGGCGATAGCATCGCCGGATGCCGATTCCCGAAGCGGTCGCCGCGATCGCCCGCCGCCACCGGGTCGACCCCGCCGCCGTCGCCGCCGCGCCGGTCCAAGGCGCGGCCAACCTCGTCTACTTCCTCGGCGAGGCCCTCGTGCTGCGGATCGCGCGGCCCGAGACCGCCGAGGACCTGCGCAAGGAGGCCGTCGTGATCCCGGCGGCGGTGCGCGCCGGGGTGCGCACGCCCGCAATGGTGGACTTCGACGACGGCGGCGGGCCGCTCGAAGTCCCCCACATGCTGGTCGAGCGGGCTCCCGGCGTCACGCCGGGGCGCTCGGCCGACGACCGGTGGCGTCCGGCGTACCGGGAGCTGGGCGCCGAGCTGGCCGCGCTGCACGCGGACGTCGACGCCCCGCCCGGCGTGCCCGCCGAGGCCGCGGCCGACCCGAGGCCGGACGTCGCGGCGCTGGCCGGGGCCGGGTATCTCAGCGCCGACCTGTGCGACTGGCTCACCGGCTGGTTCGACCGCCTCGAACCGCTCCGCCCCGCCGCGCCGGACGCCCGGCTGATCCACGGCGACGCCTCGCCGACCAATCTGCTCGCCGATCCCGGAACGAAGCGCCTCACCGCGCTCCTGGACTGGGGCGACGCGGCCCTGGCCGATCCGGCGACCGAGTTCGCGAAGCTCCCGCTGCGGGCGGTCCCGGCGGTGCTCGAAGGCTACGCGGGCGGGTGCGAGGAGTCCTGGGCCGCGCGCGTCCTGTGGCACCACCTGCACTGGGCCGTAGGGCGCTTCGCGTCGCCGGCCGAGCCGGCGGGCGCGCACTGGAGCGCCCAGCCCGCCAACCGCATCCTGGAGGTCATGCGCTTCTTCCTGGCCGACCCGCCGCCGCCGTGGCGGGGGCTGCGGTGAGCGGGGCGACCGGGTTCAGCCCTCGCCGCCGGGGCCGAAGCGCTCGATCACGAGCCCCCGGTGCGCTTCGGCCATCGCGGCCAGGTCGGCGCGCAGTTCCGCCAGCCACGCCGGTTCGGCGTCGGCGGGCTCGCCCAGCGCGCGCGTGATGCGCACCAGCGAGGCCGCGGCGTGCGCCGCGGCGAAGACCGGCAGGCGGTCCAGGTCCTCGTCGTCGAGGGGGCGCACGCTCCGGTACCCGGCGATGAACGCGTCGAACCGCGCCCGGTGCTCGGGCGGGGGGCGCCCGGTACCCCCGGTCAGGTCCCGGAGGGCGTAGGCGACGTCGGCGGCGTACCAGGACAGGGCCGCCTCGTCGAAGTCGTACGCGGTCGGGCGGTCCGCCTCCCAGGCCATGTTGTCCAGTTCGAAGTCGCCGTGGACCGCGCCGTAGCGGGACCGGTCGCGGGGCAGGCCGTCCACCCACTCGGCGAGCCGCGACGCCGCCGCGAGCAGCGGCGCGTCCGCTGCGAACAACGCGGGCAGCTCTCGTATCTCGCCGAAGGACTCGGGGAGGTCCGCGTCGAGCCCGGCCGCGTCCCGGTGCAGGCATGCCAGCGCCCGGCCCCATCGCCGCGCCCGCGGCTCGGTGAGCGCCGCGGCGTCGGTCTCCTCGCCGGGCGCCGCGTCGAGCACCATCGCGTGCATGGGGCCCAGCGCGGTCGCCACGGTCGCGGTGAGCGCGCCGGAGGCGCCGGGGACCGGCCGCGCCACGGCCGATCCGCTGCCGTGGAGCCGGGCCATGAGGGCGGCCACGGCGGCCACCGGCTCCGGCCCGCGGTACGCGTCGGGCACGAACCGCAGGTAGTGCCGGGTCCCGCCGAGGGGCAGCACGAACACGTGGGAGGCGCTCGAACGCCACCATCTCGCGGTGCCCGCGGGGTGGCCCCAGGCGGCCGCCACCTGATCGGCGACGGGGCTCTGCCAGGTCTCGGACACGGTCCGCTTGAGGCGGTCGATCGCGGTCAAGGGCATCATGGTGAGTCAGTCTCGGCCACGGCGCCGAAGGACACAAGCGGATTCCCACGCCGTCTCGCCCGAGTGGGGCCGCCGTGGCACCATCACGGCATGACCCCGAGCATGCGGATCGGCTCCGCGACGATCATCGCCCTCACCGACGGCGAAGGGCCGTTCTTCGCCGACCGCGCCGAGGCGTTCCCCGACGCCGGCGCCGAGCAGTGGGCCGCGGCCGACCGCTTCGACCCCGGCGCGGTCACCGCCGACGGCCGCTGGTGGCTCCAGTTCCGCGCCTTCGCGATCCGCGACGACACCGGCATCACCGTGGTGGACGCGGGCATCGGCCCCGCGGACGGCCCGGCCGCGTCCTGGGCGCCCGTGCCCGGCCGCCTGCCCGAAGCGCTCGCGGCGGCGGGCGTCGACCCGGCCGAAGTGGACACCGTGGTGCTCACGCACCTGCACACCGACCACGTCGGCTGGGCCGTGGTCGCCGACGGGCCGGAGCGGCGGCCGTTCTTCGACAACGCCCGGTACGTGCTCCAGCGCAGCGAACTCGACGCGGTCGACGCGCTCAATCCGCAGTTGCGCGAGAGCCTGATCGACCCGCTGCGCGCGGCCGGGCGGCTCGCGGCGGCCGACGGCGAGACCGCGTTGACGCCGCGCTCGCGGGTGGTCCCGACGCCCGGGCACACCCCCGGGCACCAGAGCGTCCTGGTCGAGTCCGGCGGCGGGCTCGTCGCGGTCACCGGCGACGTCCTCGTCCACGCCGTGCAGCTGCTGCACCCCGAGGTGGCGTACGGCCTGGAGTCGGACCCGCGCACGGCGCGCGCCAGCCGCGAGGCGCTGCTGCGCCGCGTCGCCGAGGCGGGCGGCGCGCTCGCCACGCCGCACCTGACCGAGCCGTTCACGGCCCCCGCCTGAACCGCCGAGGCGTCCAACTTGGAATCGACGGGGCGGCCGACGACGATCCCGACCTGCACGGCGGTACCGTGGGCCAGGTGAACTCCCGGAGAACCGCCGCCGAAACGCCTCGCTCCCGCGAGGGCGCCCCCGCGCGCCCGCGCCCCCGCCCCCTCGCTTCGGGGGGACGCGGCGCATGACCGCGGGGCAGGGCACGGTGACCATGGGCGACGTCGCGCGCCTGGCCGGGGTGTCGAAGATGACCGTCTCGAACGTCATCAACAACCGGTCGGGCGTCTCGGAGCCGGTGCGCCGCCGCGTCATGGAGGTCGTGCGCGAGTCCGGCTACCGCATCAACGTCTCGGCGCGGACGCTGCGCTCGGGGCGCACCGGCGTGCTCGGGCTGGCCGTGCCGCACGTCAACAGCTCCTACTTCGGGCTCCTGGCCGAGCACGTGATCGACGAGGCCGCCCAGCGCGGCTTCCACGTCGCCATCGAGCAGACCGGCGCCGCCGCCGAGGGCGAGTTCGAGGTGATCGCCCAGTCCCACAAGCTCCAGTTCGACGGGCTCATCCTCTCCGCCTCCGGGCTCGACCCGCAGGACCAGCGGCTCGTCACCGGCGGCATCCCGATGGCGATGCTCGGCGAGCGGGACTTCGCGGCGAGCTTCGACCACGTGGCGATGCCCAACGAGGAGGGCACGAAGGCCGCCACCGAGCACCTGGCCGACCGCGGGTGCCGCCGCATCGCGATCGTCACCGGCGCCCTCCGCGAGGACGTCGACGTCGTCACCCGCCGCCACCGCGGTTACGCGGCCGCGCTGCGGGAGCGCGGGATGGCCGCCGACCCGGCGCTGATGGCGACGCTCGACGCGATGAACGCCGAGGGCGCGCGGCGGGCGGCCCACCGCATGGTCGACGCGGGCCCGGACTTCGACGGGGTGGTGGCGGTGACCGACGACGTGGCCCGGGGCCTGCTGCGCGGCTTCGCGGACCGGGGCGTCCGCGTGCCCGAGGACGTGCGGCTCATCGGCTTCGACGACGTGCCCGAGTCGCGGGTCATGGTGCCCTCGCTGTCCACCGTCTCGCCCGACCACCGCTGGATGGCCGCCAAAGCGGTCGAACTGGTCGTCGCCCGCATCGACGATCCGGCGCGCCCGGCCACCGAGCACACCGCGCCGTTCACGATCGCGGCTCGCGAATCCACCCGGTGAGGCGGGGTGCGAAGCGGCCCTTGCGTTCGCGACCGCCCTGCGCCATACTCATTGAAGTTCTTGCATATATGTGAGTTCTGTACCAGTCGCCCCCCTCATAGCGCGACCAGGGCACCCGCCCTTCGAGCTCGTCGACACGGACCGACACACCGCCGGTCGACGCCGCTCGCGACCTCATCGGGCGCGTCGACCCGACACTCCCCGAGGAGGGCACGATGTCCGGCACCCGCCGCAGACGTCCGCGCATCACCGTCCTGGCAGCAGTCATCGCAACGCTCGGAGCCGCCATGGCGTTCCTGATCCCACAGACCGCCTCGCAGGCGGCCGACTGCAACGGCTACGTCGCACTCACCTACGACGACGGCCCCAACCCCGGCACCACCCAGCGGCTCATCGGCGCGCTCCAGGCCGCCGGAGCGCAGGCGACGTTCTTCAACACCGGCCAGAACGCCCAGAACCACCCGGCACTGGTGCAGGCCCAGCAGAACGCCGGGATGCAGACCGCCAACCACTCCTGGAGCCACCCGCACATGACGCAGCTCAGCGCCGCCGAGATGGCCTCCGAGATCTCCCGGACCCAGCAGGCGATCGAGCAGGCCATCGGGACCGCCCCGACCCTGTTCCGCCCGCCCTACGGCGAGACCAACGCCACCCTCCGCTCGGTCCAGGCGCAGTACGGCCTCACCGAGGTCATCTGGGACGTCGACTCGCGCGACTGGGCCGGCGCCTCCACCGCCGAGATCGTCCAGGCCGCCCGCGGCCTCCAGAACGGCGGCGTCATCCTCATGCACGACGCCTACCAGACGACCATCGACGCCGTGCCGCAGATCGTCGCCGACCTGGAGAGCCGCGGCCTGTGCACCGGCATGATCTCCCCCGCCACCGGCCGGGCCGTGGCCCCCGACGGCGGCGGGAACCAGACCGACCCGCCCGTCACCGAGGAGCCGACCACCGGTCGGCCGCCTGCCGGCGCCTGCTCGGTGTCCACCGCCGTCAACGCGTGGAACACGGGCCTGACCGCCGACCTGACCATCACCAACACCGGCAGCGCGCCGATCGGCTCGTGGACGCTGGCCTTCACGCTCCCCGCCGGGCAGTCGATCACCTCCGGCTGGAACGCGACGTACAGTCCCGACTCCGGCCGGATCACGGCCGCGAACGCCCCTTACAACGGCGGCATCGCCCCGGGGGCCTCGGTCACGATCGGATTCCAGGCCGCGCACAGCGGCGACCGGTCCGGGCCGAGCGCGTTCGCGCTCAACGGCGCCTCCTGCACCGTCGCCTGACGCGACCGGTGACCGGCCGCTCCGGCGGGGCCGCACGGCCCCGCCGGGACGGCTTTCGGCGCCGGTCCGCACCGGGGACGACCCCGCCGCTGTACGGTGAAGCGCACGACCGCACTGGAGGCCGGCAGATGGGGATCTTCGACCGACTCGCGGCCCGCTGGCGGCCGCGGCCCGCCGCACCGGACGGGCCCGAAGCGGCCCCCGAGCGCGGCGGGGACGGCGAGGCCGCCGCCCCGCAGCACTCCCGGCCCGAGGTCGCCGACCGCGAACCGGGCGCCGCCCCGCCCGGCGGGCCGGTCGTCGGCAACGCCGTCTACGCCGACGGCAGGCGCCTCGAACCGGCCTCGCTCGAACAGACCTACGAGCTCATGCGCGAGCACCGGGGCATGGGGTGGATCGGCCTCTACCGGCCCGACAGGGACGCCATCGAGTCGGTCGCCGCCGAGTTCGGCTTCCACGGCCTCGCCGTCGAGGACGCCCTCGAAGCCCACCAGCGGCCCAAGCTCGAACGCTACGGCGACACGCTGTTCGTGGTGCTGCGCCCCGCGCGCTACGTCGACCCGAGCGAAGTGATCGAGGTCGGCGAGCTGCACGTGTTCCTCGGCCCCGACTTCGTCGTCACCATCCGCCACTCGGAGACGCCCGACCTGCGCCCCGTGCGGCGGCGGCTCGAATCGCAGCCCGAGCTGCTGGGTCTGGGCCCCGAGGCCGTGCTGTACGCCGTCCTCGACAAGATCGTCGACGACTACACGCCCGTGCTGCGCGGCCTGGCCGACGACCTCGACGAGATCGAGCGGCAGGTCTTCGAAGGCGAGGTGGGGGTCTCGCGGCGGATCTACCAGCTCGGCCGCGAGGTCATCGAGTTCCGGCGCGCCGTCGAGCCCCTGACCGACCTGTTCGGCGCCCTGCGCTCGGGGTTCGGCAAGTACGGCGTCGACCTCGAACTCCAGCGGCTCCTGCGCGACGTCGAGGACCACACCGTGCGGGTGAGCGAGCGGATCGACTCCTTCCGGGAGCTGCTGAGCACCATGCTCACCGTGAACGCCGCCGTGGTCGGGCAGCACCAGAACGAGGTGATGCAGCAGCTCACCGAAGCGGGCCTGGCCCAGAACGAAGTGGTCAAGAAGATCTCGGCGTGGGCGGCGATCCTGTTCACGCCCACGCTGGTCGGCACCGTGTACGGCATGAACTTCCGCAAGATGCCCGAGCTGCACTGGCTGCTGGGCTACCCGTTCGCGCTCGCGCTCATGGGCCTGGGATCGCTGGGCATGTACTGGGTCATGAAGCGGCGGCGCTGGCTCTGAGTCACGCCCCGCGGCCGAGGCGGCGGACGGCGAGCTCGGCGAGCAGCGCGGCGCCGTCGGCGATCACGGCGTCGTCGAAGGCCGCCCGCGGCGAGTGGTTGGCCGCCGCGCGCGCGAAGTCCGGTCCGGCGCAGGCGCCGAGGAACAGGTAGCTGCCGGGCACCGCCTGCAACACTCGCGAGAAGTCCTCAGATCCCGTGTTGGGTTCGGGCATCTCCGTGTAGCGCTCCTCCCCGAAGACCTCCCGCACGGTCTCGGCCACGAAGCGCGCCTCCTCGGGGCGGTTGGCCGTCACCGGGTACTCCTCCTCGTAGCGCACCTCGGCGGTGAGGCCGTGCGCACTGGCGATGTCGCGACAGAGCTTCACGGCGTGCTCGGCGACCCGCGCGGCGGCGTCCTGGGAGAAGGTGCGGACGGTCGCCTCGAAGACCGCGTCGTCGGGGATGATGTTCCGCTTGGTGCCCGCGTGGAAGCTGCCGACGGTGAGCACCACCGGCTCGAAGGCGCCGAAGCGGCGCGTGACCATCGCGTGGAGCGCCGTGACCATCTCGCAGGCGACCGGCACCGGATCGAGCGCCTTGTGCGGGCGCGAGCCGTGCCCGCCGGCGCCGACGACGCGCACGAACAGGCCCGCCGAGGCCGACATCATCGGGCCCGGCCGGGTGGTGAAGACGCCGCGGGGCACCGTGTCGGCCACGACGTGCAGGCCGTAGGCCGCGTCGGCGGGCCGCCCGGCGGCCTCCAGGACGCCCTCCTCGATCATGCGGCCCGCGCCGTCGAAGCCCTCCTCGCCGGGCTGGAACATGAAGACGACGTCGCCGTTCAGCTCCTCCCGGCGGGCGCTCAGCAGGCGGGCCGCGCCCACGAGGCCCGCGGTGTGCAGGTCGTGGCCGCAGGCGTGCATGACGCCCTCGTGCGTCGAGACGTAGTCCGCATCGGACTCCTCGGCGACGGGCAGGGCGTCCATGTCGCCGCGCAGCAGCACCACCGGGCCCGGACCGCCGCCGCGCAGGACGGCCGTCACCGAGGACAGGCCCCGGCCCGTGCCGATCTCCAGCGGCAGCCCGTTCAGGGCGGCGAGCACCGCGGCCTGCGTCTTGGGCAGGTCGAGCCCGATCTCGGGGATGCGGTGCAGCTCGCGCCGCAGCTCGATCAGGTCGGGTTCGATGGCGGCGGCCTCTTCACGCAGGTTCATGCGCACTCCTGAAGGTCGAGCGGGCGGGGCGGCCGGTCCGGGCCGCACGCGGCAATACTGACACGCCGGCGGTCACTGCGCCTCGGACTCGGCGGGCCTGCGGGCCGCGGGCGAGCACAGCATCGCGACCACGACCAGGACGAGGACCACCACGAACGCGTTGCGCAGGCCCACCTCGTCGCCGAGCAGGCCCAGCAGTGGCGGTCCGATGAGGAACGCCATGTAGCCGATGGTCGCCACCGCCGCCACGTTCGCGGTCGCGCGCTTGGGGTCGTCGGCGGCGGCCGACATGCCGACCGGGAACCCGAGGGAGGCCCCCAGCCCCCACAGGACGACGCCGACCATCGCCGGCGCCGCGCTCGGGCCGAGGATCACCAGCAGCAGGCCGGCGATCGCCATCGCCGCCGAGCCCGCCAGCACCCGCACGCGCCCGAAGCGGTCGAGGAGCAGGCCGCCGCTCAGGCGCCCGGCGGTCATCGCCGTGACGAACACCGCGAAGGCGGCCGCGCCGCCCGCGTTGCTGAAGTCGTAGCCGTCGACCATCGCCAGGCCGAGCCAGTCGTTGGCGGTGCCCTCGGTGAAGGCCATGCCGAGGATGATCAGGCCGATGAGCAGGATGCGCGGGTCCCGCCAAGGCGCCAGGCGCGCGCGCCAGCCCGCGGCCTCGCCCTCGGCGGGCTCGCTCGGCTCCTCGGCGGGCTGGAGGAACGGGACGGTCGCCATGCCCGCGGCGATCGCCACGACGCCGGTCGCGACCAGGTGGGCGCCGACGGGGACGTCGAGCTTCTCGGTCAGCGCGCCGAGACCGGCGCCCGCGATCGTGCCGATGCTGAACGCGGCGTGGAACAGCGGCATCAGGGTGCGCCCGATCCGGCGCTCGTTGGCAGCGCCGGAGAGGTTCATGGCGACGTCGAGCACCGAGTTGCCCGCGCCCAGCACCATGAGCGCGGCGAACAGGGCCCAGTAGTGCGGCGCGAACCCGGCGATGGCGCCCGCGGCGATCAGGCCGACGGCGGCCAGGGCGAGGAACCAGCGGATCGCGGCGGTCGCGCCGAGCCGGGCGATGACGTGGCTGGAGGCGATGAGGCCGAGGATCGCGCCGATGGACATGCCGACGAGGAGCACGCCCATCTCCTGGGTGGAGGCGCCGAGGGCGTCGCGGACGTTGGGGATGCGGGCGGCCCAGTTCGCGAAGACGAAGCCCGAGAGGGCGAAGATCATCAGGACGGCGTTGCGCCAGCGGGCCAGGGCGGGGTCGAGGCGAGCGGGGCTGGACGCCTCCACGGCGGAATCGGTCACGGCGTTCCAATCGGACAGTGGTTCCAGGCGCTCGGCTGCCGGTTCGAGCTCGAACCAGCATGCCTCCGGGAGAGAGCGCATGCCAAGCCGTTTCCACGTGATGGAGCTCTAGCCGGGGGCCGCTCGACGGGCCGCCGGGGCTCAGTCCCCGGTCCCGGCCCGGCGGCGGAAGGTCCGGGCGGTGAACAGTGCGACGCCGAGCGCCGTGGCGGCCAGGAGGAGCAGGCCGATGGCGTACGACCCGGTCAGCTGGAACACCGCGCCCATCACCAGGGGCGGGAAGTACCCGCCCAGACCGCCCGCCGCGCCCACCACCCCGGTCACCGCGCCCACCCGGGGCGCCTCCACCAGCTCCGCCACCAGGGCGAACACCCCGCCCGAGCCCAGGCCCAACGCCGCCGCCATCAGCACGAACGCCGCTCCGGCGGGGATCTCGGGCGGCGGCTGGAACGACAGCACCACCGCCATCACCGCCGCGGCGAAGAACGCGATCAAGCAGACCTTGACCGCCCCGATCCGGTCCGACAGCGTCCCGCCCAGCGGCCGGGCGATCACCGCCGCCAGCGAGAACCCCGCCGTCCGCACGCCCGCGTCGGTCTGCGCGAACTCGTACGCGGCCACCAGCATCGTCGGCAGGTACGTCGAGAACGCCACGAAACCGCCGAAGGCCACCGCGTACAGCATCGACAGCTGCCACGTCACCGGCCGCTTCAAGACCACCGCGAACCGCGGCACCACCGGATCGCGGTTCGGCTCCCACCCGGGGGCCTCCCGCATCCACACCCACGAGACGGCCGCCGCTGCCACCAGCACCGCGCACATGCCCGCGTGCGTCCACCCCAGCCCCCACACGTCGACCAGTACCGGCGTCACCAGCGCCGACAGCGCCGTCCCGCCCATGCCGGCCCCGAACACCCCGGTGGCGAAGCCCCGCCGCTCGGGCCGGTGCCAGGCGCTGACGAACGGCACCCCGATCGCGAACGACGTCCCCGCCACCCCCAGCAGGAACCCCGACGCCAGCAGCCCCGCGTAGGAGCCGCCCGCCAGCCCCACCAGCGCCACCGGGACGACCGAGGCGAGGCAGATCAGGGTGAACATGCGCCGCCCGCCGTAGCGGTCGGTCCAGATCCCCACCGGGATGCGGCCCACCGCCCCCACCAGCACCGGGAAGGCCACCAGCAGCGAGGTCTGCGCCGGGCCCAGGTCCAGCCGCTCCGAGTACGTCTTCGACAGCGGGCCGATCAGGTTCCACGCCCAGAACGTCAGCAGGAAGGCGCCGGTCGCCAAGGCGAGGTTCAACCCCGCGCCGGGGCGCTCTGCGGTTCGCGTCCCGTCGTCGCCGGTGCTCATCGGCCGTCCTCCTCCTGGTTCCGTTCCGGGGCTGGGAGGCCGGGAGGGGCGGACCCGCGCACAGTATGCCGAATACACCGGCCCCCGGGGAGGAAAGTCTCTAATGTGGGCCCGGTGGACCCCGGCGATCCGATGGGAGAAGGGCGGGCGGCATGGCTCGATCGGAGGCGACCGCCGTCGCGCGCGAGCGGACGCGCGGCTGATGGACGGCGGGCGGATCGGCAAGGTCATGGCCCACGTGGCAGTGGTGACCAACCTCGGCGGGTGCCTCGGCTGCCGCACCTGCTCGGTCAGGTGCGAGCGGGCGCGGCGGAACCGCTCGGGCGCGGAGCGCCCGTGGCGCGACGAGGTCGAGGCCCGGCTCGGGCGGGGGCGTCCCGGCCGCCACGAGGGCCGGGAGCGGCGGAGGCACGCGGTCGCCGAGAGGCCGGAGCCGCGCGAGGCCGGACGGGGCCGGAGGCCCGCGACCCTCTTCGCGCCCCCGAGGACGGCGCCCGGACGGGACTGCTGCGAACCGTGGGCGCGCGGCTGCGCGCACTGCAGCCCGCGCCCCGGGTCCGGCCCGGCAGCGGCGGGCTCGCCGACGTGCGTGGGGCGGCTGCGCTGCCTCGGCGTCGTCCTCTACGACCTCGACCGGGTCGGGGAGGCGACGGCCGCCGAGGACGCGCGGGACCTCTACCGGGCGCAACTGGACGTGTTCCTCGACCCGCGCGACCCGCGGGTGCGGGCCGCGGCGCGGCGCGACGGCATCCCCGAGCGGTGGCTGGCCTCGGCGGGGCGCAGCCCGGTGTACCTGCTGGCCAAGGAGTTCAACGTCGCGCTGCCGCTGCATCCGGAGTACCGGACGCTGCCGATGGCCTGGTGCCTCCCGCCGCTCTCGCCGATGATGGACGCGCTGACCGCGTCCGGGCGCGACGGTGAGGACGCGCGGCACCTGTTCGACGCGATCGCGGCCCTGCGCGCACCCGTGGAGTACCTGGCGGGGCTGTGCACCGTAGGCGATCCGGCCCCGGTGACCGCGGCGCTGCGCCGCCTGGCGGCCATGCGCGCCCATATGCGCCGCCTCAACTTCGGCGAGGCGCCCGACGAGTCGATCGCCGGGGCCGTGGGCCTGACCGGCGCCGACCTCGAGCGCATGTACCGGCTGCTCGCGCTCGCCAGGCACGACGAGCGCTATGCCGTCCCCACCGCCTACGGGGTGGACGAGGCCGACCGGGGCGTCATCGACGAGATCGGGCGCAGCCTCGACCACGCGGTCGGCCCCGCGCCGTTCGGCGGGGCCCCCGGGTGACCGGGCGCCGGAGCGGTACGGCCCCACTGCACTCGATATCGATCAAGTCCGATTGAAGGCGTCTGCAAGTAAGGTGGGGCCGAGCCATCCGCACCGAGAGGACCCCGCCGTGCCCGCTTCGCTCTTCGATCCCGTCCGCCTGCGCGAACTCGACATCCCCAACCGGGTGTGGATGGCGCCGATGTGCCAGTACAGCGCCGACGACACAGGCGAGGCGGTCGGCGCGCCGAACGACTGGCACTTGCAGCACTACGTCTCCCGCGCCGTCGGCGGCGCGGGCCTGATCATGGTCGAGGCCACCGGCGTCTCGCCCGAGGGGCGCATCAGCCCGAGCGACCTGGGGCTGTGGAACGACGTGCAGCGGGGGGCCTTCGCCCGCCTCGTCGCCCGCGTCAAGGAGCAGGGCGCCGTGGCGGGCGTCCAGCTCGCCCACGCCGGACGCAAGGCGGGCACCGCGGTGTTCTGGCGCGGCGAAGGGCCGCTGCCGGACGAGGAGGGCGGCTGGACGCCGCTGGGGCCCAGCCCGGTCCCGTTCGCCGAGGGCCACCGCGTGCCGCACGAGCTCACCCGCGAGGAGCTGCGGGGCGTCGCCGCCGAGTTCGCCGCCTCGGCGAAGCTGGCGCTGGAGGCGGGCTTCGAGGTCGTCGAGGTCCACGGCGCCCACGGCTACCTGCTCTCGAGCTTCCTCTCGCCGCTGGCGAACCGCCGCGAGGACGAGTACGGCGGGTCCTTCGAGAACCGGGTGCGGTTCCCCCTCGAAGTGGTGGACGCGGTCCGCGAGGTCTGGCCGAAGCGGCTGCCGGTGCTGTTCCGGATCTCGGCCACCGACTGGGTCGGCGGCGACGGCTGGACGCCCGAGGACACGGTGCGCTTCGCGCCGCTGCTCGCCGCCCACGGCGTGGACCTGCTCGACGTCTCGACCGGCGGCAACGTCACCGGCGTGCGGATTCCGACCGGGCCGGGCTACCAGGTGCCGTTCGCCTCGCGCGTGCGGCGCGAGACCGCGCTGCCGTCCGGCGCCGCGGGCCTGATCACCGAACCGGCGCAGGCGGCGAAGATCCTCGCCGACGGGGAGGCCGACGTCGTCATGCTCGGCCGCGAGCTCCTGCGCGACCCGTACTGGCCCAGACGCGCCGCGCGCGAGCTGGGCGTCGACGCGACCGAGCGCCCGGTGGCCCCGCCGCCGCAGTACGGCCGGGGCTGAGCCGCCGACACCGGGCCACCGCGCCGTCGTAGTGCCCGCACGCGCCGGGACGCCGGGATAAGGTCGGCCTCGACAAGCCGGTTTCGCGAAGGAGCGCCATGTCAGAGCCCCGCGCACGCAGGACCCCGAACCTGATCACCGCCGAGGTGCGGCGGACCGAGCGGCTGACGCCGCACATGGTCCGCGTCGTGCTCGGCGGCCCGGGCCTGGACGGGTTCGCCATGGGCGAGTTCACCGACCACTACATCAAGTTGCAGTTCCCGCTGCCGGGCGTGGCCTACCCCGAGCCGTTCGACCTGGCGCGCGTCCGCGAGGAGATGCCGCGCGAGCAGTGGCCGGTCACCCGCACCTACACGGTGCGGCGCTGGGACGCGGCCGAGCGCGAGCTGTGGGTGGACTTCGTCGTCCACGGCGACGCGGGCGTGGCCGCGCCCTGGGCGGCGAACGCGAAACCGGGCGACGTGCTGCGGTTCGCGGGGCCGGGCGGGGCGTACGCGCCCGCTCCGGACGCCGAGTGGCACCTGCTGGTCGGTGACGAGAGCGCGCTGCCCGCGATCGCCTCGGCGCTGGAGCGGCTTCCGGCCGGGGCGCGGGGCCGGGCCTTCGTCGAGGTCGCCGGGCCCGAGGAGGAGCAGCCGCTGGAGTCGGCCGCGGAGGTCGAGCTGACCTGGCTGCACCGGGGCGGGGCGCGCGTGGGCGAGCGGCTGCTCGCGGCGGTGCGGGAGCTGGACCTGGACGGCGACGTCCAGGTGTTCGTGCACGGCGAGGCGGGGTTCGTGAAGGAGCTGCGGCGGCTGCTGGTCAGGGAGCGGGGCCTGCCGCGGGCGCGGGCGTCGGTCTCGGGCTACTGGCGGCTGGGCCACGACGAGGACGCCTGGCAGGCCACGAAGCGGGAGTTCGACCGCCCGGATTAGCCCCTCGTCCCCCGCGGCGCGCCGGTCGCCTCCGGCGGGCCGCGGTTCGGCGTGCCCCGCGGCGGCCACCGCGCATTGACACATTGCGATATTGAAGTCTATTTGCTAGATTGTCGATACCTCTTGCAAGACCTGCAAGAAACATCTGGATCGTGGCAAGGAACGTCACCCCACCCATCTCTCCAGACCGAGGAGTCGACGATGGCGCGCACAGCGTTCCAACGACCGAGACGCGGAGCGAGGACGGCCGTCACGGTCGCCGCGACCGCGCTCACGGCCACACTCGCAGCAGTACCCGGCATGGCCGCCGAACCGGACCTGACGGTGGTCTACTACCAGGCCCCGGCCGCCTGGCAGCAGGTCAACATCCACTACGCCGTCGAAGGAGGCGCCTGGACGGCCGTCCCGGGCGTGCGCATGGACGCGGCCGAGTGCGAAGGCTGGTCGCGCTACGCCATCGACCTCGGCGAGGCCGACGAGGCGCAGTTCGTCTTCAACGACGGCTCGGGCGCATGGGACAACAACGCCGGAGCCGACTACCGCGCCGGAGCCGGCGAGTGGGCGGTCGCGAGCGGGCTCATGAGCGGCGGCGACCCCTGCGCGGCCGGGACCGGCGCCGAGGCCGAGGTCTACTTCGACCTCGAATCGCGCGACTGGGACCGCGCCAACATGCACTACGCCGTCACCGGCGGCGCCTGGACCCCGGTGCCCGGCATCGCCATGGACGAGCAGGCGTGCGAGGGCTGGGCGAAGCTCACCGCCGACCTCGGCGCCGCCGGCACCCTCACCGCCGCCTTCAACGACGGCGCCGGCGTCTGGGACAACAACGGCGGAGCCGACTACACGTTCGGCGCCGGACGCACCACCGTCCAGGCCGGACAGGTCACCGCCGACGCCGCCGACCCGTGCGAAGCGGTCGAACCGCCCGAGCCGGACACCACCGCCCCGACCGCGCCCGAGCAGCTCACCGCCACGGCCGAGCACACCTCGGTCTCCCTGCGCTGGCAGCCCTCGACCGACGACACCGGCGTCACCGGCTACACCGTGACCCGCACCGGCGCGGGCGAGACGACCGAGCGCACCACCGCGGCCACCGCGTTCACCGACGTCGGCCTCGCCCCCGAGACCGAGTACGCCTACACCGTGACCGCCCACGACGCCGCCGGGAACGCCTCCCCAGCGAGCGGTCCGGTCACCGTGACCACCGGACCGGCGCCCCCGGCGCCCGCGGGCGGCGAGATGCTCGGCGGCGACCCGCGCCAGGACCCGATCTACTTCGTCATGACCGCCCGCTTCTACGACGGCGACGAGTCCAACAACCGCGGCGGCAACCAGCACGAGAACGCCGGGAACGACGTCTACGACGACCCGATGTTCCGCGGCGACTTCTCCGGCCTGATCGAACGGCTCGACTACATCAAGGCCCTCGGCTTCTCGGCCGTGTGGATCACGCCCGTGGTGCTCAACCGCTCCGACTACGACTACCACGGCTACCACGGGTGGGACTTCTACCGCGTCGACGGCCGCCTCGAATCCGAGGGCGGCTCCTACCAGGACCTGATCGACACCGCCCACGCCAAGGGCATGAAGATCTACCAGGACGTGGTGTTCAACCACTCCTCCCGCTGGGGCGCGGTCGGACTGGAGACGCCGCGGCACTTCGGCACGCAGGACGAGGACTGGGACGACCACTACCACACCGAGAACCCCGACTTCGTGTACGACGGCGTGAGCGTCGAGCCGGGCTCCGGCGTCAGCCACTACAACGGCGACCTGTGGTCCACCGCCGAGCCCGAGGGCAACACGTGCGCGAACTGGGGCGTCCACAACGGCTACTACAGCCCCGACGGGCGCAAGCTCTACCACTGCCAGTGGCCGAACCCGACCAGCGGGATCTTCTCGGCCGAGAACTACCACCAGTGCTGGATCGGCAACTGGGAGGGCGAGGACGCCCGCTCCTGCTGGATCCACGACGACCTCGCCGACTTCGACACCGAGAGCGAGTCCGTTCAGGAGTACCTGCTCGGGGCCTACAAGCGCTTCATCGACATGGGCGTGGACGGCTTCCGCGTCGACACCGCCGTCCACATCCCCCGCGTCACCTGGAACCGGGACTACCTGCCCCGGCTCGAAGCCCACCTCGTCGCCAAGTACGGCGAGGAGAAGGCGAAGGACTTCTACATCTTCGGGGAGGTCGCGGCCTTCGTCCACGACCGCTGGAACCGCGGCTCGGTCAACCACTCGCCGCAGTTCTTCACCTGGACCGAGCGGCGCGAGTACTCGGCCGACGGCGACCTGGCGGCCCTGGAGCAGTACGAGTGGGAGAACTCCCAGGGCACCGAGAACCAGCCGACCAGCGACAACGCCTTCCTCGACGGGAACGAGTACCACCAGCCGGACCACAGCCGGTTCTCGGGCATGAACATCATCGACATGCGCATGCACATGAACTTCTCGGAGGCGTCGAACGCGTTCCACAGCGGCATGGACTCCGACCGGTGGACCAACGACGCGACGTTCAACGCCGTCTACGTCGACAGCCACGACTACGGGCCGAACAAGTCCGATGAGCGCTACAGCGGCGGCACCGACGCCTGGGCCGAGAACATGAGCCTGATGTGGACGTTCAGAGGCGTGCCGACCCTGTACTACGGCTCGGAGATCGAGTTCCAGGCCGGGGTCCGGATCGACTGCGGGCCGAGCTGCCCGCTGGCCGAGACCGGCCGGGCCTACTACGGCGACCACCTCGAAGGCGAGCTGAGCGTCAGCGGCTTCGGCGAGGTGGCCTCGGCCTCGGGCCCGATCGCCGAGACCCTCGACGGGCCGCTCGTCGAGCACCTCCAGCGGCTGGGCCAGATCCGCTCGGCCGTCCCGGCACTCCAAATGGGACAGTACTCCACCGAGGGCGTCGAAGGGAACATGGCGTTCAAGCGCCGCTACACCGACGCCGAGACCGACTCCTTCGCACTGGTGGCCATCTCCGATTCGGCCACGTTCACCGGCATCCCGAACGGCACCTACGTCGACGCGGTCACCGGCGGCGTCCAGGAGGTCGCGGACGGGACGCTGACCGCCGACGTGGACGGCAAGGGCAACCTCGCCGTGTACGTGCTCGACCTGCCGGGCGGCCCGGCCCCCGGGCAGGTCGGCGAGTCCGGACCCTACC
>DASTYG010000005.1:0-15970 GCA_035765105.1 Glycomyces sp.
CGGTGCGGTGCGGTGCGGTGCGGTGCGGTGCGGTGCGGTGCGGTGCGGTGCGTTCTTCTTAGCCCGCCCGGGGCTCCCCGCCCCGGCCCCGCTCTACCGCACCCTGCTTCTCGCCAGGCGCCACCTCCCGTCCATCAGCTCCACCCAGCCCAGCCCTCTGAGCTGATCCAGCGTCTCGGCCGCCGTCACCACCGGCACGCCCGCGGCGGCCGCCAGCCTCCCCTCGTCGACCACGTAGCCCCGCGGCAGCGCCTCGACCAGGCGCGCCTGGATCTCCGTCAACCGGTCGAACGCCCGCTTCGGCGACGGCGGCACCGGCGCCATCGGCCCGCCGATCCCCGTGACGTCCTCGATGACCTCCTCCGCTCGCGTCACGAGCCGCGCCTCCCACGGATCTCTCGCGAGCTGGTGGACCCCGATCGACGCCGACGACGTCACCGGGCCGGGCGTGAACATCAGCACCCGCCCCAGTTCGGCCGCGTGCCGGGCCGTGTTGCGGGCGCCCGAGCGGACCCCCGCCTCGACCACGACCGTGCCCGCGGCCAGCGCCGCGATCACCCGGTTGCGCGTCAGGAACCGGTGCCGCATCGGCGACGAACTGGGCGGCCACTCGCTCACCAGGAGGCCCTGCTGCAAGATGAGCTCGAACATCGAGCGGTTCGCCTGCGGGTACGGCTGCTCGAGCCCCGACGCCAGCACCGCGACGGTCGGGCCGCCTCGCGCCATCGAACCCAGGTGCGCGGCCCTGTCGATGCCGAACGCACCCCCGGAGATCACCGTCCACCCGGCCTCCGCCAGGTCGGCGGCGAGGCCGTCGGCGACGTGCTGCCCGTACTCGCTCGCCGCCCGCGCGCCCACGATGGCGACCGACCGGCGGCACGTCTCCGCGAGGTCGCCCTCGCCGCGCACCCACAGGCAGCGCGGCGGGCGCAGGTGCGGCTCGTCGGTGTCGCAGACCAGGAGCAGGTCGCGCAACTGGTCCGGCCATTCGGGGTCGTCGGGGACGAGGACCCGGGAGCCGCACGCCTCAGTGGCGTCGGCAAGCGCCTCGCACCGCTCGCGAGGATCGCGGGTGCAGGCGACGGTCGCGCTCGTGATGCGTTGCAGCCGTTCGGGGACCTCGCCCTCCCAGATGCGTTTGACCGCCTCGATCGGTCCGACGTCGTCAAGGAGGTCGTCGAGTTCGGCATCGCCTGGTTCGACCGTCGCGGACAGCAGCATGAGCGCTCGGCGCGGATCGTCGGGAAGATTGGTCACAGCTCCTCCAATGTGGTCGTGTGCCGGTGCGGCCGGGATAATCCGTTGTTGCGGGTTGCGGGTTGCGGGTTGCGGGTTGCGGGTTGCGGGTTGCGGGTTGCGGGTTGCGGGTTGCGGGTTGCGGGTTGCGGGTTGCGGGTTGCGGGTCGCACCGAGCGGGCCTCGCGCTCAGGTGATCGTGTAGCCCAGGCGCAGCTCGCTCGCGGCCGTGACGTCCTCCTCCGTCGGCCCGTCGTGCAGCCTCAGATCGGCGATGGTCCAGGCGAGCTTCAGGACCCGGTCGTACCCCCTCGCCGTGATCCGCTCCTTCATCAGCAGCTCGTCGGCGGTCCGGGTCGTCTCCGGCGGCAGCCGCCACTTCGCCGACCGCAGGGCCGGGCCCGGCACCTCGCTGTTGAGCTTCCAGGTCTCGCCCGCCTCGGCCCACCTCGCGGCGGCCGCCTCCCGCGCCCGCGCGACCCGCTTCGCCACCGGCTCCGACGGCTCGGCCTCGACCTGCTCCGCCAAGATCGCCGAGGCCGGCACCGCGGGCAGATCCACCCGCAGGTCGATCCGGTCGATCAGCGGCCGCGAGATCCGGCTCAGATACCGGTGCTTGACCCGCGCCGGGCACGTGCAGTCGTGCGGTCTGCTCGGTGCGCACGGGCACGGATTCGCGGCCAGCACCAGCATCACCTTCGCCGGATAGCGGGCCGACACGTTCGCGCGGCGAATCTGCACCTCACCGCTCTCCAGCGGCTGGCGGAGCGAGTCCAGCACCGTCCTCTTCCACTCGGGGGCCTCGTCTATGAAGAGGACCCCGCGGTGCGCCAGCGCCAGCGAGCCCGGCCCCACCTGGCCGTGGCCGCCGCCGACCAGCGCCTGCATCGTCATCGAGTGGTGCGGCGCCTCGAACGGCGCGTGGCGGATCAGCTCCACCGCGCTCCCGGTGAACCGGCCGCGCAGCGAATGCAGCGACGTCACCTCCACGGCCTCCTCGTCCGAGAGCGGCGGCAGGATCGACGGCAGGCGCTCCGCCAGCATCGTCTTCCCCGCTCCCGGCGGCCCCAGCAGCAGCATGTGGTGGCCGCCCGCGGCGGCGATCTCCAAGGCCCTGCGCGCCGTCGGCTGGCCGCGCAGATCCGCCAGGTCGGGGAGCCGCGGCGCCGACGCCGCCCGGACGGCCTCGGCCGCCTCCAGCTCGGCCTGGCCGTACAGCCAGGCGACCAGCGTGGACAGGTTCCGCGGCGCCAGCACCGTCATGCCGTCGACCAGCGCCGCCTCGCTCGCGTTCTCCGGGGACACGATCGCCGTCTTCAGGCCGGCCTCGCGGGCGGCCATGAGCGCCGGGAGCGTGCCGGGCACCGACCGCAGGCTCCCGTCCAGGCCCAGCTCCGCCAGCAGGACCGCGTCGTCGAGCCGGTGGCCGGGGACCATGTCGTCGGCGCACATGATCGTCACGGCCAAGGCGAGGTCCGCCGCCGAGCCGGTGGTGGGCAGCGAGGCCGGACCGAAATTGACCGAGACCGATTTGTCCGGGAAGCGCAGCGCCGAATTGGCCATCGCCGAGCGGACCCGGGTCTGCGCCTGGTTGACCGCGTTGTCCGGCAGGCCCGACATCCGCACGGCCTCGCTGGCCTTGGAGGCGGACTTGAAGACCGACGCCTCCACGGTGACGACGACGCCGGTGGTGCCGATCATGCAGACCGTGCTGGTGCGGCTGTAACCCATGTCGGTGCCCCCAATGGTGTTCGAGCTCGATGCGGTGGACGTCGGCGACGGTCAGGGCCAGCCGGTCGATCCGCCAGGGCTGGCTCGGCCGGCAGTGCTCGCTCAGCCAGGCGCGGGCGAGCCATGCGACGCGGCGGAGCTTCTCGCCGTCGACCGCGTCGAGCGGCCCGCCGTAGCGCTGCGAGCGGCGCGTCTTGACCTCGCAGAAGACCACGACGTCGGCTTGGCGGGCGATGAGGTCGAGCTCGCCCCGGCGGTGGCGCCAGTTCCGCTCGAGGATCTGCATCCTGTCGCGCCGCAGGTGGGCGGCGGCGAACCGCTCGCCGAGACGCCCCAGCTCGTGCGGGCCGACCTCGCGGATGTTCACGGCGCCTCCCCGGCCGGGCGGGGGAGGAGTCGCACCTGCCCCGAGCCGAAGAGCAGAAGCGGATCGAGATAGGCCGGGCCCCGTTTGAGCCCCAGATGGAGGCACGCGGCCGCGGGGCACGAGGCGTGCCCCGCGGCCAGATGCCCGATGGTCTGCCCCGCCGCCACCGCATCGCCTTGCGCGACGGCCGGATCGACGGGCTCATAGGTGGTGCGCAGGCCGCCCGGGTGGTCGATGCTCACCACGCCGCGCCCGGCCAGCTCCCCGGCGAACACGACGATGCCGGGTCCGGCGGCGGCCACGGGGCGGCCCTCCGCCGCGCCGAGGTCGACCCCGCGGTGGCCCGGCATCCACGGCAGCGGCGGCGGGTCGAAGCCGGTGACCGGGTCGACCGGCCCCACCGGCGCCTCCCAGCGCTCGGCCCGGGCCCCGGACCGCAGGACGGGGGAGGGGCCGGCCTCCGGCGCCGGGTTCCCCGCCGCGACCGTCCGCGGCGGCACCGGTCCGCTGGGCACCGCCCCGTCCGCCGGGGCCGCACCGGAGCCCTCCCGGGCGCGGCCCGGGTCCGCTTCGGCGGCGGCACCGGCTGCCTCGGCGATCGTCGGCCAGAGGTTCGCCCCGGCGGCCGCGAGCGCGCCGATGACGACCACCAGGACCATTGCTCTATGTATTCGACTCATAACGCAATGGTGGGGCCGATGTCCAGCGTCGGCAAGAAAAAGTTTTTACCCTGTGGACAACCCGAAAATCACCCTGTGGATAAGTTGCGAACCGACGGACCGGATGATCCTTTGCTCCGCCGTTCGGGCGATCCCGAACGGGCGACCCATCGCGCCTGTCACTGCGGTCCACCGTGCTCGCGGCGGTGCGCGGGGTTCCGCGTACACTGATCCGAGCGGCACGGCGTCGGTTTCATCGCGCAGTGCCGACTTCGCGCGCCCGTCGCGGTCGACCACATCACGGCATTCCGCAGTGGGCAAGGTCTGACCATAGCGATCTCCCAGGTCCGGGGCTTTCCCGGTTGCATGATCGCCGCAGACGGGCGCCAGGCGCGGGGCACTCGGACTTCGAGCACCGCCCCGCAAGCAACCAGGGAAAGAAAGGAACACAACCGTGTCGGTTGTCACCATGAGGCAGCTGCTGGAAAGCGGCGTGCACTTCGGCCACCAGACCCGTCGCTGGAACCCGAAGATGAAGCGGTACATCCTCACCGACCGCAACGGCATCTACGTCATCGACCTGCGTCAGACGGTGGACTACGCCGAGAAGGCCCACGACTTCGTCAAGAACGTCGTCGCCGAAGGCGGCGAGGTCCTCTTCGTCGGCACCAAGAAGCAGGCCCAGGAAGCGGTCTCCGAGCAGGCCGCCCGCGTCGGCATGCCCTTCGTCAACCACCGCTGGCTCGGCGGCATGCTCACCAACTTCCAGACGATCCAAAAGCGTTTGATGCGCCTCAAGGAACTCGAGATCATCGAGGCCAACGGCGCGGCCAACCGCACCAAGAAGGAAATGCTCCAGTTGATGCGCGAGAAGGACAAGCTCGAGCGCACGCTCGGCGGCCTCCGCGACATGGAGAAGACCCCGCAGGCGATCTGGATCGTCGACACCAAGAAAGAGCACATCGCCGTCGACGAGGCCCGCAAGCTCGGCATCCCCGTCGTCGCGATCCTCGACACCAACTGCGACCCCGACGAGGTCGACTACCCCGTCCCCGGCAACGACGACGCGATCCGCTCCGTCGCCCTGCTGACCAAGGTCATCGCCGACGGCGTGGCCGAGGGCCTCATGGCCCGCTCCGGCGGCGGCGCCGCCGAGGCCGGCAAGGCCGAGGGCGAGCCGCTGGCCGAGTGGGAGAAGGACCTCCTCGAGGCCGAGAAGACCGAAGACACCACGAAGGTCGTCGAGCCGGCAGGCGAGACGGTCGTCGAAGAAGCCGACAAGAAGTAAGAAGGGGAGCAATGGCCAACTTCACGATGGCTGACGTCAAGAAGCTCCGGGAAGCCACCGGCTCCGGGATGATGGACGTCAAGAAGGCCCTTGAAGAGGCAGACGGCGACTACGACGCCGCGCTCGAGGCGCTGCGCATCAAGGGTGCCAAGGACGTCGGCAAGCGCGCCGAGCGCACCACGGCCCAGGGGCTCGTCGCCCAGTCCGGCAACACGCTGCTGGAACTGCTCTGCGAGACCGACTTCGTCGCCAAGAGCGGCTCCTTCATCGAGCTCGCCCAGACCCTGGTCGAGCACGCCGACGAGGTCCGCGCCGCGGACGGCGACGCCTTCGCCAAGACCGAGCTGAACGGCAAGACCGTCGCCGAGGTCGTGGCCGAGGAGTCGGTCAAGCTCGGCGAGAAGCTCGTCGTGGGCCGTGTCGGCTCGCTCGAGGGCGAGGTCGCGGTCTACATGCACCGCAAGGCCGCCGACCTGCCTCCGGCGGTCGGCATCCTCGTCTCCTACACCGGTGACGCCGAAGCCGCCCGCCAGGTCGGCATGCAGGCCGCCGCGATGCGCCCGCGCTACCTCTCCCGCGACGAGGTCCCGGCCGACGTCGTCGAGGCGGAGAAGCGCGTCGCGCTGGAGACCGCCAAGGAAGAGGGCAAGCCCGAGCGCGCCTGGGACAAGATCGTCGAAGGCAAGGTCGGCGCGTACTACCGCGACTTCTGCCTGCTCGAGCAGAACTCGGTCATCGAGAACAAGAAGACCGTCAAGCAGGTCCTCACCGAGGCCGGCACCGAGGTGACGGGCTTCATCCGCTTCGAGGTCGGCCAGGAGTAGTCTCCGGTCAGGAGGCGCCCTCAGGGGCCGCCTACTACACTGGCTCAAGCCGTAGAGCATTTGGGAGGAGGCGGCGGCACTGGCCGCCGCCTCGTTCCATGTCCGGAGCAAACGAGGGACAAGCAGGGGAACGTCATGAGTGAAGACAGCTACCGCCGGGTCGTCTTGAAACTGTCCGGTGAGGCCTTCGGCGGAGGCGCTGTCGGCGTCGATCCCGACATCGTCCAAGGCGTCGCCCGGCAGATCGCCGCGGCGGTCACCGAGGGCGTCCAGGTCGCGGTGGTCGTCGGCGGCGGCAACTTCTTCCGCGGCGCCGAGCTCCAGCGGCGCGGCATGGACCGCGCGCGGGCCGACTACATGGGCATGCTCGGCACCGTCATGAACTGCCTCGCCCTCCAGGACTTCCTCGAGAAGGAGGGCGTGGACACCCGCGTCCAGACGGCCATCTCCATGGCCCAGGTCGCCGAGGCCTACCTGCCCCTGCGCGCCATCCGCCACCTCGAGAAGGGCCGCGTGGTCATCTTCGGCGCCGGCGCGGGCCTCCCGTACTTCTCCACCGACACCGTCGCCGCCCAGCGGGCCCTGGAGATCGGCGCGCAGGTCGTGCTGGTCTCCAAGAACGGCGTCGACGCCGTCTACACCGCCGACCCGCGCGTCGACCCCGCCGCCCAGCGACTCGAGGACCTGACCTTCGAAGAGGCCCTCAAGCGCGAGCTCATGGTGGTCGACCAGACCGCCTTCAGCCTCTGCAAGGACAACGCCCTGCCGATGCGGGTCTTCGGCGTCGAAGGCGACGAGAACCTCCGCCGCGCGATCGTCGGCGAACAGCTCGGCACTTTGATCCACGCCGCCGACGACGAGTAGCGGGACGGTACCGTCAGAAGTGCTGTCAGGCTGCAAGAGAATGTGAGAAAGCCGTGATTGACGACACCCTCCTCGAAGCCGAGGAGAAGATGGAGCGGGCCATCGAGCACGCCAAAGAGGAGTTCGCGGTCATCCGCACCGGCCGGGCCTCGTCCGCCATGTTCAACAGGATCACCGTCGACTACTACGGCGCGCAGACGCCGCTCCCGCAGGCGGCATCGATCGCCATCCCCGAGCCGCGCATGGTGATCATCAAGCCGTTCGACCCCTCGCAGATCGGCGAGGTCGAGAACGCCATCCGGAACTCCGACCTCGGCGTCAACCCCTCCAACGAGGGCACCCAGCTGCGGCTGAACCTGCCTCCCATGACCGAGGAGCGCCGCCGCGAGATGATCAAGGTCGCCCGCTCCAAGGGCGAGGACGCCAAGATCGCGATCCGCAACATCCGCCGCAAGGCCAAGGACGAGATCGGCAAGTTCGTCAAGGACGGCGAGGCCTCCGAGGACGAGGGCCGCTCCGCAGAGAAGGAGCTCGACGACCTCACCGGCCGCTTCACCGGCCTCGTCGATGAGCTCGTGAGCTCCAAAGAGACCGAGCTTCTCGAGATCTGATGAGCACACTCCCCGACGGTCCCCCCGGCCGTCGCCCGCACCCGTCGTACGACGGGGACGGGCGAGGCCCCGACACCGCCGAGCCCGAGCCCGAGCCTCCGGAGGGCCGCCGCAAGGCGTCGGCGGGACGCAACCTCCCCGTCGCCATCGGCGTCGGGCTCGGCTTGGCCGCCGTCGTCCTGGCCTCGCTGCTGATCCGCCCGGTCGCGTTCCTGCTCCTCGCCGTCGTCGCCGTCGGCGTCGCCTGCTGGGAGACCGGCTCGGCGATGCGCAAGGGCGGCAAGAACGTCCCGGTGATCCCGCTGGCCGTCGCCGGCGCGATCATCGTGGTGCTGGCCTGGTACGGCGGCGCCACCGGGCTGCTCCTGGGCACCGCCGTGGGCGTGGCCGCGCTGTTCGTGTGGCGGCTTTCCGAGGGCGCCACCGGCTACCGAGCCGACGTCCCGGCCGCCTCGCTGGTGCTCGTCCAGGTCCCGTTCCTGGCCGGTTTCGTCATGCTCCTGGCGACCTCGCAGGAGGGCTCGGCCGACCTGTTCGGGTACGGGCTCGACACCGGTGCGGCGCAGGTGCTGATCATGCTGTTCACGGTGGTGCTCTCCGACACCGGCGGCTACACCGCCGGGGTCCTGTTCGGGCGCCACCGGATGACGCCGCGGATCAGCCCCAAGAAGTCCTGGGAGGGCTTCGGCGGTTCGATCGCGGCGGCCGCCCTGGGCGGGGCGCTGACGCTGTGGCTCATCTTCGGCGTTCCGCTTCCGCTGGGCGTGGCGTTCGGCGTCTGCGTGGCCCTGGCCGCTACGTTGGGGGATCTGTCGGTCTCGCTCCTGAAGCGGGACCTGGGTATCAAGGACATGAGCAATCTCATTCCCGGACACGGAGGAGTGATGGACCGTCTCGACTCCATCCTCATGGTGGCGCCGGTGGCCTATGTGTGGTTCCGGTACCTCCTCGGGTGATGCGTCCTGATTGGTGTCAGCGATGAAGGAGAGATCCGGTGAAAACCGCGATCTGGGGTTGGCGGCGCCCCCGCGCCGCATGCGAGACTAGGTCGTGACATGTCTGTAGCACTCACGTTGACCGAGCCGCGCCCTCGCAAGGCGGCGCCGCGACACCTCGCCGACCTCGATCTGGCAGGGTGCCAATCGGTGCTGTCCGATATCGGGCAGCCCGCCTTCCGCGCCAAGCAGTTGCGCAACCAGTACTTCGGCAGGCACGTCGGGGACGCCTCCCTGATGACGGACCTGCCCGCCGCCGCGCGGGACGCCATCGGCGAGGCGCTGCTGCCCCGGCTGCTGGAGCCGGTGCGCCTGGACGACTGCGACAACGGCCGGACCATCAAGGCCGTCTGGCGGCTCCACGACGGCGCGCTGGTCGAGAGCGTCATCATGGCCTACCCCGACCGGATCACCGCGTGCGTCTCCTCGCAGGCCGGCTGCGGCATGGCCTGCCCGTTCTGCGCCACCGGCCAGAGCGGCCTGACGCGCAACCTGACCACGGCCGAGATCGTCGACCAGGTCGTCAACTGCGCCCGCATCGCCACCGAGCGAGGGCTGGGCCGCCTGTCGCACATCGTGTTCATGGGCATGGGCGAGCCGCTGGCGAACTGGGCCCGCCTCAAGTCCGCGCTGCGGCTGATCACCGATCCGGTGCCGGACGGCGTGGGGCTCTCGGCGCGGCACGTGACGGTCTCCACCGTGGGGCTGGTCCCGGCGATCCGCAAGCTCGCCGACGAGGGGCTGCCGGTGACGCTGGCGGTGTCGCTGCACGCCCCGGACGACGAGCTGCGCGATGAGCTCGTCCCGATCAACACCCGCTGGAAGGTCGCCGAGGTGCTGGGAGCGGCTTGGGAGTACGCTTCTTTGACGAAGCGTCGTGTTTCCATCGAGTACGCGATGATTCGCGACGTCAACGATCAGCCTTGGCGGGCAGACCTACTGGGTGAGCTACTGGCGGGTAAGTTGGTTCATGTGAACCTCATCCCGCTCAACCCCACGCCGGGGAGCCGCTGGGACGCGAGTCCGAAGGCGGTAGAGGCGGAATTCGTGCGGCGGCTGCGCGCCGCGGGCGTGTCCACGACCGTCCGCGACACACGCGGCCAAGAGATCGACGGCGCCTGCGGGCAGCTGGCCGCTTCTGTCCGGGAGGCTGGGTCGCCCAGCGCCGACGGAGAGAAGCCGGGCGAGCGCTCTTCCGCGGGCGCCGCGAATTAGGCGGAGAGGGTGGCTTGGTAGTGGCGAGTCATGGGGATCGATTCCGGCGCCGTGCGTTGAGCCGGGGCTACAAGGTCGACGAAGTGGACGCGTTCCTGGACCGCGTGGAGGCCACGCTGGCCGGTGAGCCCGTCGGCAGCCCCGTGACGGCCGACGAGGTGGACGACGTGGTCTTCCGTGTGCGTTTCGGCGGTTACGACGAATGGCAGGTGGACGTCTACCTCGACCGGGTGGCGCGCCAGCTCGGCGAGCTCGAGGAGCGGGGCGTGCTCGGCACCGCCCCGGCCCCCGACTACGGCAAGCCGGACGCCGCCCCGGCGGCGGCGCCCCCCGCGCAGCCGGCCCCGGGGCAGCGGCGCAGCCCCGAACCCGCGGCGCCGACGCAGGCGATCCCGGCCAGGGAGATGATGGCGGCCCGCGAGGCCGCCCCCCCGCCGCCGGTGCGCGAACCGGCGGTCCGCAGCGCCCGCGCCGCGGCCCCGCCGCCCCCGCCGGACAACGAGGGCTTCGGCGACCTGCGCGGCGATGACGACGAGGGCTTCGGTTTCCTCGCCGGGCCGCCGGGCGACGACTACGACGACCCGTTCGCGACGCCCCGCGGCGGCGCGCCCGAACCCGCCATGCCGCAGCAGGGCGATTTCGGCGGCGACTTCGGGCCCTCCGGTGACTTCGGACCGCCCCGCGGCGCCGAACCGGGCCCGCGCGGCGGCGACTTCGGCCCGCCCAGGCGCGACCCAGTCCCGCCCTCGCAGCGCTCCGGCGGCCCGATGCACGACGGCCCCCAGGCGGGACCGGTGCCGAACGGCGCCACCGAGCAGCTTCCACTGCAGTCCGACCCCCGCCGGGGCGGCTTCCAGTCCGAAGGACCCTCGGCCGGCGGCTTCGGCCCGCCGATGAACGACGACACCCAGATCCAGCCCGCCATGGGCTCGATGCCCCCGGGCCGCCGCGCGGCCCCCGACCCCGCCCCGGGCTTCGGCTCGGCCCCGGACCCGGCCCCCGGCTTCGGTTCGGCTCCCGACCCCGGCTTCGGCTCCGCGCCCGACCCGGCCCCCGGCTTCGGCGCGGCCTACGACGACGAGCTCGGCGACACCGGCCGCCGCGCGGCCATGCCGCCGCACGGGCACTCCTCGCAGCCGCCGGTGCCGCCGCAGCAGCAGGGCCCGCCCACCGGCCCCATCCCGCAGGCCGGCGGCCCGCGCCCGCCGATGCAGCCGGGCGGCGGCATGCCGACCGCCCCGATCCCGCAGCAGAGCGACCCCTACGGCTCCCGCGGCCGCACCTACGGCGGCCGCGACACCGGCGGCTACGCGCCCGAGCCCTCGGCGCCGCAGCACGAGGGGTACGCGCCCGAGAGCCCCGGACTCGAGGACACCGGCTTCGGCCGCCGCGCCGCGCCGCCGAGCCCGCCGCCTCCCGCGGGCGGCTTCGGCGGCCACGTGCCCAGCCAGTCGCCCGCGGGCCACGGCCCCGGCGACACCGGCGTGTTCGGTCCGCCCGCGGGCCACGCCGCGCCGCAGCCGCGCGGCGCGGCCTCGCCGCCCGACTTCGGCCGCCGCAACCCCTACGAGGGACGCGGCGCGTTCGAGGCCCCCGGCCGCCACGGCCGCGAGGAGATGACCACCGAGATGCGCGCGTCGGACTCGCCGTTCACGCCCGACGACGTCCAGCGGCTCGAGCAGCTGCGGCGGGCCTTCCAGCCCCGGCGGTTCGGATCGGGCTACGACCCGGGCCAGGTGGACCAGATGCTCGACGCGGTCTCCGCGGCGATGACGGGGCGCAATCCGGTGCCGCTGTCGGACCGCGAACTCGACACCAGCCAGTTCTCGCTGGTGCAGGGCGGCTACTTCGAAGCAGAGGTGGACTCGGCGCTGCGCGAGATCAGGGAGCTGTTCTCCAGGCGCGGCATGATGCACTGAGCACGGGACTCGCGAGCTCCGCGGAGGGAGCTCGCGCCGACCGCATGAGGAACGGGGCTGCGATCTCGCAGCCCCGTTCTCGTCCGTTCGGTCGGTTCGGCCTCAGCGCAGGCCGGTCTTGTGCATCCAGGCGTCCACGGCCACGATGGCGACCAGGATGCCGGCGGAGAGGATGAGGAAGAGGTCCTCGACGCGGCCGGGGTGGTTGCCGAACAGGAAGGTCAGAAGGATGGCCGCACTGATCAGCAGGGCGCTGTACATGGCCTTGCGGTTGGCGGGCTTGCGCTGATCCGGTGAGACGATCGGCTCTTCGGCTGCCATGTGGGTTCCTCCAACGGTCCGGTGGTCGGTGACAGTCTCGCACGCCACAAGGACCGACGTCGCGGCCCCGGCACCGGTGTGAGCTGTAAAGTTTGAGGCACTGTCGATACCGACTCCGGAAGGGCACACGTGCGTATCACCGGCACTGGCCACGCCAGCATGTTCATCGAGACGGCCGCAGGCTCGATCCTCTGCGACCCGTGGGTCAACCCCGCCTACTTCGCGTCCTGGTTTCCCTTCCCCGACAACTCGCAGCTCGACTGGGACACCCTCGGCCAGGCCGACTACCTCTACGTCTCCCACCTGCACCGGGACCACTTCGACGAAGAGAACCTCTCGAAGCACATCAGCAAGGACACCACGGTCCTGCTGCCGGAGTACCCCACCTCCGAGCTGGAGACCGAGCTGCGCGCGCTGGGCTTCCACAAGTTCATCAAGACCGTCTCCGAAGAGGTCGTGGAGCTGCCCGGCGGCGTCAAGGTGATGATCCAGGCGCTGACCAGCCCCACCGACGGCCCGATCGGGGACTCGTCGCTGTGGGTCGAGGACGCCGACGGCACGCGCCTGCTCAACCAGAACGACGCCCGCCCCACGGACATGAGCGTCTTCCTCAAGCACGGCAAGATCCACGCCCACCTGCTCCAGTTCTCGGGCGCGATCTGGTTCCCGATGGTCTACGAGCTGCCCGACAACGCCAAGCGGGCGTTCGGGAAGCAGAAGCGCGAGCGCGGCTTCGACCGCTCGCTGCGCTACATCGACGACGTCGCCGGCGACTGGGTCTTCCCGATCGCGGGCCCGCCGTGCTTCCTCGACGACGACCTGTACCAGTTCAACGACGTCTTCGGCGACGAGGGCAACATCTTCCCCGACCAGCTCGCCTACACCGACTGGCTGGAGGAGCAGGGGCGCGACAAGAACATCGTCCTGCTGCCCGGGTCGGTCGCCGAGGTCCTGGCCGACGGTTCGGCGAACGTCACGCACCCGGTCGAGGACCTGCGCGAGTGGTTCGCGAACAAGAAGGAGCACCTCGACGCCTACCGGGACCGGCAGCAGGACCGCCTCGCCGCCGAGAAGGCCTCGTGGTCGCACCCCGAGATCGACGTCCTGGAGACGCTGCGCGAGCGCATCGAGCCGCTCATGAAGTCGGCCGAGCACATCGCCACCGGCATCGGCGGGCCGGTCCGGTTCGACCTGACCGCGCCCGACTCCGACGAGGTCGTGGAGTCGATCGTCTTCGACTTCCTGGAGCGCAAGATCTACCCCGACGACGGGGCGAAGGTGCGCTACCGCTTCCGCACCGAGCGGCGCCTGATCGAGCACCTGCTGTACATCCGCGAGGTCGACTGGGTGAACTCGCTGTTCCTGTCGTGCCGGTTCACCGCCGCGCGCATCGGCCAGTACAACGAGTACGTCTACGCGTTCTTCAAGTGCCTCTCCGAGGAGCGCCTCCAGTACGCCGAGGGCTGGTACGCCGAGCAGCGCCCCGACGACGAGGACATCACGATGCAGGGCTGGACGGTCCAGCGCCGCTGTCCGCACCTGAAGGCCGACCTGTCGGTGTTCGGCAAGATCGAGGAGGGCGTCCTCACCTGCCAGATGCACGGCTGGAAGTGGAACCTGAACTCGGGCAAGTGCATGACGAGCGTCGGGCATGACATCCGAAGCGCTCGCGCTGAGGATGCGTGAGTAGGGCCGAAGTGCTCGCGCTGAGGATGCCTGAGCAGCGCCGAAGTGCTCGCGCTGAGGATGCCCGAACAGCGCCGAAGCGTTAGCGCCGAGCGCGTGTGAACAGCGCCGCGCCGGCGCGTACCACGGACGTGAGGACGGGGCCGGGACGCGTCGTCCCGGCCCCGTCCGCGTCCACTCGCCGCTACGGCTCGATGCCGAAGTCCTTCATCATCGCCAGGATCTGGGTCTTGTAGAACTCGTCGACGTTCTCCCGGATCGGCAGTGACCCGAAGGTCTCCATGGTGACCAGGCCGAAGACCCGGACCCAGCCCGACATGAAGGAGAAGATCCACGAGACCGGCAGGTCCTCGCCGATGACCAGGGCGGCGCAGTGCTCCCGGATCTCGCGTTGCAGCCCCTCGGAGAGCTCGGGCGTCTGCACGAGGGAGAAGTCGAACCCCTCGCCCTCGGTCTGCCGGTAGTAGGCCGCGAGCTCGCGGCCGCACATCTGGGCGTGGCGGATCGATCGCTCGCCGACCGGTGTGAAGCCCTCGAACGGCTGCTCGGCGTCCTCGGGGAGGATCGACAGGGCGTTCCAGCCGTCGGGGGAGTTGATCATGAGCTCGAACTCGCTCCGGTGGGACACCGCCCAGGTCCGGAACGACCAGATCCAGGTCTTCATGCGTTCGAGGTGGCACTCGGCCGGGTGGGCGTCCATGGCCTCGCGGGTGACGGCGATGAGCTCGTCGTAGAAGTCGCAGCACAGTTCGATCAGCAGGGAGTCCAGGCTGTCGAAGTACCGGTACAGCGCGGCGGGGGAGACGCCGACCTCTCTGGCGATGGCGCGCAGCGAGATGCCGCCGGCGCCGTGCTCCAGCAGCTGGCTCCGGGCGCTGGCCTTGATCTCGGCGATGGTCTCGGCGCGCATCCGCTCCCGACGGGACGGGCCGCCCGGCGTGTTCGAACTCACTGCTCTCCTCGGGTGACAAAGGTGTTAACGGCGTTGACTCAACGATCAGCGTTAATTAAAGTTAACGCCGTTAGCTAACTAGTCAATGCTCACAAGCTTACCGCTGTGCGGCTCTCCGGCACCAGCGGTCACGCCACCCCACGAGGAGAATTGCATGTATTCCCTGATAGGCCGCGCGGCCATCAAGGCGCGATGGGTCATCGTCGTCGGCATAGTCGCGGTCTTCGCCATCGGATCGACATGGGGTCTGGGCGTCTTCGACGAGTTCACCGACGGCGGGTTCGTCTCGACCGAAGCGGATTCGGTGGTCGCCGCCGAGGCCATCGAGGCGGAGTTCGGCGCCACCGGCGCCGACGTCGTGGTCCTCTACGCCTCCGACGACATGACGGTGGACGACCCCGGCTTCCAGGCCGCCGTGACCGGCGCCGTCGAGGAGATCCGCGGCCTGGCCGAAGTCGGCGCCGTCGTCTCCTACTACGACACCGGCGCCGAGACGTTCGTCGCGAACGACCGGCACGCCACCTTCGCCGCGGTCACCCTCGACGGCGGCACCTCCGAGGAGGCGCTGGCCGAGGCCTACGCCGATGTCGAGGCCGAGCTGCGCGAGGCCGGCGACACCGCCGGGCTCGACGTCTCCCTCGGCGGCGGCGCGGCCGTCTTCCACGACATCAACACGCAGGTCCAAGACGACCTCCTGCTCGCCGAGATGATCTCGATGCCGCTCCTGCTGGTCATCATGGTCGTGGTCTTCGGCGCCCTGGTCGCCGCCTCCCTGCCGCTGCTCATCGGCGGCATGGCGATCCTCGGCGGCTTCACCGTCACCCGCGTCATCGCCGAGTTCACCGAGGTCTCCGTCTTCGCGGCCAACGTCATCACCATCATCGGCCTGGGCATGTCCATCGACTACGCCCTGTTCGTGCTGCGGCGCTTCCGCGAGGAGATCAGGAAGTACGACCGCGAGGCGATGACCACCGAGCGGGCGAAGCGCACGGCCGTGCTCAACACCGTGGCCACCGCCGGGCGCACCGTCATGGTCTCCGGCGTCATCATCGTCCTCTCCATGGGCGGCCTGCTCCTGGTCGACGTGCCGTTCCTGCACGGCATCGCGTACGGCGTCATGTCCGCCGTCGGCGTCGCCATGCTCTCGGCGCTCGTGGCCCTCCCGGCCGTCCTCTACCTGCTCGGTTCGCGCGTCGACAACGGCCGCCTGCCGTGGCGCAAGCACAAGCAGCCCAAGACCGACACCGGGTTCTGGCACGGCCTCGCGGCCGGCGTCATGCGCCGCCCCGTGCTCGTCCTGCT
>DASTYG010000006.1:0-44980 GCA_035765105.1 Glycomyces sp.
CAGCCCGCTTGGCCGGATCACCGGACTTGAAGATCCCCGAACCCACGAACACCCCCTCAGCGCCCAACCGCATCATCATCGCCGCGTCGGCGGGCGTGGCGATCCCCCCGGCGGTGAACAGCACCACCGGAAGCCTCCCCAGCCTGGCGACCTCGGCCACCAGCTCATAGGGCGCGCGCAGCTCCTTGGCCGCGGCGAAGAGCTCGGCCGCGTCCAGCGAGGCCAGGCGGCCGATGTCCGCGCGGATCTGCCGCATGTGCCGCGTGGCCTCGACGACGTTCCCCGTCCCGGCCTCGCCCTTGGAGCGGATCATCGCCGCCCCCTCGGCGATGCGCCGCAGCGCCTCGCCCAGGTTGGTCGCCCCGCACACGAACGGCACCGTGTACTGCCACTTGTCGATGTGATTGGCCTCATCGGCCGGGGTGAGTACCTCGGACTCGTCCACGTAGTCCACCCCGAGCGACTCCAGGACCTGCGCTTCGACGAAGTGCCCGATCCGGGCCTTGGCCATCACCGGGATCGACACCGCCTCGATGATCCCGTCGATCATGTCCGGGTCCGACATGCGCGAGACACCGCCCTCGACGCGGATGTCGGCCGGGACGCGCTCGAGCGCCATGACCGCCACCGCCCCGGCGTCCTCGGCGATCCTGGCCTGCTCGGGCGTGACCACGTCCATGATCACCCCGCCCTTCAGCATGTCGGCCATCCCGCGCTTGACACGGGCGGTCCCGACCTCGGCCACGGTCTTCTCAGTCTCTGACACGGTCACCGGCTCCATCTGCTCCATCGCGTTCGCTTCCGAATGTGCTCAAGGACCGGGGAGGCCGGTCCTGCGTCGACCCGCGGGCCGGCCCCGGTCACGTCGGGCGGGCGCCGAAGATCGCCGACCCCACCCGGACATGGGTGGCGCCGTGGGCGATCGCCGGACGGAAGTCGGCGCTCATGCCCATGGAGAGCAGGCCGACGCCGTTCCGCTCGGCGAACGAGGCCAGGCGGGAGAAATGCGGTTCCGGCGAACGCCCGTGCGGCGGAATGCACATGAGGCCCGCGACGTCCAGGCCGAACTCGTCGCGGCAGGCGGCGATGAAATCGTCGACGTGCTCGGGGAGCACGCCGGACTTCTGCGGCTCCTCGCCGACATTGATCTGCACGAACAGCTTCGGGCACCGGCCCTGCGCCTGCACCTGCTTCGCCAGCGCCTTGCACAGCGACCGGCGGTCGACCGATTGGACCACGTCGAAGAGCGCGACCGCATCACGGACCTTGTTGGACTGCAGCGGGCCGATCATGTGGAGTTCCACGTCCGGGTGGGACGACCGGAGCCGCGGCCATTTCTCCTTGGCCTCCTGCACCCGGTTCTCGCCGAACACCCGCTGGCCGGCGTCGAGGGCGCGGCCTATGCCGTCGGCGTCGACGGTTTTGGAGACGGCGACGAGGGTGACCGACCGCGGATCGCGGCCGGCGCGGCGGCACGCCTCGTCCGCCTGCGCCCGAACGTCTCCGATGCGGTGCCCCGGGTCCTTGAGAACCGGCATGGTGTCTGCTCCCAACCACTGCTTCGTCCATCCGGCCCGCCGGTCCCGCCGTATGCCGTCCGCTCGGGCCGAACCGTGTACCGGATCAATGTAAGCGCTCGGGTGCGCGGGCGCAATTGGGCAGTTCCGGACAGGCCCCGCTGACCGGTTTGGGACGTGGAGGCGATCGGTTTCCGCAATAGGACAAGTCCTAAAACGACCACTATTCCAATGGAAACTCCTGTGGCACTGTCGGTCTCATTGATCAATCCGAGCATGGGAGCAGCCATGAAGAACGGACTCTGCGCCATTGCCGCTGTAATCGCGCTGGCGGCCGGTGTCGTGCTCACGCAGCAGAACGACGCTTCGCAGGCCGAAGTGGACCGGGTCGCCGCCGGTGAAGCGATCGGCGGGGGAGACGGCTCGGGCGGATCGGGCGGATCGGAGGACTGGATCTGGCAGTAGGCCGGTACCGCACGTTCCCGCCCCGGTCGGCCGATCGGAGCGCTCACAACGAGAGGCACGAGGTGTTCACCCCTCCTATTGAGAACCGCGCATTCGACGAGGCGGGCGCCGTCCCCTCCGGCGGCATCGCGTCCGCGACGCTGTCGCACCTGCGCGACCCGCGCACCAGGCGCAACCTCGCCATCCGCCAGTCGATCGTGACCGAGATCCGCGAGCAGCTGCTGAGCGAGTCGTTCCAGGAGTTCGAGACCCCGGTGCTGGGCGAGCGGATCGACGAGTACTCCTCCGGCATCTTCCGGGCCGAGTCCGCCCGCGGCGACGAACTGTGGCTGGTGCAGTCGCCGCAGCTGTTCAAGCAGACCCTGATCGCGGCCGGATACCCCCGGTACCTCCAGTTCGCCCACTGCTTCAGAGACGAAGCCCCCGAGGCGGGCCGGTACGACCGGATGCGGGAGTTCGTCCAGGTGGACATCGAGATGGAGACCGCCGACGCGGCCCAGGTGCGCCGACTGGTCGAACGCCTTTTCAAGCGCATATGCGCCGCCGTGGGGCGCGAGGTCGCCACGCCCTTCCCCGAGATCGACGCGGTGACGGCCGTGGCCGAATACGGCACCGACCGCCCCGACCTGCGCTCCGGTCCCGACGACTGGAGTTTCGTCTGGGTGGTGGACTTCCCGATGGCCGCGCGCGACGCCGGCGGCACGCCGCGCCTGGAGCGGCACCCGATGGCGCAGCCAACCGAGATCCCCGTCGACGCCGCCCACGCCTGCGAACTGCGCACCCGTTCATACGACCTGGTGCTCAACGGCTATGAGATCGGCAGCGGCGACCTGCGCATACACGACCCCCGCATGCAGGAGGCGGTGCTGAAGGCGATGGACCTGCCGCCCGAGCAGTTCGATGTGCTCCTGGAGGTCCTGGCCTCGGGATGCCCGCCCCACGGCGGCGTCGGCATCGGCCTCGACCGCCTGACCATGGCGCTCGGCGGCTCCTTCGACATCGCCGAGGCGTCGGCCTTCCCGCACTGGTTCGGCTGCGTGCGTCCGGAGGAGCGCCCATGAGCGGCCTCCGCCCCTCCCGCTTGGAAGACCTGCTGTCCGCCTCCGTCCAGCAGCACGGCGACCGCCTCGCCGTCGAGTCGCCGGAGCTCCGGCTCTCCTACGCCGAGCTGGCGGAGGAGGCGGCGGCCTGCGCCGACCGGATCGCCGCGGCGGGCTGCCGCCCCGGCGAGGCGGTGCTGCTCGCGGTCGACAACGACTCCCGGGACGTCGCGGGCCAGTTCGCCGCCTGGAGGACCCGGGCCGTCGCGGTCCCGGTGCCCCGCAGCGCCTCGGCGTCGACCGTGCGGTCGACGGCGGAGCGGACCGGCGCGCGCCTGCTGCTCGGGCGGCGCCTCCCCGCGCCGTGGCACGACCTGGTCGAGGACGACGGTCCCGCCGCCGACGTGCGCGCGCTTCGCCGCCCCGGCCGGGGCCGTCCGTCCGAACTGGGCGCCGACCAGGCGCTGGTGGTGTTCACCTCGGGTTCGACGGGCCGCCCGAAAGGCGTGGTGCTGTCCCACCGCGGTTTCGCGCGGAAGCTCGACGCGATACAGCGCCTGCTCCCCTTCGCTCCGGGCACCGCGATGTGGCAGGCCCTCCAGCTCAACTTCAGTTTCGGGCAGTGGACCTCCCTGTTGACCCTGGCGAGCGGCGGGACGCTGCGGCTGCGCCCCAAGTTCTCGGTCTCCGGCCTGCTGCGCGCCCTCGCCGAGGGCGAGGCGGACCGGGTCGCGGTCGTGCCGAGCATGCTGCGCATGGTCCTGAGCCGGCTGGACCGGCCCGACGGCGAGGACCTCCTCGCCGGAATCGGCGCGGCGGCGGCCCCGAAGCTGTGGATCGCCGGAGGCGAGCCCCTCCCCGCGGCCGTGGGACGGGCGGTGCGCGAACGCTTCCCCCACGCGGGCCTCGCCGACGTCTACGGGCTCAGCGAGAGCTCGACCTCCGACCTGATCCTGACGCCCGACCGGTACGACCGCGAGGCGGGCACGATCGGCCGCCCGACCTCGGGAGTGGAGGTCCGCGTGGTCGGACCGCGCGGCGAGGACCGCCCGCGGGGCGAAGCCGGTGAACTGTGGGTGCGCACCGAGCACCTGATGACCGGCTACCTGGGCGACCCGGAGGCCACCGCCGCGGCCGTGACCGGCGGCTGGCTGCGCACCGGCGACCTCGCCCGGTACCGCTCCGGCGACGGACTGCTGGAGCTCACCGGCCGTGCGAAGCACCTCATCGTCCGCGGCGGCAACAAGATCTCCCCGGTCGAAGTGGAGAACGTCTTCAACGCCCACCCCGACTGCGGCGCCTGCGTCGCCGTGGGGCGCCCGGACGCGGTCCTCGGCGAGCGGGTCGCCCTGCTGATGGTGCCCCGGGCCGGCCGCGACGTCGACCCCCTCCAGGTCCTCTCCTGGGCCGGTGAGCGGATGGACCGGCACCAGCTCCCCGACACCGTGCACCTCATCGAGGGCCTGCCCCTGGGCCGGACCGGCAAGGTCGACCGCGAACGGTCGCGGGCGCTGGCCGCTCGGCTCGGCGCGGGCCGCCCGGCAGAGGCCGGCCATGGCTGACGTCGCAGTCGTCGGGGCGGGCGTCGCCGGACTCGCCACCGCGCTCTTCGTCTCACGGGCCGGAGGCCGGGTGACGCTGCTGGAGGCCGACGCCGCCGCCCCGCCGCCCGCCGCCGGGCAGAGCATGAACGAATGGGCGCGGCCCGGCGTCGCCCAGTTCGGGCACGGCCACAGCGTCCACGCCCTGGCGCGGCTGGTGCTGCTGGAAAACGCGCCCGACGTGCTCGACGAGCTGCTGCACGCCGGAGCGGGCGAACGCCGTTTCGGTCACATGGCGCCGCTGGAGGGAACAGGGCCCGGCGACGGGGACCTGACCTCCTTGCAGGTGCGCCGCTCGGTCTTCGAGTGGGTGCTCAGAGCCGCCGTGGAGCGGGAGCGCGGCGTGAGCGTCCGGCCGGGCGCCAGGGCCGCGGGCCTCGCGGCCCGGCGGCCCGAGGGCGGCGTCGACGGCGTCGTCCTGGACTCGGGCGAGACCGTCGCGGCCCCGTGGGTCGTGGACGCCTCCGGGCGGCGGTCGGCGCTGCCGCGGTGGCTCGGGGACCTGGGCGCCGGGGCCGTCGAAGAACGGGTTCAGGACTCGTCGAACTTCTACTACGCCAGGCACTTCCGCTTCCGGCCCGGGGCGGCGGCCCCCTCGGGGGACTGGCTGTTCGGGCCCACCGGGGACTACGGCTTCCTGCGCTACGCCCTGCTGCCCGAGGACGCCGGGCACTTCGTGCTGACGATCAACGTCCCCAAGACCGACCGGGAATTCCGGTGCCTGCGCGATCCGGACGTCTGGCTGCGGGCCGCACGCGCCCTCGGCGGCCTGGACGGCTGGCTCGGAGCGGACGTGTCCGAGCCGGTGTCGCCGGTGTTCAGCATCGGCGGGATCAGGAACGTCTTCCGCGACTTCCGCGGCATCGGCCTCGCCGGGGTGGTGCCGGTCGGGGACGCGCTGCTCCACACCAACCCCACGCAGGGGTGGGGCCTGTCCATGGCGCTCCACCACGCCCGCGAGGTCGCCGCGGCCGCCGCGGCCGACCGCGGCTCGGGCGCGGCGGCGCTGATCCGGCGGCTCACCGCCCACGGGGAGCCCTACTACCGGGTGGCGTCGGCCGAGGACGTCGAACGGGCCCGGCTGGCCCGCGGCGGGGCCCCGGCGTGGGAGCGGCCCGGCAATCCGCTGTTCTGCCGCAAGATCGCCTACCCGCAGGCGAAGCGCGACCCGGAGCTGTACCGGGCGGTGCAGCGGCGGATCCACCTCCTGGAGCCGCCCACCCGGCTCACCGCACGGCCCGACCTCGTTCGGCGCGCGCTCGAGCTGCACCGGAGCGACCCGGCGGCCTCCGGCCGCGCCGAGCGGCCGCCGGAACGGGACGGCTTCCTCGAACGCATCGGGGCCCGGACCCCGGCGGCGTCCCTGCCGACCGCCTAGACCCGAACCGACAGAAGGAAAGGAATGAGCACATGCAAGAGACACTCGAGACGCTTCGAACTCTCGGGAGGGCCGTCGGCTCCAAGCGCGCGGAGATCGCCCGCCAGCTCGCCAAACTGACGCAGCGTGCCATCGACGAGACCGGCAGGGGGCTCGACCTCGCCGAGACCGACCTGAGCGGCCTCGACCTGTCCGGCGCCGACCTGCGCCGCGCGACGCTCAACCGCGCCGTGCTGCACGGCACGCGTCTCGGCGGGGCCGACCTGAGCGAGGTCACCATGGTCTGCCCCTCCATGGAGCGCACCGATCTGACCGGCGCGAACCTCCGCTCCGCCTATGTCCACGCCCTCGCCGTGCAGACCTGCAAGCTCGACGGGGCCGACATGCGCGGTCTGCGCGACGCGACCGGGACGCTCTTCCACGGATGCAGCATGAAGGGCGTCGAGCTCGGCGGCTCCCACCTGGCCGGGTCGAGCTACTACCAGTGCGATTTGACCGACGCGGACTTCACCGGCGTGAACCTCCAGGGCAGCCTCGTCAACGAGTGCGTGCTCGACGGGGCCGACTTCGCGGACGCCTGCCTCGACCAGCTGTCCATCACCAAGTCCGGCATGCGCGGCGCCTCCCTGGAGCGCGCTTCGGGCCGCGGCCTGGTCATGCAGCGGCTGACCTCCACCGACGGCCTGGTGCTGCGCGGGGCCGACCTGCCGCGGCTGCGTCTGGACGACGTGGCGGGCAGCGGCTGGCTGGCCTCGGGCCTGAAGGCCGTCGACGCCGACTTCACCGACACCGCGCTCACCGAGTCGACCTTCGCCGGCGCGGACCTGACCGGTTCGGTCCTGCGCCGCTGCTCGCTGCCGGGGACCGATCTGCGCCGGGCCAGCCTTGCCAACGGCAAGGTCGTCAGCTCGATGCTGCGCTCCTGCAAGGGCGCCGAGCTGCGGGCCGAGAACCTCGGCATCGTGGAGAGCGACTTCAGCGGCGCCGACCTGCGCGGCATGACGGCGCGCTGCATGACCGCCCGGGACGCGAACTTCACCGGCGCCGACCTGCGGTACGCCAACCTCTACCGCGCGATGATCACCGGCGACCCGCCGAAGGGCATGAGCCTGAGGGGCGCGAACCTGCGGAGCGCCACGCTCGTGCAGGCGTACATCGCCGCGGACCTGACCGGGGCCGTGCTGACCGGCGCCAACTGCGCCTACAGCCGGTTCAGCCAGTCCGACCTGAGCGAGGCGAACCTGGACGGGGCGAACATGTACCAGTCCACCTGGGTCAAGGCGAGCTTCGAGCGCGCCTCGCTCAGCGGCGTGCGCCCGCCGGTCTTCGTCGACCGCTGCCCGGGGCTGGCCGAGGCGGTCGACCGCACCGGCGGCCGGGCCGCGGCCGAGTTCGGCGGCTTCCTGGACCGGTTCGGGAAGCTCTTGGCCGACTGCCGCAAGGGCTCTACGTGAGCGGCGTACTCGTCATCGCCGCCCACCCCGACGACGCCGAGCTCGCCGTCGGCGGCACGATCGCGCGGCTGACCGAGGGCGGCGTCCCCGTCGACGTCGCCTTCGCGACGGTCTCCGAGCACGCGGCGGAGCGCCGCCACCTGCGCGTCGAGGCGGCCGTCAGGGCCGCCGAGATCCTCGGGCACCGGTTGCACTGGCTCCGTGAGGGATCGTTCGACCAGGTCGAGGACATTCCCGAGTACGAGCTCGTGGGGCTGGTCGACGGGCTGGTCGAGCGGACCCGCCCCCGCGCCGTCCTGTCCCATTGGGACGGCGACTCGCACGGCGACCACGTGCGACTGGCGCGGGCGGTCGTCGCGTCCTCGCGGCGGTGGCAGGGGACGACGCTCTGCCAGTTCGGGGCGAACGAGCACCGCACGCACCGGTTCGCGGAGTTCGCGCCGAACCTGTTCGTGCCGATGGCGGGCCAGTTCGAACGGAAGCTCAAGGCGCTCGAAGCCTACTGCTACGAGGGCCAGGGGTTCAGTCCGCTCGACCTCGAATGGGTCCGTCTGCACGCCGCCTCCTGCGGCGCGCGGGCGGGGGTGCCCTTCGCCGAGGCGCTGCGCCTGGTCCGCCACCGGGCCGACGACGTCATGGGCCTCTTCGGCGACACGACCACGACCGAAACCGACAGCATCACCGATGGAGTCTGAGCATGTCTCATGTCTTTAACGCGCCCGGGGCGGCCGGCGGCCGCCCGGGCCACGATTACGCCGCCGCGCTGCGCTCCAGAGAGGAGCGGGTCGGCGTCTGGGGTCTGGGCTACATCGGATGGTCGACCGTCCAGGCGCTGGTCACCAGCGGCCTGAAGACCGTCGGCATCGACATCGACCGGTCGCGCGTCAACGAGCTGCGCGCCAGCGTCGCCCTGAGCGACCACCTCGACCTGACCTCCGAGGGCGCCGACGTCCTGGCGCCGGACGTGAGCGTCCACTTCGTGGCGGTGCCCACCGAGCGCGACGCCGCACCGTACGACGACGCGATCGTGGCCGTCTTCGACCAGCTGGTCCAGGCGGTGGCCGCCCGCCGCGGGCGCGGCGAGGAGGCCACCCCGCCCCTGGTCGTCATCGAGTCGACCCTCACCCCCGGCACCGTCGCCACCGTCCTGCTCCCCCTGCTCGACAAGGCGGACCTGGAGCTCGACAGGGACCTGCTCATCGCCCTGGCCCCCCGCCGCGACTGGTTCCTGGCCGAGGGCTACAACCTCCGCAACCTCGACCGGGTCTACTCGGGCGTGGGCGAGGCCTCGGCGGAGGCGGCCTTCGGGGTGCTCTCCATCCTCTGCGAGCGGCTCCACCGCGCCAGCAGCCATGTCACCGGCGAGCTGGTCAAATGCGTCGAGAACGCCTTCCGCCACGTGGAGATCACGCTGGCCAACCAGCTCTCCCTGGCCTACCCCCACGTCGACATGGTCGAGGTGCTCAAGCTGGCCGGCACCAAATGGAACATGGGGGAGTTCCACCCGAGCTTCGGCACCGGCGGCTACTGCATCCCCTTGGCCAGCCGGTACGTCCTGGGCGGCGCCGACCGCCACGAGGAGCTGTCGATCCTCTCGGCGGCCATCGAGACCGACGACCGGATCAGGAGGACGGTGGTGGACTCGATCGCCGACCGCGGACCGGTCCTGGTCCTGGGCCTGGCCTACAAGGGATCGATCAAGGTGGCGACGCTCAGCCCGGCCATCGCCATCGTCGAGCGGCTGCGCGAACTGGGCGTGCCGCACTCGGTCCACGACCCGATGTACTCCGAGGACGAGATCAACGGCCTGCTGGGGGCCGGGACCGCCACGACCGACCTGGGCCGCGCCGTGGCCGAGGCCGCGACGGTGCTCATCGTCGCCGACCACGAGGGCTTCCGGCACAACCCCTACCAGCGCCTGCTGTCGGCCGAGCGGGAGCGGCCGCTGCTGATCCTGGACAACTACGGCGCCCTGGAGCGTCAGGTGTGGCCCGACCACGTCGAATACCACCGGGCCGGGAACGCGGGCTGGATCGCCGACCGCGACGGGGCCCCGGCGTGAGCGGGGCCGCGGCACCGGACGGGGCCGAACGCCTGCGCGCGGCGGGCGCGGTCGTCGGCGAGGGCGTCCGCGCCCGGCTCGGCGAGGACTTCGCCGTCGAGCCCGGCGCGGTGATCGGCGACGGCGCCGTCCTGGTGGCCGACCGGGGCCGGATCGGCGCCGGAGTCCGCATCGGCGCGGGCTGCGACCTCCGCTCCGGCTCGCTGCGCATCGGAGCGGACTCGGAGGTCGGGGAGCGGAGCCGGGTCCTGGTCGCCGACGAGTTCGCGATCGGTGCGGCCTCCCGCATCGAGGCCGACGTCGACATCACCTGCCGAAGCTTCACCGCGGGCAACCTGTTCTACTTCGGACATTCGTCGAGCGTCGGCTACGGCGGCACCACCGCCTCCACCGCGGTGGTGGAGATCGGCTCGCGGGTCGCCCTCGGCCCCGGCAGCGTCCTCAACGCCAACCGCCGCATCACCCTGGGCGACCAGGTGGGCTCGGGGTGCAACCTGTCGATCTGGACCCACGGCTACCACTTCGGCCACCGCCTCCTCGACGGCTACGAGGCCGCGTACGACGAGGTCCGCGTGGACGCGAACGTGTGGCTGGGATTCCACGTGACCCTCCTGCCGGGCGTGGGCATCGGGGCGAACACCGTCGTGGCCGCCGGAGCGGTGGTCGCCCGCGACCTCCCCGCCGACGTGCTCGCGGCCGGCGTCCCGGCCGTCGCGAAGCGGCGCCTCGATCCCCGGCCGCCGACCGGAGCGGAGGCCGAGCGGCGCATCGCCGCACTGCTCGACGAGTGGACGGCGGAACTGGAGTGGAAGGGCCTGACCGCACGGCTGACCTCGCCCACCCAAGTGGACATGCCCGGCCACCGGGCCGAACTCGTCGCCGCGGACCGCGAGGCGGGCCCCGGCGACGGGCGGACCCGGCTGCTGCTCACCGTCGAGGACCGGCCCGACCTGCGCGGCGAGGCGAACGCGGTCGTGTTCGAGCTGCGCTCGGGCGGACTCCACGGCGACCTCGACCCCGTCGCCCACGACCTACGGGACTTCCTGCGCCGCAACGCCCTTCCCTGCGGCGAAAAGGACACCTTCCGCAGCCTGCCGCCGGTCGGCTTCGCACGGCTCCGCGACCCCGAGCCCCCCGGGGAGCGGCTGTGAAGCGCCCCGCGAGCGGCCCGCCCGAGGTCAACATCTTCACGCGCATGTCGGAGCTGGCCCGGCGCTACGACGCGGTCAACCTCGGCCAGGGCTTCCCCGACGACTCCGGGCCCGCCCACATCATCGAGGCCGCCAGCGCGGCGATGCGCGAGGGGCGCAACCAGTACCCCCCGGTGCCGGGCGTGCCCGAACTGCGGGAGGCCGTCGCGCGCCACCAGAGGACCTGGTACGGGCTCGAACCCCGGCCGGACGGCGGCGTGCTGGTGACCACCGGCGCCTCGGAGGCGCTCGCGGCGGCGATCCTCGCCTTCGTCGGACCGGGCGACGAGGTGGTGGTGCTGGAGCCGTTCTACGACTCCTACCGCTCCTGCGTGGAACTGGCGGGCGGCGTCCTGGTCCCGGTGCGGCTGCGCGCCCCCGGCCACCGCCTCGACGAGGCGGCGCTGGCGGCGGCGATCGGCGAGCGGACGCGGGTCCTGCTGCTCAACAGCCCGCACAACCCCACCGGGACGGTGCTCGACGAGGCCGAGCTGCGCGCGGTCGCGGCGCTGGCGAAGGCGCACGACCTGCTCGTGATCAGCGACGAGGTGTACGAGCACCTGGTCTACGACGGCGGGCGGCATCTGCCGATCGCCGCCCTGCCGGGCATGTGGGACCGGGTGGTCTCGGTCGGCTCGGCCGGGAAGACGTTCTCCCTGACCGGCTGGAAGATCGGCTGGGCCACCGGGCCCGTCGAGCTGATCGAGCGCGTTCAGGCGGTCAAGCAGTACCTCTCGTTCGCGGCGGGCACGCCGTTCCAGTACGGCATCGCGCGCGCACTGGAATCGGGGCCGGACTACTACCGGCGCCTGCTCGCCGACTACCGGCTGCGGCGCGACCGCATCGTCGCGGGCCTGCGCGATATCGGCTTCACCGTCCACCGGCCGCAGGGCTCGTACTTCGTCACCGCCGGGATCGAGCCCTTCGGCGGCGGCGACGGCATGGAGTTCTGCCTCCGCATGGCCGAGCAGTGCGGCGTCGTCGCCATCCCCAACCAGGTCTTCTACGCCGACCCCGACGGCGGCAGGACGGCGATCCGCTTCGCCTTCTGCAAGCCCGTCGCCGTGATCGAGGAGGGGCTGCGGCGGCTCCGCCGAGGGCTGAAACCCGCCGATGCGCCCCTCCAGTCCCGCACCATCATCGACCAGGAGCGACCATGACACGACCGACGACCGTCCTCTTCGACCTCGGCGGGGTGCTGATCAGATGGAACCCCCGCAACCTCTACCGCAAGATCTTCGACGGCGACGAGGCCGGCATGGAGCGGTTCCTGTCCACGATCTGCACCCCGCTCTGGAACCTGGAGCAGGACCAGGGCAGGTCCCTCGCCGAGGGCACCCGGGTGCTGGTGGAGCGCCACCCCGAGCACCGGGAGCTGATCGAATCGTATTACGGGCGCTGGGAGGAGATGCTCGACGGCGCCATCGAGGAGAACGTGGCGCTGCTGCGGCGGATCGTCGACGCCGGCCACCCGGTGTACGCCATCACCGACTGGTCCGCCGAGACCTTCCCGATCGCCCGCCGCAAGTTCGACTTCCTGGGCCTGTTCAAGGGCATCGTCGTCTCCGGCGAGGAGGGGTGCCTCAAGCCCTCGGCGCGGATCTTCGGCGTGCTCGACCGGCGCTACGGGCTCGCGCCCGCCGACATGACCTTCATCGACGACTCGCGTGAGAACGTCGACGGCGCCGCCGAACTGGGCTTCGACACCGTCCACTACACCGACCCCGAGCACCTGCGCGAAGCGATGAGCGAGCGCGGCTACCTCGATGTCCGCGCCCGATGAACCGAAAAGGAGCTGATCCGGTGCACTCTCCCGAAGTCTCCGTCGTCCTTCCCATCCGCGACGACGCCCACGTCCTGCCGCTCACCCTCGGCTCGCTCGCCGCGCAGACGCTCGAGCCCGACCGCTGGGAGGTCGTCCTGGTCGACGACGGCTCGGCGGTCCCCGCCGCCGCGACCGCCGAGCGGGCCGGCCTGGCGAACCTGCGCGTGGTCAGGCACGAGCGCAGCCGGGGCCGCTCGGCCGCCCGGAACTCCGGCATCGCCGCCGCCCGCGGCGAAGTGGTGGTCCTGCTCGACGGCGACTCCTACACCGCCCCGGACCTGATCGAACGCCACCGCGCCTTCCACCTCGACGGCGACGGCCCCGAGCGGGTGATGCTCGGCGGGCGCTACGAGCCGTCCTGGGAGACCCTCGACCGGCTCATGGCGGGCGACCCCGCCCCGCCCACCAGCCAGGAGCAGTTGGACCTGCGTTTGAGCATGTTCGGCGTCGACGAGGCGACGTTCGCGGCGGTGGGCGCCCCCTGGGCGTTCGTGTTCACCCACAACATGTCGGTCCGCCGAAGCACCCTGGAGGCGATCGGCGGCTTCGACGAGGAGTTCGACGGCTGGGGCCACGAGGACGTGGAGCTGGGATTCCGCCTGCACGCCAACGCCGGACGCCGCCCCGACTACTTCGCGCTGGAGCCGTCGGCCTACTGCTTCCACGTGCCGCACTACCGGAACTCGGCCGTCCAGGGCGTCCAGGCGCGCGCGAACCTGGAGCTGTTCCGGCGCAGGCACCCCCGCTACGACGCCGAGCTCTACGGCGGCCCGCGCCGCCTGCTCGCGGCGAACGTCGCCCGGTACGACAAGGTGGTCGAGGCGTTCAGGGAGAGCCGGCTCGGCGTGGTCGACGCCGCATGGCTCGCCGGTGCCGTCGCCGAATCGGCGTCGCTCCTGCTGGTGGGCGGCATGGCCGCCCCCGAGCGGCCCGGCCGCACCGTCGTGTTCGACCACCGGTCCGAGGCGGACGAGGGGAACCGGCACCTGTTCGGGCATCGGACGCCGTTCGCCGAGCTCGAGTTCGACTCGGTGGTGCACATCGACCTGTGGCAGTACTTGAGCGTCAACGAACTGGCCGGAGTCGTCAACGAGGGGTTGCGCATCGGGCGCCGGCTGTCCCTGGTGTCCACCGACGCGCCGCGGCCCGGCGTCCTGGGCTCCCACTGTTCGGTCGACTACCTGCTGGCGATGCTCGCCGACCGGTTCTCGATCACCGAGGAGCGGACCGGTTCGGCACGGGCGGTGACGCTCGAGAAGCCGTCATGAGGGCGGGGGCCGGAGCGGAGCCGGGCGTGGCGGTCTCGACCGGCTCGTTCTACGACCTCGACATCCCCACCGAGGACGCGATCGGCCGCATCGCGGACATGGGCGTGCGCGACGCCGAGGTCTTCCTCCAGAGCCCCGCCGAGGCCGAACCCGCCTTCGTCCGTGACCTGGCCCGGCGGTGCGAGGCGTCCGGTGTGCGGGTGGGCTCGGTGCACCCCTACGTGTTCGGGTTCGAGAACCTGCTCTACACCGTCTACAGCAGACAGCGGGAGTGGGCCACCGATCAGTACCGGCGCTATCTCGACGTCTGCGCGGAACTCGGTGCGCCCCACTACGTGTGCCACGGCCCGCCGCGCCACCACGCCATGCGCGGGGGCCGGCTCGGCGACGCCTACCGCGAGCGGACGGCGGCCCTGGCCGACCTGGCCGCCCGGCGGGGGGTCGTCTACTGCATGGAGAACGTCTCCTACGGACTGGTCAGCGACGTCGACGACATGGCGGCCCACCTGCGCGGACTCGACGTGCCGTTCGTCCTGGACTTCAAGTCCGCGTGGAAGGCCGGGCCCGGTCCCGAGCCGTTCATCGACAGGTTCGGCGACCGGCTCCTGTTCGCGCACGTGAGCTTCAACGACCGCCCCGGAGGCCGCTTCGGCGTGTGCGCGCCGGGCGGGGCGCTCGGGCCCGAAGAGGCGTCGGCGCTGCGCGCCTTCCGTTCGGGGGCGGCGAATCCGCGAATGGTGCTGGAGTTGTGCGAGGCGTCCTCCGTGGCCGATGTCGCCATGAGTGTCGAGGCTGTGCGCTGTTGGGTGGAATGCGCCCAGAGGTCTGAACAATGAAGGGAATCTGCGATAGTGAGGTCCGAAACCTCCGAGACCGAAAGAAGGCGTTCTGTGAGAACCATCGTCCGTGACCTGTCCAAGCACATCGACGAGACCGTGACCGTGTGCGGGTGGGTGAACGCCGTTCGCGCGCAGCGCAAGATCCAGTTCGTGATCGTGCGGGACGACTCCGGCATGGTCCAGACCACCCTGCGGCGGGGCCAGGACGAGGCGATGGAGGCGCTGATCGACAAGCTGCACGACGAGTCCGCCGTCCGCGTCACCGGCCGGGTCGTCGCGAACGAGGTCGTCAGTCTCGGGGGCATCGAGATCGTCCCCGAGCGGTTCGAGGTGCTGGGCGCGGCCGAGGCGCCCCTGCCGATCGACCGGAACACCGGGCCCGAGCAGCGGCTCGACTGGCGCTACCTGGACCTGCGCCTGCGGCCCGAGCAGCGGCAGGTCCTGGCGGTCCAGAGCACGGTCGAGCAGGCGATGCGCGACTACGTCTTCAGCCGCGGCTTCGTGGAGCTGCACACGCCGAAGCTCATGGGCACCGCCTCCGAATCGGGGGCCGAGGTCTTCAAACTGGAGTACTTCGACCGCGCGGCCTACCTCGCCCAGTCGCCGCAGTTCTACAAGCAGATGGCCATCGCCGCCGGGTTCGAGCAGGTCTTCGAGGTCGGCCCGGTCTTCCGCGCCGAGCCCTCGTTCACCTCGCGCCACTCCACCGAGTTCACCGGCGTCGACATCGAATTCGCCTGGATCGACGGCGTCGAGGACGTCATGGACCTGGAGGAGGAGATGATCGCCGGCGCCCTGCGGCGGGTCGAGGAGCTCCACGGCGACCAGATCTTCGAGACGTTCTCCCGCAAGGTGAAGGCGCCGGACGTCGCGATGCCGCGAATCCGCATGGACGAGGCGATCGAACTGCTCCGTTCCCAGGGCTGGGACCCGGAGGGGCAGCGCGCCGAACTCGACCCCGAGGGCGAACGCCGCCTCTCGGCGCACTTCCTGGAGCAGACCGGCTCGGAGTTCGTCTTCGTCACCCACTACCCGTCCTCGGTGCGCCCGTTCTACCACATGCGACCGGAGGGCGACCCGGACACGACGCTCAGCTTCGACCTGCTCTGGAACGGCCTGGAGATCACCACCGGGGCGCAGCGCGAGCACCGCTACGACGTGCTGTGCGCGCAGGCCGAGGAGAAGGGCATGGCCCTGGAGCCGCTGCGCCAGTACCTCGACGCGTTCCGGTTCGGCACCCCGCCGCACGGCGGCCTGGGCTTGGGCCTGGGCCGCTTCACCATGACGCTGCTCGGCCTCGAGTCCATCCGCGACACCTCGTTCCTCTTCCGAGGACCCAACCGACTCACACCCTGACCGCGCGGGCGGGCGGGCCCCGATCGGAGCCCGCCCCGCCTCGCCGCGAACTCCCTGGAGGCGAACCAATGACACCCCGAATCTCGGTAGTGGTCATGACCCACCCCGACCGGATCGAGAACGCCCGGCGCCTGGCCGAATCGCAGCCCGAGTGCCGGATCGCCATCGTCACCGACCCGGTTCCGGACGGGCCGCCCGGCGCCGTCCGGACCGCGCAGCGGGCCTGGGAGGCCATGCCGGAGGACAGCACCCACCACGTGGTCCTCCAAGACGACGTCGAAGCCGTCCCGAACCTGCGCGCCCACCTGGAGCAGGTGGTGGCCTCGCTCCCGGAGCACCCGATCTGCCTGTTCACCGAGTGGGCCTCCAAGACGGCGCAGGCGGTGCGCCTCGGCCTGCTGGAGGGCCGCGGCCTGATCGAGATCGTCGACCACCTGCACACCACGCAGGGGGTGATCCTCCCGGCCGCGACGGTCAGGGCCTTCACCGACCACATGCGACAGCCGGGCGTGGTCACCGTCGACTCCGTCGCCGACGCCGACCTGCTCTTCGAATTCCTGCGCGACCGCGGCGACCTCCCGTACATCACCGCGCCGAACCTGGTGGAGCACATCGAACTGCCGAGCCTGCTGGGGAACGACCTGCTGCGCGGCCCGCGTCACTCGCCGTGCTTCGACCCCCTGCCGCCCGAACGGAAGTGGGAGGTCCAGCGACCGGGGGCGCTGACGGTCATCCCGCACTTCTCGACCGAGGGGCGCTCGTACTGCCACTTCCGCTCGGGCGACCGGTGGGACCGCCGCCAGACCGTGGACGTGCTGGTGGACGGCGGCGTCTCGGTGCCCGAGCTGGCCGAGGCGTACACCGCCGAGATGGCGAAGCTGGACGGCGGCGACGAGGTCCGGGCGACGGCCTCCGACGCCCTGGTGTTCCAGCTGTGGGTCACCGCCGTCGCCTCCGGACTCGTCCTGCGGCAGCGCCACGGCCTCGGCGCCGAGGCCCTGGACCGGGCGCTGCGGGACCGGGACGCCTCCCGGGCCTGGTCCACCCTGACCCGGGGCGCACTGCGCAAGACGTTCCCGCCGGAGGCCGGGGCCCGCCTCGGGGACCTCCTCGCCCCCCTCGTCGAACGCGCGCTCCTGGGAGCGGTGCCCCTCGACGTCCGGATCGACCACCCCTGATCCGACCGCACGGAGCCCGCCCCCGCGGGCGGGCTCCGGGACCCCGCCCCCGCCCCGCAATCCTCAAGGGAGTCCCCATGCACGGGATCATCCGAAAGCTCCTGCGGCAACGGCACTCTGACGCACTGTGGTCGCGGCTGCGCATAGCCCGGCTGCTGCTCGATGTCGCTCCCGCCACGGCCCTCGCCTTGGCGCTGTTCAACATCGTGCTCGGCCTCCTCCCGGTCGTCTTCGCCGTCGCGACCAGCGTCGTCGTCGCCCGGCTCGGCACGCTCGCCGCGGGCGGCGAGGCCGGCGTCCTGGCGCCGTTCCTGACCTCGGCCGCGGCCTTCACCGCGCACCAGATCCTCACCCCGCTCCAGACCGCCCTGGGCGAGCTGGTCGCCCGCCGCGTGGACCGGCGGGTGTTCTCCCAGCTCATGACCGCCGCTCTGCGGCCCACCGGCATCGCCGCCCTGGAGGACCAGGTGGTCAGGGACCACCTCAACGAGGCCGTGCGGGAACTGGAGTTCAACGCCCACAGCCCGGGCCGGGCCGGGGCGGGCCTGCTCGCCCTCATAGCCCGCTACACCCAGTTGACGGGCTACGCCCTGGTGATCGGCTGGGTCTTCGCCTGGTGGGCTGCGTTCGGCGTCGTGGGCACCTGCCTGCTGTTCCGCCAAGGCCAGCGCGGCGGCCTGCGCCGCTACGCCCGCGTGTTCGGCACCGTGGCAAGAGAGCGCCGCAAGAGCCAGTACCTCCGGGACCTCGCGCTCGGAACGAAGGCGGGCAAGGAGATCCGCGTATTCGGGCTCGTGGGGTGGCTGACCGACCTCTACCGGTCCACCTCGCGCGGCTGGCTCGACCGGGTCTGGGCCGAGCGCCGCCGCATCTACGGCCTCCCCTACCTGTGGTACACCGGCTTCGGGGTGCTGGCGATCGGCGCGGTCCTGGTGGCGGTCGGCGCGACGGCCGGAGGCTCGGCCTCGCTGTTCGAACTGGCCCTGGTCACCCTGTGCGCGCTCCAGGCGGTCCGGCTCGGCGAGTTCTATCCGGAGTGCGACGTCCAGACCCAGTACGGAATGATCTCCTACGAGGCCACCCGCGGGTTCGAGGACCTGATCGCCGCCCGCTCGGACGCGGCCGGGCCCCTCGCGGCGGCCGAGACGGCCGCCGACGACGCCGCCATCGAGTTCCGCGACGTCGACTTCGCCTACGCCGCCGCCGAGCGCCCGGTCTTCGCGTCGCTGAACCTGACCATCCGGCCCGGGCGGTGCACCGCCGTCGTCGGCGTCAACGGCGCCGGCAAGACCACGCTCGTCAAACTGCTCACCCGGCTGTACGAGCCGACCGGCGGCTCCATCCGCATCGGCGGCAGCGACATCCGGTCCTTCCCGCCCGACCGGTACCGGCGGCGGTTCAGCGTCGTCTTCCAGGACTTCCTGCGCTACGAGGGCACTGTGGAGGAGAACATCGCCTACGGTGCGGTCGAGCACCTCGGGGACCGCGACGGCGTCGTCCGGGCGGCGGAGGCCGCCGGGATCGGCGAGGTCGTCGACCGGCTCCCCGAGGGGTACGACACGATCCTGGCCCCCCACCGCAAAGGCGGCGTCGACCTCTCCGGAGGGCAGTGGCAGCGCATCGCCATCGCGCGGACGCTGTTCGCCATCGGGCACGGGGCGTCGATCGTGGTGCTCGACGAGCCCACGGCCAGCCTCGACATCCAGGCCGAAGCCGGTTTCTACCACGAGTTCCGCGAACTCGCCCCGGACGTCACCACCATCCTCATCTCCCACCGCTTCCCGACCGTCCGGCACGCCGACGACATCGTGGTCCTCGACGGCGGCCGGGTCGCCGAGCAGGGCGACCACGCGGCCCTGCTGGAGGCCGACGGACGCTACGCGGCGCTGTTCCGCGAACAGGCCGCCAAGTTCACCGACGAACCCCGAGAGGCGGCGAAATGAGCGTCACACTGCGAGGATGCCTTCGCATCATGCAGGTCTGCTGGCGGCAGGACCCCCGTCGGACCCTCGCCGCGCTGCTGCTGGTGCTGCTCGGCGCCGCGTCGCTGCCGCTGATGGCGCTGGCGATGCGGTGGCTCACCGAGGAGGTGATCGCCGGAGAGGTCGCCACCGCGGCCGCCGCGGGCGGCCTGACCGCGCTGCTGCTCATCACCGGCCTCACCCTCGGCCATTTCGCGCACCTCTTCTACTTCGAACTCGCCGAGCTGAGCGTCCTGGACCTGGACGCCGAGGCCATGGCGATCGTCAACGGCGGCCCGGGCCTGGAGCACTACGACCGCTCCGAGGACGCCGACCGGCTCACCGTGCTGCGTCAGGAGATCCCGCGCTTCAACAACGCCCTGCAGGCACTGCTGAACCTCGCGGGGCTGGCGGTGGCGGCCACCTTGACCGTGGTGCTGCTCGCCGCGGTGAACCCGCTGCTCCTGCTGCTGCCCCTGCTGGCGTTCCCGCCGCTGTTCGCGGGCCGCCTCGCCGAACGCACAGCCGACCGGTCCAAGACCGACACCGCTGAGCAGAGCCGCTACGCGCTCAACATATTCCGGCTCACCGCCGACCCGGAATCCTCGAAAGAGCTGCGCATGTCCCGGCTGGGGGACCGCATGGACGGCCTCCACGCCCAGAACTGGGAGGCGGTCTCGAAGCGGCTGTGGAACGGCCACTGGAAGGCCAATGCCGTGCGGGCGCTCGGCCAACTGGTGTTCGCCGCGGGGTACGTCGGCGCGATCCTCCTGGTCGTGCACGGGGCCGTGACCGGTGAGGCGGGCGTGGGGGACGTCGTGCTCTCCGTGGTCCTGGCCGCGCAGATCAACACGCAGGTGTCGACGGCCGTGGCGCTCTCGCAGGACCTCCAGCGCATGGCCGGCGCCTTCCGGCGGCTGGGCGAGCTGCGGGCCTCGACCGGTGCGGACGCGGCGGCGCCCGCGGCCGCCGCGTTCCCCGAGCGCCTCGAACACGGCATCGACCTGGAGGGCGTCGGGTTCGCCTACCCCGGCGCGGGAGGACGGCGGGTCCTCGACGGGGTCGACCTGCACCTGCCCGCGGGCGCCACCGTCGCCGTCGTGGGGGAGAACGGAGCGGGGAAGTCGACGCTGGTGAAACTCCTGTGCGGCCTCTACGAGCCCACCGAGGGCCGGGTCCTGGTGGACGGGACGCCGCTGGCCTCGCTGGGCCGCACCGAGTGGCAGCGCCGCTCCTCGGCCGTCTACCAGGACTACGTCCGCTTCGAGTTCCCGATGCGCACGGCGGTCGGGGTGGGCGACCTGGAGCGCATGGACGCCCCGGGCGCGGTGGCCGAGGCCGTCGAACGGGCCGGCGCGGCCGGGATCGCCGAGCGGCTGGACCGCGGCCTCGACACCGACCTGGGCAAGCAGTACGCCGACGGCGCGGTCCTGTCGGGCGGCCAGTGGCAGAAGGTCGCCCTCGCCCGCGGGTTCATGCCGCAGCATCCGCTGCTGCTGGTCTTGGACGAGCCGACCTCGGCACTGGACCCCTTGGCGGAGCGGGAGCTGTTCGAACGCTATGCGGGCCGGGCGTCCGAGGTGGCCCGGCGCCGCGGCGGCATCACGTTGTTCGTGACCCACCGGTTCTCGACGGTCCGGATCGCCGATCTGATCCTGGTCGTCTCGGAGGGCGCGGTCGCCGAGGCGGGCAGCCACCGGGAACTGCTCGAAGCCGATGGGCGGTACGCCCGTCTGCACCGCCTCCAGTCCGAGAAGTACCGCTGAGGCGGGCCGCCGGACCGCTCGCTCCGGCGGCCCTTCCGGTGGGGAGGGGGCGCGGCGGCCGGTATGCTCCGTGCTGAGTCCGCGTCGCGACGTGGCGGCATTCCTCGAAGACGACCCGAGTTCGCATGCGGCCGTGTGGTGTTCCCCCGCCGCGTCCGCCGCCGGACGATCCGCCCGCTACTGCGAAGAGCCGTTGCCACAGGGAGCACGACGATGACCATCAGAACAGCCGAACGCCCGACCCCTCTGATAGGCGCGCTGGCGGTGTCGCTGCTGGCGTTCACCGCTTGCGGCGGCGGAGGGGACGACGACGCGAGCGAGCCCGAGAAGGAGGAGACCTCCGCGGCGGCGCCCGCCGAGGCCGCCGAAGCGCCCGTGGACGCCTTCCCCGTCGGCGAGCCCTTCGGCGATGCCGTCTGGAGCGTCGACGTCGGCGAGGGCGAGACAACGGTGTCCGTGCGGCCCGACCGGGTCGTGGTGGACCGCTCGCACCTGGACGTGACGCGCGCGATCCAGGTCTACACGCCCGAGGGCGAGGAGGCGTGGACCCACGACCTCTCCGAGCACGAGCACCCCGAGAACATCCCGGTCGAGGTGCTCGAGACGACGGTGGCCTTCCTGGTCGACCGCGAGTCCGAGGGGTCGGGTCTGGACAAGGCGCAGACCGTCACCGTGCTGACGCTGCTGTCGCTCGCGGACGGATCGGTCGTCGCCGAGGTCGAGCTCCCCGACGGCGGGGCCGTCTTCAACGACCACGGCGGCGTCGTCTTCCACGCGGACGACGGGGTCGGCTTCGTGACCGAGGAGGGCGACATCGTCGAAGTGGAGGCCGACGTCTTCAGCCTCCAGAGCGCGGGCCTCGTCCACGGCGCGCCGTTCTGGGTGGGCCGCGATTACGGCCTCAACACCGAGGCCGGCGCGATCGCGGTCCCGGGCATCGACCAGTCGGACATCTTCGGCATGGACGTCCTCGCGGTGGACCGCGGGCAGGGGCTGCTCGCGGTGCGGGTCACCCACGGCGTGTCCGTCGAGGTCGCCTACTACGCGGTCGAGGTCGCGACCGGCCAGGTGGCCTACGAGTTCGACTGCGCCGACTTCTGGCACACCGAGGGCGAGACCAACGTCGCCCGCAACAGCCCGAACGGCGAGTACACCGTCCACGAGTCCATCTGGCTGTCGGCGGCCGGCGGCCAGTGCTTCGGCGGCGGCGAGCAGCGGACGGTCGAGTTCCGAGCGGTGGACGACGCGGGCACCGCCTACGGCGTGGTCGAAGGCGAGGGCGGCGCGAGCGACGACCTGGTGGCCGTTCCCGCCGGAGGCGAGCCCGTGGTCTCGGCCCTGCCCGAGGGCGCGCCGATACCGAGCGGCGTCGTGGACGGCGGCATCGCGGTCCACCTCAGCGGCACGGTGCTCACCGGCAACCCGATCCTCTGACCGACGAACGGACCGAACCCCGCGGAGGCGTCCTCCGCGGGGTTCGGTCCGTTCCGGGGGGCGGCCGATCGCCGGAAGCCGAACGGGGCCGCCCCGGCGGGAATACGATCGTGGGCGGGGTGGTTGCACCGACATGCCGGTATACCCCCCTGGGGTATATGAGTCCGGCATCGGTCACCGACACGAGAGGAGCCCCCAGTGAGCGAGCACCACGCCCGCGGCGGCCACGACTCGCCCGCCGCGCACCACGGCGGGCACGACAAGCACGCCGGGCACGACCCCGAGGCGTTCCGCCGCAAGTTCTGGCTCAGCCTCGCCATGACGATCCCGCTGATCGCCACCAGCCGCATGGTCATGGACTGGTTCGGGTACACACTGGACTTCCCCGGCGTCGAACTCGTCGGCCCCGTCCTCGGCACGGCCGTCTTCCTCTACGGCGGCATGCCCTTCCTCGCGGGCGGCGTCCGCGAGATCCGCGACAGGGCCCCGGGCATGATGCTCCTGATCGCCACCGCCGTCACCGTCGCCTACGCCGCCTCCCTTGCCACCAGTCTCGGCCTGTTCGACCTCGAATTCTGGTGGGAGCTGGGCGCGCTGGTGACGATCATGCTGCTGGGCCACTGGCAGGAGATGAAGACCATCGGGCAGGCCCGGGGCGCCCTCGCCGCCCTCGCGGCGCTGCTGCCCGACGAGGCCGAGCGCGTCAAGGGCGACGGCTCCACCGAGACCGTCCCCGCCTCCGACCTCGCCGTCGGCGACGTGGCGCTGGTCCGCTCCGGGGCCCGCGTCCCGGCCGACGGCGAGGTCGTCGACGGCGAGGCCGAGATGGACGAGTCCATGATCACCGGCGAGTCGCGGCCGGTGCCCAAGCGGGCGGGCGAGCGGGTCGTGGCCGGGACCGTCGCCACCGACTCGGCGATCCGGGTCCGCATCGACGCGGTCGGCGACGACACCGCCCTGGCGGGCATCCAGCGCCTCGTCTCCCAGGCCCAGGAGTCCCGCGGGCGCGGCCAGGTCCTGGCCGACCGGTTCGCGGCCCTGCTGTTCTACATCGCCATGGGCGCCGGCGCGGTCACCTTCGCCGTCTGGTCGCTCGTCGGCGACGTCACCGCGGGCGTGGTCCGGACCGTCACCGTCCTGGTCATCGCCTGCCCCCACGCCCTCGGCCTGGCGATCCCCCTGGTCGTCGCCATCACCACGGCCGTCTCGGCCCAGTCCGGCATCCTCATCAAGGACCGGCTCGCGATCGAGCGGATGCGCACCGTCGACGCCGTCCTGTTCGACAAGACCGGGACGCTGACCCGCGGCGAGCACACCGTGGCCGGCATCGCGGGCGTCGGCGCGGTCGACGCCGACGAGGTGCTGCGCCTGGCGGCGGCGGTCGAGTCCGACTCCGAGCACCCCCTCGCCCGCGCGATCGTCGCCCACCGCGGCCCCGCGCCCGGCGGCGCGACCGCCGCCGACTTCCGCTCCCGCACCGGCAAGGGCGTCGAAGCCGCCGTCGAGGGCCGCCGCTACGCGGTCGGCGGCCCGGCGCTGCTCCGCGAGACCGGACTCGAACCGCCCGCGGCGCTGGACGAGGAGGTCGCCGCCTGGTCGGACCGCGGCGCGACCGTCCTCTACCTCCTCGCCCTCGACGGCGGGGCCGAAGTGCTCGGCGCGATCGCCCTGGAGGACCAGGTCCGGCCCGAGGCCCGCCGCGCCGTCGCCGACCTCCGCTCGCTCGGCGTCGGCACGATCGCGATGATCACCGGCGACGCCCGCCCCGTGGCCGAGGCCGTCGCCGCCGACCTCGGCTTCGCCGAAGGCCGCGACGAGGTCTTCGCCGAGGTCCTGCCCGCCGACAAGGACGAGGTCGTCGCGGACCTCCAGCGGCGCGGGCTGCGGGTCGCGATGGTCGGCGACGGCGTCAACGACGCGCCCGCCCTGGCGCGGGCCGACGTCGGCATCGCGATCGGGGCGGGCACCGACGTGGCGATCGAGTCGGCCGGGGTCGTCCTGGCCTCCTCGGACCCGCGCGGCGTCGGCGGCGTGGTGCGCCTGTCCCGGGCGGCCTACCGCAAGATGATCGAGAACCTCGGCTGGGCCGCGGGCTACAACATCGTCGCGATCCCGCTCGCCGCGGGCGTCCTCGCCTGGGCCGGGTTCACGCTCAGCCCCGCGGTCGGCGCGGTGCTCATGTCGGCCTCCACCATCGTGGTCGCGCTCAACGCCCAGCTGCTGCGCCGCGTCGAGCTGGTGCCCGACTAGGGCGTGACGATGGGGAAGTCCAGGTCGGGCTCGTCGAGGACGTCCAGGAGCCTGCCGAGCGCCGAGGGGTCGCCGTCGTGGTCGATCTCCTCGGCGCTCGCCTCGCCCGCGACGAGGCCGAGCAGTTCGGCCTTGGTCAGCCGGAACGTCACCTCCGCCGGGGCGTGCTCGCCCCCGGCGGAGGGCCAGTGGACCAGCACCCCGTTGGACAGCTCGGTCCGGTACCGCTCGTCCAGGTCGGTGAGGACCCAGTCGGCGGTCAGCGACGCCGCGGCGGCCTTCGGGCCGTCGACGCGGATGGCGATCGAGTCGAAGACCTGGGGGACGGTGAGCGCGGCGGCCATGCCCGAGGAGGAGACGGCCGTGGGCGCGATGCCGTGGCGCAGCTCCTGGGCGCCCATGAGGTAGTAGTTGCGCCAGGTGCCGTTCTCGCTGGCGAGGCCGAGCCGCCGGTAGGCGTCGGCCAGCAGCTCCTTCGCCTCGCCGTTCGACGGGTCGGCGAACACGGCGTGCTTGAGCAGCTGCGCGGCGAACCGGTCGTCCCCGGCCTCGGCGAACGCCCGGCCCTTGTCGACCAGGGCGTCCGCGCCGCCGAACGCCTCGGCGTAGCGGAGGGCGCTCTGCTCGGGCGGGTGCTCCCACAGCGAGGACGGGTGCCCGTCGAACCAGCCCATGTACCGCTGGTAGATCGCCTTGGTGTTGTGCGAGAGCGAACCGTAGTACCCGCGGGCGCTCCAGGCCGCCTCCAGGCCGGGCGGCAGCTCGATGCGCTCGGCCAGCTCGGTCCCGGTGAGGCCCTGGTTGATGAGTCTGAGGGTCTGGTCGTGCATGTAGGCGTAGAGGTCGCGCTGCACCGTCAGATACGAGCGGATGCGGTCGGCGCCCCAGGTCGGCCAGTGGTGGGAGGCGAACAGGACGTCCGAGTCGGCGGCGAACAGCAGCATCGACTCGTTGAGGTACCGCGACCACACGCGGGGGTCGCGGACGACCGCGCCGCGCAGGGTGAGGAGGTTGTGCATGTTGTGCGAGGCGTTCTCGGCCATGCACAGCGCCCGGCGCTGCGGCAGGTGGAAGTTCATCTCCGAGGGCGCCTCGGTGCCCGGGGTCAGCTGGAAGACCAGGCGCACCCCGTCGACGGTCGCCTCCTGGCCGGTCCGGGTGACGTCGACGGTGGGGGGCACGACCGCCGAGGAGCCGTGGGAGGCGGCCGGGCCCAGGCCCATGCCGACGTTCCCCTCCGGGCCGACGCCGAGCGCCGCGCCCGAGTAGTACATGGCGCGGCGCAGCATGGCCGGTCCGGCGTAGACGTTCTCCTCGACCGCGTGCTCCAGGAAGCCCTCGGGGGCGATGATCGGCACCCGGTCCCGCTCGGGGTCGATCACGCCCAGGACGCCGCCGAAGTGGTCGATGTGCGAGTGGGTGTAGATCAGGCCGGTGACCGGCCGGTCGCCCCTGGCGTCGCGGTAGAGGCCCAGGGCCGCCGCGGCGGTCTCGGCCGAGACCAGCGGGTCGACCGCGATCACGCCGCGCTCGCCCTCGATGAGCGTCATGTTCGACAGGTCCAGGCCCCGGACCTGGTAGACGCCTTCGCAGACCTCGTAGAGGCCCTGCCGGGCGCACAGCTGCGACTGCCGCCACAGGCTCGGGTTGACCGTCTGGGGCGCCTCGCCCTCCAGGAAGGCGAAGGCGTCGGCGTCCCAGACGACCTGCCCGCGGGCGTCGGTGACGACGCCGGGTTCGAGCCGGGCCTGGAATCCGCGGTCGGCGTCGGCGAAGTCCTGCGTGTCGGTGAAGTCCAGACCCTCCAGCGACGTCGCGGACGGGCGCGGCCCGCCGGATCGCTCGTGATCGGCAGTCATGGTGCCCCCTCGGTCGACTGCGAGCATGCGTCGGATTCGAGGATATGGCCCGGTCCTGCGGCGCAGCGCCGTTTTCGACGCATCGGCCCGGCGGCCGCGCGGCGACTGGTCGGCATGTTCGACGCCCTCCCCGACGCCCCCGCGGTCGCCAAGGACGCGGCCCGCCTCCTCGTCGCGGCGGCCACCGCGGCGGCCGAATCCCGGGAGTAGGGGCGCTGCCTCGACTTCGGCGATAAGAATGCGCTTGCCTTCTCAGCGTTCCGTTATATTCCGTCGCTATGCTCTCTCCCATGGATGATTCTCCTAGTCATAGTCCTAAGCCCACCTCGGGTCGGCCAGTGCCGATTCCGGCACCCCCGCGGCGAGGTGGGCGTTGAACATAGAAATCTGGGGCATAATCGCCGGCGTCGTATTGACCGCCGGCACCGGCTTCTTCGTCGCCTCGGAATTCGCGCTGGTCAATCTCGACCGGCCGGAACTGGAACGTCGTCGCCTGCAAGGCGAGAAGCGCCTGGGCCCGACCATTCGGGCCTTGAAAGTGACCTCGACGCATCTGTCCAGCGCGCAGCTGGGCATCACCTTGACCACCCTCCTCGCCGGTTACACGTTCGAACCGGCGATCAGCTCGCTGCTGCGCGAACCGCTCCTCGGGATCGGCCTCGCCGAATCCGCGGTCGGCGCCGTCGGCGCGGTCATCGGCATCCTCCTGGCGACGCTGTTCTCGATGATCTTCGGCGAGCTGGTCCCCAAGAACTTCGCCCTGGCGGTGCCGCTGGCGACCGCCAGGTTCGTCGTCCCCTTCCAGCTCGGGTTCACCTTCGTGTTCAAGCCGGTCATCGTGTTCTTCAACGGCACGGCGAACCGGATGATCCGCGCGATGGGCATCGAGCCGAAGGAGGAGCTCTCGGGGGCCCGCAGCGCCGAGGAGCTGAGCTTCCTCATCCGGCGCTCGGCCACCGAGGGCGTCCTCGACCGCGACGACGCGGCGATGCTGCACCGCACCCTGACCTTCTCGACCCACACGGCGGCCGAGGTCATGACGCCGCGCGTGAACGCGGTGGCCTTGGAGCGCACGGCGACCGCCGCCGACGTCATCGCCGCCGCGGCCGAGACCGGGCACTCCCGCTTCCCGATCCTCGGGGAGGACATCGACGACGTCATCGGCGTCGCCCACGTCAAGACCGCCTACGGGGTCGAGTTCGACAAGCGCGAGGCCACCCAGGTGACCGAGCTGATGTCCGAGCCGCTGAAGGTCCCCGAGGCCGCGGGCGTCGGCTCCCTGCTGGGGACGCTCCGGGGCCGGGGCTTCCAGATCGCGGTGGTCGTCGACGAGTACGGCGGCACCGCGGGCATCGTCACCCTCGAAGACCTCGTGGAGGAACTGCTCGGCGAGGTCCACGACGAGCACGACGAGCGCCAGCACCTGATCGTGAAGACGGCCGACTCGGTCGTCGTCAGCGGGTCGCTGCGCCCCGACGAGCTGTGGGACCGCGCGGGCGTGCGCATCCCCGAGGGCGAGGAGTACGACACCGTCGCCGGGTACGTGCTCGACACGCTCGAGCGCATCCCCGCCCCCGGCGAGCAGGTGCGCCTGGAGCGCGGCGTGCTCCGGGTCGACCGCCTGACCGGCTCCCGGATCGACCGGCTGCGGTACGTGCCCGACGACGCGGCGACCGACCCCGCGTTCGGCGGGACGCGCGAGCGGATCCTTGAGGCGTTCGAGCAGGAGGCTGAGCGATGAGCGAGTATCTTCCCGGGCTGATCTGGCTGGTGGTGCTCTTGATCGCCAACGCCTTCTTCGTGGGCGCGGAGTTCGCCGTGATCTCGGCGCGCCGCTCCCAGATCGAACCGCGCGCCGCGGCCGGAAGCCGCGCGGCCAAGACGACCCTGTGGGCGATGGAGCACGCGACGCTGATGCTGGCGACGAGCCAGCTGGGCATCACCGTGTGCTCGCTGGTCATCCTCAACGTCTCGGAGCCGGCGATCCACCACCTGCTGGAGTACCCGCTGGCGTGGACCGGGCTCACCCCCGGCGCGGTCGGCGGGACCGCGTTCGCCGTCGCACTGCTGCTGGTGACCTTCCTGCACGTGGTGTTCGGCGAGATGGTCCCGAAGAACACCGCGTTCTCCGTGCCGGACCGGGCCGCGCTGATCCTCGCGCCGCCGCTGGTGCTCGTCTCGCGCATCGTGCGCCCGCTCATCTGGGCCCTCAACTCGATCGCCAACGGCATCCTGCGCCTGTTCCGGGTCGAGCCGAAGGACGAGGCGCAGAGCGCCTACACGATCGACGAGGTCGCGACGATCGTGGAGGAGTCCCAGCGCGAGGGCACCCTTGAGGACGTCTCGGGCACCTTGACGGCCGCGTTCGAGTTCACCGAGAAGACCGTGGCCGACGTCGAAGTGCCCCTCGGCGAGATCGTCCTCCTGCCGGAGGGGGTCACGCCGCACGAGGTGCAGCAGGCGGTGGCGCGCAACGGGTACTCCCGCTACGTCATCGACGACGCCGAAGGGGCGCCGCGCTCCTACCTGCACCTCAAGGACGTGCTCGACCTGACCGGGCCCGAGGCGCTCGACCGGCCCATCCCGGCCGACCGCATCCGCGTCCTGCCGGTCGTGGACGCCGGCGCCGAGCTGGAGGACGCCTTGGCGCACATCCGCGCGCAGGGCGCCCACGTGGCGCGCGTGACCGGAGCGGGCGGGACCACGACCGGGGTGCTGTTCCTGGAGGACATCGTCGAAGAACTCATCGGCGAAGTCCAGGACGCCACCCGCGCCTAGCGCAGAGCGAAGGGCCCGGGCTCGTCCGAGTCCGGGCCCTTCGCCCTGCCCGCGTGCGTCGCCGCGCCGTCCGCGATCACGCCGCGGCGTCGGCGAGGGCGCTCGCCTCGGCCGTTTCGGCCGCGACCCGGGCGCCCTCGACCGCGACGATGTCGAACAGGCGGACCGCTTCGGCCGCCGCCAGCGATCGGCTCTCGGGGGCGAGGCCCTCCTCCCGCACGGACCGGGCGAACGACAGGAACGCCCGCGCCAGTTCGAGGCGCGCGCGGTCGTCGAGGGCCTCGACGGCCCGGGAGCGCCGCACGGCCTCCCGGACCGCGCCGTCCATCTGCCCGTGGCGCCGCATCAGCCGGTAGCCGTGCGCGATGTCGAGCAGCGCTCTCGACACGGCGCCGTCGTACACCGGGGGGAGCTCGTCCCGGCGGACCGCCGTCTCGGCGAGGACGAGCCGCCGGACCTCCGGCTCGTGCCCGTCCGCCTCGATCTGGCGCTCGATCAGCGTCCGGGACGCGCTGCCGAGGCGGAGGACGTCGTCTCTGCTGATCTCCTCCGAGGTCTTGATCAAGTAGATCCCGACCGTCGCGTTCGTCAGCGCGTGCCGTCGGTGGCCCAGGTTCCAGTGGCAGTCGCCGAGTTCGAGGAGCACGCGGCCCCGTGCCGCGCCGGTGAGCCTGCCGTGGGCGATCGCGGTCTCGACCAGGCCGAGCATCTCGTGGGCGACGTCGTAGGCGTCGGCGTGCCGCCCCCGGGCGGTATATCCTTTTCGGACTCTCTGGAGCAGGGCGATGAAGCCCGTGATCGACCCGGGGCGGGACTCGGCGATCGCCCTGAAGTCGTCGATCGCGCCTTTGACCTTCGCGAACGAGGTCGTGCCGTCGTCGAGGCGCAGCCGGTAGGTCTCGAGTTCGAGCTGCGCCTCGCATTCGGCGATGATCATGGGGTCGGGCGTGTCCCGCAGCCTGCGGTACTCCTCGATGGCCGCTTCGACGGCCGCGACCGCCTCCGGAAGGCTCCCGGTCTCGAAATAGTGCTGGCCCAGGGCGCGCTGGAGGTTCCCGAGTTCACTGCCGCGGAAGAGCGCCGTCCCGGCCAGCGAGCGCCATACCCCGACCGCTCTGAGCATCGTCTCGCGGTAGTCGTCCAGGAGCCCCTGCCTTCGGTGGACGCCGAAGAGCGCCTTGAGCGAGAGCACGAGGTGCGGCAGCAGCTCGGGATCGTCCTCGGCGGGGCCTTCGAGGATCGCTACGGACGCCTCGGCGATGCCGCGCGCCCGCGCCAGATCGCCGTGGAATTCGTAGTACGCGCTCTGGGCGAGCATTCCTTGGCTGAGCACCCGAAGGGACTCGTGGTCGTCGGCCTGCGTCCGCAGCGCCTCGACCGCCTCGTCCAGGGCCTTCTCCGCGATCGGGTGGGTCGGCCTCCGGCGGTGCACTTCGGCGAACTCGATCAGCGACTGCGCCCAGCGCTTGGGGATCGGCTCGCCGTCCAGCGACACGCCGCTTCGTATGCCGAGGGCCTCTTGCACCAGCTCGGCCTCCTCCTCGTGCCCGCCGAGCACGCGTTCGGCGGCGCCGAGTTCCACCAGCGTGCGGGCGAGGTTGAAAAGCTGGCCCTCGTCCTCGGCCGCCAGGGACCGCTTGATGACCGCCGCCTTCTCAAGGGCTTGGAGGGCTTGGGGAAAGCGATGCCATCGCCGGTACAGCTCCGCGAGGCGGATGAGGACGATGGAGTAGAACGCGTTGAGCTCCGGACGCTCGCCCACGACCGGTTCGAGATGCCTTTGCGCCGCTTCGATGGCCGTCGTGGCTTCACGGGCCCGTCCGTGATGGTGCCAGTGGAGCGTGCCCAGGGCCATGAGCGCGTGCGCCAGGTTCGGCTTGACCTCGGGGGTCACCGAGGACGAGTAGAGCGCCACCGCCTCTTCGAGGTACTGCATCGCGAGGTCCGTGTCGTCGAGCTTGCGGCAGGCGTACCCCAGTTGGTGCAGGGCGTTCGCCAGCTCCAGCGCGTTCGCGCCGTCGGGCTCGGCGCGGTGGTGGTTCACCTGCATCATGGCGATCACGTACCGCAGGCGCGCGTGGTCGCGTTCGTGCGGCAGCAGTTGCGTGAGCGGCAGCGCCGCGGCGGCCGCCGCCATGCCCGGCTCGTCCTCGTATTCGGACAGCACGCTCGTGAGCTGGTTGACCGCCGCGGTGTTGCGCCCGCTCTCCACGTGCGCGACCGCCGTCCTCACCAGGTCTTCGAGGCGGCCGACCAGGTGGCGCTCCGTGTCCCCCCGCCCGGGCAGGCCGCCGTCGAGGAGGCCGCCGATGAGCGCCTTCAGGAACGCCTCCCGGCCCGAGCGGTACGCCTCCGCGACGTGCTCGTAGTCGCCGGTCGTGAGGTCCATGATGTGGAGGAGCCTGCGGAGGTTGGCCGCGGCCATCCCCTCGGCCTCGCGCAGCCCGTTCAGCATCTCCGGGAGGTTGTCGGTCTGGCTCAGCAGGTGCTCGCCCACCAGGTCCGGTTCCAGCGGCGCGATGAGCTGGTTCGACAGTTCGTGCCTCCGGCTCCCCTCGTCCAGGAAGCCGCCGTTGTAGAGGTCGTAGACGTTGCCCGCGACGACCTCTCTGGCGCCGATGTTCACATCGCTCCAGGCCGGGACCACCTTGAGCAGTTCGGCGCACAGCTGCACCGTGGGCATCGTGAGCGTGGCGACGGCGACGGCCTGGTTGGCGTGCTGCCAGTTCTCGGGGAGCACGCCGGACCACCACTGGTCCCGCTCGCGGTCGAGCAGCTGGTCGAGCAGCAGGTTGCGGAGGTCGCCGGAGTCCGGGGCCGGCAGGGTCTCGCCGTTCGCGGCGAGCAGCGCGGCTATGTGGATCAGGAGCGGGCGGTCGCAGGCGTTGGCGACCTCGACCGGGGGCTCCGGCGCGAGCGGGTCGGACCCCCGTTCGACCCTCATGCGGTTCTCGTGTTCGAGGAAGTACCCGAACGCGGCGTCGAGGTGCGCCCGCCGGGCCCGCTCGTCGAACGCGTCCTGCGTCAGGTCGATGGGGGCGTTGTGCGGCTGCCTGAGCATCTCCGCCAGCGCGCCCGAGTCGCCGAACCGCTCGGCCCAGCCGCCGCGGGCGGACTCGGCGCGGGAGATGAGGAGCAGCCGCACCCTGTGGTGCAGCGCGAGTTCGCCCTGGAGCCTGCGGACGCGTTTGAGCACCGCCTGGATCAGTTCGCGCTGCGCCCGCGCCTCGGCGTAGTCGACGACGATGAGCGTGTCGCCCCTGGGGGTCCACTGGGGAACGGTTCCCGTCTTGTCGGGGTCGCCGAAGCCGGTCACCCAGCCCTCCTCGCGGAGGTCTTCGCAGAGCTGCACCGCGAGTCGGCTCTTCCCGGCCCCGGCGCCGCCCACCAGTGAGCGCGCCTGGAAGTACCGGTCGACCTCCGGCAGGCGCTCGCCGCCGCACCATTCGGCGAGCTGCTCGAACACCGTCTCCCGGCCGAGCCGGACGAAGGGGACCTGGGCGTGGCGCGCCTTCAGCTTCTCCGACTGGGTCATGTGGTCCCAGACGCGCGCCTTGACGGGCGGCGACAGCAGCGGGCAGGACTCCTCGATGACGTCCACTTTGACTTCCGCCTGCTTGAGGAACGCCTTGATCTCCGGGTCGGCCCTGAGGTTGCGCAGGCCCGTCGCCGTCCAGAACTGCGGGGAGGCGCCTTCGGGGATGTTCGAGACGACGCCGAGGAGCCGGTCCTCCGTGTCGAGGACGGGCGCGCCGGACATGCCCTCCCAGGCGTCGCCGACGGCGGCCAGGGGGTCGCGCAGCGCGACCTTGAGCACGCCGTAGCGGGAGAGGCCGTCGCTGGTGACCGTGAGCCCCCGGGCCGATTGCAGGTCGCTTCGCCCCTCCACCCGGGCCAGGCCGGGGAAGCCGTGGACGTTCCCCGAGACGGGGCGGCTGCCGCGGATCCTCCCCGCGTGCAGGCCCGCGCGGATGTCGTCGAGTTCGTCCACGGTGTCCTCGGTCAGCCGGATGACGGCCGCGTCGCACGGCTCGGTCCGGTTGTCGACGGCGTATGCGACGGTCCCGCCGGACCGCAGCCATTCCCGGCTCAGCGCTCCGCGCACGTCGACCGGTTCGCCCGCATGGCCGACGAGGCGGTGCCCGGCGGTCAGGACGAGGTCGTCGCTGATGCGGTAGCCGGTGTAGGTCCGCTGAGCGTGCCCGCCGTCGGCTTTCGGGACGATGAATTTGAGTTCGACGAGCCGTTCTTCCCAAGGCTCGGCCATGTGGATCACCCCATCCGGCGGCGCGGGTCAGTCGTTCGGGTCGTAGTCGCCTTCGTCCGTGAGCACCAGTTGCCCCACCTTCTGCCTGGGGGCCGCGCTGTTCTCCGCTTTCTCCTGCTTCGCTTCCGTCGCCTCGTCCTCGAGCCATTCGGGGCGCAGTTTCAGGAGCACGCGGTGCTTGCCCGAGCGCTTGAGGCCGAAGGCGCCTTTGGCGGACGCCAGGACCCAGAACTTGCCCTCGGCCTGCGCGGAGGCGTTGGAGGCGGTCTCGACGGTGAGTTCGACTTCGATGCTCTCGGCGACGAGTCGAAGGCGATCGCCCGAGGCGGTCGCGGTGGCCTTGTGGAGTTCGGATCGGAGTTCGTGGAGCGCTTCGGCGAGGGGGACCTTTTTCCGCATGGGAAGAAGTTTACGCCTGTCGAATCCGCTGCGCCGCACACAGTTGTCCGCATATGGCGGCGCTGCCGATCCAGTGCGGCCTTTTGTCGGGAAGGGAATGGCCGGTACTGGCGGGGCATGGGTGATGCGAGTTCATGCATGACGACTAATGCCGCATGGTCCGCGCAGTGTCCGAAAGGGGCGATCGCTCCGGCGGTCGGCGTCCGGTGGGGACGGAGGGAATGGAGCGCTTCGCCGCCTTCGGGAAAGCGCGACCGAGGGTCTGTGATGGCCGTCTCTAGACGGTTTTGCATCGGCGGGTGTGTCGTAAGTTGCGGCGTGACAAATGGTGTGCCACAGTCTTGATACGCGTGTGTCACGCGTTCTTCGGACCAAACCAATAACATGGCGGGCTGCCGCTCCGAGTCGGCAAACAAAGTTCGGCAGCCCGCCCACCACCAGAGAGGAAACCTCCCATGGTTGGCTTCAGCGTACCCCAAGACCTGGTTCCCGCCTCGGTCAAAATAGCCCTGGAATTGCACCAGCCCTACCGCACCTGGTTCGGTCTCGGCCGCCTGCGCTGCGAATGGTGCAACCACAAATGGGGCGCCCACGGCTGCCCGCAGCGCCGATCGGCCGTCAAGCTCCTCGCCTCGAAGATCGATTCCGATTCGATGCGGGACGTCCTCGTCCGGCTCATCGGCTTCTCCTGGGGCGGCGCCCGATGAACCCCGAGCGCATCGTCCTGGGCCGTTTCCGGCTCGAACACCGCCGCATCGAGGTCTACCAGGTGGCGGGCGCTCCGCGCCTGCGGGGGCTGAGTCCTGGCCGGGCTCAGTGCATCAAGCGCTTACCTATGGAAAACCTATGGAAACGCCGCAGCGCCTTGACACCTCCTCCATATATAGGAGAATGTCAATATCTTGCTTGGGAGCGCTTTCCTTGTCGGAACGATCAGCACACCGATTTCGCACGAGTCGAGGCACCCGATGGAGCCCCTTCGATCGCCACCCGCGAAGAAGAAAGGACATCGAGTCATGCAAGTAAACAGAAGGCGCAGGCGACTGGCCGTCGTCGGCGCCGCCATCGCCGCGCTCGCCGCCGGAGCCCTGACGACCGCCTCGGCGAACCAGGCGTTCGCCGAAGAAGACTGCGAGGTCGACTACAACGTCATCAGCAGCTGGGGCGGCGGCTTCCAGGCCAACATCTCGATCACCGCCGGCGAGCCGATCAACGGCTGGGACATCAGCTGGTCATTCCCCAGCGGCACCTCCGTCCAGAGTGCTTGGAACGTCGACTGGAGCCAGAGCGGCTCGGCCTTCAACGGCTCCGACATCGGCTGGAACGGCACCATCGCCTCCGGCCAGACCCGCGAGGTCTTCGGCTTCGTCGGCAGCGGCGACAGCGCCGCCCCGGCGCGGTTCTCCATCAACGGCGTCGTCTGCGACGGCCAGGGCGGCCCCGACCCGGAGCCGACCGACCCCGACCAGACGGACCCGGACCCCGAGCCGGGCAACCCCGAATGGGGCCAGGGTCCGCCCCCGGCCGACGCCGAACTCAGCATGGCGTACGAGCTGATCCTGGAGTCCGACCCGAAGGGCTACGAGCCGCGCGCAGGCGAGTGCTCGAACGACATCCACGCCCGGTACTGGACGTACGGTCCCGACGGGAAGGTCTACCCGACCTGGCACCCGACGCAGGACCCCAGCGGCTGCTCGTTCGGCCACGAGCACGGCGACGACCCGCAGGGCTCGCCGCTGTTCGGCGAGAGCGGCTTCCCGCCGTTCGGCTACGTCTCGGAAGTGCAGGTCGACAGCCTGCCCGAGCACAGCCACCGCCATGAGGACCATGTGGGGCACAAGATCCTGGTCGAGAGCGTCGACGTCATCCAGGGCGACAACGCCGGGAACTTCTTCCCGCCGCAGGGGCCCACGCTGGCGACCTGCGACATCCTGCTGAAGATCCACCAGGGCACGCACTCGCCGGACGCGTTCAAGAACAACGTCCACGAGCTGATCAGCAACATCAAGTGCAACGCCGGCGGCCAGACCGTGCAGGCCAAGACCGCGACGCTGATGCCCTTCGGCGAGGCCGGAGGGTTCAGCCCCTCCGAGTGCCCGGGCTTCGGCAGGCCGCGCGTCGAGGTCGGCGAGCCGGTGCCCGCCGACTCGCCCTCGGAGTACGTGACGCCGGGCCGGCTGATCGCCGAGAGCAGCTGCATCGACGCGATCCGCAGGGGCGACACCCACATGGACCCGCTCTATCCCGAACCGGTGCCGTTCAACGTCTCCGACATGGACGACTTCTGGTTCGGCAACACGCAGATCAGCGGCGCGGGCGTGAACTTCAGCATCTCGCCGCTGTTCTACGTGGTCGACTCGCAGCGCTACTACGACCCGTCCCTGCCCAACGGCATGGGCCGGGTCCTGGACCTGTGCTACGAGCCGGACCTGCTGGGCGGCTTCAACTGCGACGAGGCGCTCCAGGCGGGCGGCGGCGAGCGGCTGGAGTGGGACGACCCGCGCTCGCCGTTCAAGGGCACCTTGCGGGAGTACCGCCCCGGCGGCTTCTCGCTCCAGGCGTCGGGGTCGACCACGGTCTACACCGACGCTTACGGCGGCAACGTCTCCAGCACGCCGTTCGACGGCTCGATCGAGCAGTACTTCTCCGGGAGCACCTCCTCGGACTGGTACGTGAGAGGCGCCACCCGCGACTGGGACGACGGCACCGTCCACTCGCCGAACTGACCGACCGCGCCGGGAGGCGCAGGGGCCGCGGCGCACGCGCCGCGGCCCCGTCCGTCCGGTCGGGGCGGGGCCGTCCCCGCCGCCTATGCGGCCGCGCATGCCACCTCCGGTTCGCTCGGCGGGCCGGAGGCGACGAAGCCGAACACCTGGCGGCTCTGCCCGGCGCTGATCTGGCCGTTCCAGCCGACGTCGGCGGCGGCGACGGCCGCGCCCGACTGCGACCAGTCGGTGTTCCAGGCCGATTGGATCAGCTGCCCGGCGGGCCAGTCCCAGGCGAGGGACCAGCCGTCGAGGGCGCCGTCGCCGGCGGTGACGGTGACCGAGCCCTGCCAGCCCGAGCCCCAGTCGTTCGCCACTTCGACGACCGCGGTGCACGCCCCGGTCGGCGGCTCCCCGCCGCCCGTGCCGCCGAGCGCTTCGGCGGTGGCGTAGTAGGAGGGCTTCTTCTCGTAGTCCTCGTCGTAGATGAGCGCCGCGCCCTGGCCGGGGAAGACGCCGGGGATCCAGGAGTGCCCGTCGCTGAAGTCCCAGACGGTGACGCCCACGCAGCGGTCCACCGCCAGGCACGCCCCGACCACGGCGGCGTAGTCCTCGGCCTGCCGGGCGTCCTTGTCCCCGTCCCTGGGCAGGTCCATCCGGATGTCGAGTTCGGTGATGGCGACGTCGACGCCCAGGTCGGCGAAGCGCTGGAGGTTCGCCTGCACCGAGCCGAGGTCCTGGCCGAGGATGAGGTGGCCCTGGACGCCGACGCCGTCGATGGGGACGCCCCGCTCCTTGAAGTCGCGCACCATCTCGTAGACGGCGTCGCTCTTGGCGTTGACGCCGGCGATGTTGTAGTCGTTGTAGTAGAGGTCGACGTCGGGGTCGGCGGCGCGGGCGGCCCGGAACGCCTCGGCGATGTAGTCGTCGCCGATCTTCTCCTGGAAGACCGACTGGCGGCGCGACCCGTCCTCTTCGAACGCCTCGTTGACCACGTCCCAGTGGACGAGGCGGCCTTCGAAGTGGTCGACCTCGGTGGTGATGTGGTGCCGCATCACGTCGAGCAGTTCATCGGCGGGGACGCCGCCGACCCAGCCGGGGAGCTGGTTGTGCCACACGAGGGTGTGGCCGCGCACCTCTTGGCCGTTCGCCAGTCCCCAGTCGACGTGCTCGTCGGCGCGGGTGAAGTCGAACTGGCCCCGGTTCGGTTCGGTGGCATCCCATTTCAGGGCGTTGCCGGGGGTGATCGAGTTGAACTCGGTGCCGAGGATGCCGTCGTAGCGGTCGTTGTGGAAGCCGTCCATGGCCGAGCCGAAGTACCGGCCCTGCGCGGCGGCGAGCTGGCCGAGCGTGGTCTGCGCCGGTTCGGGCGCCTCGTCCGCGGGGTCGGCGGCGGCGAGGGCCGGGGCCGTCGCGCCGACGCCGAGCGCGAGCAGGCCGGCCGCGGCGGCGGCCGCGAGGCGCCGCCGTTTCGCATGGACTGGCGTGGTCATGTGTCCTCCTTGGACTCCCGCGGGCCGGCGGGCCCGGGGCGGTTCGCGAAGGCCGTTCCGCCGCTGTGCCGGGGCGTGATCGCGAGGGCGGATCGCACTTCTTCGAAAAGTTTTAGTAATTTATATATAGAAATGTACTGAAGTACTATATGGCCGGCGGCGAGCGCCTGTCAACCGGAGGCCGCACGCCCGAGCGGATCGATCACCTGATGGGACCGGTCGACGGGCCTCGCGGCGGCGCGGCCGGGCGCGGCCTGGCGCCCTGTCGGCACCCCGCGGCCGGAGCGCTCGCACGGGCTCCGGGCCGGTCCCGGCGCACCGCTGATTCGAAAACTTTCGGACCATCGGCGAGGTGCGCCCGGCGGCGGTCGGCCCCGAGGCGGGACGGCCCGGTCGCGTGTCCGCCTCGCGACACGCCCACTGCCGCCCGCCCGTGGCAAAATCGGCCTGTGCAGATCGGGTTGCTCGGACCGTTCGCGGTTCGCCTGGACGACGGCGCCCTCGCCGACGTGCCGGGCGCTCGGCTGCGCGCGCTCCTGGCCGCCCTCGCGCTCGACGCGGGCCGCCCGGTCCCGAAGACGGCGCTCATCGACTGGATCTGGGGCTCCCGCCCGCCCGCCGACGCATCGAACGCCTTGCAGCGCCTGGTCTCCCGCCTCCGGAGGACACTGCCGGAGGGATCGGTCGAAGGCCGCCCGGAAGGCTACCGCCTGGCGGTGGCGCCCGACGCGGTCGACGCCGTGCGCTTCGAACACCTCGTGAACCGGGCTCGCGACGAACCGCAGCCCCAGCAGTTGCGAAGCCTGCGCGACGCCCTCGCCCTGTGGCGCGGCGCGGCCATGCAGGACGTCGGCCCGACCGACAGCGCCGCGCTCGACGCCGCCGCCGCCCGCCTCGAAGGGCTCCGCCTGTCGGCCGCAGAGGACCGGTACGCCGCGGAGACCGGCCTCGGGCACGGCGCGGCGCTCGTCGCGGAACTGACCGACCTGGTCGCCGCCCACCCCGTGCGCGAACGGTTCGCCGCCGCCCTCATGCGCGCCCTCGCCGCCGCGGGCCGCGGCGCCGAAGCGCTGCTGGTGTACCAGCGCACCAGAGAGGCCCTGGCCGAGGCGCTGGGCGCCGACCCCTCGCCCGAGCTGTCCGCGCTGCACCTCGCGCTGCTGCGCGGCGAGACGCCCCGCGAGGACGGGCGGCGCACCAACCTGCGCGAAGAGCTCACCGACTTCATCGGCAAGGACGCCGACCTCGCCGCCGTCGGCGGCCTCGTCGCCCGGCACCGGCTCACCACCCTCACCGGGCCGGGCGGCTCGGGGAAGACCCGGCTGGCCGCCGAGACCGCGCGCGCCGTGCTCGACGACCTGCCCGACGGGGCCTGGATGGTCGAACTCGCCGCCGTCGGCGCCGACGGCGACCTGGCGCAGGCGACGCTCGCCGCGCTCGGCCTCCGCGACGCCCTGCACGGCGACGCCCCGGACATGGAGCCGATCGACCGGCTCGTCGCCGCAGTCCGCGAACGCGAGGCCCTGATCGTCCTCGACAACTGCGAGCACGTGATCGAAGCGGCGGCGGCCTTCGCCCACCGGCTGCTCGGCGAATGCGGGCGGCTGCGCATCCTGACGACGAGCCGGGAACCGCTCGGCATCACCGGCGAGGCGCTGTGGCCGGTCATGCCGCTGGCGGTGCCCGAGCCGGACGCCGGGCCCGCCGCGATCGCGAGCGCCCCCGCCGTCCGGCTGCTGCGCGACCGGGCCGCCGCCGTACGAGGCGACCTCGTGATCGACGCAGCGGCGCTGGCGACGATGGCGCGCGTCTGCCGGGCCCTGGACGGCATGCCGCTGGCGATCGAACTCGCCGCCGCCAGGCTCCGCACCATGTCCCTCGACCAGCTCGCCGGGCGCCTCGACGACCGGTTCCGCCTGCTGACCGGCGGCAGCCGCACCGCGCTGCCCCGCCACCGGACGCTGCGCGCGGTGGTCGACTGGAGCTGGGAGCTGCTCACCGCCGCCGAACAGGCCGTCCTGCGCCGCCTCGCCGCCTTCTCCGGCGGGGCGAGCCTGGAAGCGGCCGAACGGGTCTGCTCCGGCGACGGCGTCGCACCCGAGCAGGTGCTCGAACTGCTCACCGCCCTGGCCGAGAAGTCGCTGCTGGTCCCCGTCGGCGGCGACGCGCCGCGCTACCGCATGCTCGGCACGATCAAGGAGTACGCCGCGCAGCGCCTCGCCGAAGCGGGCGAGACCGAGTCGGCCCGCCGCGCGCACCTCGCCCACTTCACCGAACTCGCCGAGACCGCCGAGCCCCGGCTGCGCAGCGCCGAGCAGCTGGTCTGGCTCGCCGGACTGGGCGCCGAGCACGCCGAGATCAGCGCCGCGATGCGCGGAGCGCTCGCGGCAGGGGACGCGCAGGCGGCGATGCGGCTCGCGGCGGGCGCGGGCCTGTACTGGTGGCTCAGCAGGCACCGGGCCGAGGGCGTCGAACTGGTCACCGCCGCCAGTGCCCTCCCCGGCGAGGTGGACGAGGCGACCCGGGGCATGGTCTACACCCTCCTGGTGGCGTTCCTGAGCTCCGGAGGGCTCAGCGACGAGCACCAGGCGGAGGAGTGGATTCACAAGGCGTACGCGATCAGCCGGCGCAGCCGCTCCGGCGGCCCGCTGCTGGAGCTCATCGTCCCGCTCGAACGCATGCTGCGGGAGCCGGACTCGGTCCTGTCGGCGTGGGAGCCGCTGCTGGGCAGCGAGGACCCCTGGGTGCGCGCCCTCGCCCGCTTCCAGCTCGGCAAGACGCGCATCGCCCTGGGCCACGGCGGCAGCGAGGCGGACGCGCACCTTGCGGAGGCGCTCGCGCAGTTCCGGGCGCTCGGCGAGCGGTTCGGGATCTCGATCGCCCTGACCGAACTGGCCGACCGCATCGCCGTGCGCGGCGAGATCGCCGCCGCGTGCGAGTACTACGAGCAGGCGATCGCGGCGGTGAGCGAGGTCGGCGCCGTGGACGACGTCATCCGGATGCGGACGCGCCAGGCGCAGCTGCACCTGCTGCTGGGCGAGGAGGCGGCGTGCGCGGCGGCCCTGGCCGAGGCGGAGCGGCGCGCCGAAGGGGTCACCTGGCCCGAGACGCTGGCGGAGCTGGCGCTGTCGAAGGCGGGGTTCGCCCACCGGCGCGGCGACGCCGAAGAGGCGCACCGGCAGCTCGCCGCCGCGGCGGCCGTGCTGGGCGACAGGGCGGAGCAGCCCAACGTCCTCGCGTTCACGCACCACCTGCGAGGCTGCCTCGCCGAGGACCTCGGCGAGGCCCGCGAGCACCACGCCGCGGCCTGCCGGGCGGCGGCCGCGACCGGCTACGCGGCCCTGATCGCGCGCGTCCTCGTCGGCGTGGCGGACCTGGCGCTGCGCAGTGACGAGCCCGAGCAGGCCGCCCGGCTGCTCGCGGCGAGCACCGCCGTGCGCGGGCTGCCCGACCGCTCCGACCCGGACCTGGCCCGGATCGAGCGGGAAGCGCGCCGCCGCCTCGGCGACGCGCGGTACGCCGAGGCGGCCCGGGAGGGCTCGGCAACGAGCTGGGAACGGCTGGCGGCGGTCACGCTCGCTTCCCCGGACTCCTGAACACCATGCGCCCCAAAGGTTCATGGAGAAGGACCCGGGGCGGCGGCCACCGCCCCGGCCAGGGCGCCTGAGCGGCGCGTCGGCGCAAAGTGTCCAGTCGCCGTCGCCGTGCCCGAGATATGATTGCCTGGTTTCGTGCTTCAAGGCGGGAGAACCGATGACCGGAGCAGACGAATACGCGCAGCGGCTGGCCGAGGCGCGGGCGGCGCTCGCGCAGGCGAACGCCTCGCCCGAAGCGGACCGGGCCGAGCCGGTGACGGCCGAGGCGGCGAAAGGGCAGGTCCGGGTGACGCTCGGGCTCGACGGCCGCGTCACGGAGATCCAAGCGGACCCCAAGGCGGTCAAGGAAGGCACCGATTACATCGCCGAGCACGTCCTGGCCGCGCTGAACGAGGCGCTCGACAAGCGCGCGGCCGCCACCGGCACCGGCGAGCGGGCCCCGGACCTGGAGTCCCTCAACGAGTCCCTGGCGGCCGTCCAGGACGCCGGAGTGCGGCAGTTGCAGGCCATGAGCGCCTCCATCGGCCAGGTCGCGGCGAAACTCGGCCGCGGGTAGCGGATTCCGGCGCCGCCGCGAACGCGGCGACCGGTCCCATGTGAACTGTCATGGCGGCGGACGCACCGTCCGCCGCAGACCCATTCTCCCCGGCGGCGTCCGGGACGGAGGTCGAAATGTTCGGAGAAGACCAGATCGCGCAGCAGCTCGCGCGGATGCGCGAGATCCTCGCGCAAGGCCCGGGTTCCCCTGCCGGCCAATCGGAACCCATCCTGACCGAAGCGGCCGAAGGGCGCATCAAGGTCACCTTGGGCGCCGACGGCCGCTTCGAGCGGATCAAGATGAGCCTCAGCGCCATGAAGGACGGCCCCGAAGCGCTCCTGGAGCAGCTCCGGATCGCGGTGAACGACGCGCTCGACCAGCGGGCCGAGCTGACGGCCGTGCCCGTGCCGGTGCCCGACATGGCGGCGGTGAACGAGCGGGCGGCCCGGTTGCAGGACGCCTCGCTGCGCCAGTTCAAGGACATGGACGCCGCGGTCGGCGACCTCATGGCGAGAATCCACGGAGGGCGGTGACCGTGGCGGGCTTCGACGTCGACCCCGAGACCATGCGGCGGTCCGCCGACGAGCTCGACGCCGCGAAGGACGAGGTGCAGGCGCTCTTCGACCAGTTCACCGCGACGGTCGAGCAGCACGCGGACGCCTTCGGCGGCGACACGATCGGCACGATGGGCGGCATCGGCCACGAGGCGGTGATGGAGCAGCTCGCCAACTGCTTCACCAGCAACATCGAGGACCTGGCGAGCCTCGCGCAGGCGCTGCGGGACATGGCGGACGACCACCAGGCGGCCGACGACGAGATCGCGCAGGGCTTCGCCGAACTCCAAGGCGGCCTTGAGACCTGACCCCCGGGAGGGCGGCCGGCCGACCGGCCCGTTCCCGCGACCGAACCCTCTGCAAGGAGACCGCGCCTCATGGGCATGCAACTACCCGGAGAACTCATCAGCCTGCTGGGCATGCTCGGCTACGACTGGCCCGAATCGGACGAGGAGTCCCTGTTCGCCCTCGCGGGCGAGTGGACCGGCATGGCCGACCGGCTCGCCGGGAAGGTCGAGTCGCTCCAGTCCGCGGCGAGGACGCTCCTGGAGAACAACTCGGGCGCCCATATCGAAGCGTTCCAGCGCGAATGGGAGTCCCACGAGTCCTCCGCCTCGAACCTGGCGGACGCGGGCGCCCCGGCGAACGAGCTCAACATCGGCCTGACGGTGATGGCCGGGATCGTCCTGGCCCTCAAGATCCAGGTGATCGTCCAGTTGGCGATCCTCGCCTTCCAGATCGCGCAGGCGATCGCGCTGGCGGCGGTCACCTTCGGCGCCTCGCTGGCGCAGATCCCGATCTTCAAGCAGATCACCGGACTCATCATCGACCAGTTGATGGGCATGGCCACTGACAGGATTCTGAATGGATAACGACAACGGCGCTCCGAGCGACGGCGGCCGGGGCGGCCGTGGCGGCAGGGGCCGGGGCAGAGGCGGCGGCCGGGGGCGCGGCAGGGACCGGGGCGCGAGGATCATCAGCCGGTCCGTCGAGAACCCCGACAACCTCCGCGAGCGGCCGCCGCAGGACCGCGGCGGCGGTGGCCGGGGCGGCCGCGGCGGCAGGGGCCGGGGCGGCGGGAACGAAGCGCCCAGGCCCGAGCCCAGGCCCGAGCCCAAGCCCTTCGAGCCGAAGGCCCCCACGCACCTCCAGCCGACCGACGACATCGCCGCCGACCGGCGGCGGCTGCGGCAGGCCCTGCACGACAAGATCGACGACGTCAAGGACCCGACCAACCCCGATAAATGGGACAAGAAGCAGCGCGAACCCTGCGTGAGCGCCTCCTGGGACCGCAAGTCCGGGCGGGTCTACTACAACCACAACGACAGGGACACCCCGGTCGACCCGAATAAATTGGACCCGATCCTGAGGGAGCGGTACAAGGACTTCCAGGACGGCAAGTGGGAGCAGCAGACGCCGCACAACCTGGTCCAGTACGGCGAGCCCGGCCAGCACTGCGAGGTCCGGGCGACCAACAAGGCGCTCACCGACGCCCGCGCGGAGGGCCGCACCCCGGAGCTGAAGGACTTCTGGGTCGACAACGCGAACCCCAAGAACAAGGAGCCGATGCGCTGCTGCATCCAGTGCACGCAGATGATCGACGGCGCCGACGGCAGTTCGAGCGGCTGGGAGGTCAAGGACGGCAAGCGGACCAAAGTCAAGAACTGGGACGGACACATCGGAGGCTAGGGTGATCGCATGAGACCAGGTTATGACCCCGTCGCTTCGACGGTGCCCGACGAAGCGATCGACATCGACGAAGACCAGGTGTACTGGCGCGGCTCCGAGCGGTTCACCGGGATCACCGGCGAGACGAACGCCAACGGCAACTACGGGTTCCAGAGCTTCAAGGACGGCTGGCTGGACGGCCCCAGCGGCGAGGTCTCCCCTGACGGCGACCTGGTCGTCGAGCAGTGGTACCGGACGAACTTCCTGTACGGCATCACCAGGACGTTCCGGCAGGACGGGACGCTGGCGACCGCCGTGGGGTACGAGTACGCGTACAAGATCTGGACGGTGCGGTTCGACCGCGACGGCACCTCCGTCCTGTCGACCGAGTTCGCCGAACTCGACGAGTCGGCGCGGAAGACCCTGGGGATGCTGCGGAGCCAGGTGCCCATGCCGCCGCTGCGCGGGCCCGAGGACGCCGCGGACCTCGACAAGCACTGAGCCGGTCCCGTCCCCGCGGACGGGACCGGCCCCGGACG
>DASTYG010000007.1:0-44566 GCA_035765105.1 Glycomyces sp.
CCGTAGCCTCGCCCGCACGTTGTGGCCGAGGTCGCTCGCGCGGACGAAGCGGCGGCGCGGGCGGACAAAGGCGCCACCGGCCGGACGGGGCCGCGCAAAGGGCCGGAAAAGGACAAGAGCGAACGAGCGCGACCGAACCGATGATTAGGACCGTTCGCATCGGGTACGCCCTTCGGTGACGAATGCGGACGATCGGCCGCCACCCGGCCGATCCACCCCCCGCATACGAGCTGAGGAGCCGACATGGCCTGGCATCGAACCCGCTACTACCCGCTCGCCGTGCGCGTCCTGACGGGCGCGCTCACCGCCGTCGCGGTGCTCATCCTGGTGTACCTGGTCCTGACCCTGCTGGAGGCGAACCCGGCGAACCCGCTAGTGGACTTCATCGGAGCGATCGCGGACTGGTTCGCCTGGCTGTTCCACGACATGTTCACCGCGGCCGATGCGAAGGTCCAGGCGCTGATCAACTACGGCCTGGCCGCCCTGGCGTACCTGCTGCTGGCCGCCCTCGTGCACTCGGTGGGCCGACGCACGGTCGACTGAAGGACCCCGGGGCGCCGAGTTCAGGGATCGGGCACGGCGCCCCGGCCTCCGCCTCAATCGCGAGGTCTGAGGTGCTCGAAGGCCGCCAGGTTCCGCGTCGACTCGCCCCTGTCCAGGCGCCAGCGCCACTCCTCCCTGATCGAGGAGGCGAAGCCCAGCTCCAGGATCACGTTGAACGTCTCGTCGGCGGCCTCCAGCACCGAGCCCAGCACCCGGTCCAGCTCCTCGGCGCTCGCCGAGGCGAGCGGCAGCCGCCCCACCAGGTGCACGTCGCCCGCCTCGTCGATCGCGAAGGAGACGGCGTACAGCCTGCCGTTGCGCCGCAGCAGCTCCGCCCAGACCGCCTCGGCGTTCTCCTCGGGCCGCCTGGAGACGAACGCCTCCACGCGCAGCGCGTGGTCCTCGACGACCAGCGAGCACGGGATCGACAGCTTGCGCCGCCCCGGCAGCGCCAGCGCCGCCGAGCGGGGCCCGTCGACCCGGTACTCCAGGCCGAGCTCGTCCAGGGCCGCAGTGAGGTTCTCGATCACTGCCTCAGCGTAAGCGCCGCGCTCCACGCCTCGACGGCCCGGGAGTAGGAGGTGCGGATGCCCGCGGCCGTCGCGCTCCACGAGAACGCCGCCGCGTGCCCGCGCGCGCCCGTCGCCAGCCGCCGCCGCAGGTCGGCGTCGCCCAGCATCCGCCGCAGCGCCCCGGCCCAGTCGTCGGCCGAGTGCGAGTCGACCAGCAGCCCCGAGCGCCCCTCGGCCACGGCCGTCGGCAGCCCGCCCACGCGCGCGGCCAGGACCGGCGTCCCGCTCGCCTGCGCTTCGAGGGCCACCAGCCCGAACGACTCGTTGTAGCTGGGCACGGCCACCGCGTCGGCGGCCCGGTACACCTGCGCCAGGGCCTCGCCCGAGCGCGGCGTCCGCCACTGCACCTGGTCGCCTAGGCCCAGCTCCCACGCCAGCTTCGGCAGCCAGTACAGGTCGGTGTTCGACGGCCCGCCCACGAACACCGGGACGACGCGCGCGGCCAGCGCCGGGTCGGTCTCGCGCAGCCGCGCCAGGCCGCGCAGCAGCACGTCGGGGGCCTTGGCCGGCTGGATGCGGCCGACGAACGCCACGACCAGGGCGTCCTCGGGCAGGTTCAGCGCCGCTCTGGCGGCCCGGCGGTCGCCGGGGGCGAACACGTCCAGGTCCACGCCCGGGTGCACGACGTCGACGCGGTCGGCCTCGGCCCGGTAGTGGTCGCGCAGCTCGGCGGCCTCGGCGGCGGTGTTGGCGATGAGCAGGTCGGCCTCGGCGGCCACCTGCTCCTCGCCGATCACGCGCGTGTGCGGCTCGGGGCTGTCGCCCTCGGCGAGCTGCGCGTTCTTGACCTTCGCGAGCGTGTGGAAGGTCTGCACCAGCGGCACGCCCCACCGCTCGGCGGCCACCCACCCGGCCTGGCCCGAGAGCCAGTAGTGGGCGTGGATGAGGTCGTAGTGCCCGGCCGGGCGGTGCGCCTCGGCGCGGAGCAGCCCGCCGGTGAAGGCGCACAGCTGCGTCGGCAGGTCGTTCTTGGACAGGCCCTCGAAGGGCCCGGCGGGGAGGTGGTGGACGAGCACGCCGGGCGCGGCCTCGGCGGTCGGCGGCTCCTCGGAGCTGGTGGCGCGGGTGAAGATCTCGACCTCGACCCCCGCGCGGGCGAGTTCGGTGGCGGTGTTGAGCACGTAGACGTTCATGCCCCCGGCGTCGCCGGTGCCCGGTTGCGCGAGCGGTGAGGTGTGGACCGAGACCATCGCGACCCGTTTGACGCCGCGCTGGCGGCATCGGGCCCGGAACACCGGAGTTCGCCTGTGCTGCACTTGTATCCGTCCTCTCCTGCGATACCTGGGGCGGCTCGCAAGTTCCTCGCCGGAGCTTGGGAGGCGTGTCTCGGTCGAGCCGTCCTCGACACAACGCGCAAAACCTTCACAATCCTTCCGCCGGGCGTCCGGCGCGGCAAGCGCCGTCCCCTCCGAAGTGACGAAATCCGCAGGCGCCCCCGGGTTCGCCCGACCGGGCGATAGCTAGAGATTTGTTCGCGACACGGACCCGGAATGAGTCTCAAAACCGGGCAAGTCGTCCATGATGGGGAGACTTGTCATCACGAGGGGGGAGACACCACTATGAGCACGGTCACCGTGCCAGCCGCCAGGCAGCCGACCATGTCGCCGGCGTCGAAGTTCGGCGCCACGCACTCGCTGCGCCGCCTGCCCGTCCAGGAACGCAGCGCCGCCCGCGTCCGCAGGATGCTCGACGCCGCCGCCGACCTGATCGAGGAAGTCGGCTACGACCGCCTGTCGACCACGGCCATCGCCCAGCGGGCCGATGTCGCCATCGGATCGGTCTATCAGTTCTTCGGCGACAAGCGATCGCTCGCGGAAGCGCTCAGCCAGCGCTACATCGACCTCTACTTCGAGCGCCTCACGGCCAGGTTCGACGCCGAACCGCCCGCCGACTGGCGCGCCGGGGTCGAGGCCGCCGTCGGCGAGTACGTCCACCTGTACCGCACCGCGCCCGGCTTCCGGGTCCTGCACCTGGCCGACGCGATCGACCCGGGCAGCACCGACGCCGTCACCACCGGCGGCGACGTCATCGCCGAGCAGATCCTCACCGGCCTCGAACAGCGCTTCGGCCTCAGCGGCGGCGACAAGCCGCTCTCCGAGACGGTCACCGTGGCCGTCGAGACCGGCCAGGCCCTGGTCCGCCTGGCGTTCCGCCGCGACCCGGAAGGCGACCCCTCGGCCATCGCCGAGGCGAGCCGCGTCGTCTGCGAGTACCTGGCCCGCCGCCTGTCGTAGAGCACTCATTCCGACCGCGCGGAACGTGCGACCGCGCCGGGCCGACTAGTCTCGTAGTCGACCGGCGCGGTCACGTAGGTTCAGAAGACCGCCGACCCCCGGCGCGGTCGCGCACCGTCCCAGGAAGCGCGCCGATCCCCGCAATCGACCCTGCGCGGTCTCACGGACGTTGAGGAGTGGCATGGCGAACACGACCGCCGACCTGAAGACGGTGCTGAAGATCCGGCCGTTCAGGCGATTGTGGATGGTGCTCGGACTGGCCTCCTTCGGCGACTGGCTCGCCCTGTTCGCCACCGCCGGGTTCGCCCAGTCCCTGTTCGACGACCCCGCCGCCAAGGGCGCGGCCTTCTCCGGCGCCATCGTCCTGCGCCTGCTCCCCTCCCTCATCCTCGGCCCCGTCGCGGGCGTCTTCGCCGACCGCTTCGACCGCCGCAAGACCATGGCCGCGTGCGACACCGCCCGCTTCCTCCTCATCGCCTCGGTCCCCACCGTCTACCTCGCCACCGACTCGACCGCCATCACCGTCGCCTGGCTCGCCATCGCCCAGCTCCTCATCGAGGGCGCGGTCCTGATCTGGTCGCCCGCCAAGGAAGCCGCCGTCCCCAACCTCCTGCCGCCCCAGCAGTACGAGGCCGCCAACCAGCTCAGCCTCGCCACCACCTACGGCCTCGCCCCGCCCCTGGCCTTCGCCGTCCTCGCCGGCCTCGAACGCGGCTCGGCCGTCTGGGCCAACCTCGGCCCCTGGGCCGAGCCGATGGTCCTGGCCCTGTACCTCACCGCGGCCATGTTCGCCATCCTCGCCGCCACCGTCTACTTCCTCATCCCCCAGATCTCCGGCCGCTCCGGCGCGATCAGGGCCAAGGCCGGGTCCATGTGGGGCGACTTCGTCGAAGGATGGACCTACCTGCGGGGCCGCGAACGCGTCCGCGGCCTCGTCCTTGGCATGCTCGGCGCCTTCAGCGGCGCGGGCATCCTCATCGGCGTCGGCACCTTCTACGCCGCCCACATCGGCGCCGGCGACGCCGCCTTCTACCTCCTCGCGACCTTCCTGTTCATCGGCCTGGGCCTCGGCATCGCCCTGGGCCCCAAGATGATCCGCGAACTCTCCCGCCTGCGCTGGTTCGGCATGAGCATCGTCCTGGCCGGCATCGGCCTCGCCGTCGACGCCGTCGCCCCCTGGCTCGGCTTCGCCCTCCTCGGCTCGGTCGTCATCGGCCTGGGCGCCGGCATGGCCTTCCTCGCCGGGATCACCCTCCTCCAGCGGGAGGTCGAGGACGAGATCCGCGGCCGCATGTTCGCCTTCATCGCCGTCTCGGCCCGCGTCATCCTCATGGTCTCCATGACCGCCGCCGCGCCCCTGGCGGGCTGGCAGGCCATGAGCCGCCTCGACCTCGGCTTCACCACCGTCCAGATCTCCATGGCCCGCGTGCTCCTGTTCGCCGCCGCCGTCCTGGTCGCCTGGCTCGGCGTCGTCGCCTTCCGCCGCATGGACGACAAGCCCGGCGTGCCGGTCCTCGCCGACCTCTGGTCCTCCCTGCGCGGGCGCCCCCTCAGCGCCGCCGTGCCCACCGACAGCAAGGGCTTCTTCGTCGTCTTCGAAGGCGGCGAGGGCTCGGGCAAGTCCACCCAGTCGGTCAAGCTCGCCGCCTGGCTCAAGCTCCGCGGCTACGAGGCCGTCCTCACCCGCGAGCCCGGCGCCACCGACATCGGCATGCGCATCCGCACCCTCCTGCTCGACAGCGCCCCCCAGACCGGCGGCCGCGACAGCGCCCCCGCCGCCCGCGCCGAGGCCCTCCTCTACGCCGCCGACCGCGCCCAGCACGTCGACAAGGTCGTCCGGCCCGCCGTCGAACGCGGCGCCGTCGTCGTCTCCGACCGCTACATCGACTCCTCCATCGCCTACCAGGGCACCGGCCGCGGCCTCGGCAAGGACGACATCGCGTGGATCTCGAAGTGGGCCACCGGCGCCCTCGTGCCCGACCTGACGGTCGTGCTCGACGTCGAACCCGAAGAGGGCCTGCGCCGCGCCAAGGCCGGCGGCCAGGGCGACCGCCTCGAACAGGAGGAGCTGGACTTCCACGAGCGCGTCCGCCGGGCCTTCCTCGACCTCGCCGCCAAGGAGCCCAAGCGCTATCTCGTCATCCCCCCCGGCGGCACCCCCGACGAGATCGCCGCGGCCGTCCGCGACGCCGTCGCCGAGCGCCTCAACATCCGCACCGAGGCCGCCCGCACCGAGACCCGCTGGCCCGGCCTGGAGCACGACGGCCCCGACGCCGACGCCGCCCCCTGGAACGCCGGACTCGCCGAGGAGGCCGGTCGGCCGTGAGCAGCGAGGCCACCGCCGCCGTCGGCGGCGTCTTCGACGAACTGGTCGGCCAGACCCGGGCGCGGCGCGTCCTCGCCGACGCCGCCCGGGGCTCGGGCATGACCCACGCGTGGCTGTTCACCGGCCCGCCCGGCTCCGGCCGCTCCACCGCCGCCGTCGCCTTCGCGGCGGCCCTCCAGTGCGGCAGCGGCGGCTGCGGCGAATGCCACGCCTGCCGCACCGTCCTGGGCGGCACCCACCCCGACGTCACCCGCGTCATCCCCGAAGGGCTCTCCCTCGGCGTCGACCAGGTCCGCTCCCTGATCCTGGAGGCCGGGCGCGCCCCCACCTCCGGGCGCTGGCAGATCCTCATCGTCGAAGACGCCGACCGCCTCACCGAGGCCGCCGCGAACGCCCTGCTCAAAGCCGTCGAAGAACCGCCCTCCCGGACCGCGTTCCTGCTGTGCGCGCCCTCGACCAACCCCGCCGAGATCTCGGTGACGATCCGCTCGCGCTGCCGCGTGCTCGTGCTGCGCCAGCCCCCGCCCGGCGCCATCGCCGACCTCCTGGTCGGCCGCGACGGGCTCGACCGGCGCGAGGCCGAGCTCTACGCCGCCGCCGCCCAGGGCCACGTCGGGCGCGCGCGGCGGCTCGCCACCGACGCCGACGCCCGCGCCCGGCGCCACGACGTCCTCCAGATCCCCCGGCGCCTGACCGGCCTGGGCGCCTGCTTCACCGCCGCCGTCGAGCTCATCGAGGCCGCCGAGGCCGAGGCGGCCGGGACCTACACCGAGCGGTCCGCCGCCGAGAAGGAGGCCCTGGAGACCGCGCTCGGCAAGGGCGGCACCGGCAAGGGCGCCTCGAAGGCCGCCCGCGGCTCCGCGGCGGCCATGAAGGAGCTCGAGAAGCGCCAGAAGACGCGCGACACACGCGCCCAGCGCGACTCGCTGGACCGGGCGCTGGTGGACCTCGCCGCGTTCTACCGCGACGCGCTCGCCGCGGGGTTCGGCGCGCGCGTCCCGCCGATCCACCCCGACATGGCCGAGACCACCAGGGCCGCCGCGGGCAAGTTCAGCGCCGAGGCGCTGCTGCGCCGCATCGACGCGATCCTTCAGTGCCGCAAAGCCATCGAAGCGAACGTGCGTCCCCGCATCGCCGTGGAGGCGATGATGACGCGCCTCTGGCAGGTCTGAGCCGGCCCCGCCGCCGCGCGGTCACTGGACCCACAGGTGGTGGATGAACGCGTCGACCGGCTTCGGCGGCTGCCCCGAGCGCCGCCAGCGGTACCACGCGGCCTCCTCCGCCACCCGCACGCAGAAGTCCCCGTCGATCTCGAACGGCTCGGAGACGCAGCGGAAGTCGTCGCGGAACTCCCCGCCGCGCCAGTACCAGACCCGCAGCCCGATCAGCCCCGGCACGTCCGAGGCCGGGTAGGGCCGGCGCACCGGCGGCGCGTCCGGGTCGGTCAGCCGGTCGATGAGGTAGCCGGGCGGGGGAGTGGCGGCGTCCGGGTTCGGCTCGGCCTGCTGCACCCACACGTCCTCGGCGGGCACGAGCGTGGCGTAGGCGTCCCCGTCGCCGTCCACGGCCCGGTAGTAGTCGGCCTCGGTGACGAGCGGGACCAGCAGCGTCCCCTCACGCGTCACCGGGTCGTCGGCCCGCAGATCGAACTGCCATCCGATGCCCGCCGCGCCGCACACCACCCGCGCCGAGTGCATGTCGAAGACCCGCATCGCGGGCACCGGCACCAGCGCCGGCGGCGGGTCGGGGATGTCGAAGGCGTCGTCGGCAAGGCCCACCTGAACTCCCGGCAAATCAGACAATCGCTCACGGAATCGCGCCCGCAAGCGGGCTTTCCCCAGGATAGGGGGTTGGCACACTCTGGGGATTCACGGCCGGTGGAGCTGCCATAGAGTTCTCTTCACAAGCACGAAGCACTGCTCCGACACCCTGAACGAAAGAGGATGGAACCATGAGCGAGTTCGACGACACCGGCGTTGAAGACGTGGCCGGCACCGAAGAGGACTACACCGCTGAAGAGGACACCTACGCGACCGAGAGCACCGAGGTCTTCGACCTCGACGGCGACGGCGTCGAGGACAACACCTTCACCGCGGACGGCAACACCTACATCGACTCGAACTACGACGGCGTCGCCGACGGGGTCGCCATCGACACCGACGGCGACGGCATCGCCGACGAGCTGCACCTCGACATGGACGGCGACGGCACCTTCGAGTCCCAGGCCTTCGACACCGACGGCGACACCTACATCGACGAGATCCACTCCGACACCTCCGGCGACGGCATCGTGGACCAGATCAGCATGGACACCAACGCCGACGGCTACATCGACACGGTCGCCTCCGACACCGACGGCGACGGCTACGTGGACACCGTCATCGCCGACACCAACCACGACGGCTTCGTCGACCAGGTCAGCATCGACTCCGACGGCGACGGCTACGCCAACACCGTCATGACCGACACCGACGGCGACGGCTACCTCGACAACGTCGAGACCACGCCCGAGGCCTACAACCCCAACCCCGGCACCGATGGCGCCCCCTCCGGCACCGGCGGCGACTTCCAGTCCTCCACCGGCGAGGTCATCTAGCACGGAATGCCCGTGGCCGGGCGCGCGAAGCCCTGGATTCGCAGAAGCACCGAGAAGGACAAAGGCCGGATGCCCGAAGCGTCCGGCCTTTCGTCTGCGCGGGGCCGCGGCCCCGCCGCGCTCAGCCCGTGCGGCTCAGCAGCGACATGGCCTCCGCCCGCGTCCTGGCGTCGGACTGGAGCAGGCCCCGCACCGCGGAGGTGACCGTCGTCGACCCCTGCTTGCGGATGCCCCGCATCGACATGCACGTGTGCTCGCACTCGACGACGACGATGACGCCGCTCGCCTCCAGCGACTCGTACAGCTGGTCGGCGATCTGGCTCGTCAGCCGCTCCTGCACCTGCGGGCGCCGCGAGTAGACCTCCACCAGCCGCGCCAGCTTCGACAGGCCCGCCACCCGCCCGGCCTCCCCGGGGATGTAGCCGACGTGCGCGACCCCGGTGAACGGCAGCAGATGGTGCTCGCAGAACGACTGCACCTCGATGTCGCGCACCAGGACCAGCTCGTTGTGGTCCTCGTCGAACGCGGTCTTCAGCACCTGCCCGGGGTCGACCCTGAGGCCGGCGAACAGTTCGGCGTACGCGCGGGCCACGCGCCGCGGGGTCTCCTTGAGGCCCTCCCGGTCGGGGTCCTCGCCGATCGCGACCAGGATCTCCCTGACCGCGGCCTCGATCCGGGGCAGGTCCACCGCCTCCTCGACGGGGCTGCCGTTGATGCGGCCGTCGACCAGTCGGGCGGCCAGAGCGTCGAGTTCAGCCATCGCGCCAGCCTACGACGCCGGCTCGTATTGCTTCGATTCCATGGGGCGAGCCTACGAGCAGCCGCCGCGGACCGCACGGTTCCGAGCCGGACCTGTGAGGACCGCCCCACGTCCAGCCGCGGCCCCCGCCGCGCCGAACCGCCCGCAGCGGGCGGCCAGGACGGCTAGGACGGCTGCTCGACGTCGTCCCCGTCGGGGTCGGCCGCGATCTGCGGCTGCGAGCCGTTCGGCGAGGACACCGGCGGCGTGCCCGAGGGCCTGCGGCTCGACGTCCCGTTGAACGGCGACATCGGCGGGCGCTTCTCGACCCGCTCGGCGATCCTTGCCAGGTCCTCCTGCGTGAGCGTCTCCTTCTCGAGCAGCTCCACGACCATCTGGTCCAGCACGTCCCGGTACTCGGTGAGGATCGCGTACGCCTCGTCGTGGGCGATCTCGATCAGCGCCCTGACCTCGGAGTCGATCGTCGCGGCGATCTCGTCGGAGTAGTCCCTGGTGTGGCCGTACTCCTTGCCCAGGAACGGCTCGGAGCCGCCCGAGCCGTAGTTGACGGCGCCGAGCTTGGCGGACATGCCGTACTCGGTGACCATCGCGCGGGCCACCTTCGAGGCCTTCTCGATGTCGTTCTGCGCGCCCGTGGTCGGGTCGTGGTAGACCAGCTCCTCGGCGGCCCGGCCGCCCAGGGCGTAGGCGAGCGTGTCGATCATCTCCGAGCGCGACTGCGAGTACTTGTCCTCGGTCGGCAGCACCAGCGTGTGCCCGAGGCTGCGCCCGCGCGGCAGGATCGTGAGCTTGTGCACCGGCGCCGCGTGCGGCAGCGCCCACGCCACCAGGGCGTGCCCGCCCTCGTGGTAGGCGGTCATCTTCTTCTCCTCATCGCCCATGACCCGGCCCTTGCGCTCGGGGCCGGCGATGACCCGGTCGATGGCCTCCTCGAGCGCGTAGTTCGAGATGGCCTTCTCGTTGCGGCGGGCGGTCAGGAGCGCGGCCTCGTTGATGACGTTCTCGAGGTCGGCACCGGAGAAGCCCGGGGTGCGGCGCGCGATCGTCTCGAACTCGACGTCGGGGACGAACGGCTTGCCCTTGGCGTGGACGGACAGGATCGCCGTGCGCCCGTCCTTGTCGGGGGCGTCGACGGGGATCTGGCGGTCGAAGCGGCCCGGGCGCAGCAGCGCCGGGTCGAGGATGTCGGGGCGGTTGGTCGCGGCGATGAGGATCACGCCGCCGCGCGTGTCGAAGCCGTCCATCTCGACCAGGAGCTGGTTGAGCGTCTGCTCGCGCTCGTCGTGGCCGCCGCCCATGCCGGCGCCGCGGTGGCGGCCGACGGCGTCGATCTCGTCGACGAACACGATCGCGGGGGCGTTCTCCTTGGCCTGCGTGAACAGGTCCCGGACGCGGGAGGCGCCGACGCCGACGAACATCTCGACGAAGTCGGAGCCGGAGATGGAGTAGAACGGCACGCCCGCCTCGCCGGCGACGGCGCGCGCCAGCAGCGTCTTGCCGGTGCCGGGGGGGCCGAACAGGAGGACGCCTTTGGGGATCTTGGCGCCCAGCTCCTGGTACTTCTTGGGGTCTTCGAGGAAGTCCTTGATCTCGCGCAGCTCCTCGACGGCCTCGTCGGAGCCGGCGACGTCGTCGAATGTGGTCTTCGGGGTGTCCTTGGAGACCATCTTGGCCTTGGACTTGCCGAAGCTGAGGACGCGCGAGCCGCCGCCCTGCATCTGTGACATGAAGAACAGCAGGAGGAGGACGATGAGGACGATCGGCAGGAGGCTCAAGAGGATCGAGACGAACATCGAGGTCTCGTTGACCTCGGTGTCGAAGTCGATGTTGCCGTCCTCCAGGCTCTGGGCGACCGTCTCGGTCATCCCGGCCGGGACGTAGGCCTCTTTCATGTCGCCGTTGGACAGCTCGACCTGGACCAGCTGCTCCTTGTCGAGGATGTTCGCTTCCCTGACCTCGCCGGAGGTGATGTGGCCGAGGACCTCGGAGGTCGTGGCCTCCTCGTAGTCGGAGCCGCCTGGGAACAGCGTGGCGATGAGGACCGCGATCACGGCGATGAGCAGGATCCAGACCAACGGTCTCCGGAAAAACCGCTTCCGCTCAGGTGTGGGCTTCCCGGCGTCGACCACTCGCTTTCCTCCTGCGTTCGTCGCGATCTCGCATGCATGACCCGGCTCGGCAACCATGTGGCTGCAGACTTCGCCGAGCTGCCAACAATTCGAAAGTACACGGCGCAGGCGCGGAGCGTTCGTTCAGCTACCGTGGACCGCCGCGCGGTGTGATCCGTAATTCCTACCACGGTCGGGTTGACCTCGCCCACCCAAGCCAGCGCCGCCGCGAGGCGAGTGGCACTCTTGAGGCATGACGTCGGAGCTAGCCAGCCCAGCATCAGTACCGTCCGCGGCGGCAGAGGCCGCGGTGTTCGATCCCGACTCGTGGTACGCCGAGGCGATCGAGCGCACGATCATCACCGAGGAGGAGCTGCGCGAGAAGGTCGCCGAACTCGCCGACCAGGTGTCGCGCGACTTCGAGGACACGGACGAGCTGCTGCTCGTGGGGGTGTTCAAGGGGGCGGTCATGTTCATGGCCGACTTCGCCAGAGCGCTCACCGTCCCGGTGAAGATGGAGTTCATGGCCCTGTCCTCCTACGGGAACTCGGCGAGCTCCTCGGGCACGGTGCGCATCCTCAAGGACATCGACTCGGACGTGACCGGCAAGCACATCGTCGTCGTCGAGGACATCATCGACTCGGGCCTGACGCTGTCGTGGCTGCTCAAGTACCTGGAGGGCCTGAACCCGGCCTCGGTGCGGGTGGTCGCCATGCTCCGCAAGCCGGGCATGCAGCGCGCCGACGTCCAGGTCTCCTACCTGGGCTTCGACATCCCCAACGAGTTCGTCGTCGGCTACGGCCTGGACTACGCCGAGCGCTACCGCGAGCTGCCGTTCATCGGGGTCCTCAAGCCCGAGGTCTACCGCAGGCCCTGACGCCCCCGAGCCCCCCGCCCCGCCTGCTCAGCGCGGTCGCGCGACGATGAGTCCGCCGTGGTCGCGGTGGACCTCGACCCCGCCGGGCAGGAACGCCGGCCCCTGGCCGCGCCACCCCGTCACGAGCGCCTCGACCGCCTCCAGGTGGCGGTGGTTGCAGTCCGCCCCGTTCACTCCAAGCTGAAAAATCCACGCGCGCAGCACCCGCTGCCGGATCGGCGCGGGCAGTTTCGCGAGCCGTTCGGCGCGCAGCGGCCCGTCCGGTTCGAGGGCGTCGGCGAGGCATTCGCCGTACACGGCCGCGGCCTCGGCGTCGAGGTGGTCGGTGTCGGCGGCGACCAGGCCCGCGGTGCGCGCCAGGTTCGCGACGATGTCGTCCCCGAGCGTGCCGGTCAGCACGTCCATGGCCTGCCGCAGCGCCGAGCGGCGGAACCGCGGGTCGGCGTTGTGCGGGTCGGTCCACGGTTCGAGGCCGCGCTCGGCGCAGGCGGCGTGCGTGTCGGCCCGGCCGACGCCCAGCAGCGGGCGCCGGTAGCGCCCGCGCACCGCCCGCATCCCGGCGATGCCCCTCGGCCCGGCGCCGCGCGTGAGCGCCAGCAGCACCGTCTCGGCCTGGTCGTCGCGGGTGTGGCCCAGCAGGACCGCCCCGGCCCCGTGCCGTTCGGCCGCCCGGTCCAGCGCCGCGTACCTGGCCTGGCGGGCCGCGGCCTCGGGCCCGCCGGCGCCGTCGACGCGGACCGTCGCGGCCTCGGCGGGGTCGAGGCCGACGCGCCGCCCCCACGCGGCGACGCCCGCGGCCCGCTCGGCCGAGCCCTCCTGGAGGCCGTGGTCGACGCTCACGAGCCCGGCCCGCAGGCCCGCGCGGGGCGCGCAGAAGGCGAGCGTGTCGGCCAGCGCCAGGGAGTCGGGCCCGCCGGAGCAGGCCACGAGCACCAGGGAGTCGCGGGGGAGGTCGCTCAGGCTCTCGCGGACGGCCGCGCGCAGGCGCGCGACCGGGGCCGGGAGCCTAGCCATGCCCGATGGCGGCGGCCGGGCCCAGGACCCGGGCGATCCACGTCTCGGGGTGTTCGATCTCGGTCTCGGTGGGCAGGTTCTGCGGGCCCTCCCAGACCCGGCTGAATCCGGCGACGCCGCGCTCGGCGACGATCCGGTCGACGAAGCGCCGCCCGGCCGCGTACTGCCGCATCTTGGCGTCCAGGCCCAGCAGCTGGCGCAGGAACCGCTGGAGCGCCCCGGGGTGGGCCCGGCGGCGGTCGAAGCGGCGGCGCAGCAGCGCCACGTGCTCGATGTGGTCGCGGCCGACGCCGTCCATGACCGATTCGGCGTGGCCTTCGAGGAGGGTCATGAGCGCCTGGATCTTCGCGATGGCCTCGCGCTGCTCGGGGCTGGTCATGGCCTCCATGACGTCGGCGCCGCCCTGGTCGTCGCCGGTGCGGCCGACGGCCTCGTCGCGGGTGGCGTTCAGGGCCCGGCGCACGGCGCGGCCGAACTGCGAGGCCGAGGACTCGTCGGGCTCGGCGGCGTTGAAGAAGGTGCGGATGAGGTCGTGGAAGTGGTCGCGCATCCACGGCACCGCGGTGAACTGCATGAGGTGGGCGGCCTCGTGGACGGCGATCCACAGCCGGAACTCGCGGGAGGGCAGGCGCAGGCGCCGCTCGACCTCGACGATGTTGGGGGCGACGAACAGGAGGCGCCCGGTGTCGGTGGAGAAGGTCTCGAACTGGCCGAGGACGCGCGAGGACAGGAACGCGAGGACGGCTCCGGCCTGGACGCCGGTGACCTTCGCGGCGGGGCCGGGCTGGCGTTCGGGGTCGGCGTCGGGCTCGACGGCGCCGAGGTCGACGAGGAGGCGGCGCAGTCCTGAGATGTTGACGTGGCTCCAGCGGACGCGGTCGACGACGTCGACCGGGGCGGCGAAGGCCGGCGCCAGTCCGGTGTAGTCGGCGACCAGGTCGATCGCGGTGCGCGAGTGGCGGTGGAGGTCGGCGACGACGTCGAGGGCGCCCTCGGGGCTCATGCTGGGGCCGCCGCGGATGAAGGCGCGTGAGCAGGAGGCCGCGGTGCGCCAGTCGATGGACGGCAGCATCGGATTGCTCACGGGCGGTGCCATCCGTCCAGCCTAACCAGAGTGCAGTCGGCTCGCCACCGTCATCGGCGACGCCGAGGGCGCCGCGGCAAATTCATGCATCGAAGTTCTTGAAAGTTGTGACGCGTCGGTGTTATGTTCTTTTCGAATCGGCAAAATCTTGCGGCAAATAACGCAAGATCTTCCCAAGGAGCAACGATGCCTCACGCCAGACTCCAGCGGAGCGCGCCGCGACGCCGCGCCCTCGCCGCGAGCGCCGCCCTCCTCACCGCCGCGGCAGCGGCGGCCCTCGCACTCCCCGCCGCGCACGGCGACGAGCCCGCGGACCGGATCGCCCCCGCGGCCGCCCTCGGCGGCGGCGAATCCATCCTCAACATGTTCGAATGGAACTGGAACTCCATCGCCGCCGAATGCGCCGGGCCGCTCGCCGACTCCGGCTACACCCACGTCCAGACCTCCCCGCCCCAGGAGCACATCCTCGGCACCGACACCACCCCCGGCGAAGAGCAGGCCTGGTACATCCACTACCAGCCCGTCAGCTACAAGCTCGACTCCCGCCTGGGCACCCGCGACGAATTCGCGAACATGGTCGCCGCCTGCGACGCGGCCGGCATCGGCGTCATCGCCGACGCCGTCATCAACCACATGGCCGCCGGAGCCCAGGAGACCCGCACCGGCTGGGCCGGCAGCCAGTACTCCCAGTTCCACTACCCCGACGCCGGATACGGCCCGAACGACTTCCACAACACCGGCTCCAGCTACTGCGAGATCGGCGACTACACGAACCGCTGGGAAGTCCAGAACTGCCACCTCGTCGGCCTCAACGACCTCGACACCGGCTCCGACTACGTCCAGGGCCGCATCGCCGACTACCTCAACGACCTGATGAGCCTCGGCGTCGACGGCTTCCGCATCGACGCCGCCAAGCACATCGACGCCGGCGAGCTCGGCGCCATCCTCGCCCGCGTCGACGGCGACCCCTACATCGTCCAGGAGGTCATCGGCGGCGCCGGCGAACCGATCACCCCCGGCGAGTACACCGGCAACGGCGACGTCCACGAGTTCGGCTACCCCGTCGACCTCAAGAACCACATCAACGGCTCCTCGTCCGCCCAGCACCTCGCCGACATCGGCACCGACTGGGGCTACGTCGGGGCCGCGGGCACCTTCGTCGCCAACCACGACACCGAGCGCGGCGGCAGCACCATGAACCACACCTGGGGCCAGGACTACCTCCTCGCCGAGGCGTTCATGCTCGCCCACCCCTTCGGCACGCCCTCCTCCTACACCGGGTACGAGTTCGGCAGCTTCCACCAGGGTCCGCCCCTGGAGGGCGACGGCGCCGTGGCCGATGTCAACTGCGGATCGGACGCCTTCACCTGCATCCACCGCTCGCCCTACATGAGCGGCATGGCCGGCTTCCGCGCCGCCACCGCCGGCGAGGGCCTCACCGACGTCTGGGGCGAGGGCGACGCCTTCGCCTTCGGACGCGGCGGCCTCGGCTACGCCGTCTTCAACGCCTCGGGCGGCACCGTCGACCGCACCTTCACCACGTCCATGCCCGACGGCGACTACATCGACGTCATCTCCGGGGACACCGTCACCGTCTCCGGCGGCGCCTTCACCGCCGCCGTCGCGGGCAAGACCGCCCTCGCCATCTACAGCGGCAACACCGGCGGCGGCGGGGGCGGCGGCGAGAGCGGCTGCATCGACGTCACCGTCACCGCCGAGACCCAGTGGGGCCAGATGGTCCACATCACCGGCGCCGTCGGCGAGCTCGGCTCCTGGAACGCGGGCGGCAGCCCCGAGCTCTCGCCCGCCTCCTACCCGAAGTGGACCGGCACCGTCGCCGCCCCCGCGGGCCAGACCGTCGAGTACAAGTACACCAAGGTCGACGAGCACGGCGGCACCGTCTGGGAGTCCGGCGCGAACCGCACCGTGACCGTCCCCGCCGAAGGCTGCGCCACCGTCAACGACACCTGGCGCTGAGGCCCCGGCGCGGCGTCAGCAGCCGCACAGCGAGACCGCGGTGGTCACCTCGTCCATCGCGGTCTCCACGGCCACCGAGTTCGCATGCCCGTTGCTGATCATCGAGAACACCACCAGGCGGCCCGCGTCGGTCATCACCGAGCCGGTCAGCGACGACACGCCCGTCAGCGTCCCCGTCTTCGCCCGCACCGAGCCCTCGCCCTCGGCGGCCACGGCGTCGTCGAAGCGCTCGGCCAGCGACCCCGACCAGCCCGAGACCGGCATCGACTGGAACACCGAACCGGCCCCCGAGGACACCGCGGCCGTCAGCAGCTGCGTGAACGCGTTCGTCGTGATCCGGTTCGCCGGCGACAGCCCCGAGCCGTCGTTGAAGACCAGGCCCGTCGTGTCCACCCCCAGCGACTCCAGCGTCGCCAGATGCGCCCGCCCGATCGCCGCCCACGTCATCTCGCCCTCCACGGCCAGCGCCGTCTGGAACCCCACCGCGTCGGCCAGCTCGTTGTCCGAGGTCAGGATCAGCATGTCCGCCAGCGCCGCGATTGGCTCGGAGTACACCCGCGCCAGCTCCGCCGCGCCCTCGGCGGCCGTCCCCTCGGCCACCTCGCCGGCCCCGAGCAGGCCCGCGAACACCTCGGCCGCGTGCACCGCGGGCTTTTGGTGGTGCGGGGTGTAGTGCACCGTGTTGTCGATCCGGCCCCCGTCGAGCATGAGCGGCGCCGCCGGGGCGGTGTAGATGTCCAGGTCCGACACCGGCACGCCCGGGGCGTTGACCGTGTCGGTGAACAGGCTCGTGTCCAGGTACACCGTGGTCGGCGCGACCCCGTCGCGGGCCTCCAGGACCGCCTCGGCCAGCTCGGTCAGGCTCGCGCCCTCCCCGTAGTAGCCCTCGCCGTCCACCGTCAGGGCCACGTCGCCGCCGCCCACCAGCACCACCGAGTCCTCGTCGGGGCCCTCCACCACCGTCGTGGGAATCCGGTACTCCGCCCCCAGGTGCGTGAGCGCGGCGACCGCCGTCACCACCTTCAGCGAGGACGCCGGGGTCATCGGCGTCGCGCCCTCCTGCTCGAACAGGACCTCCCCGGTGAGCGCGTCGGCGAAGACCGCCGACAGGTCGCCCGAGAAGCGCGGGTCGGACAGCAGCTCGGGCATCACCGAGGCCAGGTCCGGGACCGGGGCCTCCGCCCCGGACGCCGTCAGGACCGCCGAGGGCTCGGCCGGCGGGTACGCCTCGGGCGCGGTGAACGTCCCCGTCCGCGGCGAGGCCACGGCGCTGATCTGCCACACCAGCCCGAACGCCGCGACCAGCGCCACCACGGCGGCGAAGACCGAGAACATCCACACCAGGGAGGTGCGGTCGCGTTTGCGCTGCGGATTCGAGGGCGATTCCTGAGGTTGTCCGTGTGGCGTAGTACTCGCGACTTCGGGGTCGGCGTTGTCACTGCGGGCCATGCACAGAGACTAGGCCATCAAGAGCACTGGAACTGAGCCTGGAGGAGAGTCGGCCGATGGAGTTCGACGTGACGGTGGAGATCCCGAAAGGGAGCCCCAACAAGTACGAAATCGACCACAAGACCGGGCGCATCCGCCTGGACCGGACGCTGTTCACCGCGACCGTGTACCCGGCCGACTACGGCTTCATCGACGACACCCTGGGGCAGGACGGCGACCCGCTCGACGCGCTCGTCATCGTCCAGCCGACCTTCCCCGGCTGCGTGATCCGCGCCCGGGCGATCGGGATGTTCCGCATGCGCGACGAGAAGGGCGTGGACGACAAGGTGCTGTGCGTCCCGGCCGAGGACCCGCGCAAGGACAAGTACAAGGACATCGCCGACGTGCCCGAGTTCGACCGCCTGGAGATCCAGCACTTCTTCACGGTCTACAAGGACCTGGAGCCGGGCAAGAGCGTCGAGGGCGCGACCTGGACCGGCCGCGCCGAGGCCGAGGAGGAGGTGCGCCGCTCCTTCGAGCGCGCCAAGGCCTCCGGCTACTACGACCACTAGGCGCAGGACGGCTTGGACCCTCCGCGGCGTCCAGGCCGTTCCGCTAGGCGCCGACGACGTCCAGCAGCCAGGGCTTGGCGCGCGTCGCGGGCTCGGACAGCTCGACCTTCCAGCCGTGCGAGGCGAGGAAGTCGCCCAGCTCAGCCGGGGTGGTCGGCTGGACGCTGGAGGCCAGGAGCGCGCGGGCGACCTCGCCCCGGGTGGCCTTGGCCATGTGGGTGACGACGCTGCGCTTGCCGGTCGCGTCCTCCTTGTAGACGCGGACCGAGACGCCGCGGTTCTTCGGGCCCCACACCTGCGCGTAGGCGCCCGAGCGCAGGTCGACGATGAGTTCGTCGCGCGAGCCGAGGACCTCGTCGACGGCGGGCCGCCAGAGCTTGGCGAGCCGCTCGGTGCCGGGCAGCTGCGCGGACATGGGCATCCGGTACGGGGGGACGCGGTCGGAGGGGCGCAGGAGGCCCCACAGCGGCGAGGCGATGAGCACCTGGTTGCCGTCGGGCAGGTCGCCCAGGCCCAGGCGGTCGTAGAGCACTCCCGTGTAGAGCTCCCACGCGGCGAGGGTCGGAGCGGTGCGCAGCTCGCGGTTCTGTTTGACGTGGTGCCGTTGGCGGGCAGTGAGTTTGAGAGTCTCGACGGCGGCGTCCTCGTCGGCGCAGAGCGCGACGAGGCGGTCCACGAGCAGCTCGCGGTTGGGGTTCAGCGCCGGTGAGGAGAGTCGCCCGAGGTCGAGGGGCGGCCCGTCTCCTTGACCGGCCTTCCCTTCGGACGGAGGCAGCAGCATAAGCACAGCAGGCGAGTCTACCTGCTCAGGCTCCCGGGTTCACAGGGACGCGCGGATGGTCTATAGTACATATGTTCGATCAGGCGGGAGCGGGCTCGAATCCCACCGAGGGCCACGTGTGACGCGGGTCGAATAGGCGCGGCGGCGGCACCTCCGCAGCACGCCGCCGCGCCGTCCAGGACATCGCTCTGCCAGCCTCCCACCGGCCGCCGACACGCGCGTGCCCCACGCCATCCCGCCCGTGCCTCACACGCCCGAGGAGCCCGGATGCGGTAAGGTGCCCGGTGGGCCGCTAGCTCAATTGGCAGAGCTGCGGACTTTTAATCCGTAGGTTGTGGGTTCGAGTCCCACGCGGCCCACCACTGCGACCGTTCGGCAGGCGAACCGGCCCGTCGACCCGCGGCCGGGCGGCTCGGTCCGGCACCGGCAGTCCCGGAGCACAATGGTCGAATGCTCCCACCGATCGGGCTGTACTACCCCTACACGCACTTCCACGACCCCGGCTGGCTCAGAATCGCCGCCCTCTACTGGCCGCGCATGGCCCGCATCGCGCCGCTCGGCTACGCCGACGTCGAGAACCCCGACGCGCGGCGGCTCCGCGACGAACTCGACTTCGTGCTCGACCTGGACCCCGGCGACCGGTCCCGCCGCGAAGCCGGACTGAAGGCGCTGCGCGCCATCGGCATGCACGGCGGGCGCATCCGCGACCGGTACCGCATCCCCGAGCGGATCGTCCGCACCGTCGGCGGCGCCTCGGGCGCCAGCATGGAGCGCGTCGAGTACCGGTTCCCCGACCTCGGCGCGACAGTGCGGCTCGAAGACCCCGTGCGGCGCTGGCCGCGGCCGGTCGACTTCCCCGTGCCCGCCTCGTTCGGGCGCCTCATCGGACTCCACCGCGACAAGGTCTACCGGGTGCTGCTCATGAGACTCGAACGGAACCGGCTCGCTGTCATCGACGACAGCGGCGAGTACGCGGCAGTGCATCCGAACTTCGCATGGGCGTACATGTGCATGCTCGCCGACGAGATGGCGGCCGAGCGACGGCTCGTGCCGGTGTCCGACGACGCGAGCGCGTACGCCAACTGCGGCGCCTGGACGCCGGACCGGTTCGCCTCCGTGCTGCTCGGGCAGGAACTCGCTGAGCAGCCGCGAGAGCGCGACCAGCGCGCGAGCCTGGCGATGCTCGCCTTGCGCGTGGCGGTCCCCTCCGGTCTCGAAGACGTCCCGATCGACCGCATCATCGCGATCAGGAAGCGCCACGGGGCCGAGCTCGACGCGTTCCGGGAGCTGATCGCCGCCACGAGCGACGAACTGGCCGAGGAACTCGGCGGCATCACCGATCCCGCGGTCCTCCAGGCGTACCTGGAGGAGACGGCCGCGCGCAGATTCGAACGCCCGCTGGCCGACCTGCGCCGCGCCATGCGAGCCCTCGGCGTCGAGACGACGCTGGGCGCGGCATCGGTCAAGTTCGAACTCCCCGCAGCGGCCGCTCTGGCGGCGGGCTGGGCCGCCGGGCAGCCGGTGGTCGCCGGCGCCGGCGCGGCGTTCGGGATCGCCGCCTGGTACCGGAACTGGCGCCACTCCCGCTCGGAGCTGGCCCGCTCCTCCCCGGTGGGCTACCTGTGGCGAGTCGAGCGCGGCACCGCGGGGCCGGACCTGCTCCGCCGCGCAGTGGGGTTCGGTCGCAGAACCGGTTAGGCGCGGGGCCCGAACACTGCCGTTGCGCTCTGACCGTCCTTGTGTTCCTCGGCAGGACTTCAGGGCAGGGTGAGGCGGCGGCAACGAGGCATGTGAGTGGTGGAGGAAGGTGCTCTGGGCGTCGCGTGGTCTTCGGTCGAGCTTCGGACGGTCAGCGACAACGAGGGAGAAAGCGGTCGGGGCCGGTTTGTGGGTTCGGGGTTGTTTTGGGTTGCGGTTCAAGCGGTCAGCGACCACGAGGGAGGAAGAGGCCGGGGTTGGTTTGTGGGTTGAGGGCTGTCTTTGTTTGGACTTCAGGCGGGCCGTGATGCAGGGGTGTGAGGGTGCCGGGGTGGTTGTTCGGGGCGGGGGTGGTTGTGTGGATGGTGGTGGAGTGTGTGGGCGTGGGGAAGGGCCCGGTCCCTGTGGGTTTCCGGGTTGAGCGCTTCTATGGTGCTCCCTTCCCCGCCGCAGTTGCCCGCAGCGGGCAGCTTAAGCAGGGTGGTGGCCCTGAGGCGGGCTCAGGTACGGGTGCTGTGGGGGCTGTGAAGCGTGCTCGGACTTGTGCTTTGGCAGCGTTGATCTCGGCTTCGAGCTGTTGCCGTTCGGCGTGTTCGGCGGCGGCTTCGAGTTCGGGAGTGAGCGCTTCGGACCATTCCTCGGGGTAGAGCCCGGTCGGGAAGACGTTGGCGACATCTCCTCGGAACTCAAGGTCCAGGTCGGTGTCGGTGCGGTAGTCGGTGCAGCCGCATTGCTGTTCCGGGTCGGTTGCGTCCTCGGTGTGGTGGTCGTGGTGGGTGATGAGGGCTGTGCCGGGGCTGGTCTTGGTGATTGACCATCCGGGGGTGTGGATGCGTCCGTGGTGGAAGCGGCACAGCAGGACCAGGTTCTCCGCGACCGTGGCCCCGCCATCAGCCCAGTGCTGGATGTGGTGGGCTTCGGTCCACTGCACGGGCCTGCCGCAACCGGTCCAGGCGCACCCGCCGGCCTGCTCAAGCTCCAGTTTGCGTCGCAGGGCGGTGTTCGGGAGTCGCAGTGCTCTGCCCAGTTCGATGGCTTCGCCGGTGCTGTAGTCGAACACCGAAGGGATGACCTCGGCCTCACAGGCCAACAGTCGGGCCTTGGCCAGGCTGACCGGTTTGCCTTCGAGCGTGGCGCCCCTGCCGGTGTCGTTCCCGGCCAGGGTCTCGGCATCGACGGTCAGGTTCAGGGTGCAGGTCTGCCCGTGCCGCTTGGGGGCGCGAGGATCGGCGGCGTAGACGGTGAGCATCTGGTGCAACGCTTCGGCACGCCGATTCGCCGCAGGGGGCAGGACACTGTCCTGGTCGGTCTCGTCCTGCCTCGGGGGCGGGAGGGCGGTGGTCAGCAGCTTGGCGAACATGGCCCCGGTATCGGCCGAGAGCAACCCGTCCAGGACCCACATGCCCGTCTCGGTCTCGATCAGATCGAGCCGTTGCAAGGACTCTTGCCCGAGCCCATCGATCAGTTCTTCCCCTGAGTCCAGGGCGGCTTCGAGTTCATCGAGGTGCGCATGGACTTCCTTCACCGTGGCGTGCTGGCAGTACTGGGCGATCAAGTGCTCAGGAGTGGGGCAGGAGACCGAAGTATCGAAGGGTGAGGCGACCGGTTCGCGGTAGGGGGCCTTGGCGTAGACCCTGAGGGCCTTGGTCTTGTCCAGACGCCTGGTAGCGGCAGCGATGCTGTCGATGCGGGCCGCTCCGGTGGTGGCGGTCTCGGCCAGGACGGTGAACTTGGCGGCGCAGCGGGCGATAGCGGCGAGGTCGGCGGCGGTGCGAGTGTGGAAGTCGAAGGCCGCGACCAGCCAGTCCCGAAGCCCTGAGAACCCGTCCACATCCCTGTGGATGTTCCACACCTTCGCCTCGATGACCCGTTCCAAGACGGTCGCGTGGGCGGCATTGATCATCGCAGCGGCCTGGTCGAGCTGGGTGTGAATGACCACCGAGCGCTCGGTTCGCTCAGTCCGGCTGGGCTTGCTGGGCTTCGCTGTCGTTGTGGTCATGTCACACCCCCTCTCGTGGTGGCTCGTACTGGCCTGCTGTTTCCGGCCTTTCGTGCTATATACCAATGATCCCAGGTCAGGGACTGGTTGTCGTCACCCCCAGCGGGGCAGAACCCTCACATTCGGCACCCGAACCCAAAGGGCCGCAACGGGAGACAAGGGGAATCAAGGGGAGCGGTGAGGCTGGGCGGCCAGTGTGGGCGGCCTCGGTGTCGAAGAGGGGCCTCGGCCCTGCTGTCCCGTCTTTGTCGCTGCCCGCCTGAAGCAGAACCCAAACGCACCCCCACAGCCGAACAAGAAGGGGCCGAGCGCCCTCTTCGTCTTTGTCGCTGCCGCAGCGCACAGGAACCATCCCCCGGGAGGAAAGCCGCCCGCGCACCGGCGGCCATTGCCGGACTCCCCAGGCGTCTGTTGTTGCTGCTGCCGCACCACTGCTACCGCACCACTGCTCCTGCTCCTGCTCCTGCTACCGCGTGGGCGTGGGTGTCGCTGCCCCGTTCCCCGGAGGGTTCTGCCCTGGTGCTGGAATGAACGAGGAGGCGACGCGGTTCGCATGTCCACCCGGAAGCGCTCGCCCGAGCTGAAGGAACGGGCAACGGGACTGTGCCCGCTTTCACTGCCCGACCCCTCCCGCGCCCGCTCTCCTCTTGTCCTCGTCTTGTCCTCGCTCGATCGGGCGGTCCGGCTTCGCCCCGCGTGACTCCTCGCCATTAGTCCGAAATGGATGCCTACTCGATGTGTCGTACTCCCGACAAAACCGGTTCTCTCCCCGGATCGGTCCCATCGGACGGGTTTCAGGGAACCATCGGCCTCGATTTCCCGCTAGCGTGTCAGGGATACGGGCCCGAGTGGTGGAATCTGGTAGACACAGTCAGCTTAAAACTGGCCGTCGCGCGGCTTGCGGGTTCGAGTCCCGTCTCGGGCACTGACGGGGAGTGTGCAAGGCTGTCAAGCGGACCGGGGCGACCCCTGACCGCGGTCCGTATCCGTGAACAGTGCGTCGGCATTTATCGATGCCGATTGCATCATGCCGGGCGGCCCCGAACGGGTGAAGCCGGCGACAGCACCCCCCGGCTCCGCCCGGAGCGCCGCGCCGCACCGGCGCGCCTGCTCAACGGGTTCGACGGTGTCCGTCACGTCCGATACCGGGCTATGAGTCTGGTTCATCTCGATGTTGACTGAGATGGGTACTCATGCTATTCAGAGAGTGAACGCTGATACCATCGTGTCGAACCAAACGGCGGGGAGCCGCTTCCCTTCTGCTGCAATGACTTTGCCACTTTCCAGGTATCGCGAAGTCGATTGGCCTGTGTCGTGAGGATGGCGATGCCCGAAACACCTCGGTCCACAACCCACATGTATCAACCGGAAGGACCGGCGGGGGAGCTCCCCGACGGGCCCGCCGACTTCAAACCCCGCCTGCTCCGCCTGGCGCTGCTGCCCTCGGGCGCCACCGTCGTCCTCGGCACCGGCGTCGCGGTCTTCCTCTCCCGCACGGAGACGGCGGCGGACCCCGCCTGGATGCCCGCCGTCGTGGTCGGCACCGCCGCGGTCTTCCTCGCCATGGTCGCCTACCTGGCCGTCCACTCCGCCCTCAAGATCGACGCCGACCTGGACCGGCGGATCACGCCGGTGCGCCGCTCGACCGTGGAGACCCACTACAAGCTCTGGCAGGCCCTCGAAGACCTCCAGCGCCACCTGCCCCCCGATCAGCGCTGGTCGACCCCCATGCCCTCCGAGGCGCAGACCGGCGCCACCACCGCCGAGTCGCTCCGGCTGCTCGCGGCCGAGACCCAGCGGCTGCGCCAGGCCGCCGCCGTCCTCGCCGCCCGCGGGGTCCCCCAGCCCGCCGCGGCCCCGACCGCCCTGCCCAGCGCCCAGACCGGCGCCCAGGCGGGCGCCCAGACCGGCGCGATCGACGCCGCGGTCCACCCGCGCGTCGGCATCTTCGTCAACCTCGCCCGCCGCCTCCAGTCGCTGGTGCACCGCGAGATCGAGCAGCTCGACGAGCTGGAGAACCAGGTCGAGGACCCCGACCTCCTCAAGGGCCTGTTCTCCGTCGACCACCTCGCCACCCGCATCCGGCGCCACGCCGAGAACCTCGCCGTCCTCGGCGGGGCCACCTCGCACCGCCAGTGGAGCCGCCCGGTCAACGTCTACGAGGCGCTCCGCTCGGCCGTCGCCGAGGTGGAGCAGTACGCCCGCGTCAAGCTGGTGCGGCCCATCGATGGCACCCTCAAGGGCCACGCCGTCGCCGACGTCATCCACCTGGTCGCCGAGCTGGTCGAGAACGCCACGACGTTCTCGGCCCCGCAGACGCAGGTCCTCATCCGCGTCCAGCGCGTCCGCGCCGGCCTGGCCATCGAGGTCGAGGACCGCGGCCTGGGCATGGAGCAGCACGAGCGCGACCGGTACAACACGATGCTGTCCTCGCCCGACGACGTCGACCTCGACGAGCTGCTCGCCGACGGCCGCATCGGCCTGTACGTCGTCTCCTCGCTGGCCCGGCGCCACAACCTCACCGTCCAGCTCCAGTCCAACATCTTCGGCGGCACCCAGGCGATCACGGTCCTCGGCGAGGACCTCCTGGGCGACGCCCCCGAGCGCCCGGCGCCCAAGGCGGTCGCGGCCGAGCCCTCCCCGCAGCGGATGCCGGTGCGCGTGCCCGCGGGAGCGCCCGCTCCCGGCGCGGCCCCGCTCCCGGCGCTGCCGTCGGTGCAGCTCGCCACCGTGCCCGGCGACACGGGCCGCCACGCCCGCCAGCGGCCCGTGGCGGGCTCGGGCCACGCCTCGGGGCCGCCGCGCGCGGGCAGCGGCCAGCCGGTCCCGGCCGGGTACGTGGCCGCCGTCGGCGACACCACCGAGATGCCGGCGGTCAACGGCTCTGGGCACGTCCGCGGCCCCGAAGGCGGCGACGCCCGCCCGGCGCTGCCCAAGCGCAACAAGCAGACCCACTTGGCGCCGCAGCTGCGCGACACGCCGCAGCCGGCCGCCCGCGGGTCCGAGTCCGGCCACGATCCGGGCCTGATGAAGGCGTTCCAGCAGGGCCAGTACCGGGCCGACGTGCAGGACGAGCCACAGATCCCCAGTTCGGACAGTTCACTCACTCCCTATCGAAACGAGGAGTCCTAAATGGCAGGCGAAGAGGCAGCGGCGCAAGCGACGGACCTCGGCTGGCTGCTGGCCGGTCTGATCAAGCGGGTGCCCCACACCCGCAGCGCCCTCCTGCTGTCCTCGGACGGCATCAAGAAGGCGTTCCACGGCCTCGGCACCGACCAGGCCGATCAGCTCTCCGCGATCGCTTCGGGGATGTTCTCCCTGGCCAGGAGCGCGGGCGCCCAGTTCGGCTCCTCGGGGGCGGTCCGGCAGGTCGTCGCCGAGCTCGACGACACGCTGCTGTTCGTCTCCACCGCAGGCTCCGGCGCGGTCCTGGCCGTCATGGCCGGGCGCGACGCCGACGCGGGCGTCCTGGGGTACGAGATGTCGATCCTGGTCAAGAGCGTGCGGCCCTACCTGGAGACGCCCGTCCGCAGGCCCGCGGCCACCAGCGGTGAAATGGTGGGCTGATGTCCGACTACGAGGAGTATCAGCTGCTCGACGACGAGGCCGGGCCGCTGGTCCGGCCGTACACGGTCAGCAATGGACGCACCGCGCCGACCGCGAAGCTGGATCTGCTCTCGCTGGTCCGGTCGACCGGGCAGCTGAGGCCCTCGCAGCTGGAGGCCGAGCACGCCGAAGCGCTGCTGCTGTGCCGGGAGCCGATCTCGGTGGCCGAGGTCTCGGCCCATCTGCGGCTTCCCGCCATGGTCATCAAGGTATTGCTGTCCGACCTCGTCGACTGCGGCGCCGTGACCGCCCATTCGCCCGATCCCGCCGTCGACCCCACCGACCGAACCGTATTGGAGGCACTCCTCAATGGCCTACAACGGCGACTCTGACCAAGCGCCTGCACAACCACCGCGGCAACCGCTGCCCACCGCCATCAAGCTCCTCGTCGCAGGGGGCTTCGGCGTCGGCAAGACCACGTTCGTCGGCGCCGTGAGCGAGATCGAGCCGCTCAGCACCGAGGAGACCATCACCACCGCCAGCATCGGCACCGACGACCTGACCGGCCTGGGGGAGAAGGAGACCACGACCGTCGCCCTCGACTTCGGGCGCATCACGCTCGACCAGCGGCACATCCTGTACCTGTTCGGCACGCCCGGCCAGGACCGGTTCTGGTTCATGTGGAACGAGCTGTCCGACGGCGCGTTCGGCGCGGTCGTCCTGGCCGACACCCGGCGGCTGGAGGACTGCTTCCCCGCACTGGACTTCTTCGAGCGGCGCGGCACGTCGTTCGTCGTGGCGGTCAACGAGTTCGACGGCTCGTACCACTACGACCCGGAGGAAGTGCGGAGCGCGCTGGACCTCAAACCGAATATCCCGATCGTCTGCTGCGACGCGCGCGATCCTCGTTCCGCTACGTTGGTGCTGGTCACGCTGACCAAGCACCTGATGTCGGCCGCTGCCGCGACCGCCCGGTTAGGAGCCCTGCATGTCCACTTCCCCCGACAACGACTTCCGACTCACCATCACCCCCGACGACCCGCGCGCGCCCGAGCGGGTCAGGCGGCTGCGTGAGCTCGGGATCGGCGACCACCCCGACCCCGAGTTCGACGACCTCGCCAAGGAGCTCACCGAGATCACCGGCGCGCCCTACGCGATGGTGAACTTCATCGACGAGGACCGCCAGTACTTCGCGGGGCTGGCCGCGCCGTCGGCCGACAGCGCCTCGCAGGCGCTGGCCGGGGCCGAGCCGCCGCCGGACGTGGGCCGGGAGATGGACCGCGACCACGGCTACTGCCCGCACGTGGTGGTGCGCGGCAAGGCGCTCGTGCTCGGCGACGTGTGCGACTACCCGCGTTTCGCGGGGAACCCGGTGGTGGACAAGATCGGCATCCGCTCCTACCTGGGGGCGCCGCTGATCGACGACGACGGCAACACCCTGGGGACGGTGTGCGTGGTGGACACCGAGACGCACGAGTGGGGCCGCCCGGGGCTCGACGTCATCAAGGGCATGGCCGAGAAGGTCATGGACCGCATCAGGGAGCGCAAGCAGCGCGGCGAGCGGTGAGCAGCGAAAAGGAGGCGGCGACCGCCGCCTCCTCGGTGTCGTGACGTCCGCGGGCGTCCTCTGGCCGATCCCTCCAGAGGCGCCTATCCGATCGCGACGGGCTCCCCGCAGACGATCCGCTCCGACCATTGGCCCCTGGTGCGCCCCAGGGCCTCTTCGGCGAGGCGGAGGCGCTGGATGTCGGAGGTCCCGGCGGGGGCGAAGATGTGGAAGGCGTCCCGGAGGTAGCGCTCGACGGGCTGCTCGGTGGACAGCCCCGCGGCGGCGTGGATCTCCATCGCCTCCCGGGCCGAGTCGAGTGCGGACTCGACGTTGACGAGTTTGGCGTTCATCAGCTCGACGTCGCACGGTAGGCCCTGGTCGAGCAGGTGGACGGCGTGGTAGGCGGTGATCCGGGCGGTCATGAGCCGCGACTGGATCTGGCCGATCTTCTGCTTGATGTTGTCCAGTTCGGCGATGGGCTTGCCGTAGAGGCGCCGCTCGGAGGCGTACTGCACGGTGGCGTCGAGGATCGCCTGGTGGATGCCGAGCGCGACCGCCGTGAGGTTCGCGCGTCCGTAGAGGATGGACGAGGAGTAGGCGACCGCGAGGCCGTCGCCCTCGGTGCCGAGCATGTTGGTGGCGGGGACGCGGCAGTCGTTGAACAGCAGTTCGCCGAAGCTGAAGCCGTGCAGGCCCATGGTCGACTGCTGGGGGGCCAAGGTGAAGCCGGGCCGGTCGGATTCGACGAGGAACGCCGAGAGGCCCTTGGAGCCGGGGCCGGTGCGGACGACCACGCCGTGCAGGTCGCCGACGTGGCTGTTGCCGACGAAGACCTTGTGGCCGTTGAGGACGTAGTCGCCGCCGTCCCTGACGGCGGTGGCCTGCATCCCGAGCACGTGGCCGCCCGAGGCGGTCTCGGTGACCGCGATGGTCGGCAGGCACCGTCCGGCGGCGACGGCGGGCAGCCAGGTCCGCTTCTGCACCTCGTTGCCGAAGTGGAGGATCTTGGCGACGCCGAGCTGGGACGCCTGGACCATGGCCCCCATGGCGCCGGAGACGCGGGAGAGCTCTTCGATGATGATGGTCTTCGCCAAGTGCCCCATGCCCATGCCGCCGTATTCGGGCCCGACGGTGACGCCGAGCCAGCCCTGTGCGGCGATCAACTGTGACAGTCTATGGTGGACGGCCTTGGTGCGCTCCATCTCGGGGATGCAGGGCCGGATCTCGCGTTCGGCGAAGTCCTGCACCTCTTTTCGCAATACGTCATGCTGGTCGTCGGTGAAGTAGCCTGGCATAGGTACCCCCTGCGGGCCTCTGGCGCTCGCCAATCACCGCTCCGTCAGCGGTCCCCACCATAAAGACACGACGAGCTGTTATCTGAAACTTTCTCGGAGTGACTGTAGCAACCGTCATTGCGTGGGGCAAGGGTCAGTTTTATGGACATAACGAAGTGACAGCGCGGTAACATGTTGTTGTCCCCCAAAAGGATTGAACACAATCGACTACTCTCGGAATGCGGGACTGGGGGAGGCGCCCCGCCCGCCGCCGTGATAATGGAACGCTGTATCGCCGCGCCCCGATCCGCCGTGCAGGCCCCGGCCGTCCGTTATGTTGTATTGGCGAAGATGCAATCGTCCCATGATCGGCCCACGGCCGGAGCCACGGCCCCGCGCCGCCTCTACGGAAACGGGAGCGCCATTGTCCACCATGAGAAGGAAACGCGGCCTCGCGGCGGCGGCCGCCGCCGCGCTGGCGGCCACGACCCTCGCCGTCACCGCCGGAGCCGCCGAAGCCGGACCCGGCCATGACCACGGCCACGGCCACGGACGCCAGGTCGACCTCCAACTGCTCGCCCTCAACGACTTCCACGGCCACCTCGAAGCCGACGAGGGCCTCACCCACCCCGACGAGCACGGCCACGAGGTGCCCGCCGGCGGCGCCGAATACCTCGCCGCCCACCTCGCCCAGGCCCGCGAGGGCGAGCGCTACAGCACCACCGTCGCCGCCGGCGACCTCATCGGCGCCAGCCCCTTCCTCTCCGCCGCGTTCGGCGACGAGCCGGCCATCGAGTCGGTCAACGCCATGGGCGTCGAGGTCGCCGCGGTCGGCAACCACGAGTTCGACAAGGGCATCGACGACCTCCGGCGCCACATCGACGGCGAGGGCGACTACTCCGGCGCCGACTTCCCGTACCTGGGCGCCAACGTCGTCGACGAGGCGACCGGCGAACCGGTCCTGGACCCGTACTGGATCAAGCGCTTCCACGGCGGCGCCGAGGTCGGCTTCATCGGCATGACCCTAGAAGGCACCGGCGACATCGTCGCCGGCTCCGGCGTCGAGGGCATCGAGTTCCTCGACGAGGTCGCGACCGCCGACCGCTACGCCGAAGCGCTGCGCCGCGAAGGCGTCAACGCGATCGTGGTCCTCCTCCACGAGGGCGGCGAACCGGTCGAAGAGGACACCGGGCACCGGTGCGAGTCCCTCGACGGCTCCGGCGTCGGCATGTCCGGCCCCATCGTGGACATCGCCGAGAAGATGAACGCCGAGGTCGACCTCATCGTCACCGGCCACACCCACCAGGAGTACGTCTGCTCGGTGGACGACCCCGCCGGGCAGCCCCGCATGGTCACCTCCGCCTCCTCCTACGGCCGCGTCTTCACCGAGATCGAGGCCACCTACGACAAGCGCACCAAGGACATCGTCCGCTCCTCGGTGACCGGCTCCAACACCGTCGTCGACCGCGGCGTCGCGCCCGACCCCGCCCAGAGCGCCATCATCGCCGGCTACCAGGACGAGGTCGAAGAGGTCGCCGGGCGCGTCGTCGGCCACATCGCCGAGGACATCACCCTCGGCGCCGGCCGCGACGAGGAGTCGCCGCTGGGCAGCCTCGTCGCCGACGCCCAGCTCGACCGCACCGCCGGCCCCGACGTCGGCGGCGCCGAGATCGCGTTCATGAACCCCGGCGGCATCAGGGCCGACCTGCGCTACGGCGAGGACGGCGTGGTGACCTACGGGGAGCTGTTCACTGTGCAGCCGTTCAACAACTACCTGGTCACCATGGACCTCACCGGCGAGCAGATCCTGACCATGCTCCGGCAGCAGCTCCCGGGCCCCGACCGCGAGACGACCCTGTTCCTCCAAGTCTCCGAGGGCTTCACCTACACCTGGGACACCACCCGCGAGGGCGCCGACCAGATCGTGGCCGACTCCCTCGCCCTCCACGGCGAACCGATCGAGGCCGACCGGACCTACCGGGTCACGGTCAACTCGTTCCTGGCCGACGGCGGCGACTCCTTCCACGTCCTCACCGAAGGGCGGAACCGCCTGACCGGCGAGGTCGACCTGGTCGCCCTGGAGGCGTGGTTCGCCGAGCACTCCGCGCCCGACGACCCGGTCGCGGCGCCCGAACTCGGGCGCGTCGAGGTCGTCTGACCGCCGAGCGAGCGGCGGGGGAGGCGATTCCCCCGCCGCCGCTGTGTGTCCGGGTGGCGACCGGATAGTCTTGGGAGGCCCTGACATATACGGAGGACCGCAGACATGCCTCAGAGCAGAAACTCATCCCTCAGAAACATGATGAAGAGCCAGTACGCCGAACAGCAGCACATGGGCGCGGCGTACGGGCCCTACGGGCAGATGACGCAGGCCCCGCAGGTCGAGACCATGCGGATCGACGACGTCATCGTCCGCACCGTCGCCCTCATCGGAGCGACCTTCGTCGCGGCGATGGTGACCTGGACGATGGTCGCCGGCGGCATCCAGAACGGCGACGAGAGCGCCATCGGCACCGCCATGACCCTCGGCACGGTCGGCGCGCTCGTCGGTCTCGGCGTGATCCTGTTCTCGATGTTCAAGCCGGTCATGAACCCGATCGTCTGCTTCGTCTACGCGATCGGGCAGGGCCTCCTCCTCGGCGGCGTCAGCGCCGTCTTCGAGAACATGTACCCGGGCATCGTGGTCAACGCGCTGCTCGCCACCGTCCTGGTCTTCGGCGGGATGCTCGCGCTCTACAAGTTCCGCATCCTCAAGAACTCCCCGATGTTCACCAAGGTCATGGTCGGCGCCGGCTTCGGCATCTTCGGCCTGATCCTCGTCAACTTCGTCGGCGGCCTCTTCGGCGCCGACTTCGGCCTGTTCGCCGGCCCCGGCGAGTCGGTCTCGACCCTCCAGTGGATCATCGCGATCGGCATCACCCTGTGGGCCGCGTTCTCGTTCATCCTCGACTTCGACATGATCGAGCAGTCGGCCGCCCACGGCGCCCCCAAGAAGTACGCCTGGGCCGGGGCCTTCGGCCTCACCGCCGGGCTGATCTTCCTGTACTGGAACCTGCTGCGGCTGCTGAGCTACTTCCAGGAGTAGTCGGCCGCGATGGAACCCACGCTGGAGCGGGCGATCGGGCGCGTCGTCGAGGGCACGCGCCACTGGTCGCCCGCCCGCTGGTCCTCCCGAGGGAGGGCCGAGGCCATGCACGCCCTCGTCCAGGCACTGGCCGACGTGTGCGCCGAAGCCGAGGGCGAACCGAGGCGCGTGGTCCCGCGCCTGGCCGCCGACCTCCACCTCCCCGAGCAGCTCCAGGTCGTCGGCCTCGACCTGCTGGACGTGGCCGACCGCCTCACCCCCGCCCAGCGCGCCGCCGTCGACGCGGCGATCGCCCGGGCCCGCTCGGCGCTGTTCTGAGCGGCCCCGCGCCGCGGCTCACCGCTCGTCCCAGTCGGCCATGAGCAGGCCCGCGTCGTTCAAACCCTCCACCAGGTTGTCGATCTCCCAGCGCAGCACGCTGCGCCGGGCCCGGGTCTCCGAGTCGCCTTCGGCGAGCTGCTCGTCGAGCCGCTGCGCGGCCTCGCTCAGGTCCACCGGCCCCGGCGAGGGCGTCCCCCGCGCCAGCGCCGACAGGCGCCGGTAGGCCGCGTCCACCGCCGAGGCGAAGTCGTCCACGCCCGGCAGCGGCGGCGCCTCGCCCTTGCCCAGGCTCGCGTTCACCGCCACCAGCGCCCGGCCCGCCCGCGACAGGGCCTCCTCGGCGCCCATCACGCCCGACGACAGCGGGCCGGTGACGATCGGCTCGGCCTTGGCCTGGTCGGCGGCCGTGGTCAGCGCCGCGCGCTTGCGCCGCACCTCGTCGATCACCGAGTGCATGAGCTTCGCGTCGTAGTCGCCCGGGTGGGCCTGCTGGTCGAGCGCCAGGCGCACATAGTCGCTGTAGGCGTCGATCAGCTCCGCGAGCAGATCGCCCAGCCGCCGGGTCTGCCAGGTGGGCACGAGGATGTAGAACCCGATCGCCAGCAGCGCCCCCAGCGCCGTCGAGGCGCCCCGCGCGAGCGCCCCCAGCAGCGGGTCCTCCCCCGACAGGTCCAGCTGGAACACCGTGAAACCCGCCACCGCGGCGGCGAACACCAGCATCGACACCGGCCGCACCCAGTAGGCCAGCAGCGCGCACGCGAGCACCACGATGCTCAGCGGCAGCACCGTGTGCGGCAGCACCAGGCCCAGCAGCGAGGCGGCGACGACGCCGCCGACGGTGCCGAGCGCGCGCGTCACCCCGCGGGTGAGCGTCCCGGCGAAGTCGGCCTGGAGCACCACCCACGCCGTCAGCGGGATCCAGTAGCCGTGCCCGGTCGGCCAGACGATCCCGATGGCCGTCGCCAGCGCGATGACCCCGGCGCGGCGCAGCGAGTGGTGCACCACCGGGTCGGCCCGGCGCAGGCGCGAGACGAGCCCTTCGTAGGCCTCCCGGGCCTGCGAGGTGGCGTAGGACAGGGCCGGGTCGGCGACGATCTGGTCCGAGCCGGTCACGATCTTGGCCGCGTACCGCTCCGTGTCGTGCAGCGTCCGCAGCATGCCGCCGATCTCGGCGGGGATCGTCCCGGTCGCCGAGGCCACCGGGTGGTGCGAGACCTCGTCGAGCAGTTCGTCCCAGTCCAGCTTGGTGGGGCGGCGCACGGTGATCTCGTCGGCGAGGTGGCGCAGCAGGCCCGCGGCGAGCCGCAGCGCCGCCGAGTAGAACTCGACCGTGTCGGCCTCGCGGGCGTCGGCGCGGGCCCGCGCCGAGGCGACGTGCCCGACGGCGGCCGAGACCGCGTAGAGCTGGGCGCGCGCGTCGCGCAGCGCCGCGGGCAGGGCCCGGCGCCGGTCCAGCTCCCCGACGGCCGCGACGAGCGCCTCGGTCCGGAACGGCGCGTTCGGGTCGGCCGCCAGCGCCTCGGCCTCGGCGGCCATCGCCCGCCACGCCTCGGCCAGGAGCGCCCGGTCGTGGGCCCACCGGTGGCGCGGCAGCAGCAGCGACATGAGCGCTTGCACCGCCCCGCCCGCGAACACCGCGAGCGCGGCCGCCCACACCGCGGTGTGCTCGGTCAGGTGGTCGGACAGGTAGAACACCAGGCCCGAGACGGTCAGGGTCACGCCCGCGGCGTGCGAGATCGAGCCGAGGAACGTCAGCACCAGGGCGTAGGCCGCCGACCCGGCCACCAGCAGCACCGGCTGCCCGATCGCGCCGAGCAGGACCCCGGCCGCGCCGACCAGCCCGATGAGCAGCGGCATGCCCGGATTGGTCCGCGTGTCCGGGGTCACCATCCCGACGCCGCCGAGCCAGGCGCCGATGATCGCGGCCCCGCCCCAGCCGGGCATGCCGAGCGCCAGCACCGCGACGATGACGACGGCGAACCCGACCGCGGCGCGCGCCGCTAGCGCGGGCGCGGCCTCGGCGACGGTCCACGACCGCAGGTCGCTGCCCACGCGTCGGAAGGACTCGGCGACACCCGGGTTGATCACACCGTAAGGCTAGTGGCTGGAGGGCCCGCCCGGCCGCGCCCGCCGGAGCACCGCCGCGCCTCGTGGTGTGACGGCTGCGACCCGTTAGGCTTGTCCGCATGCAACAACCGGTGCTGGTGGTCGATTTCGGGGCCCAATACGCGCAGCTCATCGCCCGCAGGGTCCGCGAGGCCCAGGTCTACTCGGAGATCGTGCCCTCCGACATGCCCGCGAGCGAGATGCTCGCCAAGAACCCGGCCGCGGTCATCCTCTCCGGCGGCCCCTCCAGCGTCTACGCCGAGGGCGCCCCGCACGTCGACGAGGCCCTCTACACCTCGGGCGTGCCGATCCTGGGGATCTGCTACGGCTTCCAGTCGATGGCGCAGGCCCTGGGCGGCACCGTCACCAGGACCGGCGCCTCCGAGTACGGCGGCACCGAGCTCAACGTCCGCGCCGAGTCCAAGCTCCTGGCCGGCCTGCCCGAGCGCCAGTCGGTGTGGATGAGCCACGGCGACTCGGTCACCGCCGCGCCCGAGGGCTTCACGGTCGTCGCCGGCACCGCCGGGGCGCCGGTCGCCGCCTTCGAGCACCTCGAGGCGCGCCTGGCGGGCGTGCAGTACCACCCCGAGGTGGCCCACACCCCGCACGGCCAGGCCGTCATCCGCCACTTCCTCCACGACATCGCGGGCATCGCGCCGTCGTGGACGAACGCGCAGATCATCGACGAGCAGGTCGAGGCCATCCGCGCCCAGGTGGGCGACAAGCAGGTGCTGTGCGCCCTGTCGGGCGGCGTCGACTCCTCGGTGGCCGCCGCGCTCGTGCACCGCGCCGTCGGCGACCAGCTCACCTGCGTGTTCGTCGACCACGGGCTGCTGCGCGAAGGCGAGGCCGAGCAGGTCGAGAAGGACTACGCGCAGCTCACCGGCATCGACGTGCGCGCCGTGGACGCCTCGGCGCAGTTCCTGGCCGCCCTGGAGGGCGTGGCCGACCCCGAGCAGAAGCGCAAGATCATCGGCCGGGAGTTCATCCGCACCTTCGAGGCCGCCGCGCGCGACATCGCCGCCGAGAAGGACATCGAGTTCCTCGTCCAGGGCACGCTCTACCCCGACGTCGTCGAGTCCGGCGGCGGCACCGGCACGGCCAACATCAAGAGCCACCACAACGTGGGCGGCCTGCCCGAGGACCTCCAGTTCGCGCTCGTCGAGCCGCTGCGGGCCCTGTTCAAGGACGAGGTCCGCGCCATCGGCATCGAGCTGGGCCTGCCCGAGGCGATGGTGTGGCGCCACCCCTTCCCCGGTCCCGGCCTGGGCATCCGCATCGTCGGCGAGGTCACCCGCGAGCGGCTGGACCTGCTGCGCGCGGCCGACGCGATCGCCCGCGCCGAGCTGACCGCCGCCGGGCTCGACCGCTCGGTGTGGCAGTTCCCGGTGGTGCTGCTCGCCGACGTCCGCTCCGTGGGCGTCCAGGGCGACGGCCGCACCTACGGCCACCCGGTCGTGCTGCGCCCGGTGACCTCCGAGGACGCCATGACCGCCGACTGGTCGCGCCTGCCCTACGAGCTGCTGGCGAAGATCTCCACGCGGATCACCAACGAGGTCCCCGAGATCAACCGCGTCACGCTCGACGTCACCAGCAAGCCCCCGGGCACGATCGAGTGGGAGTGACCCCTCCCCGCCGTGCTCCGATGAATGGCGATAGACATCCCATGATCAGGTCGTACAGTTGAGGGATGCAATTCCGGATAGCAGCGTACGGGGAGGTACGTGACGAGAACGGCCGGCTCCTGCTGACCCGGCGAAGCCGCGCGGGACGCGAGGCGGCCCCCTGGCACCTGCCGGGAGGCGTCATCGACCACGGGGAGCCGCCGGCCAGCGCCGCCCAGCGCCTGGTGGCCGAGCACACCGGCCTCGACGTGCCGGCCCTCCGGCCGGTCGAGACCGTGGCCGTGGCCCGGCGCGGCACCCACACGAACGCGATCATCTACCGGGCCGCCGTCGCCCGCGGCGCCGAGGGCGCCCCGGCCGCCGGACCGCACGGCGAGGCCGTCGAATGGGTCGAGCCGGCCCGGGCCGCGCGCGAGCCCCATTCGCCGTTCGTCTCGGCGTGCCTGGACCTGGCCGACGACCGGCTCGCCGGCCGCGTCGACAAGGCCCCCACCGAGCTGCGGCCCACGCCCCCGGCCAAGGCCAAGAAGGGCCGCCGCAGGCGCGGCCAGCGCTTCGGCGCCTACGGGGTCGTGGCCGACGCGGGCGGGCGCATCCTGCTGGCCCGCATCACCGAGGGCTACCCGGGCGGGGGCACCTGGCACCTGCCCGGCGGCGGCGTCGACTTCGGCGAGTCGCCCCGGGCGGCGGTCTCCCGGGAGATCTACGAGGAGACCGGGCAGGACGCCCGCGTCGGCGCCCTGCTGAACGTCACCTCGTTCCGGCACCGCCGCGCCATCGGGCCCGAGGGCTACCCGCTCGACTGGCACGGGGTGCGCGCGATCTACTCGGCGACGGTCGACGACCCCTCGGCCGCGCAGGTCGTCGAGGCCGCGGGCGGCTCGACCTCCGAGTCGCGCTGGTTCGCCACGGGCGCGCTCGCCGACCTGCCGCTGTCGGCGGCGGTCGAGGACGCCCTCCAGGTGGTGGACCTGACGACGCTGGAGGCCATGCCGCCGCGGGCCGCCTGAGACCGCCGGGGAGGACCTAGCGCCACCGGGCGATGACGGTCTCGCCGGCGCGGACCGGCTCCCCGGGCGCGCAGACCGCGTCGGCGGCCCCGGCCGGGAGGTAGACGTCGGTGCGCGAGCCGAACCTGATGAGCCCGTACCGCTCGCCCTTCGCCAGCGCCGCGCCGACCTTGGTGCGGTTGACGATCCGCCGCAGCACCGCGCCGGTGCGCTGCGCCACCACGACGCGGCCCCGCGGGGTGGACAGGACGGTGTAGCAGGCGGCGTTGTGCTCGGCCTCGGGGGCGGTGACCTTCGCGTACCCGCCCTTCTCCAGGAACAGGTCGACGACCTCGCCCGCGGCGGGGGCGCGGTTGATGTGCACGTCGAGGGCCGACAGGTGCGTCGAGATCCGCAGCCAGTCGGCGCCGGCGGTGCCGGTGGCCGCGCCGAACCGCTCGTCGACGACGGTCTCGACGCCCATGATCCGCCCGTCCGAGGCGGCCAGGACCGCTTCGGGCTCGTCGTCCTCGCCGCGCAGGTCCGCCTCGCGCTGCGGGTCGCGGAAGAACGCCGCGACCGGCAGCGCCGCGGCCGCCGGGACCGCCCACGCCTTCGAGGAGGGGCGGAGCCGCTTGGCCGCCCAGGCCGCGCCGAGGAGCATGCCGCCGATGATCATGCCGTTGGAGTCGACGTGCATGCCCCGGGTCAGCGGCACCGAGGAGGCGCGCCAGGCGGGCGCGAGGTCCTCGGCGGGCGCGACGCCGCGCGGCTCGGCCGCCGAGGCGCCCGCCGAGCCGATGCGCAGCTTGTGGATGCGCAGCGGCGGCAGGGAGCGCAGGATCAGGTCGGTGCCGATGCCGTACTCGGCGACCAGTTCGGCGATCTCCTCGCGGGCCGGGGCGGTGAGGGTCGCGGCGAAGGACAGGACCCCGCCGGGGACGACCTTGGCGCGCAGGGTCGCGATGCCGTCGATGAACGCCTCGGCCTCGACGGTGACCGGCTCGGCGAGCATCACCTGCTCGGCCGGTTCGGCCTCGTCCAGGTCGGCGACGACGGTGACGTTCCCCGCCGTCCAGGCGCCCTCGGCGACGAGCGCCGCCCTCATGTCCTCAATGGATGAATTGTCGGCGACGACGGTGAGCCGGTCGGACGGCATGAGCGCCTCGAGTGCCGCCGTCAGCACCGGGTTCCCCCAGGCGGCGTCCACGACCAGGCCGCTCTTGGGGCCGCGCCGGCGGCTGAATTCGTCGGTGATGCCGCGAGCCGCGGCTTTCGAGATCGGCATATCCCAGACTATAGAGCGCCCCGGCACCGCCCCGGGCGCTGCCGCGACCGCTCGCCGACCCGAGCGAAAGCCGTGACGCAAGTGATAAAAGTATAGAAAAATACCGTTTTGTCATCGTACTTTCGGTGGTGCAAAAGAATCATTCGGATGATCGGCCGCGCCCGTTGAGAAGTCGTCTCGTTTCCCTACGTAGTAAGCGGATCACAACCCCACCGCTCCGGGAGGACGGAAGAACGATGAGACGACACCCGAGACTCGCCCCCCTGGCGGCCCTGGCGGCCGCCGCCCTCGCCGCGCTCACCCCCGCCGGCGGCGCCCTCGCCCAGGACGGCGGGACCGAACCGGTCAGCGGCGACATCCTCATCGAGGAGGGCCTCGAACTGCGCGGCACCCTCGACGGCGAGCAGTGGAACACGTGGGCCAACGTCCTGGGGCTCCGCCCGCACGGCGGCGAGGAGACGCTCCAGGTCTACTGCATCGACATCTACACCGACCTCGACCAGGAGAGCCCCTACACCGAGGGCGACTGGGAGGAGTCGGGCGTGGCCAACCTCGAGAAGGTCCGCTGGGTCCTGTTCAACGGCCACCCCAACGTCACCGCCGACGACCTGCTCGACGCCGCCGGCACCGCGCCCGCCGCGGACTGGGACGCGACCGACACCACCCGCGTCGCCTACGCCGGCACCCAGGCCGCCGTGTGGCACTTCACCGACGGCTTCGCGCTCGACACCGGGGACGCCGTCATCGGCGGCACCGCCCGGCAGAGCGCGGGCGTCGCCGCGGTCTACGAGTACCTGACCGAGAACGCCGGCCGCGTCAGCGACCCCTCGGAGTTCTACATCGACCTCGAAGGCGAAGCCGAGGCCTCCTACGAGGACGGCCGGTTCGGCCCCTACACCATCCGCTCGACCGCCGGGCCGGTCGAGCTGAGCGCCGAGGGCGGCTCGCTGCTCGACGCCGAAGGCGCGGCGGTCGCCTCCCTCGACGACGGCGAGGACTTCTACATCGTCCTCGACGAGGGCTCGGAGCAGATCGCCATCACCGGCCACGCCTCCTACGACCTCCCGGTGGGCCGGGTCTTCATGGCCACCACCCACGAGTCGCTCGCGGGCGAGGCGGCCAACCCGGTCAAGTCCGGCGCGTCGCAGATGCTCATCCTCGCCCAGCCCCGCGAGGCCGACATCCCCGCCGAATGGGCCTTCGCCCTCCAACTGCCCGAAGGCGACCGGCCCGGCGACGACGCCCCCGAAGCGGCGCAGCCGAAACTGCCGGCCACGGGCACGGGCCTGACGGCGGTGTTCGCCGCCGGGCTCGCGCTGCTCGTCGGCGGGCTCACCGTCCTGGCCCTGGCGAAGCGGAAGTCCGCCGCCTAGGCCCGATGGAACGCGGGGACGCAGGAGCCCCGCTGCCGCCGGAGCGCCCGAACCCGTCTTTCCACAGTGCATCGCCGAGCAGCGCATGCCGTTCGGGTTCGAGGCCGGGCGCGTTCCGGCGGCTCAACCGCCCGGAGGGGCGCACGATGCGCCGGCGCCGCAGCGCGACCACGCTGCGGCGCCGGCCTTTCGGCGCCCCGGCGCCCGCCCGCCGAAGGAGCGGGCGCCGATATGCAATCGTTACAATGCTATGGTTCGTGCATATCGGCACGAAATCCTTGTGCGGCAAGTGAAATACCTGCTAGGTGCCCATTCGGTGACAAAATCCGATCTGGTGCAACCTGCACGGCTTCACTAGCGTGTCGTAGGCAGAATCAACGCCGTCATCCCCGGAAGAACAAAGGGACTTCAACAGATGATCAAAAAAGCCCTGAAAGGGTCGCTGGCCGCTGCCGCGGGAATCGCGCTCGGTCTCGGAGCCAGTGGTGTCGCACTGGCGCAGGACGGGCAGGAAACGCCGCTCGCCTCCGGCGAGGTGAGCACCGCGCCCGGCATCGGACTCCACGGCTCCGTGGACGGCGTGACGAAGAACGTCAACGCCAGCATGATCAGCCTCGAACTCGGCGAGGGCAACAGCCGCGTCGTCTACTGCATCCAGATCAACGTGGGCCTGCTCAACGGGAACACCCACGAGGAGCGCGCCTGGGACGACGTCCCGGTCGAGTCGCTCCCGCTCGTCCTCGGCGTGCTGCTCAACGGCTACAACGGCGGCAACGCCGACGAGCTCATCGAAGCGGCCGGCGTCACCGGCGAGGACTTCGAGTCCTTCAGCTCCGAGCAGATCGCCTACGCCGGCACCCAGGCCGCCGTCTGGACCCTGACCGACAACTGGACGATCAACGCGGGCGACGCGACCGCCGCCGGCGAGGGCGTCGACAACGCGGTCCTGGGCATCCAGGAATACCTGATCGAGAACAGCGAGCCGGTCGAAGAGCCGGACATGGAGCCGTACTTCGAGACCGACGACTCCGAAGCCGTCGTCGACGGCGCCACCTACGGCCCGTTCACCGTCGCCACCAACCTCGGCGGCGTGAACTTCCAGCAGCCCGAGGGCGCGACCATCGTGGACGAGAACGGTGAGGCCATCACCAAGTTCACCGACGGGCAGACCTTCTACGTCGAGTTCGCCGAGGAGAAGTCCTCCTCGATCTCGTTCGTGACCGACTCGGTCAACTGGGTCACCCCGGTCGGCCGCGCGTTCGTCCCGGTCGACGGCGACAGCAACACCCTCGAAGGCCAGAACCTCATCCTGGGCGAGTCCCACGAAGAGGAGATCGCCGCCGAGCTCCAGTTCGAGATCGCCATCGAAGAGGCCCCCGAGGAGACCAGCCCGGCCGCGCAGCCGCAGCTGCCCCAGACGGGCACCGACCTCACCCTGGTCGCCGGCATCGGCGCCGCGGTCCTGGCCGCCGGCGTCGTCGCGCTGGTGCTCATGCGCCGCCGCGCCGCCGCCGCCGGCGGCGACTGGGGCGGCGACAAGTAGCCGATCCCGCGCGCGGACGGACCTCGCCTGAGCGACGCCCGCGAACCGGAATCTGAGACAAGACCCACACGCCCGCCGGTGACACCGGCGGGCGTGTGGCATACTTGGCGACGTGAATCAGAACGCGCGATTTTACTTTTACTACGGCACGGAGCGTCCGAGCCGTAGGTCGTCGCGCTGACCACAGACCTACAGCCCCGGGCGATGCGCCCGGGGTTTTCGTATCCCAGGGCCGCGACCCGGACATTCGATCCGAAACGTACAAGGAGAAGCCCTGATGAGCACCACCACCGCCGCCGACGAGACCGGCACCGAGCAGACCGGCACCGACGAGCTGGGACGACTGCGCGGCCGGATCGACGAGCTCGACGCCGAGATCGTCCGCCTCTGGAAGGAGCGCGCCGGCCTGTCCAAGCGCGTCGGCGAGATCCGCATGGCCGACGGCGGCACCCGCCTCGTCCTCGACCGCGAGCGCGCCATCCTCGACAAGTACCGCCAGGCCCTGGGCGAGGACGGCACGCAGATCGCGATGCTCATCCTCCGGGCGGGACGCGGCCCGCTCTAGGCCCGCCGCCGGTCGCCGTGGTCCCGGTCATGTCAGGGCAGCAGGGCATAATGACGTACCTATGAGTCACGACGCCATCGAAGCCCTGCTGACCGGCCTCAACGAACCGCAGCGCCAAGCCGTGGAGCACGCCGGCTCGCCCCTGCTCATCGTCGCCGGGGCGGGATCGGGCAAGACCCGCGTCCTCACCCACCGCATCGCCCACCTCCTCGCCGAGCGCGGCGCCCACCCCGGCGAGATCCTCGCGATCACCTTCACCAACAAGGCCGCCGCCGAGATGCGCGAACGCGTCGACGCCCTCGTCGGCCCCCGCTCGCGGGCCATGTGGGTCTCCACCTTCCACTCCGCGTGCCTGCGCATCCTGCGCCGCGAGGCCCACCGGCTCGGCTGGAAGTCGAGCTTCACGATCTACGACACCGACGACGGCCGCCGCCTGCTCACCCAGATCGTCAAGGAGCTCGGCCTCGACTCCAAGAAGCAGTCGCCGCGCTGGTTCGCCGCCGAGATCTCCCGGCTCAAGAACGAGCTCATCGGCCCCGAGCAGGCCGCCGCCGCGGCCGACGACGCCCGCACCCGCCTGGTCGCCGACGTCTACGCCCAGTACGACGAGCGCCTGCGCCTGGCCGGCGCGGTCGACTTCGACGACATCATCGGCACCACCGTCCACCTGCTGCGGACCTTCCCCGAGGTCGCCCGCTCCTACCGGATGCGCTTCCGGCACGTCATGGTCGACGAGTACCAGGACACCAACCACGCCCAGTACGTGCTCGTGCGCGAACTGGTCGGCACCGGCGAGGACGCCGCCGAGCTGTGCGTGGTCGGCGACGCCGACCAGTCGATCTACGCCTTCCGCGGCGCCACGATCCGCAACATCATCGAGTTCGAGCGCGACTACCCGGACGCCAAGACCATCCTCCTGGAGCAGAACTACCGCTCCACGCAGACGATCCTGGACGCCGCCAACGGCGTCATCCGCAACAACACCGAGCGCGGCCGCGAGAAGCGGCTGTGGAGCGACGAGGGCCCGGGCGCGCCCATCCTCGGCCACACCGGCGACAACGAGCACGACGAGGCCGCCTGGGTCGCGGGCCGCATCGACGAGCTCGCCGACGCCGGGCAGACCGCGTTCGGCGACGTGGCGATCTTCTACCGCACCAACGCCCAGTCCCGCGCCTTCGAAGAGGTGTTCGTGCGCCGCGGCATCCCCTACAAGGTCGTCGGCGGGGTGCGCTTCTACGAGCGCAAGGAGGTCCGCGACCTCCTCGCCTACCTCAAGCTCACCGCCAACCCCGACGACACCGTCTCGGCGCAGCGGGTCGTCAACGTGCCCAAGCGGGGCGTGGGGGACCGCGCCGTGGCCGAGATCGAGGCGCTCGCCGCCCGGCACCGGATCTCCTTCCCGGCGGCGCTGCGCCGCGTCGACGAGGCCCCGGGGGTCTCCTCGCGCGCCCGCGGCGGCATCAAGCGGTTCTGCGAGATCCTCGACGGGGCCGCCGAACTGGCGCGCACCGCGGGCCCCGAGGAGGTGCTCGACAGGCTCATCGCCGACACCGGCTACCTCGAAGGGCTCGAGCAGAGCACCGACCCCCGCGACGAGGGGCGCGTGGAGAACCTCCAGGAGCTCGTGGCCGTCGCCCACGAGTTCACCGAGCAGGTGGTGCGCGGCGCGGTCGACCCGGCCGACGCCGAGCCCGACGCGACGGCGGACGTCGCCTCGTTCCTCGAGCACGTCGCCCTGGTCTCCGACGCGGACTCCATTCCCGACCCGGAGGCCGAGGAGGGCGGCGTGGTGACGCTGATGACCCTCCACACCGCGAAGGGCCTGGAGTTCGACACGGTGTTCCTCACCGGCATGGACGACGGCCTGTTCCCGCACGAGCGGTCCATGTCCAGGCCCGGCGACCTGGAGGAGGAGCGGCGGCTGGCCTATGTGGGCCTCACCCGCGCCCGCAAGCACCTGCACGTCACCCGCGCCGGGACCAGGAACGTGTTCGGGCAGCCGGAGTTCTACGCCGCCAGCAGGTTCCTCTCGGAGATCCCGCCCGGGCTCATCGAGTGGACCTCAGAGCAGGGCACGGCGGCCCCGCCGCCGCGCCGGGCCGCGAAGCAGGCCGGGTCCTTCGGGCAGCCGATCGCGGTGCGCAGCGCCGCGGACGTGCCCGTGCTCGAGGTGGGGGACCGGGTCACCCACGACAAGTGGGGCCTGGGCCGGGTCGTCGAGCTCAAGGGCTCGGGCCCGAGGGCGCAGGCGCGCATCGACTTCGGCGACGGCGAGCCCAAATGGGTGATCCTGCGGCTCGCCCCCCTCGCGAAGCTCTAGGTCCGGGGCTCGCGCTAGGACAGCGGCAGTCCCGCCGCTTCGAGGTAGCCGATCGGCTCCACCGGTTCACCGTCCACATGCACTTCGAAGTGCACGTGGGGGCCGAGCGAGAACCCGGTGTTGCCCGAGTCGGCGATGTGCTCGCCCGCCGTCACTGACTGTCCTTCGGCGACGGTGATCTCGGAGTTGTGGGCGTAGTAGGTCTCGACGCCTTCGCCGTGGTCGATGACGACGAGGTTCCCGAAGCCCGATTCCCAGCCGGCGTAGGCGACCGTCCCGGCGCTGGCGGCGTAGACGGGCGTGCCGGGGGCCGCGGCGAAGTCGATGCCGTTGTGGTTGCGGCCCCACCGCGGCCCGAACAGGGAGGTGACGGTGATCCGGTCGAGCATGGGCGCCCCTGCGACCGGCGGGGGCTG
>DASTYG010000008.1:0-58575 GCA_035765105.1 Glycomyces sp.
GGCTTTGGCGGCGGCGGATGTGGCGGCGGTGCCGTGGGATGAGGCCGCCGGGTACGCCCGGCGTCATCTGGCGTGGTGGTGGGAGCGGCCGATCCTCGATCCGGAGGGGCGCTTGACGGTCGGCTACGCCTATCCGAACGACGCTCTGGTGGAGCAGTACTTGACGGCCGGTTCGCCGTGGTGGGCGATGAAGGTCTTCACCGGTCTCCTCGCCGCACCGGACCACCCCTTCTGGACCGCCGAACCGGCGGCGCCCGAACCGGGGATCGCGCCGCACAAGGCCGCCCGCGCCGTCCACGTCCGCGACCGCGGCGGCAATGTCACGCGCCTCAACGGCCAGGCGTGGCACCCGTGGGCCCGCGGCGGCCAGGAGACGTACGGGAAGTTCGCCTACTCCACGCTCGCCGGGTTCTCCCGCGCGACGGCGGGCCCGGGCCTGGAGGCGGCGGCCCCCGACGGGGCGCTCGTGCTCTCCGAGGACGGCCGCCACTGGCGGGGCCGCGAGGACTCCGACGAGGGCACGGTCGAGGGCGGCGTCGTGACCGTCAGGTGGCAGCCGTGGGAGGACGTGTCGATCACGACCTCGCTGGAGGCGGCGACGGACGGCTGGCACGCCCGCGTCCACGTCGTCGAGACCGAGCGGACGCTCCACACCGGCGAGGGCGGCTGGTGCCTCCCCGGGCCCCACCACGACGCGGTGTCCGGCGAGGGCCGGGTGGTCGCGACCGCCCGGGGGCTGCGCAGCGAGATCATCGACGGCGGCGCGGGCCGCCGGGCCGAGGTGATCCACCCCGGGGAGGGCACGCACCTGTACTGGCCGGTGACGGTTCTGCCGGTGCTCAGGGGCGTCCTCGAACCGGGCCACCACGTCCTGAAATCACTGATATACATCGGCCGAGAGTTATTGATCTCCGGGTCGACCCGATCGGCGGCGGCGCGGCGGCTCGGTCAGCCGGCGCCGACCGGATCGGTCCAGTCCGGGTCGTGGCGGTGGCACTCGCCGGTGAACACGGCCGCCAGGGCCTCGCGGAGCAGGCCGGCGGCGGCGTCGGCGAGCGGTTCCTCCGGCTCGTGGTAGAGCTGGTCGGCCAGGCCGTTCGTCAGCGACCACAGGCCCAGGGCCGCGGTCGCGGCGTCGGTGTCGAGCGGGACCTCGCCGCAGTGCTTGCCGTTGGACACGGTGCGGGCGATCTGCCCGCGCAGCTCCCCGGCCGTGTCCCGGGCGACGGCCGCGACGTCCGGGTTGTCGAGCGACCGGGCGTGGAAGGCGCGGCCGACGCGGTACTCGCCGCGCCGCCGCTCGTCGAGGGGCCACAGCTCCCCGAGGCCGCGCAGCAGGATCGCGGCGATGGTCCGCTGCGCCGCCTCGCCCTCGGCCACCAGGCGCATGACGCGTTCGAGCTGCCGCTCGGTCGTGCGCCGGTAAGTGAACAGCAGCAGGTCGTCCTTGGAGTCGAAGTAGTGCTGCACCAAGCCGACCGAGAAGCCAGCCTCGCGCGCCACGGCGGCCATCGTCGCCGCGTCGAGCCCGGCGTGGGCGATGAGGCGGTGGGCCGCGTCGGCGATCTGCGCGCGGCGGAGGTCGTGGTCTGCGGTCCTCGGCATCCCGTAATCGTATACATGTATGGTTATCCCGAAACCATACGACCATATGGTTATCGAGACGCCCCGGACACCCTGAGGAACCCATGCGCACCACCGCGTTCACCCGCACCGCCGTCACCGCCTGCGCCGCCCTGGCACTGCTCGCCGCCGGACCGGGCGCCCACGCCCGGGAACCGGCCGCGGCCGCCGACATCGACGCCTACCTCACCGAACGCCTGGAGGCCGGCGGCGTCCCCGGCGCCGCCTACGCCATCGTCACCCCCGACGCCGTCGAGCACGCCTTCACCTGGGGCGAGGACGGCGACGGCGCACCGGTCACCGACGACACCGCGTTCCTGTGGGGCTCGGTCGCCAAACCCGTCACCGCCACCGCCGTCATGACCCTCGTCGAAGACGGCGCGATCGACCTCGACGCGCCGGTCACCGCCTACCTGCCCGGCTTCCGCCTCGCCGACCAGGACCGCTCGGCGCGCATCACCGTGCGCCACCTGCTGGAGCAGTCCGCGGGCCTCCCCGAGGGCACCGGCGTCACCGACCGCTTCGACGACCGCGAGGACCCCTACGGCGAGGCCGTCGCCGACCTCGCCGGCGCCGAGCCCATCGCCGATCCCGGCGAGGTCTTCGAGTACGCCAGCGCCAACTACCTCGTCCTCGGCGCCGTCGTGGAGGCCGTCACCGGCGAACCCTACGAGCGGTACTTGCGCGAGGCCGTGCTCGAACCGCTCGGCATGGACGGCGCGATCGCCACCGCCGAGGACGCCGAGACCCTTCCGGACGGCCACACCTACGTCCTCGGGCAGACCGTCCCGATCGCGGCCCGGTTCGACCGGGCGGGACCGAGCTACGGCTACCTCGGCGGCACGGTCACCGACCTCGCCCGCTTCGCGATGGCCCACCTGAACGGCGGCGCGCCCCTGCTGGAGGCGGACTCGGTCGCGCAGGCGCACACCGGCGCGGTCGCGGTCTCGGCGACCGTGGACTACGGCCTCGGCTGGCGCGTCGACTCCCGCAACGACGACCTGGGCACCTCGACGGTCTGGCACACCGGCGGCACCCCCGGCTACAGCGCCGGGGTCATCCTGCTGCCCGAGCTCGACCGCGCCCTGGTGATGGTGCAGAACGCCTACGGCTACTTCCAGGACGGCCCCCTGATCGGCGCCATGCTCGGCGCGGCCCGCCTCCTGGCGGGCGGCGAGGCGCCCGCCGCGGCCGGGGGCGACTGGCGGTACCCCTCGGTGCTGGCCCTGCTCGTCGCGCTCACGGCCGCCGCCGTGGCGGTCGTGGTCCTGTCGGTGCGGCGGATCGTCCGCGGCGCCGTCCGACCGGCACCGCACTGGCGCGTCCTCCTCGGCACGGCGGTCTGGGTCCTGGGCGCTGCGGCCGTGGCCTATGCCGCGGGCGTGGCCCTGCCGAGCGCCGCGCCCAGTTGGCCGGTGCTGCTGCTCATCGCCCCCGATCTCGCCTGGGGGCTGATCGCGGTGGCCGTCTCGGCCCTGGCGGTGGCCGCCGTGCGGCTGTGGCTGGGGGCGCTCCGGCTCCGGGAGGCGCCTCACCGGTCCTGAGACCGGTCGGCCTCGGTCGCCGCCGCCGCGCGCCCGGGACCGAAGGCGCCCTTGTACCACCAGCCCAGGACCACGGTCATGGCGGCGACCGACGTCGCGGTCGTGGCCGCGGCGAGCAGCCCCGCGCCGAAGAGCCATCCGATGAGCAGGCCGACGCCGACGATGTGGGACGACCATGCGGCGGCGGCGACGGCCGACATCCGCGAGTGCGGGTAGTCGGGCGTGGCGACGGCCGCCCAGGCCAGGGCGGTCCGGCCCGCCGGGAGGAACCGGGCCACGACCGTGGTCCAGTGCGGGCGGCGCCGGAGCGTCGCGCGCAGTTTGATCTCCAGGCGGGTGATCCTGGCCGAGTCGAAGATCGGGCGGCGCATGCGGGCCCTGGCGTGGCGCAGGACGTGGAAGCCCAGCACGTCGCCGAGCCAGGAGGCCGCCGCGGCCCAGGCGATCAGGCCGACGATCAGGAGCGTGTCGCCGACGAGGAAGCCGGCGAGGGTCGCGATCATGGTGGCGCTGGGGAGCATCGGCACGAAGAAGTCGGCGATGATCAGGGCCGCCAGCAGCAGGGCCACGAGGGGCAGGCCGAGGCTCATCGGGGCTCGGCCCCCTTCGCGCGCGCCCGCGCCACGGCGATGACGACGCCTGCGGCCGCCGCCGCGGCGACGGCGATGAGCACCGGGGCCGTGGCCCGGTCGGCGAGCTCCAGGAACGCCGAACCGAGCGAGGCGCCGCCGAGGACCCACAGCGCCGACCACAGGAGCGAGGCGATGCCGGTGGCGATCACGAAGCGCGGGTAGCGCATCTGCGAGGCCCCGGCCGCCGCGGCGATCAGGGTCCGCACGCCCGGCAGGAGGCGGGCGCCGACGATGATGGCGACGCCGCGCCGTTCGACGAACCGGGTGGCGGCGTGCCACCGCTCCACTCCGATCCGCCGGACGGTGCGGGTGGCCGCCGCCTTCGGGCCCAGCCGCCTGCCGATCGCATAGCCGAGGTGGTCGCCGATGAAGGCCCCCGCGGCGGCCGCGGCGACGGCGGCGATGAGCAGCGGGCTCTGCGCGAGGGCGACGGCGGCGAGGACGAGGGCGGTCTCGGCGGGCACGAGCGCGCCGAGACCGAACGCCGCCTCCACCGCCGCGACGACGAAGACGATCGCCAGCACCGCCGGGCCGTGGTCGCCCGCGGCGTCGAGCAGGCGTGTGAAGTGGTCGAGCATGGAGGCAACGCTAAGCGCCCCGAGGTGTTGTCCGGCAGTGCGGAAAGTGAGGAGGCGGACTGACGAAAGCGAGTGTCCGCCGCGGGCCCGGCCGCCCTAGGTTGGGGGCATGATCGCGAACGCACCGCCGCCGCGCCGGCTGGCCCGCGTGGCGCCCCTGGCGGCCGCCGCGCTCGGGGGCGCCGCCTTCGGGGCGGCCACGCTGTGGGACTCGGGTCTGGGCCCGCTGACGCTGACGCTGGTCGCGGTCCTCGCCGGGGTGGCCGTGGCCTTCTTGGAGCGGCCGCTGTCGACGGCCGTGGTGGCGGTGGCCGCGGCGCTGCCCGCCTCGGTCCTGGCCGGGCGCGGCTCGGGGACGGAGGCCGTCCTCGGCCTGGTGGTCGGCATGTCCTACGCCGGCGGCTGCTTCCTGGTGGCCCTGCTGGTGACGAGCATGCTGCGGACCAGGCGCGACTACGTCCGGCGGGGGTGGGAGCTGGCCTTCGCCGAGGCGCGGGAGCACGAGGCCCGCGTCGGCCAGGCCGTGGCGAGCGAACGCGAGGCGATGGCGGGGGAGATCCACGACGGTCTGGGGCACCGGCTGACGCTGATCGCCGTCCAGGCCGCCAGGCTCTCCCTCGACGAGGAGCTCCCCGAGCGGGCCAGGGCCGAGTTGCAGCGCATCCGGGAGAACGCCGCGGTCGCCGCCGACGAGCTCGGCGAGACCGTCCGCCTGCTCTCGGAGCGGACCTCCGGGGCGACCGCGTCGCTCAGCGGCGTGGGCGTCGCGGAGGTGATCGAGCGGGCGCGATCGTCCGGCGTGACGGTGCGCGACGACGTCGCGCCCGAGGTCGAGGACGCGGTCAACGACTACACGCACGCCGCGCTGCTGCGGGCCCTCCAGGAGGGGCTCACCAACGCCGCCAAGCACGCGCCCGGCGAGGAGGCGCGCGTCAGGCTCGGCCTGGAGGGCGAGGAGGCGGTGCTGGTCGTGCGCAACCGGGCGCCGCAGCAGCGGGAGCGGCCCGCCTCGACCGGGCACGGCATGGTCGCGCTGCGGCACCGGGTCGCGATCCTGGGCGGGACGCTGGCGGTCGAGCGCGAGGAGGACTTCGCGGTGACGGTGCGGCTGCCGCGCCGCTCGACCCCGTCGGGGGAGGCCGCCGACCTCGAGCCCTCGCGCCTGGGCGTGCTCACCGCCGAGGCCGCCAGGGCCGAGCGGCGCAACCGCCGGGCGACGCGCCGGGCCTGGCTGGTCCCGGCCGCGATGATCCTGGCGATCGCGCTGGTCTCGGCCGGCTACTTCGTGCACGGCACGGTCGCCTCGGTCCTGCCGCCCGAGCGCTTCGCGGCCATCGAGGTGGGGGACACCCGCGCCGAGGCCGAGCGGGTGCTGCCGCCGATGGAGATGTTCGACGCCCCGCGGCTGCTCCTGCCCGAGCCCGAGGGGGCGAGCTGCCGGTACTACGAGCCGTCGGTCAGCTTCTTCGAACGGGGCGACGTCTACCGCGTCTGCTTCGCCGACGACCGGGTCGTCGCCACTGATACGATTCCGCCCTCATGACCGGTCCGATCGACGACGCCGCGCCCGGCCGCCCCCGCGCCGGGCGGGACGGGCCGGTGCGGGTGCTGCTGGCCGACGACGACGTCCTGGTGCGCACCGGCATCGCGGGCATCCTCGCGACCGCCCCGGGCATCGAGGTCGCCGCCGAGGCGTCGGACGGCGCCGAGGCCCTCGACCTCGTCCGGAGCCGATTGCTCGACGTGGTGCTCCTGGACATCCAGATGCCGCGGCTCGACGGCATCGGCGCGCTCGAACGGCTCCAGCGCTCGCACGCGGCGGTGCCGGTGGCGATGCTGACGACCTTCTCCGACGAGCACTACATCGCCGAGGCCGTCAGGCTCGGCGCCCTCGGGTTCTTCCTGAAGTCCGACGACCCGCACCACCTCATCGCCGGGGTCCGCGCCCTGGCCGAGGGCGGCGCGGCGTTCTCGCCGCGGGTCGGCCGCTGGCTGGTCCGCCGCCAGAGCCGCGAGCAGCTGGGCCGGACCGCGCGGGCGCGGGCGACGGTCCGGGAGCTGACGCCGCGCCAGCGGGAACTGCTCGCCGGCGTCGTCAGAGGATGGTCGAACGCCCAGATCGCGGCGTCCCTGCGCTTGTCGGAGGGCACGGTCAAGCAGTACCTCAGCGCCCTGTTCGCCGTGCTGGGCGCCGAGAACCGGGTCCAGGCGGCGATCATCGCCTACGAGGCGGGGCTCGCCGGCGAGCGGTGAGCCGCCCGGCCCCGGGGCGGCGCGGGCGGAGGCGGACACGCCGCATGGCGGTGTTGCGCTACGGTGCGGTGATGACGGATGCTCAGGAGCTCGCCGCGCTGGCCGACCGGTATCTGCCGCCCGAGGCGGCCGCGCGGTGGAAGCGCCTGCTCAGACCGGCGCTCCAGTTCGACTGGGCCGCCGGGAGCGACCCGGTCGACGCGCAGCTGGGCGGCGACCCCGAGCTGCCGGTCGGGCATCCGTGGCCGGAGTGGGACGGGCACGGCCCGCTCGCGTTCATCGCCTCCTTCGACTGCGCGCGGCTGCGCATCGACGGCTTCCCGCTGCCCGAGGCGGGGCGGCTGCTGTTCTTCTACTTCGACGGGCAGGTCGACCAGGGGGCGGCGCTGGTCGGGGCGGTCGAGCCGGGCACGCGGGAGGGGGCTCGGGTGCTGTACGTCCCCGCCGGCGCGGCGCTGGAGCGGCGATGCGCCCCGAGCCCGCTCAAGGCCTATCCGCGGCAGTTCCTGCGGGCCGAGCCGGTGGTGACCGCGCCCGAGCCGCGCAGTCCGCGCATCGCCGCCGCCTTCGGGGCGGCGGGGGAGCGGGGGCCGGGGCACCCGATCGACGACGCGGCGTTCCACGACGCGGTCTACGAGGAGTGCTCGGTCAGCGTGTGCCATCAGATCGGCGGCTACCCCATGTCCGTGCAGGAGGCGGTCGAGTACGAGGTGGCCGCGGTGCGGGGCGACCTGCCGGGGGCCGGCGACCGTCCCGAGTACGGTGAGGCCGACCGCTGGCTCCTGCTCGCCCAGATCGACACCGACGGCGATTCGGACATGATGTGGGGCGACGCGGGGGTGCTCTACTGGCTCATCCAGGAGCCGGATCTGGCCGCGGGCCGGTTCGACCGGGCCGTCTTCACGTGGCAGTGCTGCTGAGCGGCATCGGGGTGGCACCGGTGTGGAAGGATCTCGGGCATGGAATCCTCCACCCTCCGGTCGCACCTCATCGATGAGGCCGACCGCTTCAAGACCGCCCTGGCCCGGGCCGGGGCGTCCGCCCGCGTGCCCACCTGCCCCGACTGGACCGCCGCCGACCTGCTCGACCACGTCACCGAGGTCTTCGACCACAAGATCCAGTGCATGCGGCTGCTGCGCGAACCGGGCGAGGCCGACGCGCTCGCGCGCAAGGGCAGCCCCACCGAGCGGTTCGACGCGGCCCTGGCCGAGCTGCTCACCGAGTTCGACGACCGCGGCCCCGACAGCCTGGCCTACACCTGGTACGGGCCCGAGCAGACCGTGGGGTTCTGGATCCGCCGCATGGCCTGCGAGACCGTCGTCCACCGCGCCGACGCCGAACTGGCCGCGGGGGAGGCGATCGGCCCGGTCGAGGCGGCGTTCGCCCTCGACGCGGTCGAGGAGATGCTCGCGGTCATGCTCGCGTGGGGCAGCCGCGCCTACCGCGAGTGGGTCGGCGAGGCCCTGGCGGCGGCCGAGGGCCTGGTCGTGGGGATCGACGCCGGGGAGCGGTCCTGGACGCTGCGGGTCGGCGCCGAGGGCATCGGCCTGGGCGAGGGGGTCGACGGGGACGCCGGGGCCGTCGTGGCGGGCACGCCGCGCGAGGTCCTCATGTGGCTGTGGCGCCGCCTGCCCGCCGGGGCGGTGGCCGTGCGCGGCGACCGGGCGAAGGCCGAGGTGCTCTACGCGCTGATCGGCTCGTTCGCCGACTAGCGCCGGACGCGCGCGGGGCCCGGACGGTCGCCGTCCGGGCCCCGCGCGTCGGTGTCTACTGCGGCTGGATGCGGATCGTGTTCCAGCTCATCGCGGGCAGTTCGACGGTGACGGTGCCCTCGGCCGTGCGCACGTTCGGGTTCGCGGCGGGGGCGACGCGGGTCGGGTCGGCGAGGGTGTTCTTCGCGTCCGGGTCCGGGTCGGTCAGGGTCGAGCACGTGACCTCGCCGATGCCGGTCATGGTGCCGGGGTCGATGTCGAGCGACATCGGGGCCTCCAGGTCGCGGTTGACGGCGAACACGGTCACCGAGCCGTCCTCGTTCGCCACCGCCACGGCGTGCAGCGCCGCGACCTCGCCGAACTTGGCGGTGTCGAACGAGGGCGAGGCGGCGCCGGTGCGCAGCACCTTGCCGCGGCCGAAGCGGCTGGCCTCGGCGAAGGGGAAGAACGTCGTCTGGCGCCAGGCCGGGCCGCCCGGCTCGGTCATGATCGGCGCGATGACGTTGACCAGTTGGGCCAGGCACGCGGCGGTGACGCGGTCGCAGCGGCGCAGCAGCGTGATGAGCAGGGAGCCGAAGACGACCGCGTCCATCGCCGAGTACTGGTCCTCGAGCTGGCGGGGGGCCTCGGCCCAGGGTTCGGGGGCGTCCTCGCCGGTCTCGCTCTCGTGCCAGGCGTGCTGGTACCAGACGTTCCACTCGTCGAAGGAGATGTTGATCTTCTTGTCGCTCTTGAGTTTCGCGCCGACGGCGTCGGCGGTGGCGATGACGCCGTCGATGAACAGCTCCATGTCCTGGGCGCTGGCCATGAAGCTCTTGAAGTCGCCGTCGACCGGCTGGTAGTAGGCGTGCGCGGAGATGTAGTCGACCGACTCGTAGGAGTGCTCCAGCACCTCGGCCTCCCAGGCGCCGAAGGTCGGCATGGCGCGGCTGGAGGAGCCGCAGGCGACCAGGTCGAGGTCGGCGTCGATCATGCGCATGGCGCGGGCGGTCTGGTCGGCGATGCGGCCGTACTCGGCGGCGGTCATCTGGCCGATCTGCCAGGGGCCGTCCATCTCGTTGCCCAGGCACCACAGCCTGATGCCGTAGGGTTCGGCGTCGCCGTGGGAGCGGCGCAGGTCCGACCAGCGGGTGCCGCCGGGGTGGTTGGCGTACTCCAGGAGGTCGAGCGCCTCCTGGAGGCCGCGGGTGCCCAGGTTGAGGGCCATGTTCGGTTCGACGCCGACGGTGCGGCAGAACCGCATGAACTCGCCGAGGCCGAACTGGTTGGTCTCGGTGGTCCGCCAGGCCAGGTCGAGGCGGCGGGGGCGGTCCTCCTTGGGGCCGACGCCGTCCTCCCACCGGTAGCCGGAGACGAAGTTGCCGCCGGGGTAGCGGACCATGGTCGGCCCGAGCTCGGTGATGAGGTCGAGGACGTCGCCGCGGAGGCCGTCCTCGTTGGCGGTGGGGTGGCCGGGCTCGTAGATCCCGGTGTAGACGCACCGGCCCAGGTGCTCGACGAAGGAGCCGAAGAGCCGGTCGGGGACGTCGGCGACGGTGAAGCGGGGGTCGAATTCGATGCGTGCTCGGTGGTGTTCCGCCATGGCTGCCTCTCGCGGGACGACCGTGCCGGGGCACGGTGCTGTGGTTCTGCCTCCACGGTACTTTATCGGTAAATACCCGTGTCGGCTACAGGTCGACCGCCGTCGACGCCCGCGCCACCAGCTCGGGCTGGAAGACCACGTTGCGGTGCGTGTGGCCCTTGCCCTCGGCGATCTCCTCGAACAGGAGCTGCGCGGCGGTGCGCCCGAGCTGGGCCCGCGGCTGGCGGACCGAGGTGAGCGGGACGGCCGCGGCCGCGGCGAACTCGATGTCGTCGTAGCCGATGATCGCGCACTCCTCGGGCACCTTGACCCCGTGCATCGTCAGCCCCTGGAGCGCGCCGAGGGCGACCAGGTCGTTGGCGCAGAAGACCGCCGTGGGCGCGTCGGGCAGCCGCAGCATCTGCTCGACCGCCTGCCTGCCGCCGGCCACGTTCAGGCTCACCGAGGTGAACGCCTCCAGGCGCACCCCGGCCTCCTCGCAGACCTCCCGGCATCCGGCCAGGCGGTCGGCGACCTGCGGGATGGAGGGCGGCCCGCCGATGAACGCCACCGAGGCGTGACCGCGCTCGGCCAGGTGCCGGGCGGCCAGGCGGCCGCCGTGGACGTCGTCGACGGCCACCGAGCAGTGGGGGTGGAGCCCGGCGCCGCGGTCGACCAGCACCACCGGGATGTCGTGGGCGGTCAGCCGTTCGAGCCGCTCGGCCGAGGAGTCGTCGACCGGGGTGATGAGCAGGCCCAGGACCCGCTGCTCCTCGAGGATCTCCAGCTGCCGCTGCTCGCGGCGCAGGTCCTCGCCGGAGTCGCAGACGGTGACCACGCCGCCGGCCGAGTGGACCAGGGGCTCGGCGCCGCGCACCACGTCGGTGAAGAAGGGGTTGGCGACGTCGAGGACCACGATGGCGACGTTGCGGCTGCGCCCGGCCCGCAGCTGCCGGGCCGAGTCGTTGCGGACGTACCCGAGCCGGGCTATGGCGGCCTGCACGCGCCGCTTGGTCTCCTCGGCCACCGCCTCGGGCCGGTTGAGCACGTTCGAGACCGTGCCGACCGAGACGCCCGCGGCCCGCGCGACGTCTTTCATGCTGCTCGTGGTCATCGTCACCTCATGGAGTGTATCGAGGGGCACTGCGGCGGCCTCGGTCCTCGTCGGCGTGCCGGGGCCGGCGGGGTTGAAACGACTCAACCGAGGACCGAGAGCACTCGGAATCATATCGCGGGTCCGTCACAGAATTGAAGCCGGACAGGGCTTGACAGCGCTGGCCAGCGCGTCTTATGTTAACGGGACCCCCCACGTGAAACGATTCAATCATTCCGGTGTAATAATCGTGACCACGACCTCAAGGAGGTACCCCCGTGACACAACGAGTGTGTTTCACCCTTCAGGTGCGCCGCGAGTGCATCGACGAGTACCGCGAGCGCCACGCCGCCGTATGGCCCGACATGCTCCGGGCCCTGTCCGAGACCGGATGGGGCAACTACTCGCTGTTCCTGGCACCCGACGGACTCCTCGTCGGCTATCTCGAGACCGAGGACTTCGAAGCCGCCAAGGCCGCCATGGCCGAACGGGACGTCAACGCCCGCTGGCAGGCCGAGATGGCCCCCTACTTCGAGGACACCGGCGGCGCCGCCGCCGACGAGTCGTTCAACGTGCTCACGGAGGTCTTCCACCTGGAGGACCAACTGGCGGCGGCAGCGGCCGCGCCACGGAAGGGAGCCTGACCAATGAGCGACCGAGCCACGCACGCCAAGACGGTGCTCGCGAGCCAGAACATCGAGACGCCGTCCTGGGCGTTCGGCAACTCCGGCACCAGGTTCAAGGTGTTCGCACAGGAAGGCGTCCCCCGCGACCCCTACGAGAAGATCGCCGACGCCGCCCAGGTCCACCGCCACACCGGCGCGGCCGGCACCGTCGCCCTCCACATCCCCTGGGACCGGGTCGAGGACTACACCCGCCTGGCGGCCCACGCCGCCGACCACGGCGTCGCGATCGGCACGATCAACTCCAACACCTTCCAGGACTCCGACTTCATGCTCGGCAGCGTCTGCCACCCCGATCCCGGCATCAGGCGCAAGGCCACCGACCACCTCCTCGAATGCGTCGACATCATGGACGCGGTCGGGTCGGACTCGCTGAAGCTGTGGTTCGCCGACGGCACCAACTACCCCGGCCAGGACTCGATCGCCGGACGCCAGGACCGCCTCGCCGAAGTCCTCGCCGAGGTCTACGACCGGCTCGGCGACGACCAGCGGCTGCTGCTGGAGTACAAGCTGTTCGAGCCGTCCTTCTACCACACCGACGTGCCCGACTGGGGGACCGCCTACGCCCACTGCGTCGCACTGGGCCCCAAGGCCGAGGTCGTCATCGACACCGGCCACCACGCCCCCGGCACCAACATCGAGTTCATCGTCGCCTTCCTGCTGCGCCAGGGCCGGCTCGGCGCCTTCGACTTCAACTCCCGGTTCTACGCCGACGACGACCTCATGGTCGGCTCGGCCGACCCCTTCCAGCTGTTCCGCATCATGCACGAGCTGTGCCTGCAAGACGCGGTCGGACCGGACTCGGGCATCGCCTACATGCTCGACCAGTGCCACAACATCGAGCCGAAGATCCCCGCGGTCATCCGCTCGGTCATGAACGTCCAGGAGGCCACCGCCAAGGCCCTCCTGGTCGACCGCGACGCGCTCGCGGCGGCCCAGGCCGCCGGCGACGTCCTGGGCGCCAACGCCGCCCTGATGGACGCCTACAACACCGACGTGCGCCCTCTCCTGGCCGAACTGCGCGAAGGGCAGGGCCTGGACCCCGACCCCGTCGCCGCCTACCGCGCCTCGGGCTACGCCGAGTCGATCACCGCCTCCCGCCAGGGCGGCGAAGCGGCCGGATGGGGGGCCTGATGCACCCGACCGTCACCGACCTCATCGCCCGGTCCAACCGGCTCGGCGCCGACAAGCGCAACACCAACTTCGCCGGCGGCAACACCTCCGCCAAGGGCACCGCGACCGACCCGGTCACCGGCGAGGACGTCGACCTGCTGTGGGTCAAGGGCTCCGGGGGCGACCTGGGCACCCTCGGGCCCGAGGGCCTGGCCGCGCTGCGCCTCGACCGGCTCCGCGCCATGGCCGGCACCTACCCCGGCGTCGAAGCCGAAGACGACATGGTCGCCCGCTTCGACTACTGCCTCCACGGCAGGGGCGGGGCCGCGCCCTCGATCGACACGGCCATGCACGGCCTGGTCGAGGCCGACCACGTCGACCACCTGCACCCCGACTCGGGCATCGCCTTCGCCACCGCGGCCGACGGCCCCGCGCTCACCGAGGCGTGCTTCGGCGATCGCGTGGCCTGGGTCGACTGGCGCCGCCCCGGATTCCAGCTCGGCCTGGACATCGCCGCGATCAAACGCGACAACCCCCGGGCGATCGGCTGCATCCTCGGCGGCCACGGCATCACCGCCTGGGGCGCCACCTCCGAGGAGTGCGAGGCCAACTCCCTGGAGATCATCCGCGGCTGCGAGGCGTTCATCGCCGAGCACGGCGAGGCCGAGCCCTTCGGGGCCCGCGTCGCGGAGCGGACCGGACTGGACCCGGACGCCCGCCGCGAGCGCGCCGCCGCGCTCGCCCCGGTCATCCGCGGCCTGGCCTCCACCGACCGCCGCCAGGTCGGGCACTTCCGCGACGACGAGGCCCTGCTCGACTTCCTCGCCGGGGAGAAGATGCCCGCGCTCGCGGCGCTGGGGACCTCCTGCCCCGACCACTTCCTGCGCACCAAGGTGCGGCCGCTGGTCCTCGAGACCGCCGCCGACGCTCCGCTCGCCGAAGTGATCGATCACTTGACCGAGCGGCACGCGGCCTACCGCGAGGACTACCGCGCCTACTACGAGCGGCACGCGGGCCCCGACTCCCCGGCGATGCGCGGGGCCGACCCCGCGATCGTCCTGGTCCCGGGCATCGGCATGTTCTCCTTCGGCGCCGACAAGAAGACCGCGCGCGTCGCCGGCGAGTTCTACGCCAACGCCGTCAACGTCATGCGCGGCGCCGAGGCGATCTCCTCCTACCGGCCCATCGACGAGTCCGAGAAGTTCCGCATCGAGTACTGGGCCCTCGAAGAGGCCAAGCTGCGGCGCCTGCCGGCGCCGAAGCCGCTGGCCGGCCGGGTCGCCCTGGTCACCGGCGCGGCCGGCGGCATCGGCAAGGCCACCGCCGAGCGGCTCGCCGCCGAGGGCGCCTGCGTGGTCGTCGCCGACCTCGACGGCGACGAGGCCGCGGCCGCCGCCGCCGACATCGGCGGCCCGGACACGGCCGTCGGCGTGGCCGCCGACGTCACCGACGAGGACGCCGTGGCCGCCGCGATCGACCGGGCCGCCCTGGCCTTCGGCGGCCTCGACCTGGTGGTCAACAACGCGGGACTGTCCCAGTCCAAGCCGCTGGTCGAGACCACCGCGGCCGACTGGGACCTCCAGCACGACGTCATGGCCAAGGGCTCGTTCCTGGTCAGCCGCGAGGCCGCCAAGCACATGATCGCCCAGGGCATGGGCGGCGACATCGTCTACATCGTCTCGAAGAACGCCGTGTTCGCCGGTCCGAAGAACATCGCCTACTCCGCGACCAAGGCCGACCAGGCCCACCAGGTGCGGCTGCTGGCCGCCGAGCTCGGCGAGCACGGCATCCGCGTCAACGGCGTCAACCCCGACGGGGTCGTGCGCGGCTCGGGCATCTTCGCCGGAGGCTGGGGCGCCCAGCGCGCCGCCGTCTACGGCGTCAAGGAGGAGGACCTCGGCAAGTACTACGCCGGGCGCACCCTCCTGGGCCGCGAAGTGCTGCCCTCGTCCGTGGCCGACGCCGTCTACGCCCTCGTCGGCCCCGACCTCGGGCTGACCACCGGCGTGCACCTGCCGGTCGACTCGGGCAACCCGCAGGGATTCCTCCGATGACGCGCCTGCTCGCGGCCGTCGACCTCGGCGCCTCCTCGGGCCGGGTCATGGCCGCCGCCGTGGAGGGGAACCGGATCGGCCTGACCGAGGCCGCCCGGTTCCCCAACCGCGCCGTCGCCGCCGCCGGACGCCTGTACTGGGACGTCCTGGGGCTGTGGGGCGGCGTCCTCGACGGCCTGCGCGCCCTCGGCGCCGCGGGCGAGGCGGTCGCCGCGATCGGCGTCGACTCCTGGGCGGTCGACTACGCCCTCCTCGACGCCGACGGCCACCTCGTCGCCGCCCCCGTGTGCTACCGCGACTACCGCACCCGCACCGCCCGCGCGACCGTCCTGGCCGCCGCGGGCCCCGAAGCCCTGTTCGCCCGCACCGGCATCCAGCACCAGCCGTTCAACACGCTCTTCCAGCTCGCCGCCGAACGGCCCGCGACCCTCGCCGCCGCCGAGCGGCTGCTGCTCATCCCCGACCTGTTCGCGTACTGGCTCTCGGGGGCCTACGCGTGGGAGGCCACCAACGCCTCCACGACCGGCCTGGTCGACCAGGCCACCGGCACCTGGTCGGCCGAGCTGTGCGACCTCGCCGGGGTCCGCGGCGGCCTGCTCGGGCCGATCACGCCCACCGGGACCGTCCTCGGCGGCCTGACCGCCGAGGTCGCCGCCGAGACCGGCCTGCCCGCCGCGACCGAGGTCGTCGCCACCGCCGGCCACGACACCGCGGCCGCCGTCGCCGCCGTGCCCTACGAGACCGACCGCGCCGCCTACATCTCCTGCGGCACCTGGTCACTGGTCGGCACCGAGCGCGACGCCCCCGTCCTCGGCGTCGAGGCGCTGGAGGCGGGCTTCACCAACGAGCGCGGCGCCGACGGCTCGATCCGCTTCCTGCGCAACGTCGCCGGCCTGTGGCTCCTCCAGGAGTCCATGCGCGCCTGGCGCCGGGACGGGGCCGACCTCGACATCGAGGACCTGGTCAAAGCGGCCGGCGACGTCCCGCGCCTGCGCAGCGTCGTCGACCCCGACGACCCGGTCTTCGCCGCCCCCGGCGACATGCCCGAACGCCTCCGCGCCTACTGCGCCCGGACCGGCCAGCCGGTGCCCGAGACGCCCGCCGAGATCGCCGCGTGCGTCCTCGACTCGCTCGCGCTGGCCCACCGCCGCGCCGTCGCCGACCTCGAACGGCTCGGCGGCGCCGAGGTCGACCTCGTCCACATCGTCGGCGGCGGCTCCAACAACGAACTGCTGTGCCAGCTCACCGCCGACGCCACCGGCCGGCCGGTCCTGGCCGGACCCGACGAGGCCACCGCGCTGGGCAACGCGCTGGTCCAGGCGCAGGCCCTCGGCCTCGTCGCCCCCGGACCCGAGGCCCGCCGCGACGCCGCGCGCGCCTCGGCCCGCCCGCGGCGCCACCTGCCCGCGGGCGACCCCGCCGCCTGGCGCCGCGCCGCCGACCGGCTGGCAGACTTCCCCGGGTGAGCCCGGGGATCAAAACCGAATAGATCCCGAAGGCCCGCGCGAGCGGGACCCCTCACGCAAGAAGGAGAGCATCAACGATGATCCGCCACCAGTACCGCGCCAAGCGCAGGACACTCCTCACCGGGGCCACGGCCGCGGCTGCCCTCGGCGCCACCGCGGCGTGCGGGGACGACGGGCCGGCCGGCACGGCCGACGACCCGATCACCATCAGCTTCGAGTGGTGGGGCGACGAGGCGCGCGCCGAGATCACCCAGGAGGCCGTCGAACTCTTCCAGGAGAAGAACGAGGGCATCAAGGTCCGCACGAACTTCTCCGACTTCCCGACCTACTGGGAGTCGATGACCACGCGCATGGCCGGCAGGGACCTGCCCGACGTGCTCAACATGGACTACTCGCGGCTGCTCCAGTTCGGCAGCAACGGGATGCTCATGCCCCTCGAGGGCCTGGTCGACACCTCCGACTTCCTCGAGGGCTTCCTCGACACCGGCTATGTCAACGACGAGCTGGTCGCCGTCCCGATCGCCGGGAACACGCTCGGGCTGATCTACCGCTCCGACTGGTACGGCGCGGCCAGCGTCTCGCTCGAACCGGGCTACAGCTGGGAGGACTACCACCAGGCCGTCCGGGAGGTCACCGCGAGCCTGGGCGGGGAGCAGTGGGGCGGGGGCGACTACGCCGGCCAGTACCACTTCATGGAGCTGTGGCTGCGCCAGCAGGGCGGCAGCTTCTACACCGAGGACGGCACGGCCCTGAACTACGACAAGGCCCGGCTCACCGAGTGGTGGTCGATGAACGAGCCGCTCCACGCCGACGGCTCGGTCCCGCCCATCAGCGTCTCCTCGCAGTGGGCGCCGGAGAACGGCTTCGTCCTCGACAAGATCGGCGCGGACCTGGGCTGGGACAACTTCCTGGCCTGGTACGCCCCCTCGGTGGCCGAGAACGGCGGGGCCCTGACCCTGGCCGCGCCGCCGAGCCTGGACCCGGCCAACCTCGGCCTGTACCTCAAGCCCTCGATGCAGCTGTGCATCTCGGCCAACAGCGACTACCCCGACGAGTCGGCCAAGCTCATCGACTTCCTGCTGACCGACCCCGAGGCCATCGCGATCCTCGGCACCAACCGCGGCATCCCGGCCACCAACGTCGGGCGCGAGAACGTCGAGATCGACGAGATCTCCCAGCAGGTGCTCGACTACGAGGCCGGCGTCGAGCAGTACCTGACCTCGCCGCCCCCGCCGCCGCCCTCGGCCACCGGCTCGATCGAGGTCAAGTTCGCCGAGATCTACGAGCAGGTCCTCTACGGCGAGCTGCCGGTCGCCGACGCGGTCGACACCTTCTTCACCGAGGCCGAGACGCTCCTGGCCGCCGAACAGTAACCACCGACCGACAACGCATAGGAAGTCAATCCGTGTCAGCGACTCCCTCCACCGCCGCCGAGCCCACCGCGGGCGCGGCAGGCGAGCCCGGAGCGCCGCCGGTCCGCGGGTCCCGGGGGGCGGCCAAGCGCCGCGCCTCGGCGACCCGCGGGGGTGAGCGTCTCGCCGGATACACGTTCATGATTCCCTGGCTCATCGGGACCGCGGTGCTCACCATCGGTCCGATGGCCTGGTCGTTGTACCTGTCGTTCACCGACTACCACCTCATCCGAGGCGGTGACTGGATCGGACTGCAGAACTACACGGCGATCTTCGACGACCCCATGTTCTACCGCACCATCCGCGTGACGCTGCTGTACGTGCTCATCGCGGTCCCGGTCAAACTCGTCGCCTCCCTGCTGGTGGCGATGCTGCTGTCGCAGCACCGCCGCGGGATGGGCTTCTACCGCGCCGCGTTCTACATGCCCTCGCTGATCGCCATGAGCGTCGGCGTGGCCCTGATCTGGAAGGCCCTGTTCTCCAACAACGGCGTCCAGGACAGCATCATGAGCAGCTTCGGCTGGGACGGCGGCGGCTTCCTGGGCAACCCGTCGGTGTCGATCCTGATGCTGGTGCTGCTGGCGGTGTGGAGCTTCGGCGCGCCCATGGTCATCTTCCTGGCGGGCCTGATGCAGGTGCCGCAGGAGCTCTACGAGGCCGCCGACGTCGACGGCGCCAGCAAGTGGAGCAAGTTCGTCCGCATCACCCTGCCGATGCTCTCGCCGGTGATCTTCTTCAACGTGCTGATGGAGACGGTCGGGGCGTTCCAGCTGTTCGGCCCGGCCTACATCATCGGCGGCGAGTCCGGCGCCCCGGCGTGGTCGACGCTGTTCTACACCGTCCGGATCTACACGCTGGCCTTCACCGACTTCCGCATGGGCTACGCCTCGGCGTACGCCTGGCTGCTGGTGCTGGCCGTCGGCGTGGTCACCGTCATCATGTTCCGCGCCGCCAAGCGGCTCGTGTTCTACGCAGGGGAGGACCGATGAGCGTCAAGACCGCAGGCGGACGGGTCATCGTCCGCAACCGCAGGACGACCGCCGACCGGGCCAAGAGCGTCGTGTGGCACGTGGCCATGCTCGCGGTCCTGGCGATCGTGCTCTACCCGCTGCTGTGGGTCGTCACCGCCTCGCTCAAGGGCAACACCGACATCATCACCGACACCTCGCTGTGGCCGAAGACGATCACCTGGGAGCACTTCGCCAACGCCTTCGACGGCCTGGCGGGCATCCCGCTGTGGCGGTTCTTCTGGAACTCCACCCTGATCGCGGTCCTGTCGGTCATCGGCGTGGTGATCTCCTGCTCGATGACCGCCTACGCCCTGGGGCGCCTGCGCTTCCCGGGCCGGACGGCCATGCTCGGCATCGTGATCGCCACGCTGCTGCTGCCGGGGCAGGTCATGCTCATCCCGCAGTACCTGATCTTCTCCGAGCTGGAGGTGACGAACACGTACGTGCCGCTGGTGATCGGGAAGTTCCTGGCGCTGGAGTCGTTCTTCGTGTTCCTCTACATCCAGTTCCTGCGCGGCATCCCCAGGGAGCTGGACCAGGCGGCGAAGATCGACGGCGCGGGCCACTTCCGGATCTTCTTCTCGATCCTGCTGCCGCTGCTGCGGCCGGCGGTGGTGACCTCGTCGATCTTCACGTTCATCTGGTCGTGGAACGACTTCCTCGGGCCGCTGATCTACCTGTACGACATGGAGAAGTTCCCGCTGCCCAGGCTGCTGCAGTCCTATTCGAACACCGAGGGCGTGACGAACTGGGGTGGCATGATGGCGATGACGCTGCTGTCGCTGGTCCCGGTGGTGCTGTTCTTCCTGGTGTTCCAGAAGTTCCTCATCAAGGGCATCGCGACCTCGGGCGTGAAGGGCTGACGATGCGAGGGGAGACGGCCGGGATGGCGCGAGGCGGGAAGGCGGCCGAGGGCACCCGGCCGTTCGCCCTGTTCGCCGAGTGCCTGCTGACCGGCGTGTGGTTCGCGGTGGCGGCGCTGCCGCTGGTGACCGTTCCGGCCGCGCTCGCCGCCGCGGCCCGCCACCTGTCGGGGTACCTCGACGGGACCGCCGCGTCCCTGGGCGATTTCGTCCGGGACGTGCGCTCGTCCTGGCGGGGCGGCGGCTGGAAGGCGGGCCTGGCGGTGATCGGCGCGGCGCTGTTCGTCGCCGCCGACCTGGCGGTGCTGACCATCGAGGGCGTCCCCGGGCGGCCGGTGATGGCGCTGCTGGTCATGGTCGTGGCCGGTCTGGCGGCGACGGTGCTGCTGCGGGCCGCGGCCGCCTGGGAGCCGGGCGCGTCGTGGCGGTCGCTGCTGGCCGGGGCGCTCGATGACGCCAAAGTGGATTTCGGCGGCACCGGCATCCTCCTGGGTGGACTGCTGATCCTCGTCTTGTGCACGTGGGCGCTGTGGCTGCTCTTCGTTCCCATGAGCGGGTGCCTGATCGGCGCGGCCCTGGCGGTGCACCGCCGCCGCGCCGCCCGCCCCTCCTAGCAGATGAGAGGCGAGTCCTGCTCAAGTAGGACGGGAATCCTTCGCGCGGCGGTGGTGCGCCATTGATAGCTTGGGGGCACCTGATCATTGGAGGGAACCATGACCAATCAGCCCCCGCCCGCGGAGCGGAAGACCCGCCCCGGCTCGGTGACCTTCGCTGTCGCGCTGCAACTGCTCCTCGGCCTGGCCCTGGCGGTCTCGTCCGTCGTCGGCTACCTCTACGGCGCGGACGCGCAGCGGGCCTACGAGGCCGAGCTCGCCTCGCAGGGGATCGACGTGTCCGACCTGCCCGCGGGCTCGACGAGCTTCGAGACGGGCGGCGGCTCGCTCGTCTTCCCGATCGTCATCATCGCGATCCTGGTGGTGCTGGCGCTGTTCAACGCCGGCGGCAACCGCGTCACGCGCATCCTGACGTGGGTCTTCCAGCCGCTGGTGCTCCTGTGCGGCGGCTTCATGGTCGCCGGGCAGCTCTTCGCCGCCCAGCTCACGCAGTGGGCGTTCGACAACTCCGGTGACGAGACGCTCGAGGCGCTCGACGCCGCGCAGCTGATGGACGCCGCGTTCAACGCCTACCCGGGCTGGAGCGTCGTCGTCGACTGGGCCGTGGTCCTGCTGACCACGCTCGGCTCGCTGCTGGTGATCATCCTGCTGGCCGTGCCGAGCGCCAACGCGTACTTCCGCAAGGAGGCGCCGCCCACCTACATCCCGGGCGCTCCGACCGCCTAGCACCGACACCGCGCAACCCGGGCCGCACGGCGGCCCGGGTTGTTTCCTATCACTGTTCATTACAGATATATATCGACATCGAGGCTTTACTGCCTCCGTGAAGACAGGCCATCGGTACCCCAAAGCCCAGAAAACGCCGGGCTCCGCCCGTCAGCGACACATCAGCTGCGCGGTATTTCAGGGGCGCGGTGTCGGACCCCTGAGGCTAGAATCGGCCTACACCCACCGAACACCCGTCGACCACGTCCCGCGACCGCACGCGCGGCAGGAAACCACGGCTCCGCGGAGCCGTCGAGAGGACAGCCTTGAGCAAGTCAACAGCGCCCACCGGCTGGGGGGTTTGGACGTGGCCGAACCTGGTCACGGCTGTACGCCTGGCGGGCATCCCGCTGTTCTGCTATCTGCTGCTGGCGACCGAGTACTACTGGCAGGCCGCGATCGTCCTCGCCGTCGGCGGCGGCACGGACTGGGTCGACGGGCAGTTGGCCCGCCGGCTCAACCAGGTCTCCAAGCTCGGCCGCCTCCTCGACCCGTTCGTGGACCGGCTGTACATCCTCACCGCGCTGCTGGCGCTGACCTACGCCGGTCTGCTGCCGTGGCTGTTCACCGCGGCGGTGCTGCTGCGCGAGGCGACGCTGGTGTCGCTGGTGATCGCGCTGCGCTGGCACGGGTTCGCGCCTCCGCAGGTGCACTTCCTCGGCAAGAGCGCCACGACGGTCGTGTTCATGTCCTTCCCGGTGCTGGTGGTGGCGGGGCTGGTGGACAGCGCCGGGGCCTGGGCGGCGCCGCTGGGGTGGGCGCTGGCGTGGTGGGGTCTGGGTCTGTACTGGCTGGCGGCGCTGGTGTATCTGCGTCAGGCGGTGGGGCTGCTGCGGGGGCGGCGTCCGCAGGCGCGCGCCGCTGCGTTAATACGCGGTGGGGGGTCCGAAAGGATGCCTCGTGGCGGGGTTCGATCGGCGTGATCACGCAATCGCGGCCCCGCCGTCGGGGCGCCGGGGCTGGGCGATACGGTCATGTGCGTCCGACCCGCCGCGCGGCGGGCTTCTCAGAGGGGAGCACCAGGTGATTCCGGAGCAGTTGCGCTACACCGCGGAGCATGAGTGGGTCGAGCGGCGCGACGGCGATGTCGTGCGCGTCGGCGTCACCGATTTCGCGCAGAACGCGCTCGGCGACGTGGTGTTCGTCCAGCTTCCGGAGGTGGGGTCCGAGGTGCGGGCGGGGGACGTGATCGGCGAGGTCGAATCGACCAAGAGCGTCTCTGACGTGTACGCTCCGGTGACCGGTAAGATTCAGTCATGCAATGACGAATTGTCGGAATCTCCGGAGTTGGTGAACGGCGACCCCTATCAGGCGGGCTGGATGTTCGACATCGAAGTCGAGGATTCCGGCTCGCTCGCTGCTTTGCTGGACGCAGGGGCGTATGCGAAGCTTACTGAGTGACCAGAGGGTCCAGACTTGTAGAAGGTGGCAATCCATGACGCGTTCGAATGATGAGTTCCCTCCGCCGGATGTGACGGCCACGATGAACCTGTCCGCTCTGCAGGAGAGCGGTGAGGTGGATGCGGAGTTGAATTCCGCGCGGTTGGCCGATTCGCTGCCGGCGGGGACTGCGCTGCTGGTGGTGCGCCGTGGGCCGAACGCGGGGGCCCGGTTCCTGTTGAACACGGAAGTGACGACGTCCGGTCGCCATCCCGATTCCGATATCTTCCTCGATGACGTGACCGTGTCGCGGCGTCATGCCGAGTTTCATCGTGACGTCTCCGGTTTCACGGTTCGTGATGTGGGCAGCCTGAACGGGACCTACGTCAATCGCGAGCGTGTGGAGACGGCGTCGCTGGGGAACGGTGATGAGGTGCAGATCGGGAAGTTCCGGTTGGTGTTCATCAGCGGTCCGCGGCCTGCGGCGGCCTGAGTTCGGGCGGTGTCGCCCGGCGGCGATTTGCGAGTAGGCTGAGAAGTCGAGAGACCCGCCTCGGGTGCGCCCGTGGCGGGTCCTGTGTCAGCGACGACGGTACCCGTTGGAGGCGAACCGGTGCGGATGATGACCGTAGTCGGGGTCCGCGTGGAGCTCCCGAGCAATCAGCCGGTGGTCTTGCTGAAGGAGACCGAGGGGCATCGGTATCTGCCGATCTGGATCGGGACGGTGGAGGCGGCGGCGATCGCGTATCAGCAGCAGGAGGTGCAGCTGTCGCGGCCGTTGACGCATGATCTGCTGCGGGATGTGCTGGGTGCGCTGGAGGTGTCGTTGACGTCGGTGGAGATCACCGAGTTGCGGGAGACGGTGTACTACGCGGAGTTGGTGTTGGACGGGCGGACGCGGGTGTCGTCGCGGTCTTCGGATGCGATCGCGTTGGCGTTGCGGGCTGAGGCGCCGATCTGGTGTGCGGATGCGGTGCTCGATGAGGCCGGGGTGGTGCTTCCTGATACGCAGGAGGACGAGGTGGAGAAGTTCCGGGAGTTCCTCGAGGAGGTCAGTCCGGAGGATTTCGGCTGAGTCGGGGGTGGGGTCCGGTTCGGTGTGGCGGCGGGTGCGGGGGTTCGTGACCTGGCGAGCAATATTCTGGTTCCGCCCATTGTGCTTGGTGGGGGCGTTAGGCTCACCTCCAGGAGCCTCATGGTGCGGAGGATGCGATGGATGCCCACAGTGAATCGGTCGGTCGTGGTGCGGCGGCGCCTGCGCAGATCCGCGGGTGGCGGGGGACTGCGGCCTGTCGGGTCGTGGGGATCACGTATCGGCAGTTGGATTACTGGGCGCGGACGGGTCTGGTGGAGCCGAGTGTGCGGCGGGCGTCGGGTTCGGGGTCGAATCGGTTGTATTCGTTTCGGGACATCATCGTGTTGAAGGTGATCAAGCGGTTGCTGGATGCGGGGGTGTCGTTGCAGAACATCCGGATGGCGGTGGAGGCGCTGCGGTGCCGCGGGGTGAAGGATCTGGCGGAGATCACGCTGATGTCGGATGGTTCGACGGTGTACGAGTGCCGGTCGGTCGGTGAGGTCGTGGCGTTGCTGCGGGGCGGGCAGGGTGTGTTCGGTATCGCGGTGCGGTCGACGGTGACCGAGGTGATGGGGCGTTTGGCGACGTTGCCGAGTGCGGAGGCGCCGGTTCGGGCGCCGGAGCAGGGGCATGTGCGGCGGCGGGCGGCGGGTGCGGGCGAGGTGCCTACTCGACGGTAGGGTGCGCGGTGGCATACGATGTGCGCAGAGCCGGAAAACCGGGCAGGAGAGATCGTGGGCCTCATGGGCTGCGCGGCACCGAAGGGGCAAGTCCCTCGCTTCAAACTCTCAGGTACCAGGACTGCCCGGGGTTGGCCGCTCTGGAGTCGGGGCTGAGGTTCAGCGGTCGGTGACAGACGGGGGGACTGCAATTGCCGTCGACTGTCACCGGAGGACCTCATGGCCGACCGTTCTTTTTCCGCGCGTCACATCGGTACGAGCGCTGCGGATCGCGATGCGATGCTCAAGGCGGTGGGGTTTTCCAGCCTTGAGGCGTTGATGGACGCCTGCATGCCCGAGTTGATCCGTTCGGAGGGTCCGCTGGGGTTGCCGGAGGCGGTCTCGGAGGCTGAGGCGCAGGCGGAGCTTCGGGCGTTGGGCGGGCGCAATGCGCCGTTGCGGTCGATGATCGGGCTGGGGTATCACGGGACGCATACGCCTGCGGTGATTCGGCGGAACGTGCTTGAGAATCCGTCGTGGTATACGGCGTATACGCCGTATCAGGCGGAGATCAGTCAGGGCCGGTTGGAGGCGCTGCTGAATTTCCAGACGATGGTGGCGGATCTGACGGGGCTGCCGGTGGCGGGTGCGAGTCTGCTCGATGAGGCGACGGCGGCGGCCGAGGCGATGCTGTTGGCGCGTCGTGCGGCGCGCGGTGGGGCTTCGGCGGTGTTCGTGGTGGATGAGCGGGTGCTGCCGCAGACGTTGGCGGTGCTGCGGACGCGGGCGCGGCCGGTGGGGATCGAGCTGGTGGTGGCCGATTGCGCCGATGTGGGGCGTTTGCCTGAGGCGTTCTTCGGGATGCTGTTGCAGTATCCGGGGGCCGAGGGGGCGGTGTTGGACTGGTCGGGTGCGGTCGGGGCTGCCGGGGAGCGCGGTGCGTCGGTGGTGGTGGCGGCGGATCTGCTGTCGTTGGCGTTGCTGGTGTCGCCCGGTGAGTTCGGGGCGGACATCGTGGTGGGTTCGGCGCAGCGGTTCGGGATGCCGATGGGGTTCGGTGGGCCGCATGCGGGGTTCATGGCGGTGCGTGAGGGGCTCAAGCGGCAGTTGCCGGGGCGTTTGGTGGGGGTGTCTCGTGATGTGAGCGGGGCGCCGGCGTTGCGGTTGGCGTTGCAGGCGCGGGAGCAGCATATTCGTCGGGAGCGGGCGACGAGCAATATTTGTACGGCGCAGGTGTTGCCGGCGGTGGTGGCGTCGTCGTATGCGGTGTGGCATGGGCCTGAGGGGTTGCGGGCGATCGCTGAGGGGGTGGCGGGTCGGGCGGCGCGGTTGGCGGTGTCGTTGCGGGCTGCGGGTGTGGTGGTCGAGGGCGGGGGGTTCTTCGACACGGTGGTGGCGTCGGTGCCGGGGCGGGCCGGTGCGGTGGTGGCCGCGGCGGCTGCCGGTGGGGTGAATGTGCGGGCGGTGGATGCCGATCGGGTGGCCGTGGCGTGTGATGAGACGACCGTGGAGGCGGATCTGCGGGTGGTGTGCGGTGCGTTCGGGGCGGTGCTGGTGGAGGGGCCGGTGGCGTCGGCGGTGCCGGTGTGGGCGCGGCGTTCGTCGTCGTATTTGACGCATCCGGTGTTCTCGTCGTATCGCTCGGAGACGGCGATGATGCGGTATTTGAAGCGGTTGTCGGATGCCGATTACGGGTTGGATCGGGGCATGATCCCGTTGGGGTCGTGCACGATGAAGTTGAATGCGGCTGCGGAGATGGAGCCGATCGGGTGGCCGGAGTTCGCTGGGGTGCATCCGTTGGCTCCGGAGGGGCAGACGGCGGGTTGGCGGGCTCTGGTGGAGCAGTTGGAGGGTTGGTTGGCGGAGGTGTGCGGGTTCGCGGCGGTGTCGGTGCAGCCGAATGCGGGTTCGCAGGGTGAGTTGGCGGGGTTGTTGGCGATCAAGGCGTGGCATGAGTCGCGTGGCGAGGGGGGTCGGGAGGTGTGTTTGATTCCGGCCAGTGCGCATGGGACGAATGCGGCGTCGGCGGTGTTGGCGGGTATGCGCGTGGTGGTGGTGGCGTGTGATGCGGCGGGGAATGTGGATGTGGGGGATTTGGAGGCGAAGGTCGCCGAGCACGGGGAGGCGTTGGCGGCGTTGATGGTGACGTATCCGTCGACGCATGGGGTGTTCGAGTCGTCGATCGTGGAGGTGTGCGGTCGGGTGCATGATGCGGGCGGGCAGGTGTACGTCGATGGCGCGAATTTGAATGCGTTGCTGGGGTGGGCGAAGCCGGGGCGGTTCGGTGCGGATGTGTCGCATTTGAATCTGCATAAGACGTTCTGTATTCCGCATGGCGGTGGTGGTCCGGGTGTGGGTCCGGTGGCGGTGGCGGAGCATCTGGTGCCGTATCTGCCTTCGGATCCGTTGGCGGCGGTGCCGGGGCCGGTGGGTCCGGTGTCGCAGGCGCGGTGGGGTTCGGCGGGGATCTTGCAGATTCCGTGGATGTATCTGCGGATGATGGGGCCTGAGGGGTTGCGGTCGGCGACGGCGGCGGCGGTGTTGGCGGCGAATTATGTGGCGGTGCGGCTGCGTGGGGCGTTTCCGGTGTTGTACACCGGTGCGGGGGGTCTGGTGGCGCATGAGTGCGTGTTGGATCTGCGGGAGTTGACGCGGCGGACGGGGGTGACGGTCGAGGATGTGGCGAAGCGGTTGGTCGATTACGGGTTCCATGCGCCGACGATGTCGTTCCCGGTGGCGGGGACGTTGATGGTGGAGCCGACGGAGTCGGAGGATCTGGCGGAGTTGGATCGGTTCTGCGAGGCGATGATCGCGATTCGCGGGGAGATCGATGCGGTCGCTTCGGGGTCGGTGGCGGTGGAGGATTCGGTGTTGCGGGGTGCGCCGCATACGGCGGTGATGGTGGGCGCTGAGGTGTGGGATCGGGCGTATTCGCGGGCTGCGGCGGCGTGGCCGGCGGGCGCGGGTGCTGGTTTGAGTCACGGCTCGCAGGCTTCGCCGAGTGGGAAGTACTGGCCGCCGGTGGGTCGGGTGGACAATGCGTGGGGGGATCGGAATCTGTCGTGCACGTGTCCGCCGATCGAGGCGTACGGGGCCGGGTAGCGGCTTGGACCTGGGGGCGGGGCGGGATCTACACTGGCTGCCGACGGTTCCCCCCAGGAGAGTAGCTGATGGTATTCGGTCACACGCGTGCAGTGAAGTCGCATCGTACCGGGCGGCGGCGCAGGAAGGGCGGTTCGAAGCTGCCGGTGGCGCCGTGGATTCTGATCACGTTGGTGTCGGTGCTGGTGGCGTCGGTGTTGACGGCGGGGTTCGTGACGTTGTTGCGGGCCGGTTGCGGCGGGGGCATGTACCGGGTGCCGGTGGCGGTGGCGCCGCAGTTGTTCTCGGCGGTGAAGGATCTGGCTCGGGAGTGGGAGTCGCAGGGTCCGGAGATGGACGGGAACTGCGTGGGCGTGGAGGTCTATGAGGTGGCGGCGGCGGAGGCGTCGCGGGGTCTGAGCGGGGAGTGGGACACCGTGTCGTTGGGGCCGCGGCCGATCGCGTGGGTGCCGGATTCGGAGGTGTGGCCGCAGTGGGTGACGGGCACGGAGGTGACGGCGGATTATTTCTCGTCGGAGCCGGTGGTGCTGGGTCGTTCGTCGACGGTGTTGGCGGTGCCGGAGCCGACGGCTGAGGAGTTGGGCTGGCTGGGGGGGCAGCCGCCGTCGTGGGATGCGGTGCTGTCGGCGGCCGAGTCGGGGGCGGTGCGGGTGGCCGCGGCGAATCCGCGGGCGTCGACCGAGGGGCTGCAGTCGATGTTGAACGCGGTCAGTGACGGTGCCGGCGGGGTGGATGCGGAGGCGATGGCCCGTTACAGCGCGGTGTTGGACACCGGTCGGGTCGGTGAGAGCGCGGCGGCGCTGTTCGGGGAGTATGCGGCGTCGGAGGATCCGGGGGCGTTCGCGGACGTGTTCACGGCGTTGGACTACCAGGTGGAGGATTTCAACGAGGATTCGGGGCTTGAGCATCGGATGGTGCCGATCACGCCTGCGGGGGCGGATCTGCATGCGGTGTCGTCGTATCTGGTGCTGGGTGCGGGGTGGGTCTCGGACAGTGATGCGGCGATCGCGGGGATGTTCGGTGATTTCCTGGGTTCGGGGGCTGCTGCGGGGGCGGTGGCCGAGGCGGGTCTGGCGGCTGCGGACGCGGGGGCTGCGGCGAGTGTGGTGACCGGTGAGACGGTGCGGGATGCGGTGCGGCAGTGGCAGGGGATGCGGCGGGATCTGCATCTGCTGATCGTGGTGGACCGGTCGGTGGGCGGTGAGTCGGAGACGGTGGAGTACGGCGGTGAGACGGTGTCGGCGGCGATCGCGGAGATTCGGGCGGCGATCGCTTTGGCCGGGGAGTTGGGGTCGACGTCGCAGGCGGGGGTGTGGGAGTTCGGGGTGGGGGCCGATCCGGATGCGGGGGTGCATTGGCGTTCGGTGACCGAGCTCGGTGAGATGTCGGGGGATCATGCGGAGGGTCTGGTGCAGGATTTGTACGGGTTGTCGGAGCGGGCGTTGTACGAGGGCGGGTCGCCGTTGTTCGACACGGTGACGGCGGCGTATGAGTACATGGGTGATCATGCGGTGGCGGGGGCCGACAATGTGGTGGTGGTGTTGACCAATGACGGGACCGATTCGGTGAGTGCTCCGACGGTGGAGCAGACGCAGGCGGCGTTGGCGGAGGCGGCGGCGGTGCAGGCGGTGCCGGTGTCGTTGTACACGGTGGGGTTCGGTTCGGCTGATGCGGGGAATCTGTCGGCGTTGGCGGAGGCGACGCAGGGGGCGTATGTGGCGGCGCCGGAGGCGGGTGGTCTGTTGGAGTTGCTGCGCGGGGGTTCGGTGAACTGACCCACTGGCGGGGGGTCGGGGGCGCCCGCGGGGTTGAGTGGTGCTCACACTTGTGCGGTGTCCATGTTCTCCGCTGTGCGTGCGGTGCCGCCGGGGGTGCCTGCGGGGTGCCGGGGTCGGCTGGTCGAGGTCGACCGGTGCGAGTGGCGGGTCGGTGACGGCGGTGATCCGGCCGAGGTCGTGGCGGGGTTCTGCGCGCGGTACGGGGGTGCGCATTCGGGTGCGGACGGGTCGGTGTGCGGGGTGGCGGTGATGGTGTCGGCCGCGGCCGGGGCGGTGATGGCCGGTGGGGCGGCGGGGGCGCCGAGTCCGGTGCCGGCGGTGCCGGATGTGGTGGTGGTGGCGTATGCGCACGGGCCGGTCGCGGCGGTGGCGGCGCCGGGGCGGTTCGGGACGGGCCGGTGGGTCGGTTCGTGGGCGGCGGCCGATCATGCGGAGGCCGTGGGGGCGGTGCAGGAGGCGATCGGTCGGGGCGAGGTGTATCAGGCGTGCGTGGTGGGGCATCGGCGGGCGTCGTGGCGGGGGGATCCGGGTGCGGCGGTCGCGGCGGTGTCGGGGGTCGGCGGCGCGGTGTGGGGCGGGGCGCTGGCGGGCCGGGATTGGCTGGTGGCGTCGGGGTCGCCGGAGTGCTTCCTCGATTGCGTGTTCGACGAGGGCGGCGGCGGTGCGGTGTCGTCGTTTCCGATCAAGGGGACGGCGGCGGCGACGGCGGCGGGCCGGGCGGGTCTGCTGTCGTCGGTCAAGGAGCGCGCTGAGCATGTGATGATCGTCGATCTGGTGCGCAATGATCTGGCGCGGGTGGCGGTGCCGGGGAGTGTGGGGGTGTCGGGGTTGTTCACGGTGCGCCGGTGGGTGGATCTGTGGCAGGCGGAGTCGGCGGTGTCGTGTCGTCTGGCGCCGGGTGTGGGGGTGGCGGGGGTGTTGCGGGCGTTGTGTCCGCCGGGGTCGGTGACGGGGACGCCGAAGTTGTCGGTGCTGGATCTGGTGGGTGGTCTGGAGCCGGTGGGTCGTGGTCCGGCGATGGGGGCGTTGGGGTTCTGGTCGGGGGGCCGGTTGCGGTTGGGGTTGACGATTCGCACGGTGGCGTTGGACGCCGATGCGGTGCATGTGTGGGCCGGCGGCGGGGTGACGTGGCGGTCGGGGCCTGCGGCCGAGGTGGCCGAGGCCGAGGCGAAGGCGTCGGGTGTGGTGCGGGCGCTGGGGTCAGTCGGTGCGTGAGGCGAGCCAGAGGGCGATGGTGTGCTCTTTGGCTTCGTCGCGGAGTTGTTCGGGCCATTCGGCGCGGTAGAGGCGGAGTCGGGGGGTGGGGGTGTCGAGTTCGACGACGCAGCCGAGGGCCATGGGCGGGTCGGGGTGGACGCGTTCGAGCCAGACGGTGCCGCTGGTGCGGCCGTCGCCGCTGACTTGGATGGTGCGGTGTTCCAGTTGGAATTGCCCCAGGATCTTCGGCTCGTTCATGCGCGAGTCCTCATCGTTTTCGTGTTCCCACCGTTGCGGCGCGGCGGCGGGCGTGTCAGCGTCCCGCTCGGTGCGCCAGAGGTCAATCTTTGCCGTGAAGGTGCGGTGGTGTCAATACCCGCTTTGCGGCCGCTGCGGGTGAATCCGCTGGACAGGGCCGGTCTGGACGGGGAAGTGTCGGGTAGGCAGCAGTGGGGAGATCGCCCGTTCGCGTGGTAGCGGGTGTGTCAGGCTGTCGGGTGTGAGTGACGAAGAAGAGGATTTCCGTCGGATCGCCGAGGCCGCGTTCGCTTTGGCGCGGCAGGGGGAGACGGGGCGGCTGCTGGCGTTCGTGGACGCGGGGCTGCCGGTGGATCTGGTCAACGGGTCGGGGGATTCGCTGCTGATGCTGGCGGCCTATCACGGGCATGCGGGGACGGTGCGGGCTCTGATCGGGCGGGGCGCGGATGTGGAGCGGCGCAACGACCGGGGGCAGTCGCCGTTGGCGGGTGCGGTGTTCAAGGATTACGGGGAGGTGGTGACGGTGCTGCTGGGGGCCGGTGCGGACCCGGATGCGGGGACGCCGTCGGCGCGGGAGATCGCGGCGATGTTCGATCGGGATCTGCTGGGCGGTTGAGGCGCGGTCAGACCGTGCGCATGCCTTCGGGGAGGCGGCCCCAGGCGTGGAGGTCGGTCAGGTGGGTCTGGAGGCAGTCGGCGAAGGCTTTGGCGGCTTTGGTGGGCGGGGTGTCGGCTCTGGCGGCCAGGGCGATGGTGCGGCTGGCGCCGGGCGGGGCGAGGGGTGCGGCGCGCAGGCCCGGTGAGGCGGCGGCGATCATGGCCGGGAGGAGGGCGATGCCCAGGCCGGCTTCGACGAGGCTGGCGACGGCGTCGGTGGCGCCGCCGTCGACGGCGACCAGGGGGGTGAAGCCGGAGGCCTCGCAGGTGGTGATGGTGAGGTTGCGCAGGTCGTAGCCGTGTGCGGGGAGGACGAAGGGTTGTTCTCTGAGTTGGGTCAGGCCGATGTAGGCCTGGCGGGTGAGGGGCGGCTGGGTGGCGGCGGAGGCGACGACGAGCGCTTCGGTCAGCAGCGGTTGGACGGTCAGGGCCGGGTCGGCGGGGGCGGTGCCGATGGTGAAGGCCAGGTCGAGGTCGCCGGCGGTGAGGCGTTCGGTGAGGGGGCCGGAGCCGTCTTCGGTGAGGGTGACGGTGACGCCGGGGTGGGATTCGTGGTAGCGGACCAGGAGGGGGGCGATGAGCCAGGAGCACAGTGAGGGGGTCGCGCCGAGGCGGAGGCGGCCTTTGCGGACGGCGAGGACGTCGTCGATGTCGGCGTGGGCGGCTTCGTGGGCGGCGGTGATGCGGCGGGCGTGGGCCAGGAGGGTGCGGCCGATGTCGGTCAGTTCGATGCGGCCGCGGGCGCGGGTGAGGACGGGGGCGCCCAGTTCGTGTTCGAGTGCTTGGATCTGTTTGCTCAATGACGGTTGTGTCACACCCAGGTTTTCGGCTGCTTGAGTGAAATGTCGGGTTTTTGCGACGGCGAGGAAGGCGTGGAGCTGCTGCGGGCGCATGACCATAACCTACCGGCATGGAAAGGGCCGTCACCATGAATTGGACTCGTGACGTCGGTCGCGTCTAGCGTGGCCCCGTGTCTACGGATCTGCAATCGCGCGCCGCCGCGAAACCGGCGAAACGCGCCGCCGCCCCCTGGAAGCCGTGGCGTTCCAACATCGGCCTCAAGATCACCATGGCCGTCTCCGGCGTCCTGCTGGTCTTGTTCATCATCGCCCACATGGCCGGGAACCTCCACGTCTTCGAGGGCCGCGAGGAGATGAACGCCTACGCCGAGGGACTGCGGTCCTTCGGCGCGCCCCTGCTGCCCCACCAGAGCCTCCTGTGGGTCATGCGCATCGGCCTGATCGCGGCCGTCGCCGTCCACATCTGGTCGGCCGCGGTGCTCTCCAGGCGCGCCCACCTGGCCCGCCCGGTCAAGTACGCGCACCGCCACAAGGCGCGCGGGGAGTCCCGCCACGCCTACGGCGCCATGCGCTGGGGCGGGATCACCATCGTCGTGTTCGTCGTCTGGCACCTGCTGGACCTGACCTGGCGGACGGTGAACCCGGTCAAGGACCTCCACGACCCCTACGGGGCCGTGGTCGCCGCCTTCGACCCCTCCCGGTGGCCGGTGACCGTGTTCTACCTGCTGGCGCTGATCGCGCTGGGCATCCACCTGCGGCACGGGATCTGGTCTGCGGTGCAGACGATCGCCGGGCCGAACACCAAATGGCGCAAGCGGACCCAGGCGATCGCCCTGGCCGTGGCCGTCCTCATCGTGGCCGGGTTCGCCATCGTGCCCCTGGCCGTCACATTCGGGCTGGTGAGCTGACATGAGCATGGACTACTACCGCGAGGGCGATCCGGTCGCCGACGCCAAGGCCCCCTCGGGGCCGATCGCCGAACGCTGGGAGCAGCGCCGCTTCTCGGGGCGGCTGGTCAACCCCGCCAACCGGCGCAAACTGCGCGTCATCGTCGTCGGCACCGGCCTGGCCGGGGCCAGCGCGGCGGCCACGCTCGGGGAACTGGGCTACCGGGTGGCGAACTACTGCTTCCAGGACTCGCCCCGCCGGGCCCACTCCATCGCCGCGCAGGGCGGGATCAACGCCGCGAAGAACTACCGCAACGACGGCGACTCGGTCCACCGGCTGTTCTACGACACGGTCAAAGGCGGCGACTTCCGCTCCCGGGAGTCGAACGTGCACCGCCTGGCCGAGGTCTCGACCGAGATCATCGACCAGTGCGTCGCCCAGGGCGTGCCCTTCGCCCGCGAGTACGGGGGCCTGCTCGACAACCGGTCCTTCGGCGGCGCGCAGGTCTCGCGGACCTTCTACGCCCGCGGCCAGACCGGGCAGCAGCTGCTGCTGGGCGCCTACCAGGCCCTGGAGCGGCAGGTCGCGGCCGGCACGGTCGAGCTGCACACCCGCCACGAGATGCTCGAGCTGATCGTCGTCGAGGGCCGGGCGCGCGGCATCGTCGTGCGCGACCTGGTCACCGGGGAGGTCGCCACCGAGCTGGCCGACGCGGTCGTCCTGGCGACCGGCGGGTACGGCAACGTGTTCTTCCTGTCGACCAACGCCAAGGGCTGCAACGTGACCGCTTCGTGGCGGGCGCACCGGCAGGGCGCGTACTTCGCGAACCCGTGCTACACGCAGATCCACCCCACGTGCATCCCGCAGTCCGGCGACCACCAGTCGAAGCTGACGCTCATGTCCGAGTCGCTGCGCAACGACGGCCGCGTGTGGGTGCCCAAGGCGCACGGCGACGACCGCGCGCCCGGCGACATCCCCGAGGACGAGCGCGACTACTACCTGGAGCGGCGCTACCCGGCGTTCGGGAACCTGGTGCCGCGCGACATCGCCTCGCGGGCGGCCAAGGCCGTGTGCGACGAGGGCCGCGGCGTCGGCCCGGGCGGGCTGGGGGTCTACCTCGACTTCGCCGACGCGATCGGCCGGCTCGGCAAGGACGCGGTCGAAGCGAAGTACGGCAACCTGTTCGACATGTACGAGCGGATCACCGGGGAGAACCCGTACGAGCGCCCCATGCGCATCTACCCGGCCGTGCACTACACGATGGGCGGGCTGTGGGTCGACTACGACCTCCAGTCGAACATCCCGGGCCTGTTCGTGACCGGTGAGGCGAACTTCTCCGACCACGGGGCGAACCGCCTGGGCGCCTCGGCGCTCATGCAGGGCCTGTCGGACGGGTACTTCGTGCTGCCCAACACGATCTCGGACTACCTGGCGGACGGGCCGTTCGAGGCCGTGGCCGACGACCACGAGGCCGTGGCCGCCGCCCGCAAGTCCGTGGACGACCGCATCGCGTTCTTCCTGGGCAACGACGGGGACCGCTCGGTGGACTCCTTCCACCGCGAGCTGGGCAAGATCATGTGGGAGTACTGCGGGATGGAGCGCACCGACGAGGGCCTGCGCAAGGCCATCGGCCTCATCCGCGATCTCAAGGACGAGTTCTACAAGCGCGTCAAGGTCACCGGGAAGGCCGCCGAGCTCAACCAGCAGCTGGAGAAGGCCGGGCGCGTGGCCGACTTCTTCGAGCTCGGTGAGCTGATGTGCATCGACGCGCTGCACCGCACCGAGTCGTGCGGGGGGCACTTCCGGGCCGAGTCGCAGACCGAGGACGGCGAGGCCCTGCGCGACGACGAGCACTTCTCGTACGTCGCGGCGTGGGAGTTCTCCGCGGCGGCGCCCGTGCTGCACAAGGAAGCGCTCGAATTCGAATACGTCAAGCCCACCCAACGGAGCTACAAGTGAAACTACGCCTGCGTATCTGGCGCCAGCCCAGCGCCGAAGCCAAGGGCAAGATGGTGCCCTACGTGATCGAGGGCGTCTCCGAGGACGCCTCGTTCCTGGAGATGCTGGACGTGCTCAACGAGCAGCTCATCGCCGACGGGGAGGACCCGGTGGCGTTCGACCACGACTGCCGCGAGGGCATCTGCGGCGCCTGCTCGCTGGTGATCGACGGTCAGCCGCACGGCCCGCAGGCGGCGACGACGACCTGTCAGCTGCACATGCGCAAGTACGCCGACGGGGACACCATCGACATCGAGCCGTGGCGGGCCGGGGCGTTCCCGGTCGTCAAGGACCTCGTGGTCGACCGGTCGGCGTTCGACCGGATCATCCAGGCCGGGGGGTACATCTCGGCGCCGACGGGGACGGCCCCGGACGCGCACGCGGTGCCGGTGCCCAAGCCCGACGCCGACGCCGCGTTCGCCGCGGCGGCGTGCATCGGCTGCGGGGCGTGCGTGGCGGCCTGCCCGAACGGGTCGGGGATGCTGTTCATGGCCGCGAAGGTCGCGCACCTGGGGCTGGTGCCGCAGGGCCAGCCCGAGCGGCACACGCGCGTGCTGGGCATGGTCGCGGCGCACGACGAGGCCGGTTTCGGCGGGTGCACCAACACCGGTGAATGCTCGGCGGCCTGCCCCAAGGAGATCGGCCTGGACGTGATCGGCCGGTTGAACTCGGACTTCCGCAAGGCCGCGACCCGCGCCGCCTGAGGCGCTCGCGGCACACGTGCGGCCCCCGGCTCTCCGGCCGGGGGCCGCACGCGCTTCCAGCCCCGCGTGAGCGGGGAGTCGGGGTCGCCCACCTGGGTGGGGAGTTCACTCTGAACAACGACGCAGCCGCCGCCGGGTCGCGACCCGGCGGCGGTGATGCGCGTCTCTCGGATTCGGTGTTGCCCTTGACGTAGCGTCAGCCTCTACCGTCGAAGGCGCATCGACGAACCGAGGAGCGACATGCGAACCTGGCCGACGCCCGAAGTGTCGAAGATGGCCGGCGTCTCGGCGCGGACCCTGCGGCACTACGACGCGATCGGGCTGCTCGAACCGGCCGCGACCGGCCACGGGGGCCTGCGCCGCTACGGCGAGGCCGAACTGCTGCGCCTGCAGCAGATCCTGCTGCTGCGGCGGCTGGGGCTGGGCCTGGCGACCATCGGCGACATCCTCGACGGCGGCCTGGAGGCCGTGGCCGCGCTCCGGCGGCACGCCGAGCAGCTCGCGGGCGAACGCGAGAGGCTCGACCGCCTGGCCGCCACCGTCGAGGACACCATCCGACAACTCGAAGGAGGCCGACCGATGGCACCCGAAACCTGGTTCGAAGGGCTCGAGGCCCACCGCCGTTCCGCATACGACGCCGAGGCGCGCCGCCGGTGGGGGCAGGAGGCGGTCGAGCGGGCCTACGCCGCGGCGCAGGCGATGACCGCCGAGGAGCGGGCCGCCGTCCCGGCCGAGTTCGACTCGCTCAACCGGCGCCTGGCCGCGCTGTACGAGGCCGGGGCGACCGTCGACGACGCGGCCGTCGAAGCGGTCGTGGCCGACCACTACCGGCTCATGGAGCGGCTGTGGGGGACCGTCCCGACCGCCGAGGCGTACAAGGGGCTCGGTTCGCTCTACACCGACGACCCGCAGTTCACCGCGACCTATGACGCGGTCGCCCAGGGCCTGGCCGTCTATCTGCGCGACGCCATGCACGCCTGGGCCGACCGGCACCTCACCGCCTGAGGGCGCCCAGAGGCGGGGGCCGTCGCGCTTCGCGGCGGCCCCCGCCCGCGCATGCGGACGTTTCAGGCCCGCAGCCGGTGGGCGGCGACGAACGCCGCGGCCTCCTCGGCCAGGGCCCCGTCGGCGGCGTGGCGCGAGCGCAGCCGCTCCAGCAGGCCCGCCACGACCCCGGCCAGGTCCGCGGCCAGGTCGGGGCGGCGCTCGGCCGCGCCGGTCAGGGCCATGAGCATCCCCAGCCACACCGGGCCGTGGTCGCGGAAGTTCAACCGCAGGTTCCGCTCCCCGGCCCGGTCGGCCGCGGCCAGCAGGTAGTGGACCTCGGTGGCCATGCGCCAGGCCACGGCCGAATGGGAGCCGCGCAGGGCCTCCACGGCCCCGCCGATCGCGTGCAGGGCCACCGGGGCCAGGCCCGGGTCGCAGCGCGCGGCGATCGAGGCGGGCGCGTCGTGGGCGGCCGGGTCGGGGCACAGGCGGTCGACCAGGTTCGCGTCGGCGAAGACGCCGAGGCGGGCCGCGGCCGTCAGCGCCGCGCGCAGCGTCAGCGGCGGGGCGCCGCGCGGCCCGGCCGGGTCGGCGCCGGGGAAGTGCTGGGCGAGCAGGCGGGCGGCGGTGCGGGCGTGCGCGGTCCTGCCCGCGGCGGTGTGCAGTTCGACGGCCAGGCCCAGGGCGGTGCGCAGGTGGGTGCGGCGCCGGTCGTCGCCGGTGTGGGCCGGGAGGGCCAGGAGCATGCGGGCGGCCTGGTCGGCGGCGCCGACGGCCAGGTCGGGGTCGGCGGTGCGGCGCAGGATGCGGGCGTTGCGGGCCAGGGCGGCGGCCATCTCGGCGAAGACGGGGGCGGCGGGGTCGGCCGCGTCGCGCCGGTCGTAGGAGCGGGTGGCGCCGTCGGCGGCCGTGGCGGCGCTGAGCAGGTGGCCGGCGCGCAGGTGGGCTTCGGCGAGGTCGAGTTCGACGTCGTTGCGCAGGGAGCGGGAGTGGTCGAGTTCGCGCAGGCACGCGAGGCGTTCGGTCAGGGCCGCGGCGGCTCGGGCGTGGCGGCCGAGGGCGGTCTCGGCCTCGGCGATGCCGCCGAGGAGGTCGGCCAGGTCGGTGCGGGCGGCATCGTCGTCGAAGCGGAAGCGGAGGTAGGCGCGGTATTCGGCGGCGGCGCGGCGGTAGCCGGTCAGGGCGCTCCGGTGGTCGCCTGCCGAGGCCAGCCGGGCCGCGTCCCGGTGCGTCTTGCGGGCGTGACGCTTGTTGGGCATGACGGCTCCTCGAGGGAGAGGGATCGCAGTGGCCCCTACATTGTCATGTTGCGCGTGGTGTACGTCACGCGGGAGGCGGGTGGGGACGGGCGTATCAGGCGCATCGGCGCATATCGGGCCGGGGGCGCGGTTCAGGCGCCGTCGATGACGACCTGGAGTGGCCGCTGGTGGGCCAGGAAGCGGTCGTGGGAGATCTCCCAGCCGTAGGCGCCGGCGTCGGCGAACAGGAGCCGGTCGCCCACGGCGATCGTCTCGACGCGCTGTCCGGCGTTGAGGACGTCGCGGGGGGTGCACAGCTCCCCGCACACGCGGACCTCCACGTCGTCGAGGCGGGTCCGGGGCCAGGGGCGGTCCCACCGGTCGGTGCGGACGACGGTGAACGGGTGCGAATAGCCCCAGGCGGCCGGGAGGCGGAAGTGGTGGGTGCCGCCGCGGACCACCGCGAACGCCTGCCCGGCGACGGTCTTGAGGTCGACGACTTCGGCGAGGTACCAGCCGGTGGGCGCGGCGAGGAACCGGCCGGGTTCGAATACGAGTTCGACGCCGCCGGTGTCGAGTCCCGCCAGGGCCGAGGCCAGGGCGGTCAGGTCGATCAGGTCGCCGCGCGGGTCGGCGCCCAGGCCGCCGCCGACGTTGACGTACCGCAGGTCGATGCCGGTGCGGCCTGCGGTGCGGCGCGCCCAGGCGAGGGCGTCGGTGACGTGGGCGGCGTAGGCGGCGGCGTCCAGGCAGTTCGAGACGGCGTGGAGGTGGAAGCCGGTGACCTCCAGGCCCAGGTCCGCGGCGTGGGCGGTCGCGGCGGCGACGTCGGATTCGTCGATGCCGAAGGGGGTCGGCTCCCCGGCCATGCGGTGGGTGCCCGGCAGGGGCCGGCCGCGGTTGACGCGCAGCGCCACCGGCCCGTCGAAGCCGGTCTGGGCCAGGGCGTCGAGTTCCCGCGTGCCTTCGATGTGGACGCGTACGTCGGCGTCGGCCGCGGCGGCTTCGGCCAGGTCGCGGGCGGTCTTGGCCGGGCCGGAGAAGGCCAGGCGGCGGGCTCCGGCCGCGATGGCCTGGCCGAGTTCGGCGGCCGAGGCGCATTCGACGCCGTCGGCGTCTTCGACCGCGGCGGCCAGCACCGCGGGGTTGGCGCAGGCTTTCATGGCGTACAGGATGGTGTGCCCGGCCAGGGCCTCGCGGAGCGCGGCGAGGCGGTGGCGCAGGCGGTCGGGCGAGTAGATCCAGGCGCACGCCGGGGAGGGCAGGGTGCGGGCGAGGTCGGTCACGGCCGTCGTCGACGGCGATGCAGGGGGTTGTCCACCCATGTCTCGGCCTCCGTTCCGGGATGGAGCCGCATGGTCAGCAGCGCCTTGGTCGGCATCCGCTCGGCCAGGTAGGCGTCGCGGTCGGCGTCGGGCAGGTCGAGGCCGGCGACGAGGTCGGCCAGGTCGGACCAGTACCGGTCGGTGTGCAGGCCGCAGTCGCGGGCCAGGGCTTGGACGAGTGCGGCCAGGTGGTTCTGGAACAGCGTATAGGCCACTTTGGCGCGCACTCGGTCGCGGGAGGGGGCCCGCAGGGGGCTGTCGGGCGGCAGGTCGATGGGGAAGGGCAGGTCCGGTAGGTGGAGGCGGACGCCGCCGAGGTCGCGGGTGATGAGGCGGACGGGCCGGGGCCCGTCGAAGGCGATCAGGCTGTTCTGGAGGTGGGCTTCGAGGCCGATGCCGTGGTGGGCGGCCAGGCGCAGGACCGGGGGGACGACCAGGGCGGTGTAGTCGCGGAGCCAGGTCTCGGGGTCTTCGGACCAGTGGGCGTATTCGGCGGCGAGGGCGGTGCCGGTGACCGGGGAGGGGGCGCACAGGGCGGCGGCGGGGACCACGACGGTTCCGGCGGGGGCGGCGGCGGCGAGGGAGGCGCGGGCGATGGCGGTCAGGTCGCGGGAGCCGGGGAGCCAGGCGCCGGCCTGGTCGGCGGCGATGGCGTGCGTCGGGTCGGCGGCGGTCAGGTCGGCGACGGCGGCGGTCAGGAGGGGGGCCAGGCGGGCGGTGTCCGGGGCGATGTCGCGGCGGGTGGAGGTGATGTGGATGCCCAGGGCGAGTTTGAGGTGGCCGGGGCGGGTTGCGCCGCACACGGTGCGGACGGCGGCGGTGGGCCAGGCGGGGACGGCCGGTTCGAGCAGGCGCAGGCGGCCGGAGTCGAACAGGTCGCGGTGGGCCGGGAGGATGCGGTGTTCGAGCTGCCAGGGGTGGACCGGGAGGACCGGGTCGGGCAGGTCGAGGCCGGTGAGCATGGGGTGGTCGCGGAAGTCGGTGCCGGAGCGGGCCAGGAGGCCGGTGGGGTCGGCCAGGAGGCGGACGGGCAGGGGCCGGGGGGTCTCGACGTCGTAGCGGGTGAGGTCGGCGGTGTCCCAGCCCAGGCGGGTGCGGGCGCAGGGGTGGAGTTGGTGGCCGTCGGTCGCGAGGGTCTCCAGGAGCCGGGCGGTGGTGTCGGTGCCGCGTTCGCAGCGGTGGAGGAGGGCGGCGAGGGTGGGGGCGCCGGTGCGGCGGGCGAGGGCGGCGAGGTGGCGGGCGCGTTCGCGGCCGCGGGCGGCGGCGAGGGCGTGTCCGGTCCGGGCGGAGGCGAGTTCGGCGGTCAGGTGCGCCGGGAGCGGGGCGGCGAGGATCGCTTCGAGGGTCTGGGCCGGGCCGGTGTGGGGGGTTTTGGTGACGGTGAGCTGGTTGAAGGGGCCCTCGACGGCGGTGAAGGGCACCGGGGAGGGGCCTTCGCGCAGGTCGGCGAGGTTCTCCCTCCAGGCGGCGGCCAGGATCTTCGCGGTGAGGTTCACGCGTCCGCCAGCGGGTTGGGGACGGCCGCCCACACCTCGGTGAGGGGGTCTTCGGCCAGGCGCATCGCGGTGGTGGCCTTGATCGGCCAGGTGGGGGCGAACACGGCGGCGGTGAGGGCGGGGGAGGGGGCCGCGGCGGCGCGGGCGGTGCGGGCGACGGTCTGCCACCAGCGGCCGGGGTCGGTGCCGGTCCAGGCGGCGAGGGCGTCGACCAGGGCGGTCAGGGTGGTGGGGAGCAGGGCGGCGAGGAGTTTGCGGATGCGTTCGTCCTCGTCGTCGGTGGTGATGGCGCCGTGCAGGTCGGGCCAGTGGGCGCGGGGGAGGCGGATGCCGCCGAAGTCGCGGTAGAGGGCGCGGGCGGGCCGGTCGTCGTCGAAGGCGATCAGGAGGTTCTGTCCGTGGGCTTCGAGGGCGGCGCCGGTGGCGGCCAGGAGCCGCAGGGGTGCCAGGGCGGTCGCGGTCAGGGCCGTCCACCACGGGTCGAGGCGGTCGCCGGCGAGGGCGGCGGCGATGGGGCGGCCGGTGGCCGGGCAGGGTTCGGCCAGAGCCGCGAGGGGGAGGACGCGGTCGCCGGCGAGGGTGTGGGGGGCGGGGCGGATGATCGCGGCCAGGTCGCCGCGGGGGCCGTCGGGGCCCGCGGCGGCCGCGGCGGTCTCGGGCAGGAGGGTGATGCCGTGGGCTCGGGCGTGGGGGGCGAGGCGGGCGGCGACGGCGGGGCCGTTGTGGACGGCGGCGGGGGTGACGTGGCGGATCGCGGAGGTCAGTTGGAGGTCGACGGCGCATTTGACGTGGCGGCGGCCGGTCGAGACGGTGCGCAGGCTCATCAGGGGTGCGGCGTCGGTCCAGGCCGCTTCGGGCGCGGGGAGGCGGTGGCGGTGGGCCTGCCAGGGGTGGACCGGCAGGAGGGGGCCGTGCGCGTCGGCGGCGGGCCAGTCGGGTCCGGCGGTCAGGCCGGGGGCGCGGTGGAGGCCGAGGGTGATGCGGGGGCGGTGTTCGGGCGCGTAGGCGCGGGTCTGGGCTTCGGTCAGGTCGCCGCGGGTGCGGGCCAGGGGGTGGGTGGGGTGGCCGAGGACGACGGCCTGTTCGAACCACACGGTCGGGTCGGGGTGGGCGGCGGCGGCGTGGGCCCACAGGTCGGCAGGGTGGGGGCGGGCGGAGGCGAGGGCGAGGGCGGTGCCGGCGACGGCCGCGTCGATCTCGGCGAGGAAGCGGTCGGCGCGGGGGGAGCCGGCGGCGAGGGCTCGGGCCACGTCGGCGGCCGTGGTGCCGGCCGCGGCGCCGGGGAGCGGTTCACGCTCGGCGGCCAGGCGCAGCCGGTCGGCGACGATGGCGTCGGCGCGGCGGAGGGCGTTCATCGCTTTGCACTGTACTCACTTCGGGCCCAGGGTGTCCCGTGCGATTCCTCACGCGCGCACGGCGGGGGCGCGCGAGTCGCTGCGCTGGGCGGGGACGGCGGCCAGGCGCAGGCGCAGGGATTGCAGGACCGGCAGATCGTAGTGGTCGCCTCCGGCGGCCAGCCACAGGCCGATGTCGGCGGCGGCGGCGTGGACGGCGACGTCGTCGACATCGGCGTCGGGGGCGGTGGGGCCGTCTTCGGGGAGGGTCGGCCACAGCACCCAGCCGTGGACGTGGGCGTCGGGCAGGTCGGCGGCGATGGTCGCGACGGCCGCGGCGAGGTTGGCGGCGTCGGCGTCGCCGGTGTCGCGGCCGACCGGGGCGCACAGCAGCGCGAGCCGGTCGCCGCAGACGATGGCGTGGGGGACGCGGACCGAGGCGGTGGCCGGGAGGGACACGAACAGGCGTGAGGCCGGCAGGTTGGTGAGGACTTCGCGCAGGAGCCGGCCGGTGGGCCGGTCGGCTCGGGGGCGGGTGCCGACCGGGCCGAACGCGTTGTAGTCGCGCAGGGCCGCGCCGACCGAGCGGCGCAGGGCGGCGGCCCAGCGGACGCGGCGCAGGGGCCAGATCAGGGCCGCGCCGCACAGGGCGTAGAGGGCGAGCCACCAGCCCAGCCAGGAGCCGGGTCCGGCCGACCAGACCGCGGCGGCGCCGAAGAGGACGGCCAGGACGATGCGGGCGCGGGGCGGGGGCGGGGCGGCGTGCTCGGTGGTGCGGCGGGTGCGGGCGGCCTGGCCGAGGAAGACGATCGCGCCGGCCAGGACGAGGGGGATGGACAGGGCCCGGATGGGCAGGGGCGCGTCGGTGGCGAGCGCGGCGGCGCAGAAGGCGATGCCGGATGCGGCCCATAGGGCGGTGAGGGCGGCGGCGGCGCCCAGTTCGGTCCACAGTGAAGGTTTGGAGTTGACGCGGCCGCGTTGCACTCGGGCGTGCCAGGGGACGGTGACGAGGGCGCCGGGGCCGGTGTCGGCGGGGGCCGCCGGTCCGGTGTCGGGTTGGACGTTCCAGCCGCGGGGTTTGCGGTGCGAGGGGCGGGCCGCGGCCCGGCCGTAGCGTTTGGCGGCGCGGCGTCCGAAGCGCAGCAGGTCGTACTCGCGGCGCAGGCCGGCGTGCGAGAGGGTCTCCCAGGCGGCTTGGACCTGGTGGAAGACCGCTTCGTCGCCGCCGCGGTCGGGGTGGGTCTCGCGCAGGCGCCGCCGGTAGGCGGCCTGGATGTCGCCACGTGGAGCCTCCGGGCTCACCCCGAGGATGCGGTAGTGGTCTGGTTCGTTCACCACACGGCTCCCGGTCGGTCGTACGGGGATAGATCGGCGCGGATATCGAGGGGTACGGGTCGTCCTGTATATCAGAACGGGGCCCGTATCCGCGCCGAGTTCGACGGTAATGGAGTCAATCTACCGCCGGTGCGCCTTTTTTGGTGCCGCGAGGTCCGAGAAATTCACGCCACGGTGATCTTGACATTGTGGAGTCCGGTCGCGTCCGGCGGCCCGGGGGCCGCGGTCGCACCGGTGTGTGCGACGCCGTCGCCGCCGGTGGGGCCGGTGAGGGGCGTGTGGCCGCCGGGCCCGGCGTGGCGTCCTCGCGCCGGGGCGGCGCGCCTCGCTGTGTCGGTGCTCACTGCTCCCAGAAGCGCGAGAGGGCCTCGGCGACGACGTCGTCGAGGTCGGCGGCGGCGTAGTCGGAGGATTCGGCGGTGTTGACCCACGGCTCGGCTTCGGCCGACCCAAGGGCGTCGAGGTCGACCCACGGGTAGCCGTCGACCGGTTCGGGCACGTCCAGGTCCAGTTCGGGCGGGAACAGGGCCGGGTTGTCGGCCTCGGCGACCAGGGCGTCCTCATAGGTCGCCGCGTAGTCGGCTTCGCCGCCGGCTCCGGTCTGGTCGGCGGGCGGGTCCTCGGCGAAGTCGTCGTCGACGTCGAAGGCGTCGTCGATGCCGGCCTCCAGGCCGGTCTGGTCCTCGCCGCCGGTCTCGCCCCAGTCGTAGCCGAGGGATTCGAGATCGCCCTCGTCGTCGGGAACCTCGCTCTCGCTCCAGTCGTCGAAGGGGGAGGAGGGGCCCTCGTCGCTCATGTCGCCGGTCTCGCCGAAGTCGTCGGGGCCCTCCCCGCCGGCCGCGAACTGCTCGAAGTCATCCATCGCCATCCTCCTCGCCCGGCACGAGCGTGCGGGCCTTGGCCAGCACCTCGTCGAGCTGCTTCACTTTCTGCGCCATCGAGTCGCGACGTTGCTTGAGGGCGTCCTTCTTCTTCGCGCGGGCCGCCTGGTCGGCCTTCGCGGCCGACTCGGCCGCCGAGATCCGCGCGTCGTATTCGGCGCCGCGGCGCTCCAAGGCGTCGTCGAGTGTGGAGTTGAACACGAATTCGACCTCGGTGAAGCGGAATCCGATCTCCTCGTTGAGGTTGGCGCGCGCCTCGGCGATGACGCGCTGCACCCACTGCTTGGCGGCCTGGCGGTTGCCCTGGATCTTGCGGCGGTACAGCAGGAAGCCCGCCGCGGCGATGCCGACGCCGATGCCCGAGGCCGACAGGGCGACCGCGCCGATGCCGGTCAAAGCGCCCAGGCCGACCGCGCCGGCGCCCATGCTGACCGCCCGCCCGGCCATCATGGCCACGCCCGCCGAGGAGGCCATGAGCAGCGCCCCGTCGTTGTTGGCGTCGCGGCGGGCGCGCCCGGAGGCGGCCGCGCGGAGCCCGGCGGAGATCGAGCTGGTCGCCTGGCGCAGCTCGTCGTCGTTGAAGACCTGCCGCAGGACCCGTTCGGCCAGCAGCACGAACCGCTGGTGGAGTTCGCCCGACAGTCGCGCGGCGATGCCCTGGAGGGCGATGTCGACGCGCTGGGGCAGTGATTCGAGCGCGGCCTTGTTGGCCTTCTCGACCTCGTCGAGCAGGGCCTCCTCCAGTTGCTGGAGGTGGGCCCTGAGGCGCCCTTGGACTTCGATCTTGGCGCGCTGGGTCTCCACGCGCAGCGCCAGGTTCGCCTTCTTCGTCTCGCCGCGGCGGGTCGCCAGGACCTGCTTCTTCTCCTCTTTGAGGCGGTTGGCCGACTCGGGGTCGGGGTCGTAGGCCTTCATGTCGGCCTGCGCGGCGGTGGCCAGGCGCGCGAACTCGGTGCGGACGGCGCGGACGACGTTCGCCGCGACCAGGGCCTTGCCGGAGGTGGCGACGCGCACCAGGGCGCGCTGGAGCTTGCCGATGCCCGATTCCTTCGCCAGGGCCTGGCGGGTGGGGCCCTGGGAGGCCAGGGCGTGCTGGGCGAGCATGGCCGAGACCGGGAAGTGGGGGGCGTGGCGGAAGCGGGGCGCGTGCGCCTCGATCAGGGCCCGGTTCTCCTCCATGACGGTGCGCCACCCGGGGTAGGTGTCGGTCTTGGTGAGCACGAACACGACGAAGTTGACCCGCCGGGAGGCCTCGGAGAGGAAGTCCAGTTCGGTCTTGGCCATCGGGGAGGAGGCGTCGGTGACCATGATCAGGCACGTGGCCCTGGAGACGGCTTCGAGCGCTATCTGGGCGTGGTCGGGGTCGAGGCCGCCGGTGCCGGGGGTGTCGACGATGGACAGGTGCTTGAGGAGGGGCGCGGGGTGGCCCACGAGCATGCGCCGGGGCGGGACCATGCCGGGGGGCATGGTGCCCAGGCGGGTGGCCCAGTTGCGCAGGTCGCCCACGCCCAGGAGCATCGGGTCGGCCGCGCCGGGCTGCCAGGCGCGGACCGAGGCCTCTTCGGCGTGGGAGAACTCGAGGTAGGCGGTGGTGGCGACCGCGGCGTCGACCGGGGAGAGGCCGGGCGTGCCCAGCAGCGCGTTCACCAGGGAGGACTTGCCGCGTTTGGTCTCGCCGACGACGACGGCGACGGGCTTGTCGGGCTGCCAGCGGGCGACCTCGTCGACTTCGGCGGCGGCCTTGGCGTCGACCGACCGCAGTGAGGCGTTGCCGGCCTTGGCGGCTTTGGCGCACAGTTTGTGGATCTGCGCGGCCGGGTTCGGTTTCGGCTTCGGTTTGGCCTCGGTGGCGGTGGTCATGCCCGCACCTGCCCGCGGTAGACGGTGACGACCGGGTGGCGCAGGAGGCGGCCGCGGTCGGTGTAGCCGGGGGTCTCGGTGCGGGCGATGATGCCGTCCTCGGCCGGTCCGGGCGCGGCGACGGTGGCGCCGGCCTCGTGCACGGCCGGGTCGAAGCGCTGCCCGGTCGCGTCGAGGGCGGCGACGCCGACTTTCTGGAAGGTCTGGTCGAGGTGGGAGGCCAGGGCCGGGGAGGTGGCGCGGTCGCGCATCCAGATGCACGTCTCGACCAGGGCGCCGCGGTCGGCGACGGCCTGGGCGGCCAGGGCCGGCTCGGCCGGCTGCGCGGTCGGGATCGGCCCGGAGTTCGCTCCGGTGCCCGGGGCCGGGGCGGGCGCGGGGGCGGGGGTGATGGATCTGCCGGCGGCCGCGGCGACGACGGCGGCGATGATGACCGGTCCGCAGGCGATGGCGATGGTGCGCCAGTCCAGTCCGTCGGCGATGAACACGGCGCCGAGGCCGGCGGCGGCGAGGCCCACCAGCGCCCCTACGAGGGGACCGCCGAGTCGAGTCGTCACAATTTGCTCCTTAGTCGTTCAGCCGAGACGTTGGGCCAGCAGATGGAAACCACGATGCACCACGTTCGCCACACGCGCCTGCGCGGGCGTGGCGCCGCCGTTGGCGAAGGCCCGCCAGCGCGAGGCGGCCTCGATCGCGGCGCGGCGCAGCTGGGGCCGGGGGGCGTCGGGCCGTCCCAGGACGACGCCGGCGTCGTCGGTCAGGGCGAGCCTGGCGACTTCGGCCTCCATCTCCTCGGGCAGGGCGACCTGCCCGGTGGTGACCGCCGCGGCGGCCTCCAGCAGCGGCAGCCGGTGGTATTCGGGGCGGGCGACGATCGATTCGACGGCGCCGCGCAGCAGGTCGCGGTCGGCCGCGGGCCCGGAGGCGGCCGCGGCGTCCAGGCGCGAGAGCGCCCACCCGGCCTTGATGACGTCGGCGCGGACGCCGAAGATCTGGTGCAGCGTGGTGCGCAGGCGCGGGAACCCCGAGGCGGCGAACAGCAGCCGGACCAGTTCGCCGGTGGCCAGGCGCGGGTTGGCCTGGAGGTGGGCGATCGCGAAGTTGATGCCGTACAGGTCGAGGCGTTCGAGCAGGCGGCGGCGCTGGTCGATGTCGACCGGGCCCTCGGTGGAGGTGAACAGGCCCGCCGAGGCGAGCATGAGCGCGCGCTTCTCCTCGTCGAGGCCGGCGAGGGTGCGCAGGGCCTCGCAGTCGGCGGCGGTCAGCAGGCCCGCCTCGGCCGTCTCGGCCAGGAGGCCGACGACGGGCACGACGTCGCACACGGCGCGGCGCAGGATCGCGGCCTGGTCGGCGGCGATGGGGCCGGCGACCGGCCACGGGTCCTGGCCGGGGCCCGGGGAGAGCTTGTCGGCCTTGTTGTACAGGGCCAAGGAGTTCATCGGGGAGCTCGACAGCTGCTGGGAGGCTTTGGCGAACGCTTCGAGCGCTTCGACGTCGTCGGCGCGGACCTGCTGGGTGATGACGTAGATGATGGCCTCGGCCCCGGCGACGGCCTCGCGGGAGTCGTCGTCGACGTCCTCGGCGATGGGGGCGGCGAAGAGCATCTCGCGGGCCGCGTCGGAGATGTCGGTGTTGATCGACTGGAGGCCGGGGGTGTCGACGACGATGAGGTCCCTGAGCCGGTCGGAGGAGAGCTGCACGTCGATCATGGCCGCGGCGTCGGCGGGGATCGGCAGCGTGGTGGGGATCATCCCGGCCGCGTCCAGGGGAACGGCGTGCTTGCCGCCCGAGCGGTCGATGACGTCGACGCGGTCGGCCGGGCCGTAGCGGAACTGGGTGACCACGCGGGTGCACTCCCCGGCGGCGGTGGGGGCGACGCGGCGGCCGATGAGCGCGTTCACCAGTGTCGACTTCCCGGCCTTCAGGCGTCCGGCGACGGCGACTCGCAGCGGCTGCCCCAGACGGGAGGCCACCTCCTCGACGACGGCACGTGAGGAGTCGCCGACCTTCCCCGACAGCTCCTCGCACATGCTCGCCACACTCGTGGTGAGTTGCCCTGACACCATGCTGACGCGTCCGCCCTTTCCACCGACTCGCAGCGGCCGCCGACGCCGGTCTGCGGCATCGAAGTTTCCGCAATATCATGAGAGGCGTCGGCGATCCGTCGACTGACAACGACGATACAAACCGCAGGCGATGCGTCGCCTCCCCCATTCGTGCCAGAGCGTGAAGGAGCCCCCTTGGCCGCCCCGTCGTCTCCCGTCCCCGGCCTGCGCCCGAGGCCCGTCCCCGCCGAACCGGGGGCGACGGTGCCCCCCGCAGGCCGAGACGACGCCCTGCGCCTGGCCGCCGAGGCGTTGCGCGAGACCGGCCTGGTGATCTTCACCGGCCCGCCCGGGTGCGGCCGCACCCGGCTGCTGGAACGGCTGTGCGCGGCCTCGTCCCGTCCCGGCCACGCCGGCGGGGGACTGGCGATGCTCTCGGCCTCCCCGGCGTTGGCGCTGGAGCGCGCCACCCGCGCCCGCATGCCCGCCGACGACCTGCCGCTGCTGGCCGAGGCGGTCTACTCGCGCACCCGCGGCGGCGTCCTGGTCATCGACGACCTGCAATGGTGCGACGCGGCCACGCTCGCGGTCCTGCCGGTCCTGGCCGAGCGGCTGCCGGTGGCCGCTGCGCTGCGCGTGCCCAACCGGGTCCCCGCACCGGCCCTGGAACGGCTGCTGGCGGCCGCGACCGTGATCGAGGTGCCGGATCTGACCGACGCCGAGGCCGAAGCGCTCGTCCGCGCCGCCGCCCCGGCCCTGCCGGCGCACCGCATCGCCCAGCTCACCGCCCGCGGCGGACGCAACCCGCTGGCGTTGACCGCGCTGGCCCGCCGCGCCGGCGACCTGGACGCCGAACTCGACTTCGACGCCGTGGCCGACCCGGCCGCGGCCGCCGCGGCGGCCATCGCCGACCTGCCCCGGCCCGGGCGCACCGCCCTGGCCGCGCTGGGGCTGCTGGGCCGCCCGGCCCACCCCAGCCTGCTCGGCGAGGGCGCCTCGCTGCTGCTGGAGGCGGGCATGGTCGTCGCCGAGGGCCACTACCTGCGCCCGGCCAGCCCGTGGATGGCCGAGATCGCCGCGGGCCTGCTCGACACGGCGGCGCGGCGCGCGATGCACACGCACCTGGCCGAGGCCACGGCCGGGCTCGAATCGGCCCGCCACGCCCACGCCGCCGGGCTCGCCGACCGGGCCCTGGCCGCGGCCCTGGAGGCCGCCGGCGACCCCGCGGCCGGGCTCTCGATCAAAGCCGAAGCGCTCCTGCTGGCCGCCGAGCTCGACCCGGGCCTGCGGGTGCGGGCCGCGCGATCGGCCCTGGAGGCCGGGCGGCCCGGCCCGGCACTGGCCGTCCTGGAGGGCGAGACCGGGCCCGATGCGGCGCTCGCGCGCGCCTGGGCGCACCTGGCGACCGGCCACAGCGCCGCCGCGGCGCTCGCGCTCGAGCCGATCGGCGAGGAGAGCCCCGAACGCGACCAGCTGCGGCTGCTGTGCGCCCCCGCCGGGCGGCGGGCCGATCTGGCCGAGGCGCTGCGCGAACGCTGGGGGGCCGGGGAGTCCCATCCGGGACTGGCCGCCGCCCTGGCCGGCGACGACCCCGAGGCGCTGCGAGCGGCCGAGGCGCTCGCCCGGGAGGCCGGGGACGTGACCTGCGCGAACTGGTGCGCCTGGAACCGGGTGGTCGCCCTGGTCGACACCGCCCGGCTCGGCGAGGCCGAGCAGGCGGCCCGGGAGGCGGCCGGCCGGTGCGCCGCGGCGGGCGCCTATTCGTGGCAGACGCGGTTCCTCGCCGCCGGCGCCTGGTGCCTGGTCCTGTCCGGCACCGGACTGGACCACCTGATCGCGACCTCGCAGTCGCTAGCCGACCACGCCCTGCCGGCCGTGGCCGACACCCTCATCGTCGCCGCGATCGCCCTGGCCGAGGCCGACACCGGCGCGCTGGGCACCGCCCGCGCCCGGCTGGCGCGCCTGGCCGCCCCGCCGGGCGCGCTCGGCGAACTCGTCGAATGGCTGGAGCACGAGACGGCCTGGCTCGACGGCCAGCCCGGACCCGAAGCGCCCGAAGGCGACGGCGGCCTGGTCGGGGGCCTGGCCCACATCACCGGCCGCTGGATCGCCTACGACACCGGCACCGACCCGGCCGAGACGTCCAAGACCGCCTGGCCGGCCCCCGTCGAGGCCACATTGGAGGCGTGGGACGCCGCCCGCGGCGAGGCCTTCGACACCGCCGCCGCGGCCTGGAACGGCCTGGCCGCCCGCGAACAGGTCCGCTGCCTGCTGGCCCTGGCCGCCCACACCGGCGAGTCCCGCACCGCCGTCACCGCCCTCGAAGAGGCCGAACGCATCGCCGAAGACCACGGCCTGACCGTCCTGGCCGGACGCGCCCGCCGCTCCCTGCGACGCCACGACGTGCGCCGCGACCGCCGCTCGGCCCGCGGCACCGGCGGCCTGACCGACCGCGAGACCGAAGTGCTGCGCCACGTCGCCGACGGGCACCCCTCCCGCCGGATCGCCGAGATCCTCGGCATCACCGCCGAGACCGTGGAGACCCACATCCGCTCGGGCATGCGCAAACTGGGGGCCAAGACCCGCACCGAAGCGGCCGTCCTGCTCGACGCCGGCGGTGCCTCATGAGCGAACACCTGCCGCTGCACGTGGTGCCCACCCCCGCCGAGGCCGATGCGATCGTGCGCCGCTGCACCGCCGCGGGCTGGAAGTCCCACCGCGGGTTCGCACTGCTGGAACCTGCCTGGGACCTAGGCGAGCGGCGCCTGGTCGCCCACGGGGCCGTCACCGACGAGCACACCGCCTCCCAGGCGGTCCTGGCCGCGGCGCGCGGCGCGGGCGTCATCGCCGTCGCCTCGGGGCGGCTGGCCCTGGCCCTGGCCGCCGACCTGCGGCGCGTCGGCCCGCTCGGGGCCACCCCGGGCCGGACCGAACCGGCCGACGGACTCGATCTGGACCTGGAGCAGCGGGCGCTGCTCAACCGGCTCGCCGCCGGATCGACCATCGCCGCCGCCGCCGAAGCCGAATTCGTCTCACTGCGCACGGCCAACCGGCGCATCGCCGCCGCCCGCAGCACCCTGGGAGTGAAGACCACCCGCGAAGCGGTCATGATCTACATCAAGCACGCCCGCGGGTGACTCCCCTCACTACCGGAGCTCGGCCAGGCGCGCCTCGGCCTCCTCCAGGCGCTTGCGCAGCGCCTCGGCCTCGGCCTCGGCCTCGGAGCGAATCCGGTCGACGACCTCGGTGACGATCTCGCGCACCTCGGCCGACTCGGTCGCCTCGCACATCGCCAGCGCCGCGGTGTGACCCACATGGACGCCCTTGACGAGCGTGCGCGCCCCCTTGGCGGCCGCGACGGCCCACTCCCCGTCCTCATAGGTCAACGTGACCGTCAACTCGGGGTGCTTGTCCTTCGCGGTCCGCGCCCGGGGCGCCTTCTTACGGGCCGGAGCGGCCTCGGGCCTGGTCTCGGCGTTCTGGGACACGGTCTTCCTCTCAGCGGCTTTGGCGGTCGCGGCGGCGGGCTCCTCGGGCAGCAGCCCCGGCCCCGGCGGCGGCTCGGGCGCGGCCTCGGCCGCGGCGGCCCGCTGCCGGGGCGCCCTGGCCTTGGCCGACTCCCCGCGCTCGGGCAGCCGCAGCTCGGCCGGCGAGAACGGCAACTGGTCCGAGCCGAACGCGACCAGGAGGAAATCGCCCTCCCGGGCCTCGTCGAGCGCGACCACCTTCCCGGACTTGCCGGCGACCTGCCCGGCCGACTCGGTGAACATCACCTTCGGTTTCTTCCCTTGCGCCAACACCGACTCAAGGTGGGTGATGTCGGCACTCGACAGTGACATCGCTGGCTCCTTCGGCATCCTGCGAGCAACTCAGGCTCTATTGGGCTTCGTGCATCCTCCAATACGTATCGCACGCCTGTGACACCGCCCCGCGGCGAGGAGAGCGTCGGCAACGGTTCAAACCCGCGCCATGCGGCATTCGCGCCCCGGCCCAGCAGGGCCCATACGCTGCGACCATGAAAGTCGCCATCGTCACCGAATCATTCCCGCCGCAGGTCAACGGCGTCGCCCGATCGGTCGCCCGCACCGCCGACCACCTGCACGAGCGCGGACTCGACCCCGTGGTCATCGCACCGGCCCCCGGCCCCGGGCCCCGGCCCCGCCGCCCCTACCCGGTGGTGCACGTCCCCTCCCTGCCCCTCCCGGCCTACCGGGGCTTCCGCGCCGGCCTGTCCACCCGGGCGGTCGACGAGGCGCTCCGGCGCCACCGGCCCGACCTCATCCACCTGGCCTCCCCGTTCGGCTACACCGCCCGGGCCGCGGCCTACGCCGCGCGCACCGGCACGCCCGCGGTCGCGGTCTGGCAGACCGACCTGGCCGCCTACACCCGCGCCTACCACCTGACCGCGTTCGAACACCTGGTGTGGAAACGGCTGCGGCGCATCCACGCCAGCGCCCACGTCAACCTCGCCCTCACCCGCGCGACCGCCCGCTCCCTGACCGCCCAGGGCATCGACGGCGTCGCCGTGGTGCCCCACGGGGTCGACACCGACCGCTTCCACCCCCGGCACCGCTCGACCGCGCTCCACGACACGCTCGCGCCCGACGGGGCCCTCCTGGTCGGCTACGTCGGCCGCCTGGCCCGCGAGAAGCACCTGCACCTGCTGCGCCGCGTCGCCGAACTGGAGGGGGTGCGCCTGGTCGTGGCGGGGGAGGGCCCGCGCCGCCGCGCACTGGAGCGGCTGATGCCCCGCGCGGCCTTCCTGGGGGTCCTGGGCGGTCAGGACCTGTCGCGGCTGTACGCCTCCCTCGACCTGTTCATCCACACCGGACCGTTCGAGACGTTCGGGCAGACCGTCCAGGAGGCCCACGCCTCCGGCGTCGGCGTGGTGTGCGTCGACGCCGGAGGCGCGGCCGAACTGGTCGACCCCGGCGTCGACGGCGCCCGCTTCGCCCCCGGCGACGAGACCGGACTGGCGGCCCTGGTCGCCGAACTGGCCGACCGGCGGCCCCTGCTGCGCTCCTGGGGCGGCAAAGGCCGCCGCAAAGTCCTCGGCCGCACCTGGGAGGCCGAAGGCGACGCCCTCATCGGCCACTACGAGCGGGCACTGGCGGCCGCGGCGCGGACCGACGCCGCCCGACCGCTCCCCACGGTTTGACGTACGACACGGCGACCGCGCCGACATAGACCGCCGAGGACACGAGCGGGCCCATGACCACGTCGACCTCGACCGCCAGCAGCCGGGCGGGGTCGAGCTCGGCGGCCAGGGCCGCCAGGCCCGGACGCAGCAGCACCAGCGTGAGCGTGAAGGTCAGGCACGTCGCGACGAGCTTGACCAGCACCCACCGGTAGCGCAGCGTCCAACGCGTCCCCAAGGCCAGCACCAGGCCCGAGACGAGCGCGACCGCCCCGATCGGCACGGCGATCGAGGAGGCCAGGATCGCCGCGGCCGCACCGGCGGCGAACTGGACCTCGGCCTCACCGGTGCGCAGCACCGTCAAGGCCAGCACGAGCAGGGCCAGGCTCAGACCCAGCCAGGCGACCGACGCGGCCACATGGACGACGATCGCGAAACGATAAGCACGACGTGAAAGACGCATGACCCCACCCTCGCCGCCCCGCGCCCCCGCCCGCATCGGCGCACGGACGTAGCGGCCCCTACGTCCACGCGCCGACCCCCGCCGTAGGCATAACACCACCGCCCCAGGGGACCTGAAGACACTACCGGCCGGTAACCGGCGGGCGTATCGTCGACGGCATGGACACCGCCCTGGACGCACCCCCCGCCACCGCACCGCCGGCCGCGCCCAAACCGCGCCTGCGCGGCTGGATCCACCTGGCCGCCTTCCCCGCTGCCCTCATCGCCGGCCTCGTCCTGGTCGCCACCGGCCCCACCACCGCGGCCCGACTCGCCACCGCCGTCTACGTCGCCGCCTCCGCGTCCCTGTTCGGCATCTCGGCCCTCTACCACCGCACCGATCTCGGCCCGGCCGCCACCGCCCGCCTCAAACGATGCGACCACGCCAACATCTACCTCATCATCGCCGGCACCTACACGCCCATCGCCCACCTCGCCCTCGAAGGCACCGCCCGCACCGCCATCCTCACCGCAGTCTGGACCGGCGCGGCCGCCGGCATCGCCTTCCGCACCCTGTGGATCGGCGCCCCCCGCTGGCTCTACACCGGCCTCTACATCGCCCTGGGCTGGATCGCCCTGGCCGTCCTCCCGCAACTGGCCGCCGGAGCCGGCACCGCAGCCACCGCCCTCATCGTCGCCGGCGGACTCCTCTACACCGCAGGCGGCCTCGTCTACGCCCGCAAACGCCCCGACCCCGCACCGCAATGGTTCGGCTTCCACGAGGTCTTCCACGCCCTCACCCTGGCCGCCTACATCGCCCAGTTCGCCGCCGTCGCCATCGTCGTCCAAGGCGCCGCCTGACCCGTCTGCCATTAAGGGCCAGGAGGCGACCATGAGCGACCGACAAGCCCGCGGCGTCGAACGGGCCATCCGCGAAGCCGAAGCACGCGGCGACTTCGCCGACCTGCCCGCCGCGCTCGACGCCCTCGACAGCGAGACCGCCGTCCGCGCGGCCCTGGCCGACCTCAACGCCCGCATCCGCAAGGCCCTCATCGGCCCCATCGACGGCCCCCCGCTGCCCTTCGGGCCCATCGACACCGACCAGGCCCTCGCCGACTGGAAGCGCCGCCGCACCTGAGCCGCCTACAGCGGACGGCCGAACGTCACATAGGCGAAGCCCAGCAGACCCCGATGCCCGCCCAGCCACCCGCCGCGATGCGCATCGGCCGCCTCCCGGTCACCGGCATGGCCCATCAGCCACACCTCCCGATCGGCCAGGAATCCCGACTCGAAATCATCCCACTCGGACTGCTCGACCGCCTCCGCGCGCAGCGGCCGGAACCCGGCCGCGACCCCCGCGTCCACCGGCTCCGCCAAGACCGGCATCTCCGCATCCGCCCCAACTGCTCCCCGGTGGGCACCCGCTCCCAGAACCCCTCCCCGAGCAGCAGCCGCCCGCCAGGCGCGACCAGACTCTAGGAGCCCCCGCGCCGAGGCGCAAACGAAAAGCACCCGCCGGACTAACGTAGGCGCATGATCGTCGTCCACGCCTTCCTCTACGCCCGCACCGAACACCGCGAAGCGTTCGCCCGCGCCCTGCGCGACCTCCAGACCGCCACCCTCGCCAACGACACCGGATGCCTCCACTACGCCTGCTACACCGACATCGACGACCCCGACCGGTTCATCTGCGTCGAACAATGGACCGACGCCCAAAGCATCCGGGCCCACCTGGCCGCACCCCACCACACCGCGGCCGACGCACTGCTCGACCGGCTGCGCGCCCGACCCGCCGAAGTCCGCCTCTTCCACGCCGAACCCACGGCGCTGTGACCGGCCGGGCGCGCCCAGGCCTCACACCGACAAAGCCTTGCGGCGGGCGGCCACGGCCCGATCGGTCTCGGCCTCGATCAGATCGAAGTTGATCGCGCCCGCGGCCCGCACCCCGGCCTCGGCTGCCGCGACGACCTGCGCCATCGGACTCGCCACGTTCCCGGCCACCCACACCCCCGGCACCGACGTGGCACCGGTGGCATCGGCCTCGACGTAACTGCCGAGCACCTGCCCCTGATGCACCAGCTCGCTCGCCTCCAGCCCCAGACCGGTCAGCAGCGACGCCGAGGCGGTGAACCGCGGCGCCACCGCCAGAGCACGGCACGCCACACTCGACCCGTCGGCCAAAGCCAACCCGACCAGACGGTCGTCCTCGACCTCGAGCCCGGCCGCCTCGCCCTCGACCACCGCGATACCGCGCGCGGCCAGCCGCTCGGCATCGGCCTCACCGAACGGCGGCGCGGTATGGCGCAGCACCGTCACCCGGTCGCTCCACTGCCGCCACAGCAGCGCCTGATGCACGGCCATCGGACCGGTCGCGAGCACCGCGATCGGCTCATCGCGGACCTCCCAGCCGTGGCAGTACGGGCAGTGCAGCACATCGCGCCCGAAGCGCCCGGCCAGGCCCGGCACGGGCGGCAGCTCGTCGACCAGGCCGGTCGCCACCAGCAGCCGGTCGGCGCGCACCGCCGCCCCCTCGGCCAAGTGCACAGTGAAGCCCTCCCGGCCGCGCTCGATCCGCGCCACCGACCCCTCGCGGATGCGCCCGCCGTAGCCGCGCACCTCCTCCCGCCCGGCCGTGACCAGGTCGGCCGGGGCCATGCCGTCGCGCGTCAGGTAGGAGTGGACGCCCGCGGCGGGGGAGTTGCGGGGATGCCCGGCGTCGACGACCAGTACGCTGCGCCTGGCCCTGGCCAGCACCACCGCGCCGCTCAACCCGGCGGCCCCGCCGCCGACCACCACGACCTCGAAATGCTCGGTTCCCATGATCAGTCCTCCTCGTCTCGTTCACCGCGATCGTGCCCCGAGACCGAACCGGTGGCAAATATCTTGCCAGTATGGCAATAATCGGGGGATGGAGCACACCGAACTGGCCGACGTCCTCACCGGCGTCGGCCCCCGCCTCAGAGACCTGCGCCGCGACCGCGGCCTGACCCTCACCCAGCTCGCCGAACGCACCGGCATCTCCTTGAGCACGCTCTCCCGGCTCGAAGCCGGACAGCGCAAACCCACCCTGGAACTGCTGCTGCCGCTGGCCAAGGCCCACGGCGTGCAACTCGACGACCTCGTCGGCGCACCCACCACAGGAGACCCGCGCATCCACATGCGGCCCTTCCAGCGGCACGGCCAGACATTCATCCCCCTGACACGCGACCTCGGCGGCCTCCAGGCGTACAAGCAGATCCGACCGGTCGACCCCGACGCCGACCGGCCCCTGCCCCAACGGGTCCACGAAGGCTACGAATGGCTCTACATGCTCTCGGGACGCCTGCGCCTGGCCCTGGGGGCGCACGACTTCATCATCGGCCCCGGCGAAGCCGTCGAGTTCGACACGCGCGTCCCGCACGCCTTCGTCAACCCCGGCCCCGACGTCGCCGAATTCCTCGCGATCTTCGGACCCCAAGGCGAGAAGATCCACGTCAAAGCACGCTCCACCGAAAAACCCCGATGAACGCCACCGACCCGGCGCCCACGGCGCTTCACACCCGGGGGAGCACCGGCCGCCCGGGGGAGCACCGGCACCCGGGCGGCCGGCCCCCTCACGAACCCTGCGGCTTTGGACGCGCCTCGGCCGCCAAGGCACGCTCACGCCACGCCTCGACCTCACCGCGCAACGCCGAAGCCGCCGACGAGGCCGACTCCAACCGCGCCTGAAGCACCCGCTTATCCGCCGACAAGGCGGCGACCTCGTCCTGCTTGGACACCAGCGCCTCCCCGGCCCGCTCGGCCTGGGCGACCGCCCGCTCGGCATCGCGCCGGGCCACGGCCAGATCACCCAGGAGCGATTCGACGCGGCCGCGCTCGGCGTCGCGTTCGGCGGTGAGCGCGCCCGCACGCGCGTCGGCCCGCTCCAGCGCCTCCTCGGCGGCCCTGATCGCCGCGGCCGCTTCGGCGGCCTGCGTCTCGGCCCGCTCGCGGGCGGCCTCGGCCTCGCCGCGCGCCTGCCGCATCGCGGCCTCGGCCTCGGCCTGGGCGTCCAGGGCCCGGTCGCGTTCGGTGCGGGCCCCGGCGGCCTCGCCGCGCGCGGCCTCGGCCTCGGCCAGCGCCGAGACGCGCTTCGCCTCGGCCTCCTCGGCCGCGGTGCGCGCGGCCGAGGCGTCGGCCTGGGCGGCCTCTGCGGCCTTGAGTGCTTCGAGCCGGGCCGCGATCGCCTCTTTGGCCCGCGCATCGGCTTCCTCGGCGGCGGCGGCCGCCTGGTCGGTCTCGGCGCGGGCGGCGGCGAGTGCTTCACCGAGGGCCGCGGCGCCGGCGGCGGCCTCGTCGCGTTCGGCGCGGGCGGCGGCGACGGCACCGGCGGCCTCGCCGCGGACTTCGGCCAGGCGCGCTTCGACTTCGGCGGGGTCGGTCTCGGCGCGCAGCGCTTCGGCGAGGGGGGCGAGCGCGGCGGTCATGGACTGCTCGATCTGCTCGTAGAGCTCTTCGGCGCGGGCGAGGGCGCCTTCGAGGCCGGGCGTGGCGCGGCGCAGTTCCCGCTGTCGTTTCGCTTGGGAGGCGCAGTCGCCTTCGGCGCAGTACAGACGCGGCCGGCCCCGCCCGGAGGCCTGGGGAATCGGCTTGCCGCAGCGTTTGCACAACGTGGCTGTTTTTGTCATGCCCGCATCATAACATTTCTAATTTCCGTTTTTAATAAATAAAAAAGGCAAAAACAAGCATGTCCCGTCCCCGCATATAACTCACGAGAAGTGCCGTTCCCGCAAGTTATGTATCGGAACGCCCTGTCACGGCCCCGCGACGCACGGGCCGCCGAAACCGTCCCCCGGCGCGATCCGGGGCCGATGGGCGGAACGGGCCGGAAAACGAGCCCGGGGCCGCCGAGGGCATGCCGGGACGCGCCCGACGCCGCCACACCGACGCCGCCGCGGTCGGCGGTCGGCGGTCGGCGGTCGGCGGTCGGCGGTCGGCGGTCGGCGGTCGGCGGTCGGCGGTCGGCGGTCGGCGGTCGGCGGTCGGCGGTCGGCGGTCGGCGGTCG
>DASTYG010000009.1:0-18412 GCA_035765105.1 Glycomyces sp.
CAGCCCGCTTGGCCGGATCACCGGACTTGAAGATCCCCGAACCCACGAACACCCCCTCAGCGCCCAACCGCATCATCATCGCCGCGTCGGCGGGCGTGGCGATCCCCCCGGCGGTGAACAGCACCACCGGAAGCCTCCCCAACCGAGCGACCTCGGCCACCAGCTCATACGGCGCGCGCAGCTCCTTGGCCGCGGCGAACAGCTCGGCCGCGTCCAACGAGGCCAGGCGGCCGATATCGGCCCGGATCTGCCGCATGTGCCGCGTCGCCTCGACGACGTTCCCCGTCCCGGCCTCACCCTTGGAGCGGATCATCGCCGCCCCCTCGGCGATGCGCCGCAGCGCCTCCCCCAGATTCGTCGCCCCGCACACGAACGGCACCGTGTACTGCCACTTGTCGATGTGATTGGCCTCATCGGCCGGGGTGAGCACCTCGGACTCGTCCACGTAGTCCACCCCGAGCGACTCCAGGACCTGCGCTTCGACGAAGTGCCCGATCCGGGCCTTGGCCATCACCGGAATCGACACCGCCTCGATGATCCCGTCGATCATGTCCGGATCCGACATGCGCGAGACACCGCCCTCGACGCGGATGTCGGCCGGGACGCGCTCGAGCGCCATGACCGCCACCGCCCCGGCGTCCTCAGCGATCCTGGCCTGCTCGGGCGTGACCACATCCATGATCACCCCGCCCTTCAGCATGTCGGCCATCCCGCGCTTGACACGGGCGGTCCCGACCTCGGCCACGGTCTTCTCAGTCTCTGACACGGTCACCGGCTCCATCTGCTGGTATCGACGATAGGGGTACCTGAGGGGTCAATTCTACGCCGCGACCGGCCTCACAGCGCTGTGGCGAAAGGCACGTCCGGGGCCCGGGTCAGTGGAGGGGGTCCTCGATGTCCCAGTACTGGGGGCGGGGCAGGCGGTGGTGGAGGCGCAGCAGGACCGAGACGGGCAGGGACCGGGAGGCGACGGCGTCGCGCACGAAGTCGGTGTGGATCTGGCGGGCCAGGGCGACGCGCCGGTTGGCGGCCTCCAGGTCCTCGGCGCCGGGGTGGTCGGGGCTGAGTTCGCGCAGGGCCCGCGTGAGGTCGTTCTCGGCGTATTCGCGCAGCTCGCGCTGTTTGCGGGTCTCGGCGGGGACGGCGACGACCGACAGGGCCAGGGCCACGGGCTCGTCGAATCCGGGGCGCCCGACGAATTTGAGGACGGTCTCGGCGCGGTCGTCGAGCTTGGTCAGCAGGGCGGCCTCGGCGGTGCGGGCGCGCCGGTGCAGCCGTTCGACCCGGGTGACCGTCCATGTCGCATACGCGCCGACGGCCGCCACGATCGCTACGAGCACTGCCAACCACCACATCGGGATCATCGTAATGGGGTGTGCCGCAGGGGGCGGTCCCGGTCGAGCGGGGTGTGCGGCGGGCCGGTCAGCGGCGTTCGGCGCCCGCTTCGATGGCGGCGCGGTAGACCTCGACGACGCGGTCGGCGACCTCGGGCCAGTCGTAGCGGCGGACCCACTCGTTCGCGCGTTCGACGTAGGCGGCCCTGAGGGCGGGGTCGTCGAGCAGCGTCGCGGCGTGGGCGGCGAGGTCGGCGGCGTCGCCCACGGCGAACAGGCGGCCGGCCTCGCCGTCGGCGAGGACGCTCGTGAACGCCTCGATGTCGCTGGCGAGGACGCAGGTGCCCGCGGCCATGGCCTCGGTGAGGATCATCCCGAAGGACTCGCCGCCGGTGTTGGGGGCAGCGTAGAGGTCGACGGCGGCGAGCACGCTCGCCTTGTCCTCGTTGGAGAGCGCGCCGAGGAAGTGGACGCGTTCGGCCACGGCGGGGTCGAGTCCGGCGACGGCGGCCTCGGGCTCGCCGCGGCCGACGACGAGCAGGTGCAGGTCGGGCCGGTCGGCGGCGAGGCGCGCGAAGGCGTCGCGGAGGATGCCGAAGCCCTTGCGGGGCTCGTCGTAGCGGCCCACGAAGCCGATGGCGGCCCCTTCGGGCTTGGCCGCGAAGGGGGCGGCCTTGCGGTAGAAGGCCACCGGGACGCCGTTGGGGATCTCGACGGCGCCGCCGCCGAGGTGCTCGACCTGGACTTTGCGGGCGTAGGGGCTGACGGCGATGCGCGCGGAGAGGTTCTCCAGGACCAGTTGGGCCATGTGCTTCCCGGCCGCGAGCATCCGGGAGCGGGTGATCGCGGTGTGGAAGGTCGCCACGACCGGGCAGCGGGCGGTGAGGACGGCCAGGCACGCCAGGCTGGGGGTGAGCGGCTCGTGGACGTGGACGACGTCGAAGTCGCCGTCGAGGCACCAGCGGCGCACGCGGGCGGCCGAGCGCGGCCCGAAGGCGAGGCGGGCGATGGAGCCGTTGTAGGGGACGGCGACGGCCTTGCCGCCGGGGACGACGTAGGGGGGCAGGTCGGCGGTCTCGGTGGCGGGGGCGAGCACGGAGACGTGGTGGCCGACGTCGATGAGGGTCTCGGCGAGGTCGCGGATGTGGAACTGGACGCCGCCGGCCACGTCGAAGGAGTACGGGCTGACGATCCCGATCCGCAGGGCCCCCATCAGGGCCTCGCGGGGTCGACGGGGGCGAAGTCGGCGGGCCAGAACCGCTGGAGCATGTGCCAGTCGGCCGGGTGGGCGCGGATGCCCTCGGCGAAGGCGTCGGCCACGGCCTGGGTGGTGGAGGCGACCCGTTCGCGCAGCCGCCCGGTGCCGGTGTCGACCGGTCCGGTGATGCGGCAGACGGCCCGGTCGGGCTCGTAGTGGATGTGCGCGGTGAACAGGGGGACGCCGTTGCGGATGGCCAGGACCGCGGGCCCGGAGGGGAACGAGGCGGTCTCGCCAAAGAACTTGACCTCGACGCCGCCGCGGCTGAGGTCGCGGTCGGCGACCAGGGCGACGACGTGCCCGTCGCCGAGCGCCTCGCCGAGGACCGCCTGGGGGTTGCGGTCGCCGCCGGAGGCGGGGACGATCGCCATGCCCAGTGATTCGCGGTAGGCGAGGAAGCGGCGGAAGACGCCTTCGGGTTTGAGGCGCTCGGCCACGGTGGTGAGCGGGTTCCCGGCGATCTGGGGCACCCAGGCGCCGGCGAAGTCCCAGTTGCCCGAGTGCGGGAGGGCGACGACGCTGCCCAGGCCCGCGGCCGCGCGTTCGGCGATGGGCTCGTAGCCGTGCATCGCGAAGCTGCGGTCCAGGTCGTCGCGGCTCATGGTCGGGAGGCGGAAGGCCTCCTTCCAGTAGCGGGCGTAGGAGCGCAGGGCGTCGCGCACCAGTTCGTCGGTCGGTTCGCCGTCGACGACGCGGGCGAGGTTGCGGCGCAGCTGGCGGACGGCGCGGCCGTCCTTGGCCCAGGCGCGGTCGGCGAAGCGGCGGAAGAGGGCGTCCGCGGACCGTTCGGGCATGAGGCGGACGCCGCGCCAGGCGGCGAGGTAGCCCCATTCGGTGAGCTTCTCACGCATCGACGCGCTCCTCGGCGGCCTCCAGCGCGACGCGGGCGTGGAGGAGGCGCTGGACGACGGTGACCGAGGCCAGCAGCGCCAGCAGCCCCATGCCGATCTCCAGCGCGAACGGGACGGTGAGGATCTCGGCCAGGACGGCCACGCCGGTGAGGATGAGGCGTTCGGGCCGTTCGGCGATGCCGACGTTGCATTCGGCGCCGAGGCTCTCGCAGCGGGCCTTGACGTAGGAGACCAGCTGGGAGGCGATGAGCGCGACCAGGGCCATCGCGCAGGCGGCGAAGCGCTCCTGGGTGAGCAGCCAGTAGGCCAGGCCGGCCAGCATGGCGGCGTCGGCGATCCGGTCGCAGGCGGAGTCGAGCAGGGCGCCGAAGCGGGAGGTGCTGCCCTTGACGCGGGCGATGGCGCCGTCGAGCAGGTCGGTGAAGGCGGTGAGCGTGATCACGATCAGTCCGGCGAGCAGGTGGCCCTGGGTGAGCAGCAGGACCGAGGAGGCCGCGATGACGGCGGTGCCGGCGACGGTGACGGCGTTGGCGGACACGCCGATGCGGATGAGGACTTTCGCCGCGGCGTCGATGTAGCGCCGCAGCCCCGCGCGTCCAGAGGTCCGAAGGAACTTCGCCATGGTCTCCTGATCCTGAGCTAATCTGCGGCTCGCAGGCTTCGCCGCGGCCGGCGCCGCCCGTCGGGTGTGCGGGCATCGGGCTGGTGGTGGGTGCGCCTTGACTCTATAGTGCCCCCGCAGCGGGGGTGGTCGTCGGCTCCGGGCGGGGCGGCGGCGCTAAGGGCGTCCCCAGGCGGCGGCGAGGTCGGCGCGGGTGTCGGCCAGCAGCTGCGGGAGGGTCTTGGTGCGGCCGATGATGGGCATGAAGTTCGCGTCGCCGCCCCAGCGGGGCACGAGGTGCTGGTGCAGGTGCCCGGCGATGCCGGCCCCGGCGACCTGGCCCTGGTTCATGCCGATGTTGAATCCGTGGGCGCCCATGGCGGCGCGGACGACCCGCATGGCCTCCTGGGTGAGGGCGCCCATCTCGGCGACCTCGTCGGCGTCGAGGTCGGTGTAGTCGGCGACGTGCCGCAGGGGCACGACCATGAGGTGCCCGGAGTTGTACGGGAACTTGTTCATGACGACGTACATGGTGCTCCCGCGGGCGACGATGAGCCCGTCGGCGTCGTCGAGCTTGGGGATCTCGCAGAACGGGCACCCTTCGATGTCCGCGTCGTCGCCGGTGGGCTTGCCCTCGCCGCGGATGTAGGCCATCCGGTGGGGCGTCCACAGTCGCTCGTACTCGTCGGGGACGCCGGCTCCTTCGGGTGCAACTTGGCTCACGGAGACGATCCTAGATGAGGGCGGGCGCGGCGTCGACCGCGCCGAGGAGGGGCGCGGGGGCCGTCGCCGCCCCGGTGGGGAGCCGCCCGGTTCCGCCGCTCACGGCCCCGGTCCGGCCGCTCCGCGGGGCTTGCGGGGCTCGTCCCAGCCCGTGGACGCCGTGGTTGACACGCCGAGGGCGTCCGCGCATCCTTATAGCCTAGTAATCTCATAGGAATTATAGGAAAGGATCGCCCCCTTGCGCACCCTCATCTTGCTCGGCCTCGTAGGGCTCGCCGCCCAATTGGTCGACGGCAGCCTCGGCATGGCGTACGGCGTGACCTCGACGACATTGCTCCTGGCCATCGGCACGAACCCGGCGGCGGCCTCCGCCACCGTGCACCTCGCCGAGATCGGCACCACGCTCGCCTCGGGCGCCTCGCATTGGCGGTTCGGCAACGTCGACTGGAAGGTCGTCGCGAAGATCGGCGTGCCCGGCGCGATCGGCGCCTTCGCCGGCGCCACGTTCCTGTCCAGCCTCTCGACCGAGGTCGCCCAGCCGGTCATGGCGGTGATCCTGCTGAGCCTCGGCGTCTACGTCCTGACCAGGTTCACCTTCTTCGGCCTGAACCGGCAGCACCTCGGCAAGCCGCTGCGCAAGCGGTTCCTCACCCCTCTGGGCCTGGTCGGCGGCTTCTTCGACGCCACCGGCGGCGGCGGCTGGGGCCCGGTCGGCACCCCGGCCCTGCTCGCCAGCGGCCGGATGGAGCCGCGCAAGGTCGTCGGCTCGATCGATACCTCGGAGTTCCTGGTCGCCCTGGCCGCCAGCATCGGCTTCCTCATCGGCATCGGCGGCGAGCAGATCAACTTCTCGTGGGTCGGCGTGCTGCTGCTCGGCGGCCTCATCGCCGCCCCGATCGCCGCCTGGCTCGTCCGGCACGTGCCCCCGCGCATCCTCGGCTCCCTGGTCGGCGGCCTCATCGTGCTCACCAACGCCCGGACGCTGCTGCGCAGCGACTGGATCGACGCCCCCGCGGGCGCCGCCAACACGGTCTACGTGATCATCGCCCTGATCTGGATCGGCGCGGTCGCCTACTCCCTCCGGGAGCACCGGCGGACCCGCGACGCCGAGGAAGCGGAGGAGGCCCCCAGCGAGGAGCCCGTCCCCGACAAGGCCTGAACGCGCACGCGGCGGCGCCGCGCACCCCGGCCCGGGGCGTGCGGCGCCGCCGTCGTCGTGTAAGGGCTACTCCCCCGCCGCCGAGGGGCCGACGTTGACGCGGGACTCGACGACCGCCGCCACGTGGGCGACCGCCTCGTCGATCGGGACGCCGTTGCGCTGGGAGCCGTCCCGGTAGCGGAAGGAGACGGTCCCGGCCGCCTGGTCCTCGTCGCCCGCGATCACCATGAACGGGATCTTCTGGAGCTGGGCGTTGCGGACCTTCTTCTGCATCCGGTCGTCGGAGTGGTCGACCTCGCCGCGGAGGCCGCGCCCGCGCAGCTTCGCGAAGAAGTCCTCCAGGTAGTCGGCGTTCTCGTCGCGCACCGGGATGCCCACGGCCTGGACCGGCGCCAGCCACGCCGGGAAGGCCCCCGCGTAGTGCTCCAGCAGGACGCCGAAGAACCGCTCGATCGAGCCGAACAGGGCGCGGTGGATCATCACCGGCTGCTTGCGGGTGCCGTCGGCCGCCGAGTACTCCAGGCCGAAGCGCGCCGGCTGGTTGAAGTCCAGCTGGAGGGTCGACATCTGCCAGGTCCGGCCGATCGCGTCCTTGGCCTGCACCGAGATCTTCGGCCCGTAGTAGGCCGCCCCGCCCGGGTCGGGGACGAGGTCGAGCCCGGAGGACTCGGCGACCTCGCGGAGCATCGCCGTCGCCTGCTCCCACAGCGCGTCCTCGCCGATGAACTTCGGCGAGTCGTCCTTGGTGGACAGCTCCAGGTAGAAGTCGTCGAGGCCGTAGTCGCGCAGCAGCTCCAGCACGAAGGTCAGCAGGCTCCCGATCTCCTCGGGGGCCTGCTCCTGGGTGCAGTAGATGTGCGCGTCGTCCTGGGTCATGCCCCGCACGCGGGTGAGCCCGTGGACCACGCCCGACTTCTCGTAGCGGTACACCGACCCGAACTCCGACAGGCGCAGCGGCAGCTCCCGGTAGGAGCGCCCGCGCGAGCGGTAGATCAGGTTGTGCATCGGGCAGTTCATGGCCTTGACGTAGTAGTCGGCGCCCTCGAACTCCATGGGCGGGAACATCGAGTCGGCGTAGTACGGCAGGTGGCCGGAGGTCTCGAACAGCTTGCCCTTGGTGATGTGCGGGGTGTTGACCAGCTCGTAGCCCGCGGCCTTCTGGCGCTCGCGCAGGTAGGACTCCATCTCGTGGCGGACGATGCCGCCCTTGGGGTGGAACACCGGCAGGCCCGAGCCCAGCTCCTCGGGGAAGGAGAAGAGGTCGAGCTGCTGGCCCAGCTTGCGGTGGTCGCGCTTCTCGGCCTCGGCCAGGCGCTGGAGGTACTCCTTCTGCTCGGCCTTGGTCGGCCAGGCGGTCCCGTAGAGGCGCTGGAGCTGCGGGTTCTTCTCCGAGCCCATCCAGTAGGCCGCGGCCGAGCGCATGAGCTTGACCGCCCCGATGAGCCGGGTCGAGGGCAGGTGCGGGCCGCGGCACAGGTCCGACCAGCACCGCTCCCCGGTCTTGGGGTCGACGTTGTCGTAGGCGGTGAGCTCGCCGCCGCCGACCTCCATGACCTCGTCGGCGTCGGTGCCCTCGCCCTTGGTCTCGATGAGTTCGAGCTTGTAGGGCTCGTGGGCGAGCTCGGCGCGGGCCTCGTCGAGCGAGTCGTACCTGCGGCGGTGGAAGGTCTGCCCCTGCTTGATGATCTGGAGCATCCGCTTCTCGATCCGCTTGAGATCGTCGGGGGTGAACGGCTCGGCGACGTCGAAGTCGTAGTAGAAGCCGTCGGTCACCGGCGGGCCGATGCCGAGTTTGGCCTCGTGCAGCTCCTGGACGGCCTGCGCCATGACGTGCGCGGCCGAGTGGCGCATCACGTTGAGTCCGTCGGGGCTGTTCAGCGGCACCGGCTCGACCTCGGCGTCGGCCTCGGGGGCCCACGCGAGGTCGCGCAGCAGGCCCTCGGCGTCGCGGACGACGACGATCGCGTCGGGGCCGTGGACGGGCAGACCGGCCGCGGCCGCCGCCTCGGCGCACGTGGTGCCAGCCGTCACCCGGAGCGGTTCGGTCGCGCTCGCGATGGCGGTTGGGCTGGTGTTCGGCGCTGCGGATGCCACGGTTCTCCCTCGGTCACTGGGCCGGGTCTGCTCCCGGCGCTGCGTATTCGCGTCAATGGTAATCGTCTGCGAAGGACTGGCTCAAACGCATTGCCGCCGGTGCGGCGCGGCCCTGAGATTCCTTCGAGCGGGGACTTGACCTTGGAGCTGGCTCCAAGGTTTACGTTCGATGCATGACCACCGCAACCGCGACGCTCACCGTCGGGAAGGTCGCCGAGGCCGTCGGCGTCTCGGCCGACACCATCCGCCACTGGGAGCGCGAAGGCGTCTTCCCCGCCGCCGGGCGCAGCGCGGCCGGCTACCGGCGCTACGGCGCCGAGGCGATCGACCGGGCGCGGTTCATCCGCGCCTGCCAGGTCGCGGGGCTGCGGCTCGGCGACATCGCCGACCTGCTGGCCGTGCGCGACACCGGGGCGTGCCCGTGCGAGCCGGCCGAGCAGCACCTGGAGCGGCGCATCGGCGAGGTCACCGCCGAGATCGCCCGGCTCGAGGGGCTGCGGCGGCAGTTGACGTCGATGCTGCGGGCCGTCGACGAGGGGGCCTGCGGCGAGCCGCTGCCCGCGAACTGGTGCCCGCCCGAACCGTGCGAGGAAGGAGGTGCGCGATGAACGACGAGACGTGCTGCCCGTGCGGCCCCGGCTGCTGCGGCTGACGGGATGCGATGCGGCGGCCCCGCGCCCGTCCGCGGGCTGGCGCGGGGCCGCCGGGCGCGCCTCAGGCGGTCAGGACGATCTTCCCCAGGTGGCCTCCGGCCTCCATGAGGCGGTGGGCCTCGGCCGCGTCGGCCAGCGGCACGCGGGTGGTGACCACCGGTTTCATCCGGCCCTCGTCGAGGGCGGGCCAGACGCGCGCGAAGACCTCGGCGAGGATGCGGCGGCGCTGCTCGAGCGGGCGGGCGCGGAGGGTGGTCCCGGCGACGGTGTGGCGCTTCGCGAGCAGCGCGCCGAGGTCGATCTCGGCGGTGCGGCCCTGCTGGAGTCCGATGACGACGAGTCGTCCGTCGGTGGCGAGGGCTTTGAGGTTGCCTTCGAAGTAGGCCGCGCCGATGACGTCCAGGATGGCGTCCGCGCCTCCGGCGGCCCGCAGTTCGGCCGAGAAGTCCTCGCTGCGGTAGTCGAGGACGCGTTCGGCGCCCAGCGCCTGGAGTTCGGCGGCGGTCTCGGCGCGGGCGGTGGTCCAGACGTCGGCGCCGAGGAGTTCGCGGGCGTACTGGATCGCGAAGGTGCCGATGCCGCCCGATCCGCCGTGGATCAGCACCCGGGGCGGGGGCTCGGGCGGCTCGCCGCCGAGCAGGTAGCCGAGGTTGGAGTGGACGGTGGCGGCGGCCTCGGGCAGGGCCGCGGCCTCGACCAGGCCGACGCCTTCGGGCTTGGGCAGCACGAGTCCGGCGTCGACGGCGGCGAGTTCGGCGTAGCCGCCGCCGGAGAGCAGGGCGCACACTTCGGTGCCGACGAGGGCGGCGTTCTCCTCGCCGCCGACGGCGACGATGGTCCCGGAGACTTCGAGGCCGGGCCAGGCGGGCGCGTCCGGCGGGGGCGGGTAGTGGCCGGCCGTCTGGAGCAGGTCGGCGCGGTTCACCCCGGCGGCGGCCACCTCGATGAGCACTTCTTCGGGGCCGGGTTCGGGGTCGGGCACGGTGTCGGCGATCAGTTTCCCGTCGGCGACGGTCATGGCGAGCATCCCCGCATCCTAGGACTCTCCCCGCAGGCCAGGGCATCACACCGGCGGATTTCCCCGTCGCAGTGGACATGCCCAGCGCACAGCGGTGGGCCGCAATGGCTCCGGGGTCAGGAGCCTTCGCTGGAGTGGCCCGGGAAGAGACGCGCGTCGGGGTCGATGGCGACCGCCGCGTTGTTGACGGCGGTGGCGGCCTCGCCGAAGCCGGTGGCGATGAGCCGGACCTTGCCGGGGTACTGCGTGATGTCCCCGGCGGCGAAGACGCGGGGCAGGTTCGTCGCCATCGCGGAGTCGACGAGGATGCAGCGCTTCTCGATGTCCAGGCCCCATTCGGTCATCGGCCCGAGGTCGGCGGTGAAGCCGAGGGCGGCGACGACCGTGTCCGCCGGGAGTCCGCGCGCCTCGCTCTCGCCCGCGACCGTCACCTCCACGCCGGTGACGCGCTCGTCGCCGAGGAGGCGCGCGACCTGGGTGTTGACCAGGACGGGGATGTCGAGTTCGCGGACGCGGGCGACGGTGCCGTGGTGGGCGCGGAACTTCTCGCGGCGGTGGACGAGGGTGACGCTGCGGGCGAGGGGGTGGAGCGCCAGCGCCCAGTCGAAGGCCGAGTCGCCGCCGCCGACGATCACGACGTGGCGGTCCTCGTGGCTGGCGAGGTCGGGCACGAAGTAGATCACGCCCTCGCCGGTGAAGTCCGCGGCGGCCGGGAGGGGCCGGGAGGTGAAGCTGCCGAGGCCGCCGGTGATGACGACCGCGCCGCACCGGAGGCGGGTGCCGTCGTCGAAGTCGAGCACGGGCGCGCCGTCGATGTGGGAGAGCCGCTCGGCCCGGCGGCCGAGGAGGTACGAGGGCGCGAAGGGGGCGGCCTGGCGGACCAGGTTGTCGACCAGGTCGCGGCCCTTGATCTCGGGGAAGCCGCCGACGTCGTAGATGAGCTTCTCGGGGTACATGGCGGTGATCTGGCCGCCGGGCTCGGGCAGCGCGTCGGCGACCACTGTCGACAGGCCCCGGAATCCGGCGTAGTAGGCGGCGTAGAGGCCGGTCGGCCCGGCGCCGACGATCGCGAGGTCGACTGAGGTTTCGGGCATTGGGCGCACCACCGACTTCATTGTCAGGACTTTCCGTGACATCGTATCCAGCGATCGCCCGCAATGGCGTTTTGACCGCGCACCGGCTCGGGACATATACTGGTTTCAATGCAGTCCACGAGGATCGAGCGCGCCGGCGCACGGGACGCGGACCGTCTGACCGCCCTCGTACAGTCGTCCGGCGCCTACCGGGGCAGGTACCACTCCATCGTCGACGGCTACCGGCTGAGCCCGGAGTACGTCGAGCGCCATGAGGTGTTCATGTCCGTCGACGCCGCCGGGGCCCTCCTCGGCTTCTACTCGCTCGTGCTCGATCCGCCGGAGCTGGACCTGGCGTTCGTCGCCGACCACGCCCAGGGCGCGGGCATCGGGCGGCGGCTGGTGGAGCACATGATCGGCAGGGCCAGGAGGTTCGGCCTGCGCGAGGTGCGGGTGGTCTCCCATCCTCCGGCCGAGCAGTTCTACCGCAGGCTCGGCGCCGAGCCGGTCGGCACGGTCCCGCCCTCGCCGCCGGAGGTCGGCTGGGAGCGCCCCGAGCTGCGGTTCACGATCTGAGGGCGAGGCCCGCCGGGCGGCCCGGGCGCTGCACTAGAATCGGCCGGGCGCCGGGGCGGGAGGCGCGCGTCCACACCCGCCGCGACGCCTGCGGCGTCGCGCACCGGCATCCACTACGACGCCCGCGGAGTTGCACATGGTTCAGTCGGCGCTCATCACCGGCATCACCGGCCAGGACGGGTCGTACCTGGCCGAGCTGCTGCTGTCCAAGGGCTACGAGGTCCACGGGGTCGTCCGGCACACCTCCTCGCTGATCGCCAACACCTCCCGGCTGGACGCGGTCTACCAGGACCCGCACGAGTCGGGGCGGCGGCTCTTCCTCCACAAGGGGGACGTCACCGACGCCGGGCTCCTGGTGAACCTCGTCCGCGACATCGAGCCCGACGAGATCTACAACCTCGCCGCGCAGAGCCACGTCCGCGTCAGCTTCGACCTGCCCGACTACACCGCGAACGTCACCGCGCTGGGCGCGGTCCGACTGCTGGAGGCGGTGCGGGCCTCGGGGATCGACACGCGGGTCTACCAGGCGTCGACCTCGGAGATGTTCGGCCTGGCCGAGCCGCCGCAGGACGAGACGACCGCGTTCCACCCCCGGAGCCCGTACGGGGTGGCGAAGCTGTACGCGCACTGGGCGACGGTCAACTACCGCGAGTCCTACGGCATGTTCGCCGTCAGCGGGATCGCGTTCAACCACGAGAGCCCGCGCCGCGGCGAGACGTTCGTGACCCGCAAGATCACCCGGGCGGTCGCGCGCATCGCGGCCGGGATCGAGAAGAAGGTCTACCTGGGGAACCTCGACGCGGTCCGGGACTGGGGCTACGCGCCCGAGTACGCCGAGGCGATGTGGCTGATGCTCCGGCAGGACGACCCGGTGGACTATGTGATCGCCACCGGCCGGGCGGCGACCGTCCGCGACTTCGCCGAGGCCGCGTTCGCGCACGCCGGGCTCGACTGGCGCGACCACGTCGAGCACGACGACCGCTACGAGCGGCCCGCCGAGGTGCCCGCGCTCGCCGGCGACCCGTCCAAGATCCGGCGGGAGATCGGCTGGGAGGCGCGGGTGCACTGGGACGAGCTGGCGCGCATCATGGTCGACGCCGACCGGGAGGCCCTGCGCGCGGGCGCGTGAGGCCGTATGGGGTCGGAGCGCCCGTCCGGGCGGATACCATCGCGGGCATGACTGATCTGAGCGCACCGATCGAGCTGAACGACGGCGTCTCCATGCCCCGCATCGGGTACGGGACCTACAAGGTGGGCGACGACGACGCCCGCCGGTCGGTCGAGACGGCGCTGGCGCTGGGGTACCGGCTGGTGGACACCGCGGAGATGTACGGCAACGAGGCCGGCGTGGGCGCCGCGATCGCCGCCGCCGACCTCCCGCGCGAGCAGGTGTTCCTGACCTCGAAGCTGTGGAACGACCACCACGGGCGCGGTCCGGCGCGGGCGGCCCTCGAAGCGTCGCTGGAGCGCCTGGGCACCGACTACCTCGACATGTACATGATCCACTGGCCGTCCCCGAAGCAGGGCCTGTACGTAGAGACGTTCCAGGCGCTGCTCGAAGCGAAGGAGGAGGGCCTGATCCGCTCGGCGGGGGTGTCGAACTTCCTGCCCGAGCACCTGGAGCGGGTCCACGAGGCGACCGGCGTGTGGCCGTCGGTCAACCAGGTCGAGCTGCACCCGTACTTCGCGCAGCCGCGGCTGCGGGCCTGGCACGCCGAGCGGGGCATCGCGACCGAGTCGTGGGGGCCGCTGGGGCAGCGCGCCGGGTCGGTGCTCCACGAGCGGGCCGTGGTCGAGGCGGCGACGGCGCACGAGAAGACGGCCGCGCAGGTGATCATCCGCTGGCACCTCCAGCGCGGCTGCGTGGTGATCCCGAAGTCGGCGCACGCCGAGCGGATGGCCGAGAACTTCGCGGTGAACGACTTCGCGCTCACCGAGGCCGAGCTCGACCGGATCGACGGCCTGGACACCGGGGTGCGCCAGGGCATCGACCCCGGCAGCGATGAGCGCTGAGCACATGGGCGGTCCGCTGTTCGCGCTGGTGCACAGCCCGCTGACCGGGCCTTCGGCATGGGAGCCGGTGGCCGGGGCGCTGCGGGGGCGCGGCCTGCGGGTCGCGGTGCCGACGCTTCAGGAGGCGTTCGCGGCCGGGCCGCCGTACCATCGGGCGGTCGCGGCCGAGGTCGGCCGCGGGCTCGCCGCCCAGGGCGGGGCGGTGACGCTGGTGGCGCACAGCGGCGCGGGGGCGCTGCTGCCGGCCGTCGCCGAGGCCGTCCCGGGGGTGGGCGGCGCGGTCTTCGTCGACGCCCTGCTCCCCCACCCGGGCGCGTCCTGGTTCGACACGGTCCCGGCGGCGATGCGCGAGCGCCTGCTCGACCTGGCCGAGGGAGCGCTGCTGCCGAAGTGGAGCGACTGGTTCGGGCCCGAGGCGATGGCCGGGCTCCTGCCCGACGCCGAGCAGCGGGCGCGGTTCGTCGCGGAGCTGCCGCGGGTGCCGCTGGACTATTTCCGGGAGACGGCGCCCGATCCGCGCTCGTGGCCGCCGCAGCGGTGCGCCTATGTGCGGTTGAGCGGGGCTTACCGCGAGCAGGCCGCCGAGGCCGAGCGCCGCGGCTGGCCCGTCCGCGTGCTCGACGGCGACCACCTGTCGATCATGACCCGCCCCGACGAGGTGGCCGGTCTGATCGTCGAGGCCGTCGGCCTGCGGGGGCGCCGCTGAGGTCCGCGCGGGCGGTTCAGCCGATGCCGTGGTGAACCGCCCACAGGGCCGCCTGGGTCCGGTCGGCGGCGTCGATGCGGCGCAGCAGGTTCGTCACGTGCGTCTTGACCGTCTTCTCCGTGACGCCCAGGGCCCGCGCGATCTGCCGGTTGGTCTGCCCCTTGGCGATCAGGCCCAGGACCTGGCGTTCCCGGGGCGTCAGCGAGGGGTCCGCCGAGGCGGTGCCGCCGTTCATGAGCCCGCGCATGGCCGCGGGCGAGAACAGCGCCTGTCCGGCGTGGACGGTGCGGATGGCGGCGGCGAGGGCGTCGGGGTCGATGTCCTTGTACACGAACCCGGCCGCGCCCGCCTCGATCGCCGCGGGCACGCGCTCGGCCTCGGTCGCCGAGGTCAGCACCAGCACGCGCGGCAGGTCCGCGTCGAGCCGTTCCAGCACGGCCTGGCCGTCGGTGCCGGGCATCTTGAGGTCGAGGAGCACCACGTCCGGCCGGTCCTCGGCGATGGCGGTCAGCGCCTCCTCGCCGTCGCCGGCCTCGGCGACGATCGCGAAGTCGTCCTCCAGTTCGAGGTAGGCGCGCAGGCCCTGCCGCACCACCGGGTGGTCGTCGACGAGCATCAGTCGGATCGGGTCATGCACAGTGCAGCTCCAGGGTGATGACGGTGCCCTCGCCGGGCGCGGTGGCGACGTCGAGGGCGCCGCCGAGGGCTTCGGCCCGCTCGCGCATCGACAGCAGCCCGAGGCCGCGCGTGGCGGCCTCGTCGGCGTCGAAGCCGCACCCGTCGTCGGCGACGGTGATGCGCTCGGTCTCGACGGTGACGGCGACGCGGTCGGCGCGGGCGTGGCGGAAGGCGTTGCCCAGCGCCTCCTGGACGAGCCTGAGCACCTCGACCTCGTCGTCGCGGGAGAGGTCCACGGGGGACCGGAGGTCGAAGTCGACCGCGGTCTCGTGCAGCCGGTCGAGCACGGCGATGTGGCGGCGCAGCGTCTCGACCAGGCCGTGGGCGTCCAGGTCGGCCGGGCGCAGCTCGACGATGACGCCCCGCAGTTCGGCGATGGCGGCGGCGGCGAGCGCTTCGACCTCCTCCATGCGCACCGCGGCGGCCTCGGGGTCGGTGCCGATCTGCTTGGCCGCCGCGCGCGCCGACAGCCGCAGGGAGAACAGGCGCTGCATGACCGCGTCGTGGAGTTCGCGGGCGAGCCGGTTGCGCTCCTGGACGATGGTCAGTTCGCGCGAGCGCTCGTAGAGCCTGGCGTTGGTCAGGGCGTTGGCCGCGTGCGAGGCGATCAGTTCGACCAGTTCGACGTCGCGTCCGGTGAACTCGGCGCCGCCGAGGTCGTTGGTGAGCACGACGATGCCCATCGTCCGGTCGCCGTCGCGGATGGGCACGCCCAGCAGGGCCGCCATCGCCGGGTGGGCCTTGGGCCACCACCGGAAGCGGGGGTCGCGGCGCAGGTCGGGCAGGCGGATGGGCTCGGTCTCGGTGAGGATCGCGGCGAGCATGCCGTGCTGGCGGGGCAGCGGCCCGATCTCCAGGCGCTGCTCCTCGCCGATGCCGTCGGTGATGAACTCGGCGAAGCCGCCCGCGTCGTCGGGGATGCCGATCGCGGCGTAGTCGGCGCCGACCAGGCGCCGGGCCGAGGAGACGATCACCTCGAGCACCTGCCGGACCGACAGGTGGCGGGTGATCGCGCCGACGGCCGCCGACACCTCGTGCAGCAGCGCGGTGGGGTCCGGATCGGAAGCGGTCACGCCTCCAACCTAGTCGAATCCGGCGGGCGCGCCCTCGGACGCTGGTCCTAAGACCTGCGGACCAGGACCGACCGCGACTTCGGCCCGATGACCGCGGCGGCGCGGGCCCCTAGCGTCGAAGGCATGAACAGCAACGAATCTCGTACCGCAGTCATCACCGGGGCCTCGGCCGGACTGGGGCGGGCGCTCGCCGAGCGGCTCGCCGCCGACGGCTGGCGGCTCGTCCTCACCGCCCGCGGCGAGGAGCGGCTGGCCGAGACCGCCGGGCAGCTCGGGGCCGCGCACCTGGCGGGCGACGTCGCCGACGCGGCCCACCGCGAGCGGCTGATCGCCCTGGCCGAGGGCCGGCTCGACCTGCTCGTCAACAACGCCTCGACGCTGGGGCAGACGCCGCTGCCGGAGCTGGACGAGGCCGATCTGGCCGCCTGGCCGCGCCTGTTCGACGTGAACGTGCGCGCACCGATCGCCCTGGCCCAGTTGGCGCTGCCGTCGCTGCGGCGGCGCGGGGGCGCGATCGTCAACATCACCTCCGACGCGGCCACGGGCCCCTACGCCACGTGGGGGCCGTACGGGGCGACCAAGGCCGCGCTCGACCAGTTGTCGAACGTCTTGGCCGCCGAGGAGCCGGAGGTCGCCGTCTGGGCGGTCGACCCCGGGGAGATGCACACCAGGATGCTCGCCGACGCCGTCGGGGAGGCCGACGCGTGGCAGGCGCCGCCGCCCGGCCGCTCGGCCGACGCGATCGCCCGGATCGTCGCCGCCAGGCCGCCGAGCGGCCGGATCGAGGCGCGGGCCTTCGGGGCGGTGACGGCGGAATGAGCGCCGCATTGACCTCGCCGTTCGCGTTCGCGCTGGACGCGGCGCTGGAGGCGCGCGAACCGGCCGAGGTGCGCGGCGCGGCGCGTTCGGACGTGCGGATGCTGGTCGCCGACAAGGCGTCGGGGGCGGTGGCGCACCGGCACTTCGAGGACCTTCCGGCGCTGGTCCGGCCCGGTGACCTGCTGGTGGTGAACAATTCGGCGACGCTCCCGGCGTCGGTGCCGACCGAGCACGGGTGGCGGGTCCACTTCTCGTCGAGCAGGCCCGACGGGTCGTGGCTGGTGGAGCTGCGCGACGGGCCGGGGCCGTACCTCGGGGAGGTCCCTGGCGGCGAGGTGCGGCTGCCCGGCGGGGCTCGGCTGGTGCTGGAGGAGCGGTTCGGGAAACGGCTGTGGGTGACCAGGCCGCCGTTCGAGTCGGTCCCCGAGTACCTGGCGCGCCACGGCAGGCCGATCCGGTACTCCTACATCGACCGGGACTGGCCGGTCTCGGCGTACCAGACGGCGTTCGCGACGGTGCCGGGATCGGCCGAGATGCCGAGCGCGGCGAGGCCGTTCACGCCGGAGATCGTGACGAGGCTGGTCTCGGGCGGGGTGGGCGTCACCCCGATCACCCTGCACACGGGCGTGGCCTCGCTGGAGAGCGACGAGGACCCCTACCCGGAGTGGTTCGAGGTCGGCGAGCACACCGCGCGGGCGGTGAACGCGGCCAAGGCGGCGGGCGGCAGGGTGATCGCGGTCGGCACGACGGTGGTGCGGGCCTTGGAGAGCGCGGCCGGGGACGGCCGGGTCCGGGCGGCCTCGGGCCACACCGGCAGGATCGTCTCACCGCAGGCCCCGCCAGAGGTGGTGGACGGCCTCTTGACCGGGTTCCACGAGCCGCGTTCGACGCACCTGTCGATGCTGGAGGCCCTGTGCGACACGGCGCTGCTGCGGGACTCCTATGAAGCGGCCATAGAGGCGCGGTACCTGTGGCACGAGTTCGGCGACGTCCACCTCATCGCTTGACCGTCCGTCGGCCTATAGACGGCCGGAGGAGTATTCGAGCTCGTAGGCGCTGCCGTCGAGGACCATTTCCGTGACTTCCACGCACCGGCCCTCGGCGGCGTACGCCGCCCGCAGGATCGCGACGACGGGTGTGCCGCCGGGGAGTTCGAGCCGATCGGTCTCCTCGGGCGACGGCATCCGCGCCCGGAGGGTCTCGGTGAACTCGACCGGTTCGTAGCCGATCTCCGCGAGACGGGCATAGGCGCCGCCCGGGCCGGTGTCGGTCTCGGTGATCTGCGTGCCGCGCACCAGTTCGAGCGGGTAGTAGGAGCGGGCGAGCTGGACCGTACGGCCTTCGACCAGGAATCGCCGCGAGCGCAACAGGAGGGACGCACCGGGCTCGGTCGCGAGCAGTTCGGCGACCTGCTGCGGCGCGGTCACTTCACTGATGACGACATCGACGGTGCGGGGCCGCCGGCCGGTGTCGGCGTCTTGGAGGGCGCGGCCGTCGCGCCAGGCGGACATCCGGGCGGGGAAACCGCGCCGGATCGGCTGGAAGCGGTCGGCTCGGCGGGTCACGCCGAAGGGGCGTCGGTGAAGTCGAATTCGCCGTCTCTGGCACCGGCGAGGAAGGCGTCCCACTCGGCGCGGGTGTAGACGATGACCGAACCCTCCGGGTGGTGCGAGTGGCGAACCGCCACCCGGCCCGAGCCGTCCGAGAGCGGACCGGCCTCGACACAACTGCCGCCGTTGTCACTACTGCGCGTGCTGATCCTCCAGCGAATCCCGGCCAGTTC
>DASTYG010000010.1:0-17540 GCA_035765105.1 Glycomyces sp.
AGCCTCCAGGTGCCGCAGCGGAACCATTCGTCCTCCGCGCCCGGATCGAAACCGCCCATGACGAACGCCACGGGCTCCCCGCCTGCGCAGACCAGTCTCGGCCAAGCGGTCTCCCGGTTGACGTACGCCTCGGCCAGCGAGTGGGCCACGGGCGCGACGTACTCGACCTGTTCAGGCGCGACCTCGATCCGGCAGGCGTCGTCGACGTTGTCGCAGGTGACCTCTTCGAGCGTCGGCACGTCGTTCATTCCCGCACCATGACACCCGGTTCCGACACCCCGCTCCGCTCACAGGAACACGCGGAGTGCCTCGGGATTCGCCAGTGCGTCGGCGGCGATGGCCTCCTCGGGCTTGGCGCCCTTGAGGATCTTCTTGACCGGGATCTCGACCTTCTTGCCGCTCAACGTGCGCGGCACCGCCGGGATCTGCCTGATGGCGTCCGGGACGTGCCGCGGCGAGAGCTGCTCGCGCAGCGCCCGCTTGAGGCGCTGCCGGAGCTCCTCGTCCAGCTCCGCACCTTCCGAACAGGCGATGAACAGCAGCAGCCGGTCCTCCTTCTCGTCGTCCAGGTGGACCACGAGCGAGTCGGCGACGCCGTCGAGGGACTCGACCACCGAGTAGAACTCGGCCGTGCCCATGCGGACGCCGCCCCGGTTGAGCGTGGCGTCGCTGCGGCCCGAGATGATCGCCGAGCCGCGCTCGGTGAGGGTGATCCAGTCCCCGTGGCGCCACACGCCGGGGAAGTCCATGAGATAGGTGTCCCGGTAGCGCTGGCGCAGCGGGTCGCCCCACAGGCCCACCGGCATCGAGGGCATGGGCGAGACGATGACCAGTTCGCCCTCGCGCCCGATCGCGTGGGCGCCGTCGGGGTCGAAGGAGCGCACGTCCGCGCCCAGGCACCGGCAGGACAGCTCGCCGCGCCACACCGGGACGGTCGGCGCGCCGCCGAGGAAGCCGGTGCACACGTCGGTCCCGCCCGAGAGGGACTGGAGCTGGGCGGTGGCGCTGATCTCCTCGTAGACGTAGTCGAAGCCGGCCGCGGGCAGCGGCGCGCCGGTCGAGCCGATGCCGTGCAGCCGCGACAGGTCCGCCTCGCGCGCGGGCTTGACGCCCCGGGAGCGGCAGGCCATGAGGAACGGCGCGGAGGTGCCGAAGAACGTCGTCCCCGATTCCTCGGCGAGGCGCCACATGCCGACCGGGTCGGGCGCGCCGTCGAACAGGACGATCCCGGCGCCGACGATCGGGGCGGAGACGAGGTAGTTCCACATCATCCAGCCGGTGGTGGAGTACCAGAAGAAGCGGTCGCCCGGGCCCAGGTCGTGGTGCAGCGCGTGCATCTTGGCGTGCTCGATCGCCATGCCGCCGTGCGAGTGCACGATCGCCTTGGGCAGCCCGGTGGTGCCCGAGGAGTACAGGACGTAGAGGGGGTGGTCGAAGGTGAGCGGCTCGAACTCGATGCCGCCGTCGTAGGCGCAGAACCGGTCCCAGGTCTCGCCGTCGGGGTCGGTCTCGCCCAGGTACTGGAGGGTGACGAGGCGGCCCAGGCCCGGCAGTCCCGCGGCGACCTCCCTGATCTCGGCGGTGCGGTCGACGGCCTTGGCGCCGTACCGGTATCCGTCGACGGCGACCAGGACCTTCGGCTCGATCTGGGAGAAGCGGTCGAGGACGGCGCGCGCGCCGAACTCGGGGGCGCAGCTGGAGAAGACCGCGCCGAGGCTGGCGGTGGCGAGCATGAGCGCGAAGGTCTCGGGGATGTTCGGCATCCAGGCCGCGACGCGGTCGCCGCGGCGCACGCCGTGGTCGATGAGTCCGGCCCGGGCGCGGGAGACGGCCTCGCGCAGGTCGGTCAGGGTCCACTCGACCGGCGGGCGGGTGTCGGAGTAGGCGCGCACGAGCACCTCGTCGTCGCCGACGCCGGGGGCGGTGAGGACCGCGCGGGCGTAGTTGAAGGACTCGTCGGGGAACCAGACGGTCTCGGGCATCGCCTCGTCGGCGAGGACCCGGTGCTCGGGCACGGCCTTGCCGAGGTTGAAGTACTCCCAGACCGAGCCCCAGAAGGGGCGCAGGTGCTCCACGGAGTACTGCCACAGCGCCGGATAGGAGGTGAGGTCGCGTTCTTCGCGGCGTGACAGCCATTGGCCGAACCGCCCGATGTTCGTCGAATCCACCGCGTCGGGCCGCGGCAGCCACAGCGCCTCGTTCCTCACGGTCGCCTCCCAACCTCCACGCCAGTGTGGTCTACAACACTATCGTGGCATGGCGGTGCAACCGGAGCGCTATCGGGGGTCGGTTTGCGCCAGTTCATCCTCAATGTAACGGTCCTTGGTGATCGCCAGGCCCGCGGCCACGTGGAGGACCATGAGGAGGTAGAGCAGCGCGAACGGCAGCGTCCACGCGTCGGTCAGGCCGTGCAGCCAGCCTACGGCGAAGGGGCCGACGCCGGCCATCAGGTAGCCGCCGGACTGCGCGAACGCCGACAGGGCCGCGGTCCCCGCGGCCGTGCGGGCCCGCAGCCCGAACAGCGTCAGGATGAGCGGGAAGACCGACATGGCCACGCCCAGCACCACCATCCACAGCCACGTGGAGGCCCCGCCGCCGAACAGCCACAGCCCGGTCACGCCCAGCGGGTAGCACGCGGCCAGGGCGTAGAACACGCCGCGCTGGCCGACGGTGCGGACGGCGATGGCCGGGACGGCCATGAAGACCGGGATCTGGACGAGGGTGAACAGGCCGAGCATCGCCCCGGCGGCGGCCCCGTCCATGCCCTCCGAGCGCAGGTAGGCGGTGAGCCAGCCCATGAGGATGTAGGCCGTGGCCGACTGGGTGCCGAAGGCGATGAGCATCATCCAGGCGAGGCGGGAGCGGTGGACGCCGCGCAGGCGGGGCGCGGTGCGGGCCTCGGCGTGCCCGGCGGGCGGGCGCCACAGCAGCCACGGCACGATCGCTAGCAGCGCGGGCGCGGCCCAGGCGGCGAGCGCGAAGCGCCAGTCGCCGGACCAGCGCTCGATCGGGACGGTCAGGAAGGCGCCGACGCTGGTGCCGATCGCGAGCATCGCCGAGTAGGCGGTGGTCATGCCGCCGATGGCGCCGGGGAAGTGCTCCTTGACGATGACCGGGACGGCGACGTTGCCGATGGCCCCGGCCGACAGCGCCAGGAGGCTGCACAGCAGGAACAGGCCGGTGCCGCCGGCGTAGGCGCGGGCGACCAGGCCGATGCTCATGCCCAGCAGCGCGAAGGTGATGACGGCCCGGGAGCCGAAGCGGCGGGTCAGGCGCGGGGCGAGGGCGCCGAGTGCCGCGAAGGCGACCACCGGGAGGGTGGTGAGGACGCCGGCGACGGTCTCGGACATGCCCAGGCCGGTCCGCAGTTCGGAGAGGATCGCGCCGACGCTGGTGACGGCGGTGCGGAAGTTGAAGGCGGCGAGGACGACCCCGGCGACGAGCATCCAGGCGCCGAGGGCCGAGGCGCGGGCGGCGCTCGGCCGTTCGAGTGCGGCGGTGGTCCTCACGCGGGCGCCCCGTCCTTCCGTGACCGGTTCGGGCAAACGTTGTCTCACCTGGCGGGAAGCGGGGGCGGGCCGGATGACCAGGCGGAACACCGTTCCGTCAAAACATGGGATGAATGAGCGGCCAGTCAACGATATCCCGGCCTCCGTCTGCTTTAATCCTTCTAGTGTTGGGAAACACGCACCCCTTCTGAGAGGTCAGGTCCAGTGGCATTGCAGTCGACCCGCAAATCAGCGCTCGTCGATCAGGTGATCGAGCAACTGCGCCACCAGATCAGCGAGGGCGAGTGGGGCCTGGGCTCGCGCATCCCGACCGAGAGCGAACTGGCCGAGCTGCTCGGCGTCGGCCGCAACACCATCCGCGAGGGCGTCCGCGCGCTCGCCCACGCCGGGCTCCTGGAGATCCGCCAGGGCGCGGGCACCTTCGTCGTGGGCCGCTCCGAGGTCACCGCCGCCGTCCGCCGCCGCATCGCCGCCAGCAGCGCCGCCGACACCATGGAGGTCCGCCGCGGCCTGGAGATCGAGGCCGCGCGCCTGGCCGCCGCCCGCCGCGACGAGGCCGACATCAAGCGGCTGCGCATCCTCCTGGCCGAGCGCGAGGCCACCTTCGAGGTCAAGGACGCCGACGCGTTCGTCGAGGCCGACCTGGCGCTCCACCAGGCCGTGGCCGAGGCCAGCCACAACAGGCTCCTCCACGAGCTGTACGTCGACCTGTCCGACTCCATGCGCGAGGCCGTCGAGGCCGGCATCGGCGACGACCTCGGCGAGGACCCGCACATCGACCACACCCGCGCCATCGAGGCGATCATCGCCGGGGACGTCGACCTCGCCGTCGCCGAGACCGCCGCGTACCTGCGCGAGCTCATAGAGGACTGAGCGGCCCGCCGCGACACAGTCGCGCCGAGGGCCGGGCGGCCCCGCCGGGGCAGCGATACAGTCATTACGCGCGCCCGCCCGGGCGCCGTCGTCGAGAGGAGCACCGATGCGCTTGTCCGCCCGCGTCGACTACGCGCTGCGAGCGGCCGTGTCGCTCGCCGGTTACGGCGACCGGTGGGTGTCGGCCGAGCAGATCGCCGAGGACCAGGGCATCCCCCGCAAGTTCCTCGAGTCGATCCTGCTCCAGCTGCGGCGCGGCGGCATCGCCACCTCCAAGCGCGGCCCCGAGGGCGGCCACCGGCTCGCCCGGGGCGGCGAGGAGATCAGCCTCGCCGACGTCATCCGCGCCGTCGACGGCCCGCTCGTGGGCGTGCGCGGCGAGCGGCCCGAGGAGGTCACCTACCCCGGTTCGGCCCGGGCGCTGACGAACGTGTGGGTGGCCCTGCGCGTGAACGAGCGCAACATCCTGGAGTCGGTCTCGCTCGTCGAGGTCGCCACCGACCGCCTCCCGAACACGGTCACCAAGCTCCTGGAGGACCCCGACGCCTGGACGATCCGCGGCGCCTGAGCGGCAGCGCCGCCCCCGCCGGTCCCGGGGCTTTGACAGAATCGGGGCGTGAAGATCCCTGATCTGGGGGCCTGGTGGGACGGCGTCGTGCTCGCGGCACGCCGCCGCTGGCAGTTCGTCGACCACGCCCTGCGCGCCGCGGACCGCTTCGGCGACGTCCACGGCGGCCAGCTGGCGGCCGCGATGTCGTACTACTCGTTCTTCGCGGCGTTCTCGATGTCGCTGCTGGCCCTGGCGATCTTCGGCTACCTGCTCAACTCCCCCGACATCTACACGACCGTCGAGCACTGGCTGGAGACGAACCTGCCCGTGATCGACATCGGCATCCTGGAGGACTCGCGCCAGTCGGTCACGATCCTCGCGGGCGTCGCGCTGGTGATCGCCGGGGTCGCGTGGGTGCAGTCGGTGCGGGCGGCGATCCGCCTGGTGTGGGCCCTGGACGCCCAGCCGGGCAACCCGATCCTGCGCTGGATCATCGACATGTTCGTCCTCTTCGGCCTGTCGGTCCTGCTGCTGATCACCATCGGCGCGACCGCCGGGGCCGAATGGGCGCTGTCCTGGTTCGACCTCGACGCCGCCTCCGGCGCGCTCGGGCCGGTCATCCGCGCCTCCTCGGTCCTGGTGGGGCTGCTGGCGAACGCGATGCTCGCGGCGGTGCTGCTCCAGGCCCTGCCGCGGGTGGCGCTGCCGCTGCGCCGGGTCGTGGGGCCCGCGATGTTCGTCTCGGTCGGCCTGGAGCTGCTCAAGACCGTCGGGCGGATCTACGTCTTCCACGTCTCGGGGCGGCCCGCCTACCAGGCCGTGACGACCGCCGTGGGCCTCCTGGTCTTCCTGTACCTGTTCAACATCCTGCTCATGGCCGCCGCGACCTGGACGGCGACGTCCAAGCGCGGGACGGCGATCGACCTCTACGAGCGCACCAGGATCGTCGACGGCGAGCGCTTCGGGCGAGGCGGGTCCGCGAGGTGAGCGGGCGGCCCGGGGGCGGGCGCGGCCCCGGTCAGTCGGGCAGGAGCGCGGCCAGCCGCGCGTTCGCCGCTTCGAGGTCGATGCCCTGCGCGGCGATCCACTCGTCGTCGAAGTACGTCGAGCCGTACCGGCGGCCCGAGTCGCACAGCAGCGTCACGATGCTGCCGCGCCGCCCGTCCCGGCGCATCTCGGCGATGAGCTCCAGCGCGGCGACGAGGTTCGTGCCCGTCGAGCCGCCCAGGCGCCGCCCGAGCCGCGCCGAGGCCCACCGCAGGCACGCGATGGACTCGGCGTCGTCGACCTTCGCCATGCGGTCGACCAGCTCGGGGACGAAGGAGGGCTCCACGCTCGGCCGCCCGATGCCCTCGATGCGCGAGGCGCGGTCGGCCTCGGCGGCGGGGTCGGCGTCCCGCCAGCCGGCGAAGAACGCCGAATGCTCGGGGTCGGCCACGCACAGCCGCGTCTCGTGGCACCGGTAGCGCACGTACCGGCCGATGGTGGCCGAGGTGCCGCCGGTCCCGGCGCCGACGACGATCCACGCCGGGACCGGGTGGCGCTCCAGGCGCATCTGCTCGTAGATCGATTCGGCGATGTTGTTGTTGCCCCGCCAGTCCGTGGCGCGCTCGGCGTAGGTGAACTGGTCCATGAAGTGCCCGCCGGTGTCGGCCGCGAGGCGCTTCGCCTCGGCGACGACGGCGGCGGCGTCCTCGACCAGGTGGGCCCTGCCCCCGTAGAATTCGATCTGGGCGATCTTGCTGCGGCTGGTCGTCGCGGGCATGACGGCGGTGAACGGCAGGCCGAGCATCCGGGCGAAGTAGGCCTCGCTGACGGCCGTGGAGCCGCTGGACGCCTCGACGACGGTGGTCCCGGCGTCGATCCAGCCGTTGCAGATGGCGTAGAGGAACAGCGAGCGGGCCAGGCGGTGCTTGAGCGATCCGGTGGGGTGGGCCGACTCGTCCTTCAGGTAGAGGTCGACGCCCCACGCGGCGGGCAGGGGGAAGGGCAGGAGGTGGGTGTCGGCGCTGCGGTTGGCGTCGGCCTCGACGGCGGTGATGGCCCAGTGGACCCACGAGCGGTCCCGCGTCCGGTCAATGGACTCCATTCGCGTCCTCGCCGGCGGGGAGCGGCTGCGGCCGGTCCTCCCATTTGGTGGAGAGGGTGATGGTGGTGCGGGTCTGGGCGACGCCCGGGATGCCGCCGACGCGGTGGATGAGCTGCTCGAGATCGGCCATCTTGGGCACACGGACCTTGAGCTGGTAGCACTCGACGCCCGCGAGGAAATAGCACGATTCGATCTGGGGAATGGCGCGCAGGCGGTCGCAGATCTCGATGTGGTCGGCGCTCGAATCGGGGATGATGCCTATGAGGGCGGTGATGCCCAGTCCGATGGACTCCGGATCGATGACGGCCCGATAGCCGGCGATGACGCCGTTCCTCTCGAGTTTGGTCACTCGGTCCTGCACCGAGGGGGCGGTGAGACCGACCCGTCGCGCCAGCTCAGCGTAGGAGGTCCGCCCGTCGGCGCGCAGCAGGTTCACGATGGTCCGGTCGATCTCGTCCACTCGTCGAGGATAGCCATAGGCATTCCTCCGGGACTGTGCCCGGCTGATACCCGAGGGTTCTTAGAGGGTCTAAAACAACTCTGGGGGCCGGGGTCTGATCCCTGGTACTTTCAGGTAAAACCTACCAGCCGAAAGTATGTCCAAGAACTCATGGCAGGTTTGACTGAATAGTGATGTAATGGGTTTAACCGCACGAAGTGAGTATTCATCACGGGGAGGATGGAATCATGGAGACCGAGGACCGCCTACTCACGCCTGGCGAAGTGGCCTCGCTGTTCCGCGTCGATCCCAAGACTGTGACGCGCTGGGCCGCGGCCGGTCGGATCGGCAGCATCCGCACACCTGGTGGCCATCGGCGGTTCCGAGAGTCCGAGGTCCGGGCGCTACTCGAAGGCGAGAACGGGGCCCAGGGCTTCGACGCCGGACCGGGCTCGTAGACCGGGCGCGCGACTCGCGCGCACCGCCGGACGCCGGGCCACAGCCCGCGACGGCACACCTGCCAGGACACATCGACATCCGACACCGTGAACGCCGGTGCCGCAGCGCCCCCCGACCTCGGGGCGGCGCGAGCGGCGGCCGGCGTTTTTCACGTCCGCGGCCGCACCCTCGGCCATGATATCCCTTTTAGACTGAATTCTCTCCTCAATGGGCAATTGTCCACCCTCCGAAGTCGGACGAACACCCTGCGTGCACATAGATGCCGCTAATCGGGAATTTGCCGAAAATGCGGAGCAATCCTCTTGACACGGCGGCAATACATCGGCAAACTTCGATGCATCAGTTGGGAGCGCTTCCGCAAAATTCGGACTGCGACCGGAGCGATCCGGCCCGCTCCCGGCAACGGCAAACCCGGACAGAATCAGGGATTCACATGACAGTACGTCGAAGCAAGAAGAGGCGAATCGCCGTCAGCGCACTCGCGGCGGGCGCGCTCGTCGCCGGCACGGTCGCGGCGGTCAGCGCGGGCACCGCCGGCGCGCAGGAGAACCCCGAAGAGGTCGACGCCGCACAGGCGAAGGCCGACAACCCCTACGAGGGGGCGCAGGTCTACGTCAACCCGCAGTGGGCCGAGCAGGCCGCGGCCGAGCCGGGCGGCGAGGCCATCGCCGACCAGCCGACCGGCGTGTGGATGGACTCCACGCCCACCGTCCACGGCGACGGCGACCCGGGCTCGACCGGCGGCTGGGGGCTCCAGGAGCACCTCGACGAGGCGGTCGCCCAGGGCGCGGACCTGATCCAGGTCGTCATCTACAACCTGCCCGGCCGCGACTGCGCCGCGCTGGCCTCCAACGGCCAGCTCGGTCCCGAGGACATCGACGAGTACAAGACCGAGTACATCGACGAGATCGTCGCCATCATGAGCGACCCGGCCTACGCCGACCTCGACATCGTCAACGTCATCGAGATCGACTCGCTGCCGAACCTGGTCACCAACGTCTCGCCGCGCGAGACGGCGACCGAGATGTGCGACACCATGCTCGCCAACGGCAACTACCAGGACGGCATCTCCTACGCGGCCGCAGAGCTGGGCTCGCTGCCGAACACCTACAACTACATCGACGCCGGCCACCACGGCTGGATCGGCTGGGGCGACGAGAACCCGGAGTACGACAACTTCCACGCCTCCGCCGAGATGTTCGGCTCGCTCATCGGCATGAACGGCATGACCGCCGACGACGTGCACGGCTTCATCTCGAACACCGCGAACTACTCGGTGCTCGAGGAGCCCCACTGGGCGGTCGACGAGAACGTCGGCGGCCAGCCGCTGAACCAGAACCCGGACGTGACCTGGGTCGACTGGAACGACTTCAACAACGAGAAGGACTTCACCGAGGCGCTGCGCGACGAGCTCGTGTCCAACGGCTTCAACGAGAACATCGGCATGCTCATCGACACCAGCCGCAACGGCTGGGGCGGCGACTACCGCCCGACCGGTCCCTCGTCCTCCTCCGACCCGGCGACCTTCGTCGACGAGTCCCGGATCGACCAGCGCATCCAGAAGGGCAACTGGTGCAACCAGGCCGGCGCCGGCCTCGGCGAGCGCCCGACCGCCTCGCCCGAGCCCTGGATCGACGCCTACGTGTGGATCAAGCCCCCCGGCGAGTCCGACGGCGCCTCCGAGCCGATCGACAACGACCAGGGCAAGGGCTTCGACGAGATGTGCGACCCGGAGTACCAGGGCAACCCGCGCAACGGCAACAACCCGTCGGGCGCCCGCGGCGACATGCCGATCTCGGGCCACTGGTCCTCCGAGCAGTTCGCCGAGCTGCTCGCGAACGCCTACCCGCCGCTCTAGGCCCCGCCTAGGGTCGCCTCCGGCCCCGCGACCTGCCGAACCACGGCCGGTCGCGACGGCCCGGTGAGGCGCTCCGGCAGCGCCTCGGTCCACAACGGTGGGAACCGCACCAGCGGTTCCCACCGTTTTCCGTTGCGCTCGAACGCCGCCGCGCGGGCGCGGAAATTCCGCTCCGAGGGGCGTTCCGGATTCCCTTGCGCGGGAGCGGTTTCACAGAATAAAACGCTTGCCGACGGAAACCTTCTGGAAATATTGCCGCGAAAACCTTGACAGCCCATCCAAACATCGGAGATTATCGATACACCGCTTGGGAGCGCTTCCCTAGCTGCAACCGAACCCTCACGACGATTTCGCATCAGCCATAACCCAACGGGACCCCCGTCCAGCGCCGTCCGGCGCTAGGGACCCCGAACACGAAGGACATCGAATTATGCAAGTAAATCGAAGGCGTAGGAGACTGGCGGTCACCGGTGCCGCCATCGCCGCGCTCGGTGCCAGCGCCCTGACCATCGCCTCGGCGAACCAGGCGTTCGCCGAAGAAGGCTGCGAGGTCGACTACAACGTCATCAGCAGCTGGGGCGGCGGCTTCCAGGCCAACATCTCGATCACCGCCGGCGAGCCGATCAACGGCTGGGACATCAGCTGGTCGTTCCCCAGCGGCACCTCGGTCCAGAGCGCCTGGAACGTCGACTGGAGCCAGAGCGGCTCCACCTTCAACGGCTCCGACGTCGGCTGGAACGGCACCATCGCCTCCGGCCAGAGCGTCGAAGTATTCGGTTTCGTCGGATCCGGCAGCTCGACGACCCCGGGGCAGTTCACCATCAACGGCGTCGTCTGCGACGGCTCGGACCCCGACCCGGACCCGACCGACCCCGACCCGACGGACCCGGACCCGGACCCGGGCGACCCCGGTGACAAGGTCGACAACCCGTACGAGGGCGCCAACGTCTACGTCAACCCGATCTGGTCCGCCAACGCCGCGTCCGAGCCCGGCGGCTCCGCCATCGCCGACCAGCCGACCGGCGTCTGGCTCGACCGGACCAGCGCGATCTACGGCAACGACTCGCCCACGACCGGCTCCATGGGTCTCGAAGACCACCTGGACCACGCCGTCGAGAACGGCTACGACCTGATCCAGGTCGTCATCTACAACCTGCCCGGCCGCGACTGCGCCGCCCTGGCCTCCAACGGTGAGCTCGCCGCCGACGAGATCGACGAGTACAAGAACGACTACATCGACGTCATCGTCGACATCATGGGTCAGGAGAAGTACGCCGACCTCAGGATCGTCAACGTCATCGAGGTCGACTCGCTGCCGAACCTCGTCACCAACGTCTCGCCGCGCGCGACCGCGACCGACAACTGCGACGAGATGAAGGACAACGGCAACTACCAGGACGGCATCTCCTACGCCACCGCAGAACTCGGCTCGCTGCCGAACACCTACAACTACCTCGACACCGGCCACCACGGCTGGATCGGCTGGACCAACGACGACCCGCAGTACGACAACTTCCACGCCTCCGCCGAGATCTACGGCACGCTCCTGGGCATGAACGGCATGACCACCGATGACGTGCACGGCTTCATCACCAACACCGCGAACTTCTCGGTGCTGGAGGAGCCCTACTGGGACGTCGACGAGAACGTCGGCGGCCAGCCGGTCAACCAGAACCCGGACGTGACCTGGGTCGACTGGAACGCCTACAACGGTGAGGTCGCCTTCGCCACGGCGTTCCGCGAGGAACTGGTCGCCAACGGCTTCAACAGTGACATCGGCATGCTGATCGACACCAGCCGCAACGGCTGGGGCGGCGACTACCGCCCGGTGGGCCCGTCGAGCTCGTCCGACCCGGTGACCTTCGTCGACGAGTCGCGGATCGACCAGCGCTACAACAAGGGCAACTGGTGCAACCAGGCCGGGGCCGGTCTCGGCGAGCGTCCGCAGACCAACCCCGAACCGGGCATCGACGCCTACGTGTGGATCAAGCCCCCCGGCGAGTCCGACGGTTCCTCGGAGCTGATCGACAACGACGAGGGCAAGGGCTTCGACGAGATGTGCGACCCCGACTACGGTGGGAACATCCGCAACGGCAACAACCCGTCCGGTGCCCGCGGCGACATGCCGATCTCGGGTCACTGGTCCTCCGAGCAGTTCGCCGAGCTGCTCGCGAACGCCTACCCCCCGCTCTAGGGGTCTGATGCGCGGGCCGGCCGCCGGTCGGGCCGCCGCGAGGACACCGAACGACTGAACACAACGAACGGCTCGGCGCGATGAGTGGCCGCCGAGCCGTTCACATAGACCGGATTCTCGGTTCCTTCCGAATACGGGGCCCCGCGGGACGGCGGGGCCCCGTTCTATGGTCCCTGCGGCCGCAGCCCGGCCAGGAGCACGTCCACGACGCGTTCGACGACGTCGGGGCTGTGCAGGTCGGGGTAGTTGCCGTAGACCATGATCGTCAGCAGCGGGCTGGTGAACATCGCCCCGGCCAGCGCCGGGTCGACGTCGGCGCGGATCTCGCCGCGCTCGGCCCAGTACTCGAAGACCGCTTTGACGAACGACTTGCGCTTCTCCATGAACCGGTCGTGGTAGCGCTTGTACTCGGGGTCCTTGGCGACCAGCATCATGCATTTGAAGACCTTGCGGTCGCGCGGACCGGCGGACTGGCGCATGTTGTGGCCGATGAAGACCAGGTCGTCGCGGATCGAGCGGTGCGGCAGCTCGTGCGGGATGGGCGCCTTGACGCTGTCCACGGCCGCCGCCACCAGCGCCTCCTTGGAGGGCCAGCGGCGGTAGATCGTGGCCTTGGAGACCCCCGACCGCTCGGCGACGGCCTCGACGCTGACGTCGGCGACGGTCCCGTGCTCGGCGATGAGGTCCAAGGTGGCCTCCAGGATCGACCGGCTCACCGCTTCGCTGCGCGGTCGGCCCTTGCGGGTCTGGTCGCTGTCGCCGGGCACGGGTTCCATGTCGTCGATCCTATGCGTCGCTGAGCGCGGGCTCGGCGGACCGCGCGGGCGCGGCCTCCGCCTCGTCCGGCCCGCGGCGCCTGCCGGGGAAGAACGCGGCGATGACGATGAGCCCGACCGCGGCGACGCCGATGGAGGCGAAGGCCGTGGTGTGGAGCGCGTCGATGAACGAGGTGTTCGCCGCGTCCATGATCGGCGCGGCCTCCTCGGGCGGGATCTGGCCGGACTCGAGGGCCCCGTAGGTGGAGGGGAGGTCCGAGCGGGCGGCCTCGGGCAGCTGCGGGGCGGTGTCGGCCAGGCCCGAGCGGTAGGACTGGGCCATGATCGTGCCGAGCACGGCCACGCCGAGCGCGCCGCCGGTCTGGCGGAGGGTGTTGCCCAGCGCGGAGGCGACCCCGGCCTGCTCCTTGGGCACCGAGGACATGAGCGTGTTCATCGCGGGCGGCATGAGGTTCGACATGCCCATGCCGGTGATGAAGAACATCGCGACGATGAGCCCGACCGAGGTGTCGGTGTCGTAGACCAGGCCGGTGACCGCGAAGTTGGCCATGACGAGCAGCATCGCGACGATGCCGACGGCCTTGGCACCGAAGCGCAGGACCAACGCGTTCGAGAGCGGCGCGAAGATGAGCATGGCCGCGCCGAAGGGCAGGAACAGCAGGCCGGTCTCCAGCGGCGTGTAGCCCTTGAGCAGCTGGAGGTAGAACGTCATGAAGAACATCAGGCCCATCATGCCGAAGAAGGTCAGCGTGATGATCGCCGAAGAGGCCGAGAAGCGGGTGCTCTTGAACAGGCCCATGTCGAGCGAGGCGTAGGTGATGCGCCGCTCCCACAGGACGAAGGCGATGAGGACGGCCGCGCCGAACCCGATGGTGCCCCAGACCTCGGCGCCGGTCCACGAGCCGGCGTCGCCGGCCTCGATGATGCCGTAGGTGAGGCTGACGAGGCCGACCATGGACAGGGCCATGCCGACCAGGTCGGGGCGGGTCTGGCGGCCCTTGGACTCGGGCACCAGGAAGACGATCGCGACGATGCCGAAGACGATGATCGGGACGTTGATGAGGAAGACCGAGCCCCACCAGAAGCGCTCCAGGAGCGCGCCGCCGACGATGGGGCCGAGGGCGCCGCCGATGCCGACCGCGCCGGTCCAGATGCCGAGGGCCTTGGGGAACTCCTTGTTGGAGAAGACGTCGCGCAGGATCGACAACGTCGAGGGCATCATGATCGCGGCGCCGGCGCCCATGAGGGCCCGGTACCAGATGAGCTGGTCGGGGGTGGCGGCGTAGGCCGACAGCAGCGAGGCGAGGCCGAAAACGAACAGGCCGGCCAGGAGCATGCGCTTGCGGCCGATGCGGTCGCCGATGACGCCGGAGGCGAACAGGAGGCCCGCGAAGACGAGCGTGTAGGAGTTGATCATCCAGGCCAGTTCGCTCTGGGTGGCGCCCACGCCGTCGTTCGGGTCGGCCAGGGTCTTCATGGCGACGTTGAGGACGGTGTTGTCGAGCACGGCGACGATGAGGCTGATGACCAGGACGGCGAGGATGGCCCACCGCCGCGGGTGGCCGGTGTCCTCCACCGGCTCGGAACGGGTTTCGCTCACAGGGTTTCCATTCTGTGTACGGGTGTGCGGTCGATTCGCGTTGCCACGCGGTGCGTGGTGGTGTTGCGGATCAGCGTATGACATTTAAAAACGAAACGGTATCGTATCGTAATACAGTTCACAGGGGAACCGCCCGGCCGCCGACACATCACGTCTTCGCCGTTTCCGCGATCCGGCGGCAGGTGGTTGAATGGGCCTCGTGGCCGCGAAATTCCCGTATGAGGACCTCCAATCATTCCTCGCCGCGCTCGAAGCCGACGGCGAGCTCAAACGCGTCTCCGCAGAAGTGGACCCGAACCTGGAGATCTCCGAGATCACCCAGCGCGTGATCCGCGACGACGGACCGGCGCTGCTGTTCGAGAACCCCGCCGGGAGCGAGATGCCCCTGGCGATCAACCTCTTCGGCACCCTCCCCCGCATGGCGAAGGCACTGGGCGTCGACCACCTCGACCAGATCGGCGAGCGCATCGGCGAACTCGCCAAACCCGAACTGCCCGTCGGCTGGGCCGGCATCCGCGACGGACTCGGCAAGCTCATGCAGCTCAAGTCCGTCCCGCCCAAGAAAGTCCGCAAGGCCCCCTGCCAGGAGGTCGTGTACAAGGGCGACGAGGTCGACCTGGGACGCCTGCCCGGCCTCCAAGTATGGCCCGGCGACGGCGGCGTGTTCCACAACTTCGGACTCACGCACACCAAGCACCCGGAAACGGGCAAGCGCAACGTCGGACTCTACCGGCTCCAGCAGCACGACGAGCGCACCATCGGCCTGCACTGGCAGATCCACAAGAACTCCACCGGGCACTACGCCGAGGCCGAACGGCGCGGCGAGCGCCTCCCGATCGCCATCGCGATCGGCCCCGACCCGGTCATGGCCTACGCCGCCACGGCCCCCCTGCCGCCCGACATCGACGAATACCTCTTCGCCGGGTTCCTGCGCGGCGAGCGCGTCGAGATGACCGACTGCCTGACCGTGCCCCTCCAGGTCCCGGCCACCTCGCAGATCGTCCTCGAAGGCTGGGCCGAGCCGGCCGAGCGCCTCCCCGAGGGGCCCTTCGGCGACCACACCGGCTTCTACACGCCGGTCGAGCCGTTCCCGGTCATGCACGTCGAAGCGATGACCATGCGCGAGAACCCGATCTACCACACGATCATCACCTCCGCCCCGCCCCAGGAGGACCACGGGCTCGGGAAGGCCACCGAGCGGATCTTCCTGCCGCTCATCAAGATCATGATCCCCGAGATCATCGACTACGACATGCCCGCGGCCGGGGTCTTCCACAACTGCGTGATCGTCGCGATCGACAAGAAGTACCCCAAGCAGGCGCAGAAGGTCATGAGCGCGATCTGGGGGCTCCAGCTGATGAGCCTGACCAAGCTCATCATCGTCGTCGACGCCGACTGCGACGTCCACGACTACCGCGAGGTGGCCTGGCGGGCGCTCGGCAACGTCGACTACTCGCGGGACCTGCTGCTGACCGAAGGCCCCGTCGACCACCTGGACCACGCCTCGTACCACCAGTTCTGGGGCGGCAAGGCCGGGATCGACGCGACCGCGAAATGGCCCGAGGAGGGCTACACGCGCGGCTGGCCCGAGGAGACGCGCATGAGCGCCGCGGTGAAGGCCACCGTGGACCGCCGCTGGAAAGAGTACGGACTCGACTGAGGCGCGCTCGCTGCGGCCGCACAGCGGCGGTCATGGCCTGTGACCGCGCCTGCGCGGCCGCAGCGAGCCCGCACCGGTCCCCCGCCCGAACCGGAGTGACACTGTGTCCACCATGGAGAAACCGAACCACGTCCGCGACTTCCTGAAGCTCGTCGCCATCGAGCACTCGGTCTTCGCCCTGCCCTTCGCCTACCTGGCGACCCTCACCGTGATGGAGCTGGAGGACGCCTTCAGCTGGGGCGTGCTGGCCCTGGTGACCGTGGCGATGGTCTCCGGGCGCACCCTGGCGATGGCCGCGAACCGGATCATCGACCGCGAGATCGACGCCCGGAACCCCCGGACGGCGAACCGCGAGCTCGTGACCGGCAGAGTGGGCCTGCGGACCGCCTACATCGGGTGCGCGGTGAGCCTGGTGGTCTTCGCGACCTCCGCGGCCCTGCTCAACCCGCTGTGCCTGGCGCTGAGCCCCCTGGCGGTGGCGCCGCTCATCGTCTACCCCTACGCCAAGCGCTTCACCGACTACCCGCACGCGGTCCTCGGCCTGGCCCAGATGGTGGCGCCGGTGGGCGCGTGGCTGGCGGTGACCGGCAGCTTCGAGGGCTCGGGTCCGGCGATGGTCCTCGGCCTCGCCGTGGGCCTGTGGATCGGCGGCTTCGACCTGATCTACGCCTGCCAGGACGTCGAGGTCGACCGCCGGATCGGCGTGCGCTCCACGCCCGCGAAGTGGGGCGTGAAGGCGGCGCTGGGGGCGTCGAGCGCGACGCACGCGGTGGCGTGGGTGATGTTCGCCTGGTTCGGGGCGCTGACCGGGTTCGGCCCGCTGTACTGGGTCGGCCTGGTGCTGGTCGGCGCGGTGCTCGTCTGGGAGCACACGATCGTGAAGCCCGACGACCTGTCGAAGGCGAACCGGGCCTTCTTCACCGCGAACGGGTTCGTGGCGGTGGCGCTGTTCGCCTTCGCCCTGGGGGACCTGCTCCTGCGGTAGCGGGGCGAGGGGAACGGGCGAACGCGGCGGTGCGGCTGGTGCAGCGCGGTGTGGTGGTGCGGCCGGTGCAGCGCCGCTGAGCGGCGGGCGCTTTCGGGTTGCCACTTCGCTAACCCCGGCCCCGCCTGGGGAGCCCGGCAATGGCCGCCGGTGCGCGGGCGGCTTTCCTCCCGGTGGATGGTTCCTGTGCGCTGAGGCAGCGACGAAGACGAAGAGGGCGCTCGGCCTCTTCTTGTTCGGCTGTGGGGGTGCGTTTGGGTTCTGCTTCAGGCGGGCAGCGACAAAGACGGGACAGCAGGGCCGAGGCCCCTCTTCGACACAGGGGCCGCCCACTTCCCCGCTCCTCTTGCTTCTCCTTGTCTCCCGTTGTGTCCCTTGGGGTTCGGGTGCCGAATGTGAGGGTTCTGCCCCGCTGGGGGTGACGACAATAGGCCCGTGACCTGGGATCATTGGTGTATAGCACAAGCAGCCTGAAACAGCAGGCCAGTACGAGCCACCACGAGAGGGGGTGTGACATGACCACAGCAGCAGCGAAGCCCTCCAAGCCC
>DASTYG010000011.1:0-2499 GCA_035765105.1 Glycomyces sp.
GAGCGCGTCGTCACTCCGCGTCCCGCGCCCGCCGCGAAGCCCGCCGGGCCCGTCCAGCGCGGCGTCGCGACGCTCGGCGTCCTGGTCACCGCCGCCCTGCTCGTCGTCACCTGGACGACCCAGGGCTGGGCCCAGGCGACGCTGCTCGCACTCGGCGCCGGCCTGGGCGTGGCGCTGTTCCACTCCCGCTTCGGCTTCACCTCCGCCTGGCGTCAGCTCGTCGCGGTCGGCCAGGGCAAGGCCCTGCGGGCCCACACCCTGCTGCTCGCCGCGACGGCGATCCTGTTCGCGCCGTTCCTCGCCGCAGGCGTCAGCCCGACCGGCACCGCCGTGGAGGGCAACGTCTCCCCGGTGAGCGTGAGCCTGGTCTTCGGCGCCCTGATCTTCGGCATCGGCATGCAGATCGGCGGCGCCTGCGCGTCGGGCACCCTCTACACCGTGGGCAGCGGGCACACCGCGATCTTCTTGACCCTCGGCGCCTTCATCGTCGGCTCGACGATCGGCGCCTTCCACTTCAGCTGGTGGGAGGCGCTGCCCGGCACCGAACCGGTGAACCTCGGGGCCGTCTTCGGCAGCACCTTCGTCGGCCTCGTTGTGACCCTGCTGGCGCTCGGCCTGATCGCCGCGATGACGGTGGTGATCGGCCGCCGCAAGAACCCGCCGCCGGTCGCTCCCCCGGCCACCGCGCGCGGGATCGCCCGGGCCTTCCGCGGCGCCTGGCCGCTGTGGGTCGGCGCGCTCGCCCTCGCCGTGCTGAACATGCTGGTGCTGTGGGTCAAGGGCTCGCCGTGGGGCGTCACCAGCGCCTTCGCCCTGTGGGGCTCCAAGATCGCCGCGGCCCTCGGCATCGCCGACCCGGCGTCGTGGGACTACTTCGCCGGCTCCAGGGGCGCCTCGCTGCAGGAGTCGGTGCTCGCCGACGCCACCAGCCTCACCGACATCGGCATCATCCTCGGTGCCCTGATCGCCTCCGCGCTCGCGGGCGCGTTCAAGCTGCACCGCCGGGTCCCTGCCAAGCTCGCGGCCGGCGCGATCGTCGGCGGCCTGCTGATGGGGTACGGCGCGCGACTGGCCTACGGCTGCAACATCGGGGCCTACCTCGGCGGCATCTCCTCGCTCAGCCTGCACGGCTGGGTCTGGGGCGTGGTCGCCCTCGCCGGGACCTGGCTCGGGCTGCGGCTCCGGCCGGTCTTCGGGCTCTCCCGGCCGCGGCCGGACGACGGGGTCTGCTGAGACTTCGCGACGGCGCACTCGGCGTTTCGTCGTCCATCCCGGGGGCACCACCCCGGGATGGACGACGACAACCGCACCGAGCAGTTCGCCCCCGGCGGTGACGAGGGCGAGACTCTGAGGTCATGGCTGCCGTAGCCGCCACCGGCACCTGGACCGACCCGGACGGGTTCCCGGCCGGCCACGTGCACGGGTGGCTGCCCGGGACCAACCAGACGCTGTGCGGTCAGCCGATCAAGAAGCCGGGACTAAGCCCGCGCCCCTGACCGCCTGCCTCCGCCCCGCCGCTGGTTGTGGCCCCTACCGGACATGCCGGCGCTCCGAACATGTCCGACTCGGGCCACAACCGGGCGTGGGCGGCCACTCAGCCCCGGCGCGGGGACCTGCGCGCGAAGTCGTCGGCGATCGCGTCGAAGGTGGTCCACTGGACGCCGTCGTGCCCGCTGATGTGCTCGATCAGCCGTTCCAGCGCCAGCAGCACCTGCGGCCGCCCGGACACGTCGGGATGGATGGTCATCGTGAACACCGCGTAGTCGCTCTCCCGGTAGACCCAGTCGAACTGGTCGCGCCACATCTGCTCGATGTCGCGAGGGTTCACGAAGCCGTGGCTGTTGGGGCTTGCCTTGATGAACATCATCGGCGGGAGGTCGTCGAGGTACCAGTTCGCGGGGATCTCGATCAGGTCGGTCTCCTCCCCCCGCACCAGCGGCTTCATCCACGCCTCCGCCGGCTTGTCGTAGTCGATCTTGGTCCAGCTGTCGCCGACGCGGACGTAGTAGGGCTCGAAGTCGCGGTGCATCAGCGAGTGGTCGTACTTGATGCCGCGGTCCAGCAGCAGTTCGTTGGTGATCTCGCTGAACTCCCACCACGGCGCGACGTAGCCGGTAGGCCGACGACCGGTGCGCTTCTCGACGAGGTCGACGCAGTAGTCGAGGATCGTGGTCTCCTGCTCGCGCGTCATCGCGATCGGGTTCTCGTGGGAGTAGCCGTGGACGCCGATCTCGTGACCCGCCTCGACGCACGCGTCGAACTGCTCGGGGAAGGTCTCGATCGAGTGGCCGGGCCAAAAGAAGGTCTGGGTCAGGTCGTTGCGGCGGAACAGCTCGAGGATCCGCGGGACGCCGACCTCGCCGGCGAAGACCCCGCGGGAGATGTCGTCGGGCGAGTTCTCCCCGCCGTACGAACCGAGCCATCCGCCGACGGCGTCGATGTCGACGCCGAAGGACACGAAGATCTCCTTGGGCATGAGTTCCTCCCTCTCGTTGGGGT
>DASTYG010000012.1:0-66889 GCA_035765105.1 Glycomyces sp.
GTCGTGGATCCTGCGCTACAACGCGGTGAGGCGGCACTCATCACTGGGCAACATCGCGCCCATCGAGTACGAACAGCAGCGGGCTACGATTCCTGCCGCTGTGTAAGAAGGACAGTGTCAACACCACAGGGGTAAGGCCCACCTGAGGTAGGCCTTGTCCTACCCAGAGGCTGCCCACCGGGCCGCACCAAGCCCGGGTGGCGGCCATTTTCCTCCGCGCGTTCGCAGACCAGACCTGCTGCGCTGGCACAGTGAAGATTCGTCGCGACACGGTACTATGAACTTACAGTTTGATGCTCGGAGGACATGTCCTGAAATCGAAGCGGCATGAAGGGGCGCGGGTCGTGACCGATGATGCGGCAAACAAGTTGGCAAGGCTCCTAGATTCCCTAGCGGAGCACGCCGACGGCGCGGTCTCTCCCGTCGAGATCGGGCGACGTGCCGGCCTGGACGATGCGGAGGCGGCGGCCGCGGTGCCGATGCTCATGGCACTGCTCGACGTGTTCGGGGCGATGACGAGCGGTGATGCCGCGGATCATTCGGGTGTCCCCGTCAGCGTCCACGCCCGGAATTTCCTCCGCAGCCTTGGTGAATACGCTCGGGCCGATCGGTCCGTCCTGCACAATTGGGAGCGTTCGGGGGCAGACGACACACCGAACGGTCCTGGACGAATGTTGCGCGGACTCCAGTTCTTGTATCTGATCGAGCAGCAGCGGGCAACCCTCGACTCCAACGCGGGCGCCCTTCGCCAGGCGAAGATCGTGCAGGTTGTTGTCAAGGCCCGCCCCGCCTGGGGCACGGGCAAGACACGGTACCTTACACTCTACGACCCGAAGGCGCGGCAGTATCAGCTCCCCGGAGGCCATGTTCGGGAGTCAGACCCAGATAATGCCTCCGCTGCCATCCGCGAGATTGAGGAAGAGATCGCGGGATTTGTGTTTGATCCCGAGACGGATTCATTGAAATCGATCGGTACCATTCGCACGGACGACCTGTCGCGGACGTACTCGGTGCTGACCGAATACGAGATCGAATTCTTTCTACTTTCAACAGTAGATGGAAAGTTGCCTGAAGTGCGAAATGGCTGCTGGGTCTCCGAAAGGGATTTGCTCAAGCAGCGGGAGCGCGATGGCGAGCCAATGAATGTCAAGGGCCTGCAAATACTCGATCAGCAGCTCGCTGGCGGTATCGCCAGCTTGCCTGGCAGCATGGGCATGTCGGGGCCGGCGGCGTTGCGAACACTCGTGCGCGATCGACGATGGGAACTGCTGGGCCTGCTGATCGGAATCGCCGGACTCACGTTGTCGCTGTTGCCGCTATTGCGGTGACGGACCGTGCGAGGGCCCCGCGGAGGCCGTGTGGTTGTAGTCCTTGCTCGACCGCCGTAAACTGTTCAAACGGTGCGTCGCCGGTTCAAGATCGTTTTCGGAAGTCGATGGGTGTCGATGACCGCCACGAGTGGGACCGCGCGCCCCGAGACTCTTCCCAACGCTTATCCCTCGTGATAGGACCATACGTGAACAACGGACACTCCTTCTCGAACGACCTTCATCTCCAACTGGCGCAAGAAGCGCTGACGTGGTGGTATCCGCATGCGTCCCCACGGTTCTTCCCTATGGCCCCTGGAACTAGTGGGGCAGAATTGGTGAAAGTCGACTTGAGTGGTGACACAGGAAACCTGATGCCCGATGCTTACGTCATGCGGGTCGCGCCGGAAGAGGAGGCCGCTTCGCCAGGGTACGAATCGGCCAGCCAAGGGCTGATCGAATCGGTGAACCCGGACTTTGCGCGCCGTCACGTGCCCAAACTGCTCAACATAGGGCCCTTCGGAGAGGGAGAGGAACGCAGAATCGTCTCCCTGCACACCTATGTCGGCAAGGGAAGCGCCCGTTACGTCACCGTCCAAGGTCAGCCAAACCACCTACTCCAGCTCGCCCAAGGCTTCTCCAAGGGGCTGCTCGAAGCCTGGGCACTCCCCACCGAAATGGCCGACATGAGTCCATTCGAACTGCTCATCGACGCTGTCGGCGAGCGGCGTACCGACGAGTGCCTGGCTGTAGCAGACGACTACTTTGACCACGGCGATGGCCGACCGTTCAATGGCCACTACTTCCGGAATCCGACCGCAGTGGCGTCTCGAGTGGACACCAACCTCAGGGTCATGCGTGCTGTGAGTCATGGCGACTTGCATACCCGCAACCTCATGATCCCCCAGGACGACGCTCGATGCGACGAGGACGACTACTGGATGGTCGACGTCGGGCAGGCCCGTCGGTCCGTCGCAGGATTCGACCTGGCCTACTTCGAGGTCAGTGTCATCGTCAACAACCTCAAGGACATGCGACTCCCTGAGCTGGCGTCCTGCCTCAAAGCGGCCGAGGACCCGTCCGTCAGCGCGATTCCGAACAACCGGACCTGGTTGGTGGACTACCTAAGGCGCTCACGCGCTGGTATCGGCGAATGGATGTCGAAGCAGCCCGGCCGGGCCGAGTGGCTGGGCCAGCAGATCATGCTGTGCCGCATCGCCGCCGGGATGACGTGGTCGCGTCGCTTTAGAGACAACGAGCACCTGCGCGGCCTCTGCCTGGCTTACGCGGGCTGGTACACCCTCCTTTTCGAGCAGCTGTACTCGCCTGTGGAGGCAGATTGCATGTTCCCGCAACAGGCAAAGGCTGAGACCGAGAAGGCACTGGCGAAAAAGCGGCTGTGGGAGAGCTTCTGGTCCAAATTCTCCGGGTTCGCGCCGGACAAGGCGAGCTACGTCCTGGTCGCTGAGCGGCTTCCCCATACGAAGGCTGTGGGCGCCTTGGGGCACCTCCCGTGGTCGATAGTCGTCGATCTCGATCCGAAATCCGACACTGAAGGTCTCCATCACATCGCCGGCCCGGTCATGAACGCCCAGCGCTCGGTTCACATGCTGACATCGCAGGTCCCGGTCATCGACTTCGCCCGCGGGACCGGTTGGTTGTTTGTCGGCGGCTCGGCCCAGCTCGGGGAACCGCATCTTGATCTGCGACAGTGGCAGATCCAGCGCCTGGACCGAATCCGCTCCCTCTGCACCTCGCTTCACAATGCCACCGGAGAGAAACCGGTGCGGGTGGTCATCCTCGAGGGGGGAACGCCGCTCGACGACGTCCCCGACCGCGCACGGACCCTGAAGATCGTCGATACGATTGACGAACGCCTCCAAGCGAGGGCCGAGTTCTACTCGATTGGTCTGGGCCAACTGGAGTCCGCCGTGGTGCCGATCGAACCGGTGCCGCTGCCCGTCGAGGACTTTGTGGAGCTGATGACCCAAACCCTGGGCAGCACCAACGACTATATCGACTATGCGCTGCCGGCGATCGATCACGGAACCGCGGTGGTCCCCCCGGAGCGGATGCAGACCCTTCGCGAGCACCTGGTGATCCTCCATGACGGGATCGCGAACAGCGAACCGCCTGGCGAACGGTCGAGCGACGCGTTTTGGAGGGGCGGAACGATCAGCTGGAGAGATCTCGACCTCGGGCTGGACGTGGTTCGGACGGTTAACGCCGACCTGGTTGCTGACCTCCGCGAGAACCTGGAGCAGCACAAGACTAGGACCATCATTCTCGAGCACCGCCCCGGTTCGGGCGGCACGACCGCCGCGCTACGTGCGGCCTGGGACCTACACCACCAGTATCCGGTGGCGCTCATCCCGTCCGGAACACACCTCGACCAACGACGCATCCGCACGATCGCCGAGCGGCTTGGCATGATTTCCAACCGCATTACCCAGCTCCCGGTCCTTTTGGTAGCCGAGAGCGACGACCTGACCCCGTCGAACCTGGACGCCTTGTTCCGTGAGCTGTCGAGTCGCTCGACCCGGGTGACCATACTATACGTACGCCGGAGTTCCGAGCTTTCGAAAGGCAACCCGCACCAACTGTCCGATCCCCTCGATGAGGAGGAGACGACCGCGTTCTTTGCGCGCTATACCGGGCTGGTCGACGACGAGGATCGCCGGACTGAGCTGGCGTTGCTGGGCACCGAGGCGTACAAGCAGTTCCGCAGCCCATTCTTCTACGGCCTGATCACGTTCGAGCGTGAGTTCGGCAAGCTCTCCTCGTACGTTCACAGCCATCTGCGGGCGGTTAGCGAGCGTGTGTCGGAGGTGATCGAATTTCTGGCTCTGGTCACCATCTACTCGAACACTGGCCTGCAACCGGAGCTGCTGCAAAAGCTCTTGGGAATCCCGAAGCCTTCGGCGGACCTGAGACTGGAGGATTTGCTTGGCCCCGACGCCGCGCGTTTGGCAGTTGAACGGTTCGGCAAGGTCCGACTCCAGCATCAGTACGTGGCCGAGCAGGCATTGCAGGAGCTGCTGGGCGAGCACTGGAAGAGCCGTCTCAGCGGCCTTGCCATCAGGTTCATTGAGGCACTCGATGAGCGGACGGGCCTCTCTTCCGAACCGGTGCGGATTCTGCTGCGGCAGATGTTCGTAGACCGGCAGGGGATTTCCGGCGACGGATACGCGGAGAAAGAGAAGTTCTCGCCGCTGATTGAAGACATGGATCCGAGTTCGGCCCATCTCGTTCTGGAGAACCTGACGCAGCATGCGCCGGACGAGCCGCATTTCTGGAACCACCTCGGCCGCCACCAAATCAACCGGAAGGACGGGGGCCTGGAGAAAGCCGAAGAGTACCTGCTCAAGGCCGTGTCGCTTGCTGAACACGACTACGTGCATCACCACATGCTCGGCGTGGTCCGGTTGCGGCTGATGAAGAGCCGAATCGATAAAGCCACCCGCAGCGGCATGCCAGCGGTCATGGCGGTTGTCAGGGAGTGGTATCGGCCGACCGTCGAGAACTTCGAACGCACCCGGGAACTGAATCCCGACAATAGCTACGGCTATATCACGCATGTCCAAGCCGTGGTGACCGTGGCGAAGGCACTGAAATCCGTAGCGCGGGTCTCCTCGGTGGCGGAGCTGACCGCGGAAGCCAGCGAGTGGGTGACCGAGAACCTCGCGGAGGCCAACTCGCTGCTGAGTCAGGTCGACAACCTCTACAAGCCCCTCGACCGGAACAACAGCTTCGTTGATCGGTGTAAGGCCACCATCAAGGAGCTCTATGGCGAGATGGACCAGGTCGTCGAGCTCTGGGAGCTGGCCGCCGCGCGTTCGAGTGGCTCGCCAACCGTCCAGCGGGCGCTAGCGCAGGCATACTTCATTCGGGGAGAGCGCAGCTGGCGGAACCTCAATCCGGCCGAACTCGCGAGGGTGGCTGACCTGGCGAGGGCGAACATGTCGAAGAATGGGGCTAAAGAGGAGGACTACCGCCTCTGGTTCGAGTCCTACAAGATGCTCGAAGATTTCGATGTCGACGAGGCCCTTTCGCTTCTCCAGCAATGGGTGGACCGGAATCCGTCGTGGAGAGCACACTACTACCGCTATTGCCTGTTGTTCCATCGGTGGTTCACAGGGGCCATCGACGACTACCGGGTGATGGAACGCGAACAGCAACAGGCCGAGCGGTTCGTCGTCGGCAAGTCAAAGCGCTCGTTTCTGTGGCTGTCTTACGGCCCCGACTGGTTCCCGATGATCGCTGAGACCGACCTGGGGGATTGGGACCGGAGGAAGACCTTCTGGAGCGACACCTCGAACCTACTGCGGGTCAACGGGATCATCGACATGATCCACACTCCGCGGAAGGGCTACATCACCCTCGATGGGCCCGTCACCGCGTTCTTCGCGCCGAGGGACCAGTTCCTCCAGGACAGCGACGAGAACAAACCCGTCAACTTCTTCCTGGGCATCAGCCCCGAAGGTCTGCGCGCGTGGGACCCGCAGCCCGGGCATGTCGAGGGTGCCGCCCATGCACGGCACGGGGGCCCCCGAGACCTCGAGTACCCCGAGGCACAGATGCATCCCGTCGCATTCTCGCCCGTTATGGCGACCACTCAGGCCGATGCTATGACGGATCGGAAGCGGCTCGAATTCTGCAATGGGTTGTTGGAAGCCAGGAAGACGACCGGGGACAGGACGATGCTTTCTGAGCTGGTCCGCCGGGTGGGCGCGCGCTTCCAGTACGACCCGGTAGACCTCGATAAGAAGCTGCGGCGCTCACGCAAATTCCTGCTCATTCCGGCCGACAACGACTTCGAGGTCAGGTTGGTCGAGTCGACCGGGGCACCGATCGAACTGTCGGCGACCCCCAGATCCGGTGACACGGGCGAGCTCGGCGTAGTCGACTACATCGACCAACGCCGGTCGAATGGTTCGATCGATCTGGTGAACGGAGGGAAGGCGAGCTTCCGGTTCGACGACGTTGCCGAGTCCGCAAGGACCGCGATCCAGCGGAAGCGCCTGGTCCGGATCGGCGAACTCAAACTCGATCCGAGGGGTGGTACCAAGGCCCACGCCATTCAAGTGCTGCCGGTGACCGACTCGATAGTTGACGGTGAGCTCGTGCCGATTGCCGAACTCCTCGACCGCATCGAAACCGACTTGCGCGTCGAACTCGAAGAGCGCCTGACGAACGATCGGCACCCTGCGGACGAGCAGAACCTGATCAAATGGCTGGAGCAGCGGTTCATCGGACCGGTCTCGTTGCTGCGACGCCTCGGACTCTACTCATCGGACGACCTGTGGCGCCAGTTCGAGTGGCTGGAGGTCAAGAACATGCTTGGGGAGCGAAAGGTGGGGCTCAGAGACCGAGGCGTGTTCGGCCGAGCGAGGGTCCGGTGAGGCTGAGGACCCGCTACACCGGCGTCCTCAACCTCACGACGGGCGGCACAGGTGTGGCGTTGGATCGGTACGCGCACCGTACTCAAGCACTCGTGGCCAACTCATGGAGTGGCGGGCCCAACCGTCTCGCCAGACCTGCGATGTTGTGCGTGGTGGGATTCAGATTGCCCGAGTTCGGAGAACGGCTCCGGACGCTCGGGCCTGCGAGACGAGGCGCTTGACACTGCGGTCGCTGATTCCATATTGGACCGCGAGGACCTTCTGTTCCACACCGTTGCGGTAGGCGATCACGATCGCCTCACGCTGTTCCAGGGTGAGCCGCCGATTGAGCGGGCGCGGCGGCACTGGCGGTATCTCCTCAGGGACAGGATCGCAGTCAAGGCGCGGCTCCCATGAAGGGCCCGAGCGCGAGATCCAGGGCTCCGCGAGGCGATCCAGCGAGGCGTCTAGCTGGGGGTTTGGGTTCGAATAAGAATGCAGAAGGTCCACCACAGGCAAGGGCCGGTGTCCCATCACGGGAGACCGGCCCTTTTCTGTCCGTACAGCAGTTATCTACAGCAACGGCCCCTCCACCGCAGTGCAGGGCCGGTCCTCCGTCACGGGAGACCGGCCCTTTCGCGTGCGGGGGCGCGGTCAGGGGACGGCGAGGCCGGTCCTCCAGGCCCAGGCGGCCATGCCGACGCGGTTGCGGGCGCCCGTCTTCCGCTGGGCGTTGGACAGGTGCGTCTTCACCGTGCCGGGCGAGATGAACAGCTCGGCGGCGATCTCGGCGTTGGACTTGCCCTCGGCGACCAGGACGACCACCTGCCGTTCGCGTTCGGACAGGCGGGGACCGGCCTCGGGGGCGGGCTCGGGCGCGGCGAAGCCGCTCAGGAGCCGCACGGTGAGCGAAGGGCTGATGAGGGTGTCCCCGGCGACGGCGGCGCGGACCGCCTCCACGAGCAGGGTCGGCCCCGAGCGTTTGAGGACGAACCCCGAGGCGCCCGCGTCCAGGGCCGCGCGGACGTACTCGTCGTCGTCGAAGGTCGTCACGACGACGACCCGGGGCGGGTCGGGCTCGGCTGGCCCGTGCAGTCGCTTGAGCACCGCGATCCCGTCGAGTCCGGGCATGCGGATGTCGGCCAGCACGACGTCGGGGCGCAGCCGCCGGGCGGCCGCGACCGCCGCCTCGCCGTCGGCGGCCTCGCCCACCACCCGCATGTCCGGTTGGGCGTCGAGGATCATGCGGAAGCCGTGGCGGACCAGGTCGTGGTCATCGGCGATGAGGATGCGGACGGTCACAGCGGCAGCACGGCGGACAGGCGCCAGCCCTCCGGGCCCGCGGGCCCGGCGTCGAACGTCCCGCCCGCCTCGCGCACCGAGCCCGCCAGCTGGCGCAGCCCCAGCCCGCCGCCCGGCCTGCCGCCGGGCCGCTCGGCCGGGACGTCGTTGGCGACCTCGACGGCCAGCGCCCCCGCCAGGCCCCGCAGGCGGACGCGGACGTCGGCCGCCTCCGGCGCGTGCCTGCGCACATTGGTCAGCGCCTCGGTCACGATCCGGTGCGCGAGCGCGCCGACCGCCTCGGTGACCGGCAGGCCCGCCGCCGCGGCGTCGATGTCCACGCTCGTCCTCGCCCCGCCGCCCTCCTCGAACCGCCTGGCCAGCACGACGATGTCGGCGAAGCCGCCCCCGGGGTCGCGCAGCAGCGCCTCGTGCTCGCGCAGCAGCAGCACCGTCCGGTCGAGCGAGGCGAGCGCCTGGAGCCCCGCCGACTCGATGCGCTCCAGCGCGGCCAGCGCCTGCGCCGGATCGCGCTCGCCGACCACCTGCGCGGCCTGGGCCTGGACGACGATGCCGGTCACGTCGTGCGCGACGTAGTCGTGCAGGTCCCGCGCCAGGGACAGCCGCTGTGAGCGCCGGGCCTCGGCGACGGCCCGCTCGCGGTCGCGCCGCAGGCGGTGCAGCCACCGCCCCGCCGCCGCGGCCGCTGCGCCCGCCGCGGCCCACAGCAGCGCCAGGACCGCCAGCTCCGCCGCGTCGGACGGCGGGTCCATGCGCAGGCCCAGCCGCAGCGGGGACAGGCCCGCCGCCGCGACCGCCAGCGCCAGGGCGGCCCCGTCGAACCGGGTCCGGGCCGTCCGCGATCCCGCGGCGATCAGGCAGAGCACCGCCGCCGTCTCCAGGAGCCACCACGCCGCGGCCCGGTTCGACGCGGCGGCGCCGAATCCGGCCGTCACCGCCAGCGACACCGCCGCGGTGAGCGCGACCGCCGGGGCACGGCCCCGCCGTCCCGGCCCGGCGGCGAGGGCGGCGACGGCCACCGCCGCGGGAGCGGCCGCGGCCGAACCGGTGGCGGCCGCGTCGAACGCCGCCGCGCCCAGTGCCGCCGCCGCGGCCGACCAGCGCGCCGCCGGTTTGATCCACGGGTGCATGCGCCCCAAGTCTAGGAGCGCACCGCGGCCCCGCCCTCTGCCGAACGGCCGAGGCGGCGCGCCCGGGGAGCGCGGACATCGGCCTCACGGGGATACCGCCCGCGCCCCGCCCGGGCCAGAGTCGACCGCATGACACCTTCACGGAGACGAGACCGACGCCGATGGCTCGCAGCCGCATCGGCCGCGCTGCTGGCCCTCGGGGCGGGCGCGGTGGCCTGGCAGGTCACCGCCCGCGGCACCGACGTGCTGCTGCTGGCCGACACGAACCGCGACGGCCGCCTCAGCGACGCCGACGCGGAGGGCAGGGGCGAATGGACGGAGGGCGGCGGCGCCATCGTCGTGCCCAACCTCGACGACGACCTCGACGCCTGCCCTCTCCTCGCCCCCGACGGCGAACGGCTCGGCGACGACGCCCTGGCCGCGTGCGCCGACGGCGCCGACGAGACCGTCAACGGCGCCGACGACCTGCTCGACATGGCCCCGCTGCGGATCGAACCCATGAGCGGCCTCGGCGACGGCGCGAGCGCGAGGATCACCGTCGACGAGGCCGCCGCGGCGACCACGCGGCTGTTCCTCGACGACGGCGAGGGCGGCCACACCGTGCTCGGCCCCGACGACCTCGTCCCGGCCGAGCGGCTGCGCTCCGGCGCCGACCTGTTCCTCGAAGCCACCGCCTTCCCCTCGGACACCGAGGCGTGGGACGGGTTCATCGACGTGACGCTCACGGTCGAGGACGGGCGGCGCACCGCCTCCGACCGCGTCCGCCTCCGCGTCGCGCCGCTGCTGCTGAGCCACGACCTCGCGCCGATCGACCGGCTGATCGTGGCCGACAACGGCACCGACGTCGAAGCGGCCGAGCGGGGCGAGTACGACCCCGACGCGCCCGCCGACCCCGTCCACGACGGCGAGGCGGCCTTCCGCGAGGACCTGGCCGCCGGAATGGAGTCGGCCGGACTCGACGGCAACCTGACGATGTACCCCACCGGCGACGACCGCTGGATGCGGGACCAGTTCATCACCGGCCACGCCGCCATGCCCGGCCCCGACGGCGCGCCGCACGTCATGACGGTGCTGCTGCGCGCGGCCGTGGTCGACCCGGAAGGCAGCACCGAGGAGTTCCCGCTGCGCGACGCCGGCCGCCCCGCGTTCGCGCTGCTGCGCGGCCCCGACGTCGCGGTGGTGCAGACCTACAGCCCCGAACGGGTCGGCCAGGACGAGTACAACGTGCTGTGGGGCTCGTTCGGCTCCACCGGCAACGTCATCGTCGCCCCGCCCTACGCCACTGAGGACGGCTCCTGGCCGAACGGGCGGATCCTGTATGGCTCCGACGGCGGCGACGCCGCCCCGGACCCGGCGTTCACCGCGCTGCTGGAGGCGCAGGGCGCCCAGGACCCGCTCGCGGTCGACACGAGCTGGCTCGGCGTCGGCCACATCGACGAGTTCCTGTCCTTCGTGCCCGCCGACAACGCCCGCGGCTGGGCGGCGGTCGTCGCCGACCCCGAGCTGGGGACGCTGCTGCTCGAACGGCTCGTCGAGGACGGCCTGGGCGGGCAGCGCCTCGTGCAGGGCGTCGACTCGGGCCCGGACACGACCGTCGCGGAGGCGCTGGCCGCCCCCGAGCTGGTGGAGGGCAACCGGATCGCGGCGGCGGCCGTCGACGCGGCCCTGGCCGTCCTGACCGACGAACTCGGCCTCGCCGAGGACGAGATCGTGCGCGTCCCGGCGATGTTCACCGAACTGGTCGTCGAGGGCTACCCGCGCCAGGAGATCGTGGCGAACCACATGCCCGCCATCGTCAACGGCCTGGAGACCGGCACCGGCGCCTTCCTGGCCGTCGACCCCCACGGGCCGCTCGACGAGGACGGGCGGGACGTGTACGCGCACGCCGCCGAGACGGCCTTCGCCGCGGTGGGCGGCCGGATCGCCTGGGTCGAGGCCTGGGACTACGGCCACGCGGTGGGCACCGTCGGCGGCGAGGTCCACTGCCTCACCAACGCCGTCCGCGACCAGTCCGGGACCGAACCGTGGTGGCGGTCCTGACCCGGACGGGCGAAGGGCCGGACGCCGCTGTCGGCGTCCGGCCCCCCGCCGCCGGGCTCACCGGTCGCGGACGAACGTCACCGACACGTTCCACACGTCCGGTTCGCCTTCGAGGCGCGCCGAATACCACACCCGGTAGCCGGGGCGGCCGTGCTGGCGTTCCGCGACCATCGACGCGTGGTAGAGGTGGTCGTGCCGGCCCGGCTGGTCCCTGGGGACGATCGAGCGCCCCGAGTTGTCGAACCGCCGGTGCCGGTCGCCCGCGATGAACAGCAGGTCCCCGTCGTGGCCCGTGGTAGCGACGGCGCAGTCGTTCAGCAGCCCAAGGTACTCGCCGCCGAACTTGCCGATCCACAGGTGCCAGGGCTCGCGGCCCGGCCGCATCGGCCCCACGTCCACGCGGGCGGGCTCGGTCCAGCGCCCCTCGGGGCGGTCGCCGCCCTTGAGGTGCACCACCCGGTTCGGCGAGGGCTTCATGTCCACGGCCCACATGACCCAGCGGCCGTTCTCGTACAGCAGCGAGGGCGAGATCAGCCGCCGCACGCTCATGTCGTTCCGCATGAACTCCCGCTTCGCCGACCAGGTGACGCCGTCTGTGGAGGTGGAGTAGTAGAGCCGCTCCTGCCGCCGCTCGGGCATCACGGTCCGCCAGAACAGGTACATGGTGTCCGAGGGGCCCATGCGCAGGTCCACATCGGAGTTGTACGGTCCGGGGCTCCCCGGCTGGTCGTCGACGGGGTTGCGCATCCCCCGGGGGACGGACCACCGGACGCCGTCGTGGGACGCGCCGATGTTCGGGTCCTCGTACCGGTCGTCGCCGCCGGGATAGGGCGTGTGCGCCATCCAGTACTCGTAGCCGTTCCAGCCCCCGGGCACCCGCACGACGCTCGGGTGCACCGTCTGGCCGCCTTCGGGCGACCGGTGCGTCGGCATGGTGATCTTGCTCCCGTAAGGGCCGCTGACGGCCTCGGGGCGCACCGCGCGCTCGGCGTCCCGGGGACGCTCCTCCGCGGTCGAGTCGACACTGGACTCCGGCGGCGCCTGCGTCTCCGGCGCGGCGTGGGAGGGCGCGCCCATCGCCGCGGTGACGATGAGCCCCACCGCCGCTGTGGCCGCGAGCCTGCGCAGCGAAGCACTTTTCACGGACTGGCCTCCTGTGGCATGGACGATCCGGGCGACGGCGACTCCGGACCGGGGCGCACCGCGGTCCTGATCGACCGCCGCGGCCGCGCCCGCCGGCATGGGAGACGCACAACGCCATATTGGACCAATCCGGACGGTGCCGCAGGAATTGCCGCAAAGACCGCCGCCAGGCCGGGCGGCGGCGCTACCGTCCGCGCCTCAGCGGGTCTTCTCGTAGAGGAGGAACGAGGCCGGGGCTCCGGCCGCGGGCGGCTCCGTCCGCGTCAGCTCCCATTCGGGGAACCGTTCGGCTATGTCCTCGACTATCGAACGTGGACCGACGTGCCGGGACGCCGCGTCCTCCGCGGCGCCGATCAGCACGAACCGCCGCGAGCTTCCGAAGAGCTTCGCCAGGTGGTCGTCGTATTCGGCGCGGCCGGGGACGCGGGGGAGGACGTCCAGGCTCAGCGCGAGCTCGCGGCGCTCCCACCGGTCGCAGCCGTGGGGCAGGGTGAAGGTGTGCTCGGGCCGTTCCGCGAAACGCCGTCGCATTCGCTCCACTGCGGCCTCCGACGACTCCACGCCGGTGTACTCGACGCCGTGCAGGTCCAGCTTCTCGAGCACCTCCCCGTCGCCGCAGCCCCAGTCGATGACGCTGGCGACCTCCCGCTCCTTGACGAGGTGGCTGACGAACCGGGCCGTGTCGGCGCCGCCGCCGAGCGCTCCGGCGGCCCGGTCCCGGCGCCGGGCGCCGGTCCGCGACCCGCTCGGGGCGTGCCGCGCGAGCCGCTCCATGAGCGCGTCCCCCGAGCAGTGGTCGGCGATGTGGGCCCGCGCCGCCGCCTGCCGGGCGGCGTACTCGTCGGGGTCGCCGGCCAGCCGCTCGGCGACGGCGGCGACCTCGTGCGGTTCGCAGTAGACGGCGGCGGGGCCGAACGTGGCCGCGAACCGGGGGTCCATGATGACCGGGACGCCGGCCGCCATCGCCTCGAGCGGCGCGCGGCCGAACGCCTCCAGGCCGTCGGGGGCGATGAAGTAGACCATGAGGTCGATCCCGGCGAGGAACTCCCTGGGCGCCACGGAGCCGAACGGGGCGACCGTCCAGTTCGCGGGCAGTCCGGTGAGGACGCGGGCGGGGACCTCCGCCCCGCCCAGGACCCTGATGTCGAACGGGTCCCGGTCGGGGTAGCACTGGAGCAGCGTCTCGGGGTCCTCGGGCCACTTGAGCCGGTGGTCGCGGCTGTGCCTGCCGATGCGGATGCGGCCGTCGGGCGCGCGGCGCCCGGTGAGGCGCCAGTCCTCGACGTCGATGCTCTCGTTCCACGGGACGGGCGCCAGGTCGATCCGGGCCGCCTCCTCGGCGTGGTGCTCGACGAGCACGGAGCGCACGAGCGGCCCTCCGGCGTACCAGGTGCGGCGCCCCAGCCAGGAGGCGATGTTCGCGTCGACGGTGGCGATGTCCCACGCCGGTTCCCGCGGCCCTTCGGGCCCGTAGAACCGGAAGGGCGTCTGGTTGGCGATGACCACCGTGTGGCCCGCGCTGATCGAAGGCCGCCGTTCGAGGGGCCGCATCAGCGCGGTCGGCAGCCGGACGACCGCGACGTCGCACGCGACGTCGTCGTCCAGGCCGATCAGGCGCACCGCGTCGCCGTCGACGAGATCGGCCACCCGGGGGTCGATCGGCGCGTCGGGCCCCCACTGGTAGACGGGGTGGTGGAGCAGGCCGATCGCGAGGCCACGGTCGCGGCAGATCCGTATGTCGGCGACGTTCGCGGAGGTGTTGCCGCCGCTGAGGCCGAAATGCGAGATGAAGACGACGTCGAACGAGGAGCGCCGCCCCTCGCGGGGCCGCCGCTCGTCCTCCTCGTGCCAGTCGATCACCGACCGGAGCAGGTCGAGGCGGACCTCGGCGGGAATCCTGGTGCGGTCGGCGACCACGGCGGCCTCCTGCGCCGCCGAGGCGGGGAACCCGCCTCGCAGCGCCGCGCGGGCCCGCGCGATCCTGTGCGCGTCCCCGGTCGCCGCGGGGCCCGGCGGCGCCGCCCGGGCGCGCTCGGCCAGCAGGTCCGCGGCGGCCGCCTTCGCGGCGATGTCGCGGCGCAGCCGCCGCAGCGCCGCGCCGTCCCGGACGGCCGCGCCCAGGAGGGCGAGCGCCGCGAGGCCGGTGCAGGCCAGCGCCGCCCGCATGGGCAGCGCGAGCGGGGCGGCGGCGGCAGCGGCCGTCGCCACGGCGACGACGGCGGGGCCGGTGAATCGGGAAGTCATGCTCATCGGGCGTCTCCGGTGCTCGTCGCGGCGGCCTGGGCCGGTCCGACGGCGACGCCCAGCCCGCGCACCCGCCGCAGCAGGGCCTCGGGGGAGAACCGCTCGTGGACGACGCGCAGGCCGGCGCGGGCGCGTTCGGCGTAGTGGTCGGGATCGGCCATGAGGCGCCGCACCTGCGCCTCGACGCCGTCGGGCTCGCAGTAGAGGGCGCCGTCGCCGAACAGCTCGGCGAACTTCGGGGGGAGGACGCAGGGGACTCCGGCGGCCATCGCCTCCAGCGGCGCCCTGCCGAACGCCTCGACCAGGCTGTCGTCGATGAAGTACACGTAGACGTCGACGCCGCCGAGGAAGTCCACTGCGGACATGGAGCCGAAGGGGCGGGCGACCCAGCCCTCCGGCACCGTGCCGAGGAGGCGCCGCAGCGCCTCGTTCCCGCCGAGCGTGTGGACCTCGATGTCCGCGGCGGTCGGGTAGGCGGCCCGCAGGCGCCTGGCCATGTTGGGGAACTTGGTGACGTGGTCGCGGCTGTGCCGCCCGATCCGGATCGGCTCGCCCGCGGCGCGGACGCGCCGGGCCCGGGGCGTCCACTCGGCGACGTCGATGGTCTCGTACCAGAAGTCGTCGGCCTGCTCGACGGCGGCGAGCGCCGCGGCGTGGTGGGCGCGCATGGCGTCGCGCACCGCCGGGCCGATCGCGTACCAGGTGTGCGGGCCGAGCCACGCGGTGAGGTTCCGGTGGACGTCGCCGATGCTCCAGGCCGTCCCGTACCCGCCGTTCGGCCCGTACTGCTCGAACGGCGTCTGGTTCACCAGCAGGACGGAGCGGGCCGCGTCGATCCGCGGCCGGTCGTCCATGAGGTGCGCCAGCGCGGCGGGGAAGCGCACGATCGCCAGGTCGCACCGGACGGTGTCCCGCGGCCCGACCTCGAAGACCCGCTCGCCGTCGACCAGGTCCCGGATGCGGTCGTCGACGGGGCGGCCCATCGCCCGGTCCCGCACGGGATGGTGGACCAGGCCGACGCGGAGCCCGGCCGCGCGGTAGGCGAGGATCTCGGCGGCGTTGGCGGCGCTGGTGCCGCCCTTGAGGTTCATGGTCGAGACGACGACGATGTCGGCGTCGAGGGCGCGGGCCGGCCGGCGGTCCCCCTGGCTGGCGGCACGGTGCTCGCACAGCGCCGCCAGCGCCCGCACCCGCAGCTCGGGGTGCTCCCGTTCGGATTCGGCCGTGCGCCGCAGGGCCTCGCCCGCGGCCGCCGACCAGCCGTTGCCGAGGCGGCCCCGCCACTGCTCGACCTCTGCGGCCCGCTGCTTCGGCGCGCTGCGGCGTTTCGGCGGCCGGGCGGGCTGGGAGGCGGCGGCGGCCTCGGTGCGGGCGGCGCGGAGGGCGCCGCGCAGGCCGAGCGCGACCGCGGCCGAGGAGAGCCCCACCGCGCCCATCGTGACGCTCGCGGTCAGTTGGGAGCCGCCGCCGAGGCAGGCGATGGCGACCGCGGGCGCGGCAGGTGCGGCCGTGGCGGCCGCCCAGATGGGGCGGCGCGCGGCCGCCCTGACGAGTCGTCTCAAGCGCATGTGGTTGCTCGTTTCCCTTCGGTGCGGGCCGCCTGGGCCCTGGGGGCGGCGGTCATCGCCGGGCGGGGCGGGGGCCGAGGCGCCGGGCGGTGAGCGCGACCGCCAGGCCGCCCCAGACCGCCAGGCCGCCGACGGCGGCCCAGGCCAGGGAGGCGGGGGCCGCGGCGGCCGTGAGAGTGGTCGCCGCCGCCGCGGCGCACAGGCCGCCGGCGAGCGCCAGGGCGTCGCGGCGCGGCAGCGCGCGCCGCGCCGGGCGCGGCGGCGGGTCCTGGGCGGGGATCGGGGGCGGCGCGGCCGGTTCGGGGGCCGCCGGTTGCACGCGCACGCGGGAGGCGGGCAGCCCGGGGTGCTCGAACAGGAGCAGCTCGGCGTACGCCTCGGTCGGCACGATCACCGGGGCGGTGTGCCGCCGGTCGAAGTCGAGGAAGTCGAGGCCGTGTTCGGCGGCCGCCTCCAGGACGGCCTGGTTGATCAGGGGGCGCTTGCCGTCGACCTGCACCCATTCGGGGCAGTGGAGGAGCCCGACGGCGCGCCCCTTCCGGGCCTCCCGGGCGGCGTCCTCCAGCATGGACCGCCGCCGCCGGTCCACCGAGCGCCAGTCGGCGGCGTAGATCCGGTGGTAGGCGATCGCCGCGTTCTGGGCGTTGGTGCGGGTCAGGTCGCGGCTGATGGGGAAGGGCCGGGGCCTGGCGATCGCCGGGAGGGCCGGTTCGGCCTCGTCCGCGGCGATCCGGCGGTGCCAGTGGGTGAAGCCGCAGTGGTAGGCCAGGCGGGCGGCGGACATCCAGTGGCGCGAGACCTCGCCCGCCGAGAGGGTGGTCGCGGCATGGCGGACGAGCGTCAGCGGCCCGCAGGTCGCGCGGACGGACGCCTTCCGGCCCAGCGCCGCCTTGAGGCGGTAGCGGTATTCGGAGTCGGCGGTCTTGCGGACCTCGTCGTAGAAGCCGATGAGCCGCATGGCCTCGGCGCGGATCATGATCGGGGTGGAGCGGGCGGCGATGAGCGCGACCTGCGGGTCGATCACCAGCGACAGGTCGTCTCTGACGGCGAGGCAGCTCGATTCGACCATGGCCAGCGAGGGTTGCGCGAGCAGCGGGGCGACCTGCCGCTCCAGGCGCAGCGGGTGCGCCCAGTCGTCCGAGTCCAGGCCGGTGACGAACGCGCCCTCGGCGACGGCCATGGCCCGGTTCCTGGCCTGGTAGGTGCCCGCGTTCTCGGGCTGGACGAGCAGCTCGACGCGGGGGTCGAGGGCGAGGGCCTCGTTGAGGACCGGGGCGTACTCGGGCCCGGAGGCGTCGTCGACCAGGAGGAGCTCCCAGCGCTGCCAGGACTGGGCCACGACGGACCGCACCGCGGTCAGCAGCGCCGGGCCCGGCCGGTGGCAGGTCATGACCACCGAGATCAGCGGTCCCTTGTCGACCGGGGGCACCGGCGCGGTCCGCAGCTCGTCGAGGCTCGGCACCGACCCGTGCGGGGCGCGCAGTTCGGGCAGGCCCGCGAACGCGGCGAACCGCCGTTTGAACGTCTCGGGCGAGCCGCCGTTCCGCGGGTGGGCGTCCTGGCAGCGGAACGCCTCGGCCAGGTAGGGGGGCGCGCCGTCGCAGCCCTCGGCGAGCGCCGCCGCGCGGCGGCGGCCGTTGAGGTGGGCCAGGGTCGCGTGCAGCTCCCGGTGCTGGGCGGGGAGCCGGTCGCCGAGCCGTTCCCGGGCCAGGTCGAACAGGTCGAGGGCGGCGGCCCGCTCCTGCCGGGTTCGCGCGGAGAGGCCGAGGCCCGCCGCCAGCGCGCAGAGCGCCTCGAGGTTGAGGGCGGCCTTGCGGAGCCGGGCCTTGTGCCGGCCGGCGTCCAGGACGGCGCCGGGGTCGCCGGGGTGCGCGAGGTAGGCCAGCACGTGGGGCGCCAGGCGCGAACGGTGGTACTGCCCCCACAGGTGGATGCGGTCGGCGTTCGTGGGTCCGGCCGTGCCGAGCGCTCGCTCGACCAGACGGGATTCGAATGCCGGTCCGCCCGCGCTCCCCGCCGGGTCCGGGCTCCGGACCTCATGAGCGGCAAAGTCGGTCATGAGCCGGTACAGTACAGCGACTTGCGCGCCCGGCCCGTCATTCGCTCAGCGTGTCGCGCCGGTGCGGTCCACAACGGACCGGGTCCGGGCGCCCCGCGGGGCGCCCGGACCCTCGCCGGTCACCAGGCGTAGGCCTCGGGGGCGGGGCCGCCGGGGCCGGGGAAGAGCGCGTCCAGTTCGGCCAGCTCCTGCTCGTCGAGTGCGACCTCCAGGGCGCCCACCGCGTCCTCCAGCTGCGCCAGGGTGCGCGGGCCGATGATCGGGCCGGTCACGCCCGGCCGGTGCAGCAGCCACGCCAGGCCCAGGTTCGCGGCGCTGACGCCCTTGGCCGCGGCCATCGCCTCGTAGCGTTCGAGCTGGCCGCGGTGCCGTTCGACGGCTTCGGCGATGTGGCCCGAGGCGCGGCGGCCGCTCTCGGCGGTTTTGCCCAGGACGCCCGCGAGCAGGCCGCCGGCCAGCGGCGACCACGGGATGACGCCGAGGCCGTAGTGCTCGGCCGCGGGGACCACCTCGAGTTCGATGTCGCGCTTGACGAGGCTGTAGATCGACTGCTCTGAGACCAGCCCGAGGCCCCCGCGGCGGCTAGCCTGCTCGTTGGCCCTGGCGATCGCCCAGCCCGGGAAGTTCGACGAGCCGCTGTAGACGACCTTGCCCTGCTGGACGAGCACGTCGATCGCCTGCCAGATCTCGTCCCACTCGACGTCGCGGTCGATGTGGTGGAACTGGTAGAGGTCGACGCGGTCGGTCTGGAGGCGCCGCAGCGACGCCTCGATCTGCGCCCTGATGTGCACCGCCGACAGGCCCCGGTCGTTCGGGCCCTCGCCCATCACCTGGTAGACCTTCGTGCCGAGCACGACCTTGTCGCGGGCGGCGGGGTTGGCCGCGAACCAGCGGCCGACGATCTCCTCGGTCCAGCCCTGGTTCGGGGCGTGGCCGTAGACGTTGGCGGTGTCGAAGAAGTTGACGCCCAGATCGAGCGCGCGGTCCATGATCCGGTGCGCCTCGGCCTCGTCGGTGGCCGGCCCGAAGTTCATGGTGCCCAGGACGATCCTCGACACCTTGACGCCGGCGCGCCCCAGTCGTGCGTACTCCATGCGGTTCCTCCCGTAGTGGTGGACCCCCATGCTAGGCGGCGGGGCGCGGTCCCGCGGCAGCGGAGTGAAAGCCCTTTCCGGTTCAGGTGAGGGCCGGGACCCGCCGCAGGTCCTCGACGGTGGCGTACGGCAGGCCGGTGAGGTCCCGCTTCGCGAAGAACTGCGTCACCAGGTCGACCACCTCGCCGGAGCGCTCCAGGTGCATGAGGTGGTCGGCGCGGCGCATGGTGACGAACCAGCTCTCCGGGCACGTCAGGGCGAGCTCCCGGCACAGCGGGGGCGGGGTGAGCGTGTCGTGCTCGCCGACCATGAACAGGGCCGGGACCACCGGCTCCACCGAGGTGTCGATGAGCTCGCGTTCGAGCAGGCGCTGCGTGTTCGCGACGAACCGGTCCAGCTCCTCCTCGGTGAGGTTCCCGAACCGCAGCATCAGGATGCGCCGGACCACCGCCGCCGAGGCGACGTCGACGCGCGGGTCCTCGTTCATGAGCGTCTCGATGGCCTTGGGCCCCAGCTCGCTCTCGCCCGAGGCGATCAGGTCGAGGATGCCGAGCATCCCCGGACGGGCCGCGTCCGGGATCGCGCTCATGGTGCCCGCCAAGGACATCCGGGCGATCCGCTCGGGATCGGTCTGGGCCAGGCGGTAGGCGATCGCGGTGCCGTAGGAGCCGGCGAAGAGGTTGACCCGCTCCAGCCCCAGGTCGTCGAGCAGGTGCCGCAGCGCCCCCGCCAGCAGCTCCGAACCGTACCGCGCGGGCAGGAGGTCGGCCTCGCCCCAGCCGGGGAGGTCGGGGCAGACCACGTCGGCGCTGTCGAGCAGCCCCTGCTCGATGCGCCCCCAGTCCTCCTTGCGCTGCATGGCCCCGCCGACCAGCACCACCGGATCGAGCCGCGGGTCGGCCGCGCGGGAGACGCGCGAGCAGTACCCGAACCCCTCCCATCGGTGCGTGTGGACGGCCGGAGGAAACGGTGTGCGCTGCATGGAAGCTCCCATTCGAGATCACGTGGGTGACGCCGGGGTACGGGAGGCACTCTAATCGGGTAAACGCGAATTTCTGGTATTTTGTGGCCTTGCGGGGGGATGTCGGCCCCGCCTCACACCGCGACGCCCTTCCACGCCCACCACAGGCCCGCGTAGACGCCCTCGGCCGCGAGCAGCTCCTCGTGGGCGCCCTCCTCGGCGATGCGGCCCTCGCGCACCACCGCGATCCGGTCGGCCGCCTCGGCCGCCTGGAGCTGGTGGGCGATCGCGATGACCGTCCGCCCGCGCAGCGCCGCGGCCAGCGACGCCTCCACATTGCCCGCGCTGCCCGGGTCGATCCCCGCGGTGGCCTCGTCCAGGATCACCACGTCCGGGTCGGCCAGGATGACGCGCGCCAGCGCCAGCTGCTGCGCCTCGGCCAGGTTCGGCTCGTAGGCGGCGCGCCCGCTCCGGTCGACCGGCGAGTGCTCCTCGCCGAGCATCGTGTCCAGGCCCGCCGGCAGGTCGGCCGCCCAGCGCGCGTCCACCGCCGCCAGCGCCGCGAGCAGCTGCTCGTCGTCGGCCTCCGGCGCGGCCAGGTTCAGGTTCTCCCGCAGCGTCGCGGTGAAGAGGTAGTGCTCCTGCGTCACCAGGACGACCCTGCGCCGCAGCTCCTCCAGCGCCACGTCGGCCGCGGGCGCGCCGCCGAGCGTCACCGAACCGGTGCGCGGCCGGTCGATCCCCGCGATGAGCCGCGCGATGGTCGACTTCCCCGCCCCCGAGGGCCCCACCACGACCAGGCGCTCGCCGGGCCGGGGGTGCAGGCTCAGCCCGTGCAGGACGTCCGGGCCGTCGCCGTAGCCGAAGGTCACGTTCTCGAGCCGGACGTCCGAGCCGGACGGGACCGCCCCGCGCTCCTCGTCGGGCAGCAGGTGCACGCCCTCGACCCGCGCCATCGCCGCCCCGCCCATCTGGAACTCGCTGAGCGCCATCATGGAGCGGAACACCGGGCCGTCCAGCCGCAGCGTCAGCATCGCGACCGCCACGACCTCCCCGACCGTCACCCACCCGTTGACGTGCCACAGGCCGCCCACGATGGTCACGACCACCGCCGGGGTCAGGAACGCCAGGTCCGTGGCCGGGAAGAACCACGTCTGGAGCCGCACGATCCCCTTGAGCCGCCCCAGGTGCGTCGCAGCCCGGCCGTACCCGGCCTCGCCGCGCTCGCCCTGCATCCGGTAGGCCGCCACGGTCTGCGCGCCCGAGGCCGAGGCCGTCAGCGTCTCGGCGATCTCGCTCATGGCCGCCCGCTCCTTGATGAACACCGGGCTCGCCAGCCGCACGTAGCGGCGGCCCGCGATCAGCAGCGCCGGGGCGCCGACGAGGAACAGCAGGCCCAGCGCCGGGCTGACGACGAACGCGGCGACGGTGATGACGACGATCTCGATGACCGCCACGGCCACCTCGGGCCCGGTCTTGCGCAGCAGCTCGGCCACCGCGCCCACGTCGCCGGAGGTGCGGGTGGCGAGGTCGCCGGTCCCGGCCCGCTCCACGGTGCCCAGCGGCAGGCGCAGCACCCGGTCGATGAACGACTCGCGCAGCCGGGCGGCGGCGCGCTCCCCGAGCCGGTAGCCGAGCTTGCGCCCGGTGCGCATGAGGACCAGCTGGGCGACGACGCACCCGGCGATGACCGCGCACACCAGGTCGACCCGCGCGGCCGTCCAGCCGGTGCCGATGCCGTCGATGACCTCCCCGAGCATGACCGGCAGGGCCGCGCCGGCCCCGGCCGCGGCCACGTAGAGGGCCACGACGCCCGCGAAGGCGGCCTTGTCCTCGAGGACGAGCCGCTTGACCGCGCGCATCATCTCGGCGCTGCCGGCGATCGGCAGGCGGTGGGAGGGGGCGCTCATCGGGACTCCTGTCGGGACGTGAGACTGCGGTATTCGCCGTCGCGGGAGAGCTCGGCGTGGGTGCCGGCGGCGTGGACCTTGCCGTCGCGCATCCAGGCGACCCGGTCGGCGCGGGCCAGCCACAGCGGCGAGGAGGTGACCACGGCGGTGGTGCGCCCGCGGCGGGCCTCGGCGACCCGCTCGGCGATGAGGGACTCGGTGTGGGCGTCGACCGCGGAGGTCGGCTCGACGGCCAGGAGCGTCTCGGCCTCGGCGGCGAGCGCCCGGGCCAGGCGCAGGCGCTGGCGCTGCCCGCCCGAGAGGTTCCGGCCGCCGTTGGTGATCTCGCCGTCGAGCGTCGACCCGAGGCTGGAGTGGACGTCCTCGGCGCAGGCGGCCCGGACGGCGCGCATGGCCGCCTCGGGCGGCACCCGCAGGGTCTCGCCGAGGCTCTGCGCGAACAGGTAGTCCTCGCGCAGCAGCAGGACGCGCTCGCGGACCGCGTCGAGCGCGAGGTCGGCGAGCGGCACGCCGCCCCATTCGGCCTGGGAGTCGCGGTAGCGGGCGAGGCGGTCCAGGGCGGCCTCGGCGGGCTTGCCCTCGGCGCTGGCGATGACGGTGAGCAGCCCGGGCTCGATCACGAGGCCGGTCTCGGGGTCGCGCAGGGCCCCTTGGGCTTCGCGTCCGGTGCCGGTGTCGGCGACGTCGCCGCGGGTGGTGAAGAAGGCGGTGAGCCGCCGGGAGGAGACCTGCGCGGCGATGACGGCCTGGGCCATGCCGATGAGCGCTCCGGCGTGCTGGGCCAGGAGCGCGGTCATGCCGAAGGCGGCGGAGAGCTCGCCGATGGTGATCGTCCCGGCCAGGGCGAGGCGGGCGCCGACCCAGGTGACGACGGCGATGAGCGCGAGGGGCAGGCTCGCCCTGAGGCCCTGCACCCACGAGTCGGCGGTCGCCACGCCGTACCCGGCCTCGCGCAGGTCCGCCGAGGCGGCGCGGTAGCGCCGGGAGAACTGGTCCTCGCCGCCGACGCCGCGCAGCACCCGCAGGCCCCCGACGACGTCGGCGGCCTGCCCGGTGAGGGTGGCGACGCTGGCGCGGTAGGCGATCTGGTGGTGCTGGAGCCGCCCCAGGAGGGGGCCGACGAGGAAGCCGATGAGGACCACACCGACGGCGGCCACGAGGCCGAGGCGGGTGTCGGTGCTCCACAGGACGGCGGTGCCGACGCCGAGCATGACCAGGCCCATCCAGCCGAACCCGAGCTGGAAGATGAACGAACCGGTCTTGTGGGCGTCCTCGGTGGAGAGGTTGACCATCTCGCCGGGGGAGACGGCCCCGCGCACGCCGGTCCCGGCCCGGTTGAGGTGGTCGGTGAGGGAGCGGACGGTGTCGACCCGGGCGTGCGACTCGGCCATGAACAGGAACCGGTAGCCGGCGACGAAGATCCACGAGCTGGCGACGGCGGTGACGATGAGCGCGGCCGACCACGGCAGGAGCGCCCCGGTGTCGCGGGCGACGATCACCTCGTCGACGATCTCGGCGATGACCCACGGCAGCAGGATCCAGGCGGTGCCCGAGACGCTCAGGGCGATGAAGCCCGCCGCGACCCGGCCGGACTGGGAGCGGGCGACCCGCCACAGGTAGCGCCAGGGGTCGGTGGGGATCGCCGCGGGGGAGGGCGGGGCGGGGCGCAGCGGGTTCGGTTTCACAACGAACAAACGTAAGCGCGGCTCACGGTCCTGGCAATGCGATTACGCACGGCGCACATTGTGATGCGCCCCGCATTGTGCGCGGCGTCCGGGAGCGCCGACCCCGTCGGCGGCGGCGCGCGCTCCCGCACCCGGCGGTCCCTTTCGGACTGCCTGCTTCGTGCCGCCCTGCGGCTCACCGCTGGACGCGCACCAGCGCCTCCGCCGCCGTGTGCAGGCCCGAGGTGAACCGCGGATTGGCGCTCATCGCCGGCTCCGCCCGCGCGATCGCCCGCCACGCGTCGTCCTTGTACGTCTCCTCGCCGGTCGCCGCGTACGCCTCCAGCAGCGCCGAGGCCGCCAGCGCCCAGCCCGAGGCCGTCGGGCCGTCGTGCACGTCGGCGGGCCGCGTCACCAGCGCCTCCGCGTCGGCCGCCGTGTCGTGGAACCCGCCCATGCCGTCGGCGAAGTGCTCCCGGACCTGCTCCAGCAGCGCCGCCGCCCGGTCCGTCCACGCCCCGCCGAGGCGCAGGAACCCCAGCGCCACCGCCGCGTAGTCCTCCAGGATGCCCGGCGCGGCCGAGGCCGTGCCGCCCAGCGAGGCCCGCGCCAGGCGGCCGTCCTCGCCCAGGTGCACGCCCGCCAGCACCTCGGCGGCCCGCTCGGCCGCCAGGAGCGAGTCGCGGTGGCCCGTCCGGGACGAGTACTCCGCCAGCGCCGCGATCGCCAGGCCGTTCCAGGCCGCCACCACCTTGTCGTCGCGGCCCGGCTGCGGGCGGCCCCTCCTGACGGCCAGCAGCCGCCGCCGGATCGCCGCCAGCCGGGCGTCGTCGGGCACGTCGCGGGGGAGGAGCAGCACGTTCGCGCCGTGCTCGAAGTTCGGCCGCTCCGCGCTCAGCCCGAACGCCTCGGCCGCCCAGGCCGCGTCGTCCACGCCCAGCGCGTCGGTCAGGTCCTGGAAGGTCCACACGTACGTCAGGCCCTCGACGCCGCCGGTGTCGGCGTCGAACGCCGCCGCGAAACCGCCCTCGGCGGTCGTGAAGTGCTCCAGCATGAACGCCGCCACCTCGTCGGCCACGCGCGCGAACAGCGTCCCCTCCCCGGCCAGCCGCGAGTACAGCCACAGCAGCTCGGCGTTGTCGTACAGCATCTTCTCGAAGTGCGGCACCACCCACGCCTCGTCGACGCTGTAGCGGGCGAAGCCGCCCGCGAGCTGGTCGTAGATCCCGCCCCGCGCCATCCGCTCGGCCGTCAGCCGCACGTGGTCGAGCGACGCGGCGTCGCCGGTGCGCACGTAGTGCTCGCACAGGAACCGCAGCGCCGGGACGCTCGGGAACTTCGGCGCCGACCCGAACCCGCCGTTGACCGGGTCGGCCGAGGTCAGCAGCGCCCGCGCGGCGGCGTCGAGCATGTCGGTGCGCACCGGCGGCGCGGGCGGGCACGGCCCGTCCAGCGGGCAGGCCGCGGTGACGTCGGCGAACGGCGGCCCGGTCCGCGCGCTCGCCTCGACGATCGCCGCGCCCTGGTGGCGCAGCTCCTCGCGCTGCTCGGTCCAGGCGGCGTGCACCGCGTCGAGCAGCCGCAGGAAGTGCGCCTTGGGGAAGTAGGTGCCCGCGAAGAACGGGGTGCCGTCGGGGAAGGCGAACACGGTCATCGGCCAGCCGCCCTGCCCGGTGATCGCCATGGTCGCCTGCATGTAGACCGCGTCCAGGTCCGGGCGCTCCTCCCGGTCGACCTTGACCGGCACGAACCGGTCGTTCATCGACGCGGCCACCGTCGCGTCCTCGAAGGACTCGTGCGCCATGACGTGGCACCAGTGGCAGGTGGAGTAGCCGATCGAGATGAGCAGCGGGACGTCGCGGCGTCCGGCCTCGGCAAGCGCCTCCGGGCTCCACTGCCGCCACGCGACGGGGTTGCCCGCGTGCTGGCGGAGGTACGGCGAGAGTGCGTCGGCGAGCTCGTTCATGGCTCAAGCCTGACACACGCGCAGACGGCCCGAGCGGGCTCGGCCGCCCGGCGTGGCGGCGGGGCCGGGCGGCGCGCGGGAGGGCGAAGGTAGGGCTGGCCGTACCGTCGCACGGGGGCAGGCGAGTCGGCGAAGTGGGGCGCCCGCGTCACTGCGCCCGGGCCGTTTCCCGGCGAGGCTTGTGCCATGAGTTCACAAGCCCCCCAACACGATGCCGATGTGGTCCTCAAGCGCCTGACGGCCGGCGGGTTCGCCGCGCTCGGCGCGGGCCTGGTCGCCATGGTCGTCCTCCACGCCACCTCGGGCCTGAACCCGGTCGAGGTCGTGATCAGCCTGCACCTGTACACGCCGCTGGGGTGGCTGCTGCCGGTCGCCCTGGTGCTGCTCGGGGCCGGGGCGTGCGCCTTCGCGGCCGCGGCGCGCCGCGTGGGCGCGCCGCGCTGGATGAGCCGGATGCTGCTGGCGTGGGCGGGCCTGCTGGCGCTGGTGGCGCTGTTCCCGACCGATCCCCCCGGGCTCCCGGAGGTCTCGCTGGTCTCGGCGATCCACCGCTACTCGGCGTTCTGCGCGTTCGCGACGATGGCGGTCATGGGCGTGGTGTTCAGCCGCTGGGCGCGCCACGAGGACCGGTGCCCGCCGCGGGTGCGGCTGGCGGTCGCCGCGTTCAGCTGGCTCGCGGTCGCGGCCCTGGTCTCGTGCTCGACGCCGTACGTCATGGAGTGGTTCGGGGTGCCGCGGGAGCCGGGCGCCTACGCCGCGGGCCTGTTGCAGCGCACCACGGTCGGCTCGGAGATGGTGGTGCTGGCCGTGCTCGGCGGCTGGCTGCGCGAGCGCCGGGCCGCGGCGGCGCCCGCACCGGCGGTGCGGCCGGCGCGCGTCCGCGAGGCCCGCGCCCGCTGGGGCGGCGCGCTCCAGGGCGCGCACGGCGGCGCGTACGCCGGGGTCCGCCCGGAGTCCGAGCTGGTCCCCAGCGGCGGTCAGTAGAAGCCCTCGGCCTCGGACTGGGCCCAGGCCGAGCACGGGCTGTCGTAGCGGCCCTGGATGTAGCCCAGGCCCCAGTTGATCTGGGTGACCGGGTTGGTCCGCCAGTCGTCGCCCTCGGAGGACATCTTCGAGCCCGGGTAGGCCTGGGGGATGCCGTAGGCGCCGATCGAGTTCTCGGCCAGCTCGTTCCAGCCCGACTCCTTGTTCCACAGCGCTTCGAGGCAGCCGAACTGCTCCAGGTCGAAACCCCAGTCGAGCATGATGGCGCAGCCGGTGGCGCGGTTGCCGGAGTACTCGCCGCAGCTGGAGGGGATGTCGACCGAGGTCGGGTTGGTGTTCCGGGCGGCCTCCTCGGCGGCCCGCGCGGCCTCCTCCTGGGCCTGGGCCTCGGCGTCGTCGAGCCCGTCGGCCTTGTCGAGCGCGTAGTCGGCCACGGCCTCGGCCTTGACCGTGACGTCGGCCCCGGCGGTCTCGGCGATGTAGTTGACGTGCTGGTAGCGCACCTCCTCGTACGCCGCCTCGGCGTCGGCCTGCTGCTCGGCCGCGGCCTGACTGGGGTGGTCGGCGTCGTCGTCGGCCGGGGCGTCGGTCACGGCGTTGACCGCGATGACCGCGCCCAGGGCGAGCACGAGCAGGGCGGCGAGCCGCGAGCCGTATCGGATCAGCTTCGGGATCATGGCGCAGCTTTCGGTGAGGGGCCCGGGGCCCAGGGGTCAGTACCAGCCGTTGTTCTCGGAGTGCTCCCAGGCCGAGCAGGGGGTGCCGTAGCGGCCCTTGATGTAGCCCAGGCCCCAGTTGATCTGGGTGACCGGGTTGGACTCCCAGTCGTCGCCTTCGGAGGACATCTTCGAGCCGGGGAGGGCCTGGGGGATGCCGTAGGCGCCGATGGAGTTGGCGGCGTACTCGTTCCAGCCCGACTCGCGGGTCCACAGCGCTTCGAGGCAGCCGAACTGCCCGAGGTCGAAGCCCTGGTCGAGGGTGATGGCGCAGCCGGTGGCGCGGTTGCCGGAGAACTCGCCGCAGCTGGAGGGGATGTCGACCGAGGTGGGGTTGGTGTTCCGGGCGGCCTCTTCGGCGGCCTCGGCTTCGGCGGCCTCCTGCGCGGCCTGCTCGGCGGCCTCCTGGGCCGCGGCCTCGGCGTCGTCGAGCCCGTCGGCCTTGGCGAGGGCGTAGTCGGCGACGGCGTCGGCCTTGACCGTGACGTCGGCCCCGGCGGTCTCGGCGATGTAGTTGACGTGCTGGTAGCGGACTTCTTCGTAGGCCGCCTCGGCTTCGGCCTGCTGCTCGGCGGCGGCCTGACTGGGGTGGTCGGCGTCCTGCACGGCGGGGTCGTCGGTCACGGCGTTGACGACGATGACCGCGCCCAGGGCGAGCACGAGTACGGCGGCGAGTTTCGAACCGTACCGGGTCAGCAGTGGGATCATTCACTCAACTCCTGTGTCGCGGACGCTTGTCCACAAGCGCCCGCGACACAGCATGCCAGAGCCGGCCCCTCAGCCTTCGAGCAGGTTGGTGACCATCTCCGCGATCTCGGAGCGCTCACTGCGCGTGAGCGTGACGTGCGCGAACAGTGGGTGTCCTTTCAGGACGTCGATGACGGAGGCGACGCCGTCGTGGCGGCCGACCCGGAGGTTGTCCCGCTGCGCCACGTCGTGGGTGAGCACGACCTTCGAGCCCTGCCCGATGCGCGAGAGCACGGTCAAGAGCACGCCGCGCTCCAGCGACTGCGCCTCGTCGACGATGACGAACGCGTCGTGGAGGCTGCGGCCCCTGATGTGGGTCAGCGGCAGGACCTCGAGCATGCCGCGCTCGAGGACCTCGGTGATGACGTTGTCGTCGGTGACCGCGCCGAGCGTGTCGAACACGGCCTGGCCCCACGGGCTCATCTTCTCGCCCTCGGAGCCGGGCAGGTAGCCCAGCTGCTGCCCGCCGACGGCGTACAGCGGCCGGAAGACGATGACCTTCTTGTGGACCTCGCGCTCCAGGACCTGCTCGAGCCCGGCGCACAGGGCCAGGGCCGACTTGCCGGTGCCGGCCTTGCCGCCCAGGGAGACGATGCCGACGTCCGGGTCGAGCAGCAGGTCGAGCGCGACGCGCTGCTCGGCGGAGCGGCCGTGGATGCCGAAGGCGTCCCGGCCGCGGACGAGCCGGATCTTCTTGTCGGCGGTGACCCGGCCCAGCGCCGAGGAGCCGTTGCCGCCCAGGACGAGCCCGGTGTGGCAGGGCAGGTCCGACTCGGGCGGGAGGTCGACGTCCCCGCCCTCGAAGAGGCGGTCGATGTCCTCGTCGGCCACCGCGAGCTCGGCCATGCCCGACCACGTGGGGTCGACGGCCTGGCCGTGCCGGTACTCCTCGGTGGGCAGCCCGACCGCGGCGGCCTTGACGCGCATCGGCATGTCCTTGGTGACCAGGACCGAGTCGGCGCCCTTGCCGCGCAGGTTGTGCGCGACGGCGAGGATGCGGGAGTCGTTGGCGTCGACGGCGAACCCGGCGGGCAGGCCCGAGGTGTCGACGTGGTTGAGCTCGACCCGGAAGGTGCCGCCGGAATCGCCGATCGGGATCGGCTCGTCGAGGCGCCCGTGTCCGATGCGGAGCTCGTCGAGCCGCCTGAGGCATTCCCGGGCGAACCACCCGAGCTCGGGGTGGTGCCGCTTGGCCTCCAGCTCGCTGACGACGACGAGCGGGACCACCACATGGTGTTCGTCGAACCGTGAGAACGCCCCTGGGTCCGATAGCAGGACCGAGGTGTCGAGGACGTAGGTGCGCTGTTCCAGCACGGTCGCCTCCCGGGTGTCGATGTGTAGGGGACCTGGCCCCGTTGGTACTCACACTGTAGTTGGGAGGTGCGTCACTTCGCTACCGTTAAATGCACTGAAACGATGACTCCAGGTCACGGGGGTATCGGAAATCCGACAAAATAGGCACGCCGGGTCGCGAGGCGGTCACTGAAAGTCGCCGTCTCCTCGGTGAGAATGACACCGTGTCCATCGTGAGCGTCGCCGAACTCAAGTCGGCCATCGCCGCCGCCCTCCAGCAGGTCCGCGACGGCCAGGCCGCCATCACCGCCGCCAGCCAGAACATCGCGGCCGCCCAGGGCAGCCTCACCGCCGTCACCGCCGGCTCGGGCCACGACGCCGTCGCCACCGCGCAGGCCGCGCTCGCCCAGGCCGCCGCCGAACTCGAGCAGTCCCTCGCCGCCACCTTCGCCGCCGCAGAGCAGGCCGAAGGCTACGCCGCCACCCTCTAGAACGGAGACCGCCGTGGACGTCGCCGCCCTCGCGAGCCGGCTCCGCGCCCTCGCGGCCGACCTGCCCGGCGTCGACACCGCCGACGCCCGCCTCGAAGCCGCCTTCGCCGAACTGCGCGAGGCCGCCCGGGACTCGCGCGCCGAGATCGGCCTCCACCGCCTCGGCGAGGCCCGCGAACACCTCGCCGCCGCCCGCGCCCGCCTCGCCGAGGCCCGGACCGCCGTCGACGACTACCTCGCCGCCATCGGCGCCGCCGGGAGGGCGGCCACCCCGGCCGCCCCCGCAGCGGCGGGCCCGGCGCCCGCCGCGCCCGACCCCGTCGACCCCGGCCGGTGGTGGACCGACCGCGTCGACGAGCTGTGCCGCCGCACCGCCGCGGGCACCGGTGCCGAGACCACCCCCACGGCCCTGTTCAACGTCCTGCTGAAGGCCGCCGCCGACGGCGCGGCCGACGCCTACCACCGGCGCCTGCGCGAGGCCGGGCCCCGCACCGGCGCCACCCTCCCCGGCCTCGCCTGGCCGCTCGTGCGGGCCCTCGCCGCCGAACACCTCGGCCGCGCCCCCGCCGCCCGCGACCTCCCCGACCTCCAGCGCCGCTGCGCCGACCGCGTCCGCGCCCTCGTCCCCGGCGCCGAACCCGACCACCTCGCCGAGGCCCTCGCCTCCGCCTGCGTCCTCGGCCCGCCGCGCGGGCGCGGCGCGGCGCGGAGCGGCGACGCGGCCACCGCCGCCGCCCTCGGACCGGCCCTGGTCGCCGCCCTCCACCGGCTCCCGCGGCCAGCCGAGCCCGGCGCGCACGGACGACCTGAAGGGAAGGCCCGACGATGAGCAGTTGGCGCACACGACTGGTGGCCGCGATGGCCGACGAACTGGGCACCGCCCGCGGCGAAGCGCGCCTGCTCGCCGAGCGCACCGCCGCCGCGGCCCGGGCCGCCCGCAAAGCCGCCGAGACCGCCCTCGCCGACGCCGAACGCAAACAGGCCAAGTTCACCGCCATCCACGAACGCGTCGCCGCCACCCTCGAGGCCCGGCGCGAGCAGGCCGTCGGCGGCGCCGCGGCCGCCGTCGCCACCGCCGCGAGCCTCGCCGCCCCGGTCGCCGCGGGCGCGCCCTGGCGCGGCTGGATCCCCTACCCCTCGCTCGCCAAGGGCCCCGCCCCGCTCCTGCGCGTCGGCACCCTCGACGGCAGCGCCGACGGCGAGGCGCCCGCCCTGCCCGCCCTCGTCGCCCTCCTCGACCGCGACCACCTGCGGCTCGCCTCCGACGCGGCCGAGGCCCTGCCCGGCCTGCTGCTGCGCGCCGTCGGCGCCGTCCCCGCCGGGGCCGTCCGCCTCCACGTCTACGACCCCGAGCACCTCGGCGGCGCCCTCGCCGGGTTCGCGCCCCTCGGCAAGGCCGGGCTGCTGTCCTTCATCGGCCCCTCGGGCCTGCGCGAGGCGCTCGACGCGCTCGTCGAGGACGTCCGGCGCATCAACGCCGACGTCCTCGCCGGGGACCACGCCGGCCTCGCCGACCTCGCCACCGCCACCGGGCGGCGCCCCGAGCCCTGGCGCGTCCTCGTCCTGCTCGACGCCGACGCCGCCCGCCCCGCGCACGAGCGCGCCCAGCTCGCCCGCCTGCGGCGCACCGGCGTCGGCGCGGGCGTCCACCTCGTCGTCGTCGGCGACGGCACCGCCGCCGACCTCGACGACCTGCCCCGCCTCACCGCCACCGCCTACACCGGCCTGCCGGGCGCCCGCCTCCGGCTCGACCCCGCCCCGCCCGCGCCCACCGTCACCGCCGCGGCCAAGACCGTCGCCGAGAAGCACCGCGCCGGGAGGGAGCCGGCCAGGCTCATCGACCTGCTCCCCGACCGGCTGTGGGCCCAGAGCTCGGCGGCCGGGCTCGACGTCGCCTTCGGCGAGCGCCCCACCGGCGACCCCGCCCGCGTCGCCCTCGGCGACAACCCGCCCCACGCGCTCGTCGGCGGCCCCTCCGGCTCGGGCAAGACCAACCTCCTCTACGCCTGGATCGCCGCCCTCGCCTCCACCTACCACCCCGACGAGCTCGCGCTCTACCTCCTCGACTTCAAAGAGGGCGTCTCCTTCGCCCGCTTCGCCGCCGGACGCAAGGACCCCACCTGGCTCCCGCACGTCCGCCTCGTGGGCGTCAACATCAACGACGACCGCGAGTTCGGGCTCGCGCTCCTGCGCCACCTCAAGGACGAGCTGCGCCGCCGCGCCGAGGCCGCCAAGGCCCACGAGGCCACCAAGCTCGAAGAGCTCCGCGAGGCCGATCCGGACGGGCACTGGCCCCGCATCGTCGCCGTGGTCGACGAGTTCCAGGTCCTCCTCGAAGCCCGCGACGCGGTCACCGACGAGGCCGTCGGCCTCCTCGAAGACCTCGCCCGGCGCGGCCGCAGCCAGGGCATCCACCTCGTCCTCGCCTCGCAGGACATCGCCGGGATCGAGGCGCTGTGGGGCCGCCCCAGCCTCGTCGCCCAGTTCACCATGCGCATCGCCCTGCCCAAGGCCCGCCGCGTCCTCGCCGAGAACAACCACGCCGCCGACACCGTCCCGCGCTTCTGCGCCATCGTCAACGACGAGTCCGGCGTGGCCGCCGCCAACCAGACGGTCGCGCTGCCCAACGCCGGGCACGCCGAGGCGTGGGAGCCGCTCCAGCGGCGGCTGTGGGCCGCCCGGCCGCCCGGCAACACCCCGCCGGCCCTGTTCGACGGCGACCTCGTCCCCGGCCTGACCGGGCGGGTGCCCGAGCCCGAGACCGCCCTGCTGGGGCAGACCATCGACGTCGCCGCCCGCCCCGCCGAACTCGCCCTCCACCGCGCGCCCGGCCGCAACCTCGCCGTCGTCGGCACCCGCACCGCCGAGGCCGCCGACGTCCTCGCCGCCGCCGCCCTGACCGCCGCCCGCGCCCAGAGCATCGGCGTCGACCTGTGCTGCCTCGAACCCGACGCCGCCCGCAGCGCCATCAGCCTCGCCGCCGCCCTCGAAGCCGAAGGCGCCGAGGTGCAATGGCACGACAACCTCGCCGGGGCGTGCAAGGACTGGGAGGACCGCGCCGACGGGTCCCTGCGCCTGGCGCTGCTGTACGCCGTCGACGCCGGCTCGGCCCGCCTCGACCCCACCGAGGCCGCCGCGCTCCGCTCGATGCTCCTCGACGGCCCCGAAAGGCACCTCCACACCCTCGGCTGGTGGCGGTCCGTGCCGCGCCTGCGCGAGGACCTCGGCGGCTTCGCGGCCCGCTTCGACGCCGTCGACGCCTGGCTCGCCCTCGACGTCCAGGGCCCCGAACTCGCGCCGCTCTCCCCGCTCTCGGGCGGACCCGCCTGGTACCCCAGGGCCAGGCGCGGCCTGTACTTCGACCGGGCCCGGCACCGCGCCCCCCAGGTCGTCATCCCCTACACCACGGCCGCCCTGCTGCGCGGCCCGTGCGACTGAGAGGCACCATGGACACCGAATACGCCGAGGCCGTCGCCCGCTACCTGCGCAAACGCGACGCCGCCGCCGACGAGGCCCGCGCCGCGCGCGCGTCCTACGAGGCCGAGACCGCCGCGCTCGACGCCGCGGCGGCCGCCGCCCGCGAACGGCGGCGCGAGGCCGAGGCCGCCGCCGAGGCGGCCGCCGACCTGGTCACCGAGACCGACACCGCCGCCGCGGTGCTGTGGCGGGACCTCGGCGGCTTCGTCGGCGAGGCCCGCACCGGCGCCGTCCCCTACGAGGCCGCCGCCGACCCGCCCGGGGCCGGGGCCGTCCGCGCCCGCGTCGACCGCGCGGCGCGCCTGCTCGAACTCGCCCGCCAGGGTGAACTCCCCATCGACGCGCCCCGCCACACCGAGGCCGCCGCCGCGGGCGTCGGCGCCGCGGTCGCCGCCCTCGCCGTGGCCTTCGCCGCGTGGCTGCTCACCGCCGAGCCCGCCGCCGCGGTGGCCCTGCGCCGCGCCTGCGCGGCGGCGGCCCTGTTCGCGGGCATCGCCGCCGGGCCGATCGTCCTGGGCGCCTGGCTGTCCTGGCAGTACCGGGTGCGCCCGCGGCCGACGCAGACCCTCGCCTGCGTCGCGGCGGCCGCGGCCGCCACATGCGCGCTGGCGGGAGTGTTCCTGCGGGGGGTTTGACGGGCGGGTTGCCGCCATGGGGTACACCTGATGCGTCACCCAAACGTGAGGAGTCCGGTCCATGGCGGGCATCGACGACACCAGTTCATGGCATTACGGCCCCCTGCCGTCCACCGACGACGCCCCCGCGTGGATCTTCGGCATCGTCCCCGACGGCTGGATCGCGGGCATGCCCGAGGTGTCCGTCGACCGCGACGAGATGATCATCATCTGCCCGCTCCCGGCCCCCGACCACCCCGGCGACGCCACCGAGTCCGACCGCGCCGCCACCGAGGAGGGCCGCATCTCCCGCTTCCGCGAGGCCACGCGGGACATGCGCGTCCAGATCGCCCAGCAGCTCCAGTACCGCTACCACCGGCAGGCGTCCTGGGGCGCCCGGTGCGGCGCGACCACCATGGTGTTCACCCACCAGTCCATCCCGGTCACCACCAGGCTCCGCCAGCCCGAGCGGCTCGTCCTCGACACCCTCGTCGGCTCCGGCGTGGCCTCCTCGCGCTCCGACGCGCTCGCGTGGTGCGTCCGGCTCGTCGAGCAGCACGCCGAGGACTGGCTCAAGGAGCTGCGCGAGGCGATGCTCAGCGTCGACGACCTGCGCCGCCGCGGCCCCGGCGTCTGAGGCCCCGCGAGCACCCCGACCCGCCCCTCACCGCAGCGACAGCACCGCCGCCAGGGCCGCGAGCGCGAACGCGGCCACGATCGCCGCGCCGATCGCCCACGCCTTGAGACGCTGCCCCCGCGGCGCCTCGTCGTGCTCCCTGCGGTGCGCCATCGCGCCCTCCGATGATCGGTCTGTGGTGGACATGGCCTGCATACTCGCCCGGCCCGCGCCCGCGCGCCGGAAAACGCCCGGATCACCCGATAGGCGACCCTGCCGCTCCGCCTGCGACCGTGCTCCAACGCGCTCGAACCGTGATCGAAACCGATCCGGTTCGTTGACGCAATGAGCCAAATTCATTAAATGATGACCGGTCATGATCGGTTGCGCGTAAACCGCAAGTAGATCTGCTCGATTCGAGCTTGAACGATCACCTTATAGCGACCATCATGAGGAATACCTGCTCGAGGCGTTTTCATTCGCGCATTCGCACCCGTTCCCGGGCCCGAGGTCCCGTAACGTCCAAGGCACCGGTCCCGGCCGGTGGGCCCCGCCTGAGACCGCAACCGCCCTGAACCGAAGGAGCGACAGTGAGCACAGTTTCAGAGACCGCAGAACCGACGACGGGGCTGACGAATCCGCCGACCCGCCACGCGCGCCTGCTCGCGTGGGTGGCCGAGGTCGCCGACCTCACCGCCCCGGACCAAGTGGTGTGGTGCGACGGGTCCGACGCCGAATGGCGGCGCCTCACCGCCGAACTGGTGGCGTTCGGCACGCTCGAACCCGTGCCCGCCAAGCCGGACTCGTTCCTCGCCCGCACCGACCCCGACGACGTCGCGCGCGTCGAGGAGCGGACCTTCATCTGCTCCACCGACCCCGAGGACGCCGGGCCCACCAACAACTGGACCGCCCCCGACTACATGCGCGAGACCATGACCGAGCTGTACCGCGGCTCGATGCGCGGCCGCACCATGTACGTCGTCCCCTTCTGCATGGGCTCGCTCGACGCCGAGCGGCCGATGTTCGGCGTCGAACTCACCGACTCGGCCTACGTCGCCGTCAGCATGCACATCATGACCCGCATGGGCGCCCGCGTCCTCGACGCGATGGGCGAGGACGCCGACTTCGTGCCCTGCCTCCACTCCGTCGGCCGCCCGCTCGCACCCGGCGAGGCCGACGTGCCGTGGCCGTGCAGCGAGACCAAGTACATCTCGCACTTCCCCGAGGACCGCGAGATCTGGTCCTACGGCTCGGGCTACGGCGGCAACTCCCTGCTGGGCAAGAAGTGCTACGCCCTGCGCATCGCCTCGGCCGTCGGCCGCGACGAGGGCTGGCTCGCCGAGCACATGCTCATCCTGCGCCTGACCAGCCCCGAGGGCAAGGTCTACCACGTGACCGGGGCCTTCCCCTCCGCGTGCGGCAAGACCAACCTCGCCATGCTCGAACCGACGATCCCCGGCTGGAAGGTCGAGACGCTCGGCGACGACATCGCCTGGCTCCGCTTCGGCGAGGACGGGCGCCTGTGGGCCTCCAACCCCGAGTACGGCTTCTTCGGGGTGGCGCCGGGCACCGACCACCGGACCAACCCCAACGCGATGCGCACCATCGAACGCGGCCACACCCTGTTCACCAACGTCGCCCTCACCGAGGACGGCGACGTGTGGTGGGAGGGCATGGGCGAGGCGCCCGCGCACGCCGTCGACTGGCACGGCCGGCCGTGGACGCCGGACGCCGAAGGCCCCTCCAGCCACCCCAACAGCCGGTTCTGCACGCCGATCAAGCAGTGCCCGGTGCTCGCCGATGAGTACTACGACCCGCGGGGCGTGCCGATCGACGCGATCCTGTTCGGCGGCCGCCGGGCCACCACCGTGCCGCTGGTGACCCAGGCCCGCGACTGGGTCCACGGCGTCTACATGGGCGCGACGCTCTCCAGCGAGACCACCGCCGCCGCGACCGGGCAGGTCGGCCTCGTGCGGCGCGACCCGATGGCGATGCTGCCGTTCATCGGCTACAACGCCGCCGACTACTTCGAGCACTGGATCGAGATGGGCAAGGCCGCGCAGGACGGCGCGCTCATGCCCGAGGTGTTCTACGTCAACTGGTTCCGCCGCGGCGCCGACGGCCGGTTCCTGTGGCCGGGCTTCGGGGAGAACGCCCGGGTCCTCAAGTGGGTCGTCGAGCGCCTCGAAGGCCGGGCCGACGCCGTCGAGACCCCGATCGGGCACTGCCCGACCCCGGAGTCGCTCGACGTCGCCGGGCTCGACCTCGACCCGATCGACCTCAAGTCCGCCCTGGAGGTCGACCGCGAGGAGTGGCTCGCGGAGATCCCGCTCGTCGAGAGCTGGTTCACCCGCTTCGGCGACCGGCTCCCGACGGTGCTGTGGAGCGAACTCGACGCGCTGAAACACCGTCTGGGACTGCGATAGCGGCGCGATGCGGCTCACGGGCCCGCCGCCCGAGCGGACGGCGCCCGCGAGCCGCGGCACGCCCCCTGCGGGCCGCCGAGCAGGGCCGCCGAGCGCACGCGCCTACAATTGGCGTTCGTGGCGATCACAAACCTGCTTTACCGCATCTACGAGCGCCGGCTCGCGAACGAGCTGACGGGCAAGCCGCTGCCCAAGCACATAGGCGTCATGGTCGACGGCAACCGCCGCTGGGCGCGCGACATGGGCCTGACCGACCCCAACGACGGCCACCGGGCCGGCGCGAAGCACATCGAGCGGTTCCTCTCCTGGTGCGAGGAGCTCGGCGTCGAGCACGTGACCATCTGGCTGCTGTCGACCGAGAACCTCTCGCGGCCGAAGGACCAGCTCGACCCGCTGCTCGACATCATCGACGAGCTCGCCGGGGAGCTGGCCGAGGACAGTCGGCCCTGGCAGCTGCGGATGGTCGGCGCGCTCGACCTCCTGCCGCCCGAGCACCAGGCGCGGCTCAAGGACGCCCAGCAGCGCACCGCCGACAAGCGCGGCGTCCGCGTGAACCTCGCGGTCTGCTACGGGGGCCAGCGGGAGATCGCCGACGCGGTCCGCTCGCTCATGCTCGAACACGCCGAGGCCGGGCTGAGCCTGGAGCAGGCCGCCGACGCCGTGGACGCCGAGGCCATAGCCAGCCACCTCTACATGACCGGCCAGCCCGACCCCGACCTGGTGATCCGCACCTCCGGGGAGCAGCGGCTGTCGGGGTTCCTGCTGTGGCAGTCGGCGTACTCGGAGTTCTACTTCTGCGACTCGAACTGGCCCGACTTCCGCCGCGTCGACTTCCTGCGCGCCGTCCGCTCCTTCGCCACCCGCAACCGCCGCTACGGCAAATAACCCGAGCGGCACGCGCTTATAAACCCGAGATGCTCGCTCCAACACGATATTTGTGATGTATCAACGGTATATTCAAGCGGCGGAGCTCCTCGGGTGCCGGACGGGCGGGCTTGTCCTGTTCGCTCATGTGAGGGCGACTCCAGCTGCTTTGAGTTCTTCCAGCGCCTTGGCCCGGGTCTCCTCGGCCACTGCGGCCGTGTAGTCGAGCAGCACCGTCGTCTTGAAGCCCTCGGCGGCGGCGTCGAGCGCGGTGGCCCGCACGCAGTGGTCGGTGGCGATGCCGACGACCTCGACCTCGTCGACCTCATGCTCGCGCAGCCACTCGGCCAGGCCCGTCTCGCCGCTCGACCCCTCGAAACCGGAGTAGGCCGCCTCGTAGGCGCCCTTGTCGAACACGGCCTCGGCCAGCGAGTGGTCGAAGTCGGGATGGAAGTGCGATCCGGGAGTGCCGACGACGCAGTGCGGCGGCCACGAGTCGCGGAAGTCCGGCTCGGCCGAGAAGTGGAGGCCGGGGTCGATGTGCCAGTCGCGGGTCGCCACGACGTGGTCCCAGCGGTCGCGCTCGGCGTTGATGAGCGCGGTGACGCCGCGGGCCACCTCCGCCCCGCCCGCGACGGCCAGCGAGCCGCCCTCACAGAAGTCGTTCTGGACGTCCACCACGATCAATGCCCTGCTCATGTTTCAAAGCCTAGCGAGGCGGGTACGGGTCTGTCAGGGGTGGGACCTGAAAAGGGCCCGGCGAGCGTGCTCGCCGGGCCCTTTTTCGCACGGTTAATGCCCCTTGGTCTCCTTGACCAGGTGGCCCCACTTCTCGTCGAAGACCGGGCGCTCGGAGCGGATGCGCGGAATCCGGTCGAAGTTGCGCAGCGGCGGCGGGCAGCTCGTGGCCCACTCCAGGGAGCCGCCGTAGCCCCACGGGTCGTTCGTCTCGACCAGGCGGCCGGCCTTCCAGGACTTGAACATGTTCCAGATGAACGGCAGCGTCGACAGGCCCAGGATGAACGCGCCGACCGTGGAGATCATGTTCAGGACCGTGAAGCCGTCCGACTGGAGGTAGTCGGCGTAGCGGCGCGGCATGCCCTCGTTGCCCAGCCAGTGCTGCACCAGGAACGTGGCGTGGAAGCCGATGAAGGTCAGCCAGAAGTGCACCTTCGCGAGCCGCTCGTCGTACATGCGCCCGGCGACCTTCGGGAACCAGAAGTACACGCCGGCGAACACCGCGAACACGATCGTGCCGAACAGGACGTAGTGGAAGTGCGCCACCACGAAGTAGGAGTCCGAGACGTGGAAGTCGATCGGCGGGCTGGCGAGCAGGACGCCCGAGAGGCCGCCGAGGAGGAACGTCACCAGGAAGCCGAGGCTGAACAGCATCGGGGCCTCGAAGGTGAGCTGGCCCTTCCACATGGTGCCGATCCAGTTGAAGAACTTGACGCCGGTGGGCACGGCGATCAGGAACGTCATCAGCGAGAAGAACGGCAGCATGACCGCGCCGGTGGCGTACATGTGGTGGGCCCACACCGCCATCGACAGGCCGGCGATCGCCAGGGTGGCCGCGACCAGCGTCTTGTAGCCGAAGATCGGCTTGCGGCTGAAGACCGGGAAGATCTCCGAGACGATGCCGAAGAACGGCAGCGCCACGATGTAGACCTCGGGGTGGCCGAAGAACCAGAACAGGTGCTGCCACAGGATCGCGCCGCCGGTCTCGGAGTCGAACACGTGCGCGCCCAGCTGCCGGTCGGCGACGACCGCGAGGAGCGCGGCGGCCAGGATCGGGAAGACCAGCAGCACCAGCAGGCTCGTGATGAGGATGTTCCAGGTGAAGATCGGCATCCGGAACATGACCATGCCCGGGGCGCGCATCGTCACGATCGTGGTGATCATGTTGACCGCGCCGAGGATGGTGCCCAGACCCGAGATCACCAGGCCGACGAACCACATGTCGGCGCCGACCCCGGGGGAGTTCACGGCGTTCGACAGCGGCTGGTAGGCGAACCAGCCGAAGGAGGCCGCGCCGCCGGGGGTGATGAAGCCGGCGACGGCCATCGTGGAGCCGAACAGGTACAGCCAGTAGGCGTAGGCGTTCAGCCGCGGGAACGCGACGTCGGGCGCGCCGATCTGGAGCGGCACCAGGTAGTTGCCGAACGCGAACAGGATCGGCGTCGCGAACATCAGCAGCATGATGGTGCCGTGCATCGTGAACAGCTGGTTGTACTGTTCGGCGGAGACGATCTGCAGGCCGGGCTGGAACAGCTCGGCGCGGATCAGCAGTGCCAGCACGCCGCCGATGGCGAAGAACGCCATCGACGTCACGAAGTACATCAGACCGATCTGCTTGGCGTCGGTGGTGCGCAGTGTCCGGGCGAGCCAGGAGCCCCTCGGTTCGCGGCGCACCGGCCAGGGGCGCGCGACGATAGGCGTTGGTTCGACCTTGGGCTCAACCGTGGTCACCTGTGGGCCTCCAGATTCTGATTCCAGGTAGCGAACGCAGGATAGCCCCCCGACCCGGTTCCGCTGCGGAGGGGGAAGATCGAAGCGGTGTGGTGAGGCATGAGCGTTCAGTTGTCGTAGCAGGTCGTTCGCATGATCGTAGCGGAGCGGAGGCGGCGGGCCGACGCCGTCCGGTAACAGGTGACGTCGGCCCGTGAGCAATCTCCTACGCGTTGGCGCAGCAGGTGAGGCGGCACGTCGGTCCGCCGCGCGGGGGGCCGCGGCGGGCGTTCGGCCCTAGCTGCGGGCGTCGGGCTCCAGCGCGGCGTAGACCCGCTTGACGAGCAGCGCGGTCTCGTAGCCCACCTGCCCCAGGTCGCACCCGGCGTTGGCGAGCACGGCCACCTGGGCGCGGTCGCCGACGGCCATGAGCAGGAGGACGCCCTCGTCCATGTCGATGACCGACTGGCGGATGCGGCCCGCGTTGAGGACCTTCGCCGCCCCCGTGGTCAGGCTGGCGAGCCCCGAGGTGATGGCGGCGAGCTGGTCCGCCCGGTCGGTCGACAGGCCCTGCGACGCCGCCAGGGCGAGTCCGTCGACGGAGACGGTCAGGGCCTCGGAGACGTCCGGCACCTTCTCGACGAAGGAGGTGAGGAGCCAGTCGAGTTCTCCGACATTGTTGTCCTTGGTATCCATCTCGCTGCTTTCTGCTGAAATTATCGTTGTTCGTGTTCCGAGGCCGCCGCGATGCCGGAGGCGAATCCGGTCAGGCGGTCGCGGATCTCGGCGGGGTCGAGGTCGACCACGCCCGAACCGGGCTTGGCGCCCGGCATGGCGCCCGGCAGGAGCCGGGTGCCCGGCGCCCTCCGCGGCAGATCGGTGCCGTTCGGCCCCCCGGCGGATTCGAGTGCTCTGTTCACCTTCCTGAAGGTAACATCCACCGCCTCCGAAGAGGGCCCCGCAGTGGCTTCTGACCCGTTCGGTCCCTTACCGCCGACGGGGTGCGTCTGCCCTGCTACGGGACGGGGTTCGGGGGTCGTTCCGGCCTTGCGGGCCTTGGGGACGATCGGCTCGGAGGCGCCTTCGGCGGCCGAGTCCGAGCCGGTGCCGGTCATGGGCAGGTTCGCCGCGTGCGCCGAGAGCGCGATCCGCGCCGAGGTGTGCCGCGGCGCGATCGGGATCGTCCCGGTGCCCGGCTCGGCGTGCGCCGAGGCGGGGATGCGGACCAGCGCGAGCGTGCCCTTGCCCATCGTGGAGTGCAGCTGGACGCTGACGGCGTGCTCGGCGGCCAGGCGCCCGACGACCAGCAGGCCCATGGTGGCCGTGAGCTCGGAGTTGAGCTGGGTCGGCTCGGCCAGGCGGCGGTTGATCGCCGACATCTGGTCGGGGTTGAGGCCGATGCCGTCGTCGGCGATGGAGATGACGATCTCCGAGTTCGACCGGCGGGAGGTCACGCGCACCTGCTGCGTGGGCGGGGAGTAGGACGCGGCGTTGTCGAGCAGCTCGGAGAGGATGCGGACGACGTCGCCGGCCGGCTTGGTCTCCAGGCGGGCCGAGACCTGGTTCTCGACCACGACGCGCCCGGCGCCCTCGATCTCGGAGACCGCGTCGCGGATGATCGTCTCGACGTCGGTGGGGTGGCCGTAGCGCCGCTGCGGTTCGCCGCCCGCGAGCAGGAGCAGGTTCTCCTCGTTGCGGCGCATGCGGCTGAGCAGGTGGTAGACGCTGCGCCACTCCTCGGGGACCTCGGCGGGCGAGTCGTCCACGAGCGATTCCATGACCTGCTGCTGGCGGCGGATGAGGCTCTGGCCGCGCCGGGCGAGGGTCTTCATCATCGCCTCGACGTCGATGCGCAGCAGCGCCTGGTTCGCGGTCTGGCGCAGCGCCTGGTGGTGGGCGGCGCTGAACGCCTCGGCGAGGCTGTCGAGCTCGTCGGAGTAGCGGGCGTCGGTGGTGACCAGGGTCTGCCGCTTCGCGTGCTGGAGCAGCCGGTCCACCTCGTCGGCGTTGGAGGCCTGCGAGACCGCCGCGACGGTCTTGGGCAGCGTGTCGTAGGCGGCCGTCAGCGTGGCCTCGCGGACGCCGTCGACGCGCAGGCTGATGCGGCGGGCGAGCATGGCCGCCGAGATGATCGCCGTCAGCGCCAGCACCACGATGAGCGCGAACGTGGTCAGCAGCGTCCGCGTCGAGGCGTCGCGCAGGGCCTCGACGTCGTGCTCGAGGGTCGTCATGGCCCGGTCCTGGGTCTGGTGCAGGGCGCGGACGACCGCGCCCTGGGCGGCCGAGAACTCGGTGGCCGACAGGGTCGGGATGTCGCCGTTGAGGTAGATCGACAGGGCCTCGCGGGCGAGGCCGGCCTCCTCGGAGCCGATCGCCTCCTGGTAGGTGTCGCTGACCTGCGGCGAGGCGCTCGCCTGGAAGTCGATGATCTGGCGGTCGTAGGAGCCGGAGAGGTAGGAGGCCTCGGCGAGGAGCTTGCGGTCGACCAAGACCGCGTCCTCGGCGGCCAGGATCGTCAGGTCGGAGGTGACGCGGAACTGGATCTCGGCGGCGAGGCGGCCGGCCTGGAGGGAGGAGGCCAGCGAGTCCAGCTGCGAGGAGATCTCGGCGTCGTCGACCAGGCCCGGCAGCCGGGACGCCAGGCTCACCAGCTTGTTCGCCATGGTCTGGTAGACGTCGAACGCGGCGGTGACCTCCTGGTCCTCGAAGGTCAGCTCCCCGGAGGCGAGGCCGTCCATGCCCGCGCGGGCCGTGTCGAGCTTCCCGATCTGCTCCATCAGCGCGTCGAGGCTGTTGTCCAGCCCCGGGAACCGCTCGCGGGCGACCGCGGCCGCGCCGTCGAGCTCCTCCACGGCCGCGTCGGTCCGGGCGCGCAGGGCCGCGAGGTCGATCTCGTCGGCCGAGCCGGTCAGGACGGCCTCCAGGACCGGGCTGCCCTCGTTCTGGTGGCCGTCGAGGACGTCGGCGACCGAGCCGGCGAGGTCGCTGAGGACCGCGGCGTCGGTCGCGTCCTGGTACTCGCCCCACACGTGCACGGTCTGGAACAGCCCCAGCACCAGCATGCCCATCAGCGCGGCAGCGATCGGCAGCATGAGCTGCGTCCGGATCGGGAGACGACTGGTGCGTTGCCGGGCTTTACGGGACATCGGGGGAGTCCTTTCTGGGCGACGAACCGCACTGCGGTGAGGCTGTGACCATCTTTGCTTGTAGTGGCGGTTCGGCGGCGGGCAGGGGTGGATCAGCCGACGAGGGGACGGCCTTCGGGGTAACGGTACAACCGCTGCCGAGCGCGCATGGCAAGGGAGGTTGCCAACAGGACCGGCCCGATCCTGCCGCCGAACATGAGGAATATAAGGAGGAACAAGGACGGGTCGCTCAATACGGGCGTGATGCCGGTCGACTGGCCGACCGTCCCGGCCGCCGAGGTCACCTCGAACATGATCGGTTCGAGCAGCAGCTGCGGCTCGAACATCCGCACCAGCACCACGGCCGCGGCGTTGAACGCGACGTAGACCAGCGCGACGGTGAGCGCCTGGCGCACCACGTTCGGGCTGATCCGCCTGCGGAACGCCGAGACGTCCGGCTCGGCGCGCACCTCCGCCCAGATGACCCACAGCAGCACGAAGAACGTGGTGACCTTGATGCCCCCGGCGGTGCCGGCCGCGCCGCCGCCGATGAACATGAGCGCCACCGACACCAGCAGCGACTGGTCGTGCATCGCGCCGACGTCGATCGAGTTGAGCCCGCTCGTGCGCAGCGCGGAGGACTGGAACAGGGCCGGCAGCAGCTTGTCGTACCAGGCCAGCGGGCCGAACGTGCCGGGGTTCGACCATTCGAAGGCGAGGAAGACGATCCATCCGGCGACGAACAGGATCGTCGTGCCCGCCAGGGTCATCTTGGTGTGCAGGCTCCACTTCCGGCGGCCCCAGCCGCGGCGCGTCAGCTCGAACAGGACCGGCATGCCGAGGCTGCCGACGATCGCGGCGGCCATGGCCGGGCCGCTGATCAGCCAGTCGGTCTGGAAGCGGGTGAGCGAGTCGTGGAACAGGCTGATCCCGGCGTTGTTGAAGGAGCTGACGGCGTGGAACAGGCCCTGCCACAGCGCGGCGGGGCCGCTGAAGCCGTACCCGAAGTAGAACCGCGCGGCGAGCATGACGGTGACCGCGAGCTCGACGACACCCGCGATCGCGAAGGTCTTGAGGATGATCGAGCGCAGGTCGCCGAGGTTGAGGGTGGGGTTGAGCTCGGCCTGCGTCATCAGCTTGCTGCGCAGCCCGAGCTTGTTGCTCACCAGCAGCCCCAGGAACGCGGTGCTGGTCATGATGCCGAGGCCGCCGACCTGTATCGCGAACAGGAGCACGATCTGGCCGAAGCCCGACCAGTGCGAGGGGATGTCGAGCGTGCTCAGGCCGGTGACGGTGATCGCCGAGGTGGCGGTGAACAGCGCGTCGACGAACCCGGTCCGCCCCGGCCCCTGCTTGGCGACCGGCAGCATCAGCAGCGCCGTGACCACCGCGATGAAGACCGCGAAGGTGATCGGCACCAGGCGGATCGGCCGCCGCGTGAAGTGCTGGAGACGTCGGCGCATGTCAGGTGGTGGAGGCGAACGCCTCGACCTTCTCGGTGCTGCCCGAGACGATGAGGATGTCGCCGGCGAGGACGACGGTGTCGGCGGTGGCGTAGGTGAAGTCCTCGCCGGTCTTCTTGACGCCGACGACGGTCACGCCCCACTTCGAGCGCAGTTTCGACTCGTCGAGCCGCTTGTCGACGGCCTCGGCCGGCGCGCGGGTCTTGACGATCGCGAAGCCGTCGTCGAACTCGATGAAGTCCATCATCTTGCCGCTCACCAGGTGGGCGACGCGCTCGCCCATGGCCGCCTCGGGGTAGACGACGTGGTGGGCGCCGGTGCGGTGCAGGATCTGGCCGTGCTTGGCGTTGATGGCCTTGGCCCAGATCTCGCGGACCCCGGCCTCCTCGCAGGCCAGGACGGTGAGCACGCTCGCCTCGATGTCGGTGCCGATGGCGACCACGACGTGGTCGAACTCGCCCACGCCCAGCTGGGCCAGGACGGCCGAGTCGGTCGAGTCGGCCTGGACGACGTGCGTGAGGGAGTCCGAGGCGCGCTGGACGATGTCCGCGCGCTCGTCGACGGCGAGGACCTCATGGCCCAGCCGGGTGAGGGATTCGGCGACGGCCGTGCCGAAGCGGCCCAGGCCGATGACGGCCACGGCCTCCTCGGCGGTCTCGTCGCCCTTGCCGAACAGGTTCATCGGCGCCGGTCCTGGCGGTAACGGGTTGACACGCTGTTAGATTCTGCCACTGACCGAACGTGACGGCGCCCCATACCGCGCGCATCGGAGCGGCGGCGGGCGGGGCGCCGGCGCGGCAAGCGCCGTCCGCGGGGCTCCGGCGGGCCCCGCCCGCCGACGGGTCGCGGGGCGGGCCGCCGGACGCGCCCGCGCGAGTCCACTGTGGTCAAATCCGGCGGGGCGGCACTGTGGAGGCGCGAAAAGAGGGGGCGGCCCTAAACCCCTCATGACCGCCCCCTCGAACACCCCTAACACTCTCCAAGGATGGAGGAGCTTCCGATTCTACTCCGCCAGGACGGCGCGAAGGAAGTCCTGTGTGCGCTCTTCTCGGGGATCGGAGAAGATCTTGTCCGGTGTGTCCTCTTCGACGATGACGCCCCGGTCGAACATCATGACCCGGTTCGAGACGTCCTTGGCGAACCCCATCTCGTGGGTCACGATGAGCATCGTGATGCTCGTGGTGTCGGCGACGTCGCGCAGCACGCCGAGCACGTCGGCCACCAGCTCCGGGTCCAGCGCCGAGGTCACCTCGTCCAGCAGCAGGATGTCGGGGTCCATCGCCAGCGCGCGGGCGATCGCCACGCGCTGCTGCTGCCCGCCCGAGAGCTGGCTCGGGTAGTTGTCGACCTTGTCGGACAGCCCCACCACGTCGAGCAGCTCCCGGGCCTTGGCCTCGGCCTCGTCCTTCGAGCGCTTGAGCACGTGGACCTGCGCCTCGGTGACGTTGCGCAGCACCTTCATGTTCGGGAACAGGTTGAACTGCTGGAACACCATGCCGACCTTCTGGCGGGCGTGCCGCAGGTAGCGCTCGGAGGCCACGCTGAGCTTCCCGCCCTTCTCCATGTGCGAGAAGGGCCTGCCCTCGACCCAGATGACGCCGCCGTCGGTCTCGGGGTGCTTGACCGGCGTGATGCGCTCCAGGGTCATCAGCAGCCTGAGGATCGTCGTCTTGCCCGAGCCCGAGGGCCCGATGAGCGTGACGCGCTCGCCCGGGTCGATGTCGAAGCTCAACTGGTCCAGCACCTGGAGGTCGCCGAACGACTTGTTGACCCGATCGAATCTGATGATCGGCTCAGTAGTTTGATTTTGCAAGGCGAATCTCCAATCTCCGCATCGCGACCGCCACCGGGTAGGAGGCGGCGAGGAACAGGAGCCCCGCGATGGTGTAGCCCTCGACGGCGCCGGTGTAGTGCTGCCCCTGGTACTTCTGCGCCTGCGAGATCATTTCGAGCACGCCGATGATGAACAGCGTGGGCACTTCTTTGAACATGGCGATGATCCAGTTGGCCACCGCCGCGGTGGACCGCCGCATCATCTGGGGGAGGATCACCGCGCCCCACGTCCGGTGCCTGGGCAGGCTCAGCGCGGTGGCCGCCTCCCACTGCCCCGGAGGGATGGCGTCGATCCCCGCCCGGTACGACTCGGAGGTGTACGAGGCGTAGTGGACGCCCAGCACCGCCGAGCCGACGATGAACGCGCTCCAGTCGGGGTTGATGTAGAGGCTCGTCGCCGTCCACACCAGCAGCACCTGCACCAGCAGCGGCGTGTTCCGGATGAACTGGAAGACCCCCGAGAGCACGCGGCGGACCGCCGCGGGGGCGACCCGCTCGACGATGGCGACGACCAGGCCCAGGACGACCGCGATGATGCCGGCCACCAGGGTGACCTGGAGGACCACGATGAACCCCTGCCAGATGGAGGGGAAGATCTCGCGGACCGTCTCGTTGTTCCAATCCTGCTGCATCAGAGGCCACCTCCGGCCGCGATCGAGCCCGCCTGCTCAGGCGGCGCCGCCGTCACGTTCCGGCTGGGCTTGGTGTCCACGCCCAGGCCGCGCTTGGCGCGGCGCTCGAGGGCGCGCATCCCGGTCCAGACGAGCCAGGCGAGCACGAAGTAGATGACGAGGATGACGCTGTAGTGCACGAGCCGGTCCTGGCCCGGGTCCTTGCCGATCAGGGTCGCCATCGCGGTGATGTCGATGATGCCGATGACCGAGACCAGGGCGCTGGCCTTGAGCAGCATGATCGCGAACGAGGACAGCGAGGGGATCATCTCGGGCCACGCCTGCGGCAGGACCACCAGGCGCAGCCGCTGGAAGGGGGTGAACCCGACCGCGGTGGAGGCCTCCATCTGCCCCTTCGGGACCGCGGCGATGGCGCCGCGCACGACCTCGGAGGAGTAGGCCCCGTAGTTGAGGCCGAGCGCGATGATGCCGGCGAGGATGAGGTAGTCGAACTGGATGCCGAGGATGACCGGCATGGCGTAGGCGAACCAGAACAGCTGCACCACGACCGAGGACCCGCGGATGAACTCCACGAAGGTCCGGGCCGGGGTGCGCACCATCAGGTGCTTCGAGCTGGTCATGAGACCCAGCCCGAACGCCACGACCAGTGCCAGCGCCGCCGAGGCCACGGTGACCGCGATGGTCACCAGCAGCGGTTCGCCGTAACGCGGCAGCGAGTCTATGACCGCTTGGAAGTCCATGACCGTTACTGGTAAGTGTCCGGGCACAGGTCTTGTGCGGTGAGGCCCTCGGGGTGGTTCTCCTCGACGGTGAATCCGTAGGGGCTGGTGAGCTCCTCCCAGGTGGCGGTGTCGTCCAGCAGCTCGGCGAGCTTCTCGTTGAAGGCGTCGCGGAAGTCGCTGTCGGAGGGCTGGAAGACCGCGGCGCCGGCGCCGATGATGTCCTCGCCGCTCTCGGGGTCGATGAGCCAGAAGCCCTCGGTGGTCTCCAGCTCCTCGTCGGCGTCGGCGGCGAGCTTGAGGTTGGCCGAGGTCAGCCCGACCGCGTCGCAGCGCCCGGCCTTGAGCTCGAGGATGAGCGAGTCCAGGTTGGCCTGGACGTTGATCCGGTCCTCCGCGAAGATCTGGTCGGCGACCTCGTGCTCGCTGGTGCCGTTCATGACGCCGATGACGCCGTCGGTCTCGGCCATCTCGTTGAAGGTGGTGTAGCCGTTCGGATTCCCGGCGGGCACGAGCAGGGCGTCGGGCATGATGTAGTCCGGGTTGGCGAAGGCCACGGCGTCGCACCGCTCGGGGGTGATGTACATGCCCGCGATGACCATGTCGTGGTTGGTGCCCAGCCCGGTGATGAGCGAGCCCCACTCGGTCTGCTTCCACTCGATCTGGTCGGCCTTGATGCCGAGCTTGTCGAGCAGGTAGACGTTGGTGTCGACGGACTGCCCGGTGGCCGATCCGTCCGCGGCGGTGTAGGCGTAGGGGTTCTCGTTGGCGTAGGCCACGCGGATCGTGCCGCCGTCCTGAGCGCTCTTCAGGAGACCGTCCCCGCCGTCGTCGGTGCTGGAACAGGCCCCGAGGGCCAGGGCCGCTGCGCCGCTCGATGCGCCGAGCATGAGGTGGCGGCGGTTCAGTTTCAAATTGTCTGACACGGTGGGCTCCTCCAGAAACTTTCTCGTGTTCATTGCCGACCTTAGCGTTCTAATGTAAGTTTGTCGACAATCCGATGATCGACGTTCGGTAACGAAATCGCCGGAAAACAGCGCAACCGACGTGCGGCACAACCCAACCTTTCGGAAAAGCGTGTGTTACGCGTAGCGCTAAGATGCTGATCAGTACGGACAGAAAGAGAGATGGCGGAGTGTCGGATCGCAGGAGCGGGTTGTCGAGCACCCGCCAGGTGGGGCGCCTGGCGCCGGTCAGGCGCACCTCGACGGTGGACCTCATCGCCGACACCATCCGCCATGCGATCCTCGACGGCGCGCTCCCTCCCGGAGCGCCGCTCGGCGAGGCCGAGCTCGCCTACCAGCTCGGCGTCAGCCGCGGCCCGCTGCGCGAGGCCATGCAGCGCCTCACCGCCGAGGGCCTGCTCGTCATACCCCGCCGCCGCGGCCTCGCCGTGCGCACCATGACCCCCGACGACGTCCGCGACATCCACTGGCTGCGCTCCCGCATCGAGTCCGAGCTGGGCCGCCGCCTCCTCGCCCGCCCGCCCGCCGAGCGCAAGCAGGCCCTCAAGGACCTCGGCGCCGAGGTCAAGCGGATGCAGCGGGCCCTGAAGAACGACGACGCCCGCGAGCTGGGCGACGCCTACCTGGACTTCCACCGCATCCTGGCCGCCGCCTCCGGCTCGGTGCGCCTGGCGCGCATGACCGGCACCCTGCTCATCGAGACGCGCCTGTGCACCTTCTCCGTGTACGAGAACTTCGAGGTCCACCGCGACCTGGTCGGCGAGCACACCGCCCTGCTGGCCGCGCTGGCCGAGGGCGACGCCGACGGCTTCTGCGAGCTGCTCACCGCCCACCTCCAGGCGGAGGTGCGGCGCCTCCTCGCCGAACCCTCGCAGGCCAAAGAGGACGAAGACGACCGGCTGCTGGCCGAGACCCCCGACGTGCCGCAGCCGCTCGACCGCCTCGACCTGCCCGAAGGCGTCTGAGCCGCCGCGCTCCCCCGCTGCGCCGCTGTCCCCCAAAGGGAACGTGAACAGTCGTCTTCCCGACACCTGTCGTTCCGTCTATGGATTGTCCGTTATCGAATTGGTATAAACAGGCTCCAGTCCCCCGGACAAAATTCGAGACGGAGCCCAGAATGGCACATCCCAGACGGATCTCCACAATGGTGGTCGCATCCATCGCCGCGACGCTCACCGCCCTCGCGCTCATCCCCGCGTCCGCGCAGGCCCAGACCGTGGAGTACGTCGCCCTCGGCGACTCGTACGCCTCGGGCGTCGGCACCCGCGAGTACATCGACGACGGCTCGGGGTGCAGCCGCAGCGACCACGCCTACCCGAGCCTCCTCGCCGCCGACATCGGCGCGGACCTCACCTTCGCCGCCTGCTCCGGCGCGACGACCGACGACCTCATCGCGGGCCAGCTCGGCGGCCTGTCCTCGAGCACCGACCTGGTCACGATCACCATCGGCGGCAACGACACCGGTTGGGCGTCGGTCGTCCAGCAGTGCGCCTACCCGCAGCCGTGGACCTGCGACGCCGAGATCGCCGCCGCCGAGACCTACATCAGGGACGAGCTGCCGGGCCGGCTCGGCGCCGCCTACGGCGCGGTCACCGCCGCGGCGCCGAACGCCGAGGTCGTCGTCCTGGGGTACCCGCGCCTGTTCAACGGCGAGGAGTGCAACGTCATCACCCGCATCAGCCCCCAGGAGCAGGCCCTGCTCAACGCCGCCGCCGACCTCCTGGCCGACACCGTCGGCGCGACCGCCGGCGCGCACGGTTTCGCGTACGTCGACGTCCGCGACGCCTTCGAGGGCCACGCCATCTGCGACGACGCCGAATGGCTCAACGGGATCTCCTGGCCCATCGCCGAGTCCTACCACCCCAACCGCGACGGGCAGCGCCAGGGCTACTTCGCCGAGCTCGCCGCCGTCGTCTGAGCACGGCGAAAGGGCCCCGCCGCGGCGCGCGGCGGGGCCCTTGCACCAGTCGCTTACAGGACGCTGGCCTCGCTGTCGCAGATCAGCCACTTGTCGTCCTCGCGGACCATGTCGAGGCTCATGGTCTCGTCGATCGGGTACTCGCCGAGCTCGCCCATGGCGATGTTGCCGGTGACGTCGACGTCGACCACCGCGGTGTCGCCGTCCTCCTCGGTGTTGGTGACCTCGTAGTCGATGGAGAACTGGACCGACTCCATGAGCTCGGCGGCCTCCTCCTCGGACATGAGGCCGTCCATGTTGAGGGCCTCGTCCATGGAGGATTCGATCTCGTCCTGCGCCTCGGCGCACATGAGCGGCTTGATCTCGCCGACCAGGCCCTCGGTGTCGCTGAAGTCGGCGGAGGAGATGATCTCCATGTAGCGCTCCACCACGTCCTCGGGGGAGTCCGAGGCCGAGGGCGCACCGCCGCCGCCACCGCCGCCCATCTGCCAGACCAGCAGGCCGATCACGGCGACGAGGACCACCGCGCCGCCGGCGACGCCGACGATGAGGCCGGTCTTCGACTTCTTCGGCGCGGGCGGGAGGCCCGGCTGGCCGTACCCCGGCTGCTGCGGCTGCTGGCCGTAGCCGGGCTGCTGCCCGTACCCCGGCTGCGGCTGGCCGTAGCCGGGCTGCTGGGGCTGCTGCCCGTAACCGGGCTGCTGGCCGTACCCCGGCTGCTGCGGCTGGGCGCCGTAACCGGGCTGCTGCCCGTAGCCCGGCTGCTGCGGGGAGTAGCCGCCGGGCTGGCCCTGGGGCGGTTGCTGGTTCGGGTCGAAACCCGGTTGTTGCGGCGGGTAGGCCATGATGGTTCCTCAGGTTTCAGAGTGTTGTTGCGCCAGGCTAACACGTGCGCGTACGAGCACGGGCTCCCGCGGAACCGGGCTATTCGCCCTCGGCCGCCGCCTCTTCCTCGCCGGTGTCGTAGACGGGGATCTCGTCGCTCTCGGGGTTCTGCTGGTTCTTGGCCTCGGTCGGGTCCAGGCTCGGCCCCTTGGGGATGAGCTCCAGCATCGAATCCGGCACGCCCACCGAGTCGATGCCCCCGTAGCCGAGCAGCTTCTTGGTCGAGCCGGTCTCGCCGATGTCGACCAGGCCGTAGCGGTAGCCGAGGCTGTCGACCAGGTACGTGATGCCCTGGATGGTCTGGCCGGGGCTCGACTGCGAGGACACCAGCGCGGCGGTGCCCGGAGGCAGCACGGTCTGCGCCGTCTGCCCCGCGACGTTGGAGATGATGTCGCCCTCTTCGCTGAGCTCCATCGCCTCGGCGACGCTCGTCATCGACTCGGGCGCCGTGTTGTACATGGCGATCTCGATCGTCGCCTCCTTCGGCGGCAGCTCGGGGTCGAAGACCGCGCACACCGCGAACCTGGAGGGGTCGGCCTTCCACGGGTCCAGGACCTCCTGCGGGAAGGTGCCGCTGCCGTAGGAGCCCTGCGCGCCCTCGTCGTTCTTCACCTGCGCCGACACGTCGACCGTCGCCAGCGCCGTCGCGTCCTCCAGCAGGCGCCGCTCGGTCTCGCCGATCTCGGCGAACTCGTCGCCCAGCTCGTCGTCCTTGAGCAGCACGTACATCTCCTCGCCGACCCGCACGGTCTGCCCGTACAGCAGCGTCCCGTGCTCGGGGGTGACCACGCCGGACTCGGTGCCGAAGTAGGTCTCGTCGATCTCGGCCGCCAGCGGCGCGCCCGACTCGATCGTCTTGAGCATGTCCTCGTTGAGCGGGACCGAGTCGGCCTCCTGCAGGCCCAGCACGTTGAGCACCCGGCTGTCCTGGATCGGGTACTTCCGGTCGTTCCACAGCAGGTACAGGTTCCGGTCGGCCGGGTCGGCGACGGCCGTCCTGACCAGCAGCCACTGGTCCTGCCCGAGCCACTGGTCCGGCTCGGGCATGTCCTCGACCACCAGCTGGGTCAGCATGTGGCTGTCCTTGCTGCCCTCCTCGCGGGGCATCGTGCACGCGTTCCAGTTCTCGCCCTGCAGGAGGCTGTCGGGCGAGGGCGGCTCGGACGGCGCGCCGGTGATGCCGATGGGGAAGCCGCGCGGGACGCCCACCAGCGACTCCGGCTTCAGGTCCTGCACCGGCGGCTCGCCCTCGTAGGGCTGGAGCAGCAGCAGCGCCGAGGTGTAGTTCGCCACCGGCCACAGCTTCGCGGGCTCGCCGGCCTCCTGGTCGCCGGGGGCGTAGGTGTAGACGTAGATCGACTGCGTGCCCTTGACGGTGATGATCGAGCCGATGGTGGGCTCGTCGTTGCCCTTGTTGAGCAGCGCCGCGATCGCGAAACCGCCGAAGATGAGCACCATGATCATCACCGAGGCGAAGATCGAGACGCCGATGCGCCGCAGCGGGCGCTCGACGGAGTCGGGGTTGGCGAGGACCAACGCCTGGTTCATCCGCGAGGTGATGAAGCGGTGGGCGTCCACCTGCTCGCGACGGGAACGCATCTGCGCCATCGAAGTCGGCCTCTCTCAGAATCGGCTCGGGGGAGTGGGGTCAGCCTCGCAGCGTCAGCGCGAAGGAGTACAGGTGGCAGATCCAGCCGGCCAGCGGCAGGATCGACACGATCAGGAGCGCCTCGCAGATGTCGAGCAGGCGGCCCCAGGTGGGGGCGATCTTCTTGCCCGCCACGGCCAGGCCGTAGACCATCGCGATGACCGTCAGCAGCGACAGGGCGCCCAGGATCGCCACGAGGCGCACCACGGTGCCGCCGCCGAGGAAGATCGCGGTGAGCACCACGGCCAGGCCGCCCATGCCCGCGGCGAGCATGACGATGCGGGCCGGGCGGTCCTCGATGGTGCGCGAGCGGCTGAGCAGGACCAGGGCGATGACCGTGGCCAGGATGATCCCCGGCGTGGTGCCGGAGAAGGCCAGCGCGATCGTCGAGACCAGGCCGACCACGGCCGCGAAGGCGTACAGCGCCTCCAGGTAGTTCCCGGCGTGCTCGGAGAGCTTGAGGATGCGCTTGCCGTCGACGGCCTCCGCGTCCCCTTCCTTGAGCTCGTCGGTGGTGGTCGGCAGCTGCGGGGTGGGCACCATCGCCATGGTCAGCGACAGGCGCGGCGCCGAGGGCAGGATCGCCAGGGCCAGCGGCGCGGCCAGCGCCGCGCCGGTGGCGGCGGTCGCCGGGTAGTTGGGGTGGTCGACGAGCATCATGAAGCCCACCGCCACGGCCAGCACGATCGCGCCGAGGATCGAGGTGATGAACACCGGCGCCGAGGCCATGTCGCCGACCGCGATCATGCCCAGGACGCTGAACAGCAGGATCGCCGCCGCGGCGATCATGACGTGCGGCGCCTCCAGCTCGGAGATCCCCCGGTCCCCGGCGGCGATGAGCAGACCGCCCACGGCGGAGTAGAACACGGCGGTGACGCCGAAGTAGGTGGCCGCCCGCGAGTCGCCGACCGCGCGCGACAGCAGCAGCGAGGCGCCGACCAGGACCATCGCCACGCCCAGCGCCACGATCGCCCCGGCCATCTGCGGCGGCCCGGTGAACAGGATCGCGATCGCGCCCGCGACCAGCGCGGAGGTGCCCACGCCGACGGCGAAGCGCTTGGTGGCGATGTGGTCCCAGCGGTTGCCGCGCTGCTCGGTGGCGGTGGCGACGGCGTCGATGACGTCGTCGAAGACGATCTCGGGCTTGGCCGCGTCCGCCGGGTTCAGGTACAGCATCTCGCCGTCGCTGATCGACAGCTGCGAGCACGAGTGGCCCGTGTCCAGAGGCTCCTCGCCGAGCCGGGACAGGATCCAGCCGCCGTTGTCGCCGGCCTCGTCGATGTAGTACTCGCCGGCCTGGTGCAGGATGGTCGGCAGGAGGTCGGACAGGGGGACGTCTGAGGGCAACGCGAGGTCGATCCTCGTGCGAGGACTGACGATCGTCACCCTGCTGAGGGTGGCCGACTTGGTGCTCACCGCACGAACCTCCGGGTCGGGTCGGAATGGGGGGACCTGTACAGGATAAATCCCCCGCGCCACGGAAGGCGAGCGCCCGGCGCGGCCCCCAGTGGCGATGCGGTTCTACCCTGACAGTGCGATACTCGACAGAGTGCACTTATATCTTTTATACGGCAACGTCGAATCACGGCCCGCAAGCATCGCCGTGAGCCGCCAGGCGGCTCGCACGCGTCGCCGAGTCGGCTCCTCCCCGGTGAGTACAAGGACCCATTGTGACGACCAAACTGTTCCGCAGGCCGCCGCGTAAACGCGGTCCGCAGGCTCCGCGCGGCGACATCCTGCTCGAGTCGCCGCCGGACATGCCAGATCCGCAGCCGAAGTCGATCGGCCAGTACCTCATGGTGCTGCCCATGCTGTGCGGCGCGGGCGCCATGACGCTCATGATGATGCGCCGCGGCGGCGCCGGCGGCGGCATCGACCCCCTCATGATGGCCATGGGCGCCATGATGGGCATCTCGATGATCGGCATGATGGCCACCAACATCACCTCGAACCGCGGCCAGAAGAAGGCCGAGTTCAACGCCGACCGCCGCGACTACATGCGCTACCTCAACCAGGTCCGCCGCCGCGCCCGGAAGGGCGCCGAGCGGCAGTGGCGGGCGGCGCGCTGGCGCCACCCCGACCCGCGCGCGCTGTGGTCCCTGGTCGGCTCGCGCCGCATGTGGGAGCGCCGCCCCAAGGACGACGACTCGCTCGAAGTGCGCGTGGGCGTCGGCAAGCAGCGCATGACGATGAAACTCGTGCCGCCGGAGACGAAACCGGTCGAGGACCTCGAACCGATGACCTCGATGGCGCTGCGCCGCTTCGTGGCCGCGCACTCCAACGTCATCGACATCCCGCGCTCGATGAAGTACACCGAGGCCGGCCGCATGGTCCTGCGCGGCGACCGGGCCCTGGTCATGGACAACCTGCGCGCCCAGCTCAGCCAGCTCGCCGTCCTCCACTCGCCCGACGACGTCCTGGTCGCCGTCGTCGCCGACAACGAGCGCATGCCCGAGTGGCACTGGATGAAGTGGCTGCCGCACCTCCAGCACCCCTCCGAAGAGGACGGCGCCGGACCGGTGCGCATGTTCTACAACTCCACCGGCCAGCTCGAGACCGCGCTGCGCGACCAGCTCTCCAGCCGCGCCGGCTGGTCGCCGGGGGCGACCTCCGGCGAGGGCGAGCGGCACCTGGTGATCATCCTCGACGGCGGGGAGGTCGACCCGACCGGCATCGTCGCCGCCGACGGCATGGCCGGGGTGACGGTCTTCGACTTCTCCGGCTACCTGCCGCGCAAGCCCGGGCCGCACGTCAAGCTGTTCGACATCGCGCCCGAGGAGATCCGCACCGAGCAGGCCGGGCGCCGCCGCGTCCTGGGCCGCCCGGACCGCCTGTCGTACAACCAGGCCGAGGGCATCGCCCGCAGCCTGTCCCCGTGGCGCCTGACGCTCAAGGGCGCGGGCGGCTCCACCGAGTCGGGCGACGAGGACGCCTCGCCGATGGCGAACCCCTCCAGCCTGCCGGAGATGCTGGGCTTCAACGACGCCGCCGCGCTCGACCCGGCCGTCCACTGGCGCGAGAAGCCGATCAAGGACTACCTGAAGGTCCCGATCGGGCCCGGCCCCGACGGCGCGATCGTCGACATCGACTTCAAGGAGGCCGCCGTCGGCGGCATGGGCCCGCACGGCCTGCTCATCGGCGCCACCGGCTCGGGCAAGTCCGAGGTGCTGCGCACCATCGTCGGCTCGCTGATCGCCACGCACTCCTCCGAGGAGCTCAACTTCATCCTCGTCGACTTCAAGGGCGGCGCGACGTTCGCGGCCCTGGACGACCTGCCGCACGTCTCGGCGGTCATCACCAACCTCGCCGACGAGATCGAGCTGGTCGACCGCATGCAGGACGCCCTGGAGGGCGAGCTGGTGCGCCGCCAGGAGGAGCTGCGCCGCGCCGGCAACTTCACCAACCGGTGGGAGTACGAGAAGGCCCGCGCCGCGGGCCAGCCGCTCGACCCGATGCCGACGCTGCTCATCATCGCCGACGAGTTCTCCGAGATGCTCGTCGCCAAGCCCGAGTTCATCAACCTGTTCCTCCAGATCGGCCGCATCGGCCGCTCCATCGGCGTGCACATGCTCCTGGCCTCGCAGCGCCTCGAAGAGGGCAAGCTCAAGGGCCTGGACACGTTCCTGTCCTACCGGGTGGCGCTGCGCACCTTCTCCGCGCAGGAGTCGCGCACCGTCATCGGCTCCGGCGCGGCCTACGAGCTGCCGCAGCAGCCCGGCCACGGCTACCTCCAGGTCGGCACCCAGGACCTGGTGCGCTTCCGCGCCGCCTACGTCGGCGGCACCTACAAGCCGCCGAAGAAGATCGCCTCGCGCGCCGAGCGCATCGCCGCCGTGCAGCACAAGGTGCAGCGGTTCCTGCCCGGCCACGTCGAACTGCCGCCCGAGCCCGAGCCCGAGGAGGAGCCCGAGGAGGAGATCGCCGAGGCCGAGGGCGAGGACGAGAACGAGAAGCTCTCCGAGCTCGAGGTCATGGTGAACAACTGCCTCGGGATGGGCCGCCCGGCCCACGAGGTGTGGCTGCCGCCCCTGGCCGAGCCGCCGACGCTCGACCAGCTGCTGCCGCCGCTGGAAGTCGACCCGATCCGGGGCCTGACCCCGAAGGGCTTCTCCCTCAACGGGAAGCTCAACGCCGTGCTCGGCGAGGAGGACCGCCCGTTCGAGCAGCGGCGCAGCCCCTTCATCGTCGACCTCTCCGGCGCGCAGGGCACCGTGGCGATCGCCGGCGGGGCCCAGTCGGGCAAGTCGACGATGCTGCGGACCCTCATCGGCTCGCTCGCGCTGACGCACACCCCGAAGGAGGTGCAGTTCTACTGCCTCGACTTCGGCGGCGGCACGCTGCGCGGCATCGAGGACCTCCCGCACGTCGCGGGCGTCTTCGGCCGCCAGGAGCAGGAGGGCGTGCGGCGCACCATCCAGGAGGTCATGAGCATCCTGGACGAGCGCGAGGCGTTCTTCACCGCGAACAAGATCGACGGCATGAACTCCTACCGGCGCATGAAGGCCGACGGCCGGTTCGCCGAGGACCCGTACGGCGACGTCTTCCTCGTCGTCGACAACTGGATGACGCTGCGCGAGGACTACGAGCCGTTCGTCGACCAGATCAAGGCCATCGGCAACCGGGGCCTGGCCTTCGGCATCCACGTCATGGTCACCTGCACCCGCTGGGGCGACATCCGCATGAACATGCGCGACATGTTCGGCCTGAAGCTGGAGCTGAAGCTCTCGGACAACATGGAGTCCGAGATCGACCGCAAGGCGGCGGCGAACGTGCCGAAGAACCGTCCCGGCCGCGGCCTGTCGCTCCAGAAGCTGCACTTCCTCGCGGGCGTGCCGCGCGTCGACGGGATCAGGGACGGCGACGACGTCGCCCCCGGCGTGGAGGACTTCGTCAAGAAGGTCAAGCAGGGCTGGCGCGGGGCGCCGTGTCCGCCGGTGCGGCTGCTGCCGCGCGAGCTCACCGTGGACGCGTTCCTCCAGGCGGTCGACCGGTCCAAGCCGGGCATCCCGATCGGCCTCAACGAGGCCGGCCTCAAGCCCGTCTACCTGGACTTCCAGACCGAGCCGCACCTGCTGGTGCTGGGCGACTCGGAGTGCGGGAAGACGAACCTGCTGCGCCACATCGCCAAGCAGATCCAGTCGACGTACACGCCGCAGGAGGCCAAGGTCATCATGGCCGACTACCGGCGCGGCATGCTCGAGGAGATCACCAAGCCGACGCTGTTGGACTACGCCATGTCGGGCAAGCAGTTCGAGGCGTCCTGCAAGAACCTCAAGGGGCCGATCGAGAAGCGGCTCCCCGGGGACGACGTCTCGCCCGCCGCGCTGCGCGACCGCTCGTGGTGGACCGGGCCGGACCTGTACCTGATCGTCGACGACTACGAGATGGTCGCCACCAGGTCCAACCCGATGACGATCCTGTCCGAGCTCATCCCGCAGGGCCGCGACATCGGCTTCCACATCATCATCGCCCGCCGCTGCACCGGCGCGGGACGGTCGATGATGGACCCGATCATGGGGCAGATCAAGCAGCTCGAATCCCCGGGCCTCTTGATGAGCGGCCGCAAGGAGGAGGGCGCGATCTTCGGCAAGCTCCGCCCGAGCCCGCAGCCGGCCGGCCGCGGCACGCTGGTGCGGCGCAAGGACGGCGAGCAGCTGATCCAGACCACGCTGCTGCCGCCCAACGGCCAGGCCTGACCTCGCGAGCGCGGCTGCCGCCGACCCGACCGGGTCGGCGGCGGCCGCGCTTCCGTGTCGCGTGCGCCTCGCGGCCGCGCTCCCGTCCCCTCCCGGTGGTGCATCCCCGGTATGCTCATATCGGATGCGGGAAGGTCTCGCGTTTTTCTGTCGGCAAGGGCCCGGATGCGACTGGTGCGGCGCACGGGCGGCTCCCGCCCCGGGCCGCCCTGGCAGGTGCAGGCCCTGCGCCTGACCCTCCTCGCCCAGACCGCGATCACCGTGGCCCTGTGGGCGCTGGTGTGGCGCGGCCTCCAGAGCTTCGCGTGGACCGACGGCGGAGTCGAGACCGACCTGTTCGAACGCGGCATCTCCTACCTGCTGCTCTTCGCGCCGAGCCTCCCGGTGAACCTCCTCGCCGTCGGATGGCTCGCCCGCGGCGGCCACCGCGCCCGCCTGTACCTCGCCGGCGCGGGCGTGCTCGTCGCCGTCCAGCAGATCCTCCTGCTCACCCCCCTCGACCCCGGCGGGTCGCTCCTGCCGGGCGCGGCCTTCGCCCTCGCCGTCGGCCCCGTCGCCTTCGCCGGACTCGCCCTGGCCGCGACCCGCCGCGCCAAGGACTGGCTGCGGGACGGCCCCGCCCCGAGCGCGCGCCGCGTCCTCGGCGTCGAAGGCGTCGCCTGGGCACTGGCCGCCGTCCTTGCACTCGGCGCCGCCGCCTCGGTCGACCGGTGGGTCGCCGCCGCCACCGCGACCGGACCGCCCATCGGCGAATACGACGAATCGGATGTATGGGCGCGCATGGAGGCGGCCGTGACGAACGCCGCGGCGGGCATCGACGCCTTCCCCGGCTTTGCGGCCCGCACCGTCGAGGTCGCCTACTGCGGCTACCGCTCCGACGCCGGCCTCCAGACCTACCGGTACCGGATCGTCTACGAACTGGCGCCCTTCACCGAACCGGGCGGCGAAGCGGCCTACGCCGCCGCCGTCCGCGAGGCGTGGAGCACCGACGACTACCGGCTCCTCTACGAAGGCGCCTCCCTGCTCACCGCCGCCCGCGACGACGAGCTGACCCTGCACCTCGCCCTCGGCGAGCACGCCGCGATGGAGCTGCGGAGCGGCTGCCTGGAACGCGTCGACGCCCGCCCCGGATGCCTCGAACCCCAAGGCGGCGTCATGGCCGAGAACGACACGATCGAGGGCATCCTCTGCCCGAACCGGGACTGAGTCCGCCGAGGGCTTCCCAGAGCCGTGCCGAAGTGACAGCATGGGGTCATGACCAGGCGACGGGACCGCCGCCGCGCCGAGCGGATCGAACGCCACACCGCGGCCAGGCTCGCAGGCGGCCAGATCGACGACCTCCTCGCGGCCATGCGCCCGCACTTCGCCGCGATCGGCGACGACCTCGCCACCGTCACCGACCCGTTCGAGGCCGAACTGGCCGGAGGCGCGGTCCTGGGGCTCCTCGCCGGGCTCGACCTGCTCGCCTCCGAGCGCGTCGCCCCGCGGCTGGTCGCCGACGTCGCCCTCCAGGGCGACACGAGCGCCCGCGCGCTCCTGGTCTTCATGGGCCTGGGGCCCGACCGCAACCTCGCCGACCTGGCCCGGGAGGCGGACGCCGCCCTCGACGAGGCGGGCGTCGCCGACCCGGTGTGGGCGCCGACGCTGTTCCAGCCGGTCGAGCCGGCCCGCTTCACCAGGATCACCGTCCCGGGCGACCGCGTGGAGGCGTGGCTGCTGGCGCTGTTCCGCCGCGCCGGCGAGGAGCACGGGTTCCTCGTCGGCGTCGACTACGCCGACTGCGGGGCGATCACCACGCTCGACCCGGTCCCGCCCGACCACGTGGACGAGATCGTCCGGCGCATCGAGGCCGGGGCCCTCGTCGACGACGTCGCGTCGGTGGCCGAGGAGCTGGACGAGGAGCGGGCCAGGGTCTTCCTGGACGGCGCGATCGGCACCACCCTCGACCACTGGGCCGAGGACGACGACGACACCGGCGAGGACCTGGAGGCGGAGCTCCTGCCCGGCCGGATCATCCTGCTGGGCAGGCGGCTCAACGAGGCGGGCCTGATCGGCGAGGCGCCCGAGCACGGTGGCCACGTCCCGGCCCCGGCCGAGCGCCCCTCGCCGCCGCCGGAGACGGCCCGCGGCGGGCCGGCGCCGATCCTCCGGCTGCACGTGGCCCTGGAACGAACCGACCCGCCGATCTGGCGCCGCCTCGAAGTCCCGGCCGGCACCTCCCTGGCCGAGCTCCACACGATCCTCCAGACCGTCTTCCGCTGGACCGGCGAGCACTCCCACTGCTTCGTGACCCCCTCCGGCGAATTCAGCGCGAGCGCCGACCTCACCTGCGAGAACGAGGCCGAGGCCGCGCTGGAGCAGGTCCTGCCCGCCCCGGGCGACGAGATGACGTACCTGTACGACTTCACCGCCAACTGGGACCACGCGGTGACCGTCGAAGCCGTGACCGAGCCCGACCCGGCCGTCGCCTACCCCAGGTGCGTCGCGGGCGGCGAGGCCCCGCCGTGGGAGGACTCGGGCGGCGTCGAGGCGTGGCAGCGCCTGACGGCGGCCCTCGCCGACCCCGACCACCCCGACCACCGCCAACTCATCGGCGAACACGACCCCGAAGACCTCGAACCGTTCGACCCCGAAGCGATCAACACCCGCCTCCGCACCGAACCGATGCCCGAGTGAGCACGCCGCCGGTCAGCTACCCGACGGACCCGTCGAACCGGAGGCGAACGGGTCGACCGCCGCAGCGGCACTGTCCTCCGGCGGGCTCATGAGGTCGCCCGCGACCGCGTGATCGGTGTCCAGACCGCCGCCCGCCGGAGGAATGTAGTCGGGCTTGTCGAACCCCGACGTGGCCGGCACGCAACCGGTCTGGACCGTCAACGAGACGCCGTCCGCGACCCACCACCAGAGATTGACCCCGTCGGGCCGTTCGGCCTCCAGCGAACCGCGGCCGGTCCCGGGGTCGATGTCATCGCGGTGGATGTCGTACCCGGCTGCGGCCCAGCGCTCGCGCAGCAGGTTCGTGTACTCGATCTTGACCAGTTCCGTCGCCGAGTCCTCGCCGGTGAACCCGTACCTGATCTCCAGCGCCACCCAGCCGTCATAGCCGCCGCCGAGCGCCTCGCCGCAGTCTTCGGGCCTGGCGTAGCTGCGCTGGTGGAAACCGGGGAAGTCGGGCAGGTCGGCGATGGTGTCGGCGACGATCTGCTCCATGAGCGGATACGCCTCGGCCTCGTCGAAGTCGCGCTCGGGCGGGGGGTCTTGCATGAGCGAGCATCCTCCTAGGGTGGCGGTCAGGCTGAAGACCAGCGCGAGAAAACGGGTGCGCATTCGACGACCTAGCCCTTCTGTCCGGTGATGATGTCGGCCATCGTCGTCCGTGCCTGGTTGGGCTCATTGTCATCGGACTTGAGATAGCCGCTGTGGATGGCGGTGCCACTGTCGCCGATGGCGTCGGCCTCGAAGGTATTTCCGCCGAAATCTGAGGAAATGGGATCGGATCCCATCGCCCCAGTGGAAACGGCGAGATCGATGATGTCGCCGTCTGCCCTCGTCGACCAGACGTCGTCGCTGCCGACGCTGAGTTCATCGGCGGAGCCGACCGTCAGGCCGGGGCTGGCGAAGCTGATGATCTGGTCTGCGGCGATCTGGTACTCGGTGGCAGTGGCGCCTGCGGTTACGCTTCCGTAGGAATGGCCCATTAGCGTCATATGCGACTCGCCGTCGTGAGTGGCTTCCAGCCCGTCGAGAAACGAGTTCAGGTCCGCCCTGGCGTCCATGGCTTGGTCGGTCGTATATGCCTCCGGGTAGAACGGTCCGTCCTGGAAGATCGGCATCGCATTGTCCGGGGCGTCGTAGTCCAGCCACATGACTACCGCTGTCTGTTCGTCGGGCGCCATGTACTTGGCGTCACGTTGCAAGACAGCGGCGTCGTTGATCAGGCCGCCGACACCTTCCAGGTCTGAGGTCGTACCGGGCACGTATACCGCGGTGTGGGCAGCGGTGTCGGGGTCGCCCACGGAGACGACGGCCTTCCCGTCTTCGGCGGTGTCGAAGCCGAGCAGAAGCAGCTCTTCCTCGGAGCCGGAGCCGGACTCCAGCGCGGCCTGTAGCGATTCGGCGTTCGCCGCCCGCTCTTGGAGGTCCGCGAGTTCATCCTGGAGCGCCAGGAGTTCGGCGGGGCCGTCGCCTGATACGTGCGAGCCGTCGGCGAACATCTCGTCCATCCGCTCCTGGATCTCCTCGATCCGGGCGTTCGTACCGGTGATCTCGTCCGCCAAGAGGCTCCGGTTGACATCGTCGCGGGTCTCGGACGGTATGCCGTCGAGACCGCCGAGCAGCTCCGGATGGCTGCCGATCAGCGCGGCGCGCTCGTCCTCCGAGAGCCCGTTCCACCAGTCGTTGACGCCGTTCGGGGTGGCCTCGGTATCCCCGGAGGCGAGCTCTCGGAGGAATTCGAGGTTCCGGGCGGCGTCGGCTTCCTTGTAGTCGTCGATGAGGTCGTCATAGGTGGCGCCGAGCGGCGGGGGCTGCGCGGCCGGGTCGTCGACAGTCGATCTGAGGACGGCCGCCGCGGTCGCCTCGGCGTTGTGGGCTCTGGTCATGATCGCCCGCAGCACCTCCGCGAACTCCTCCGCCTCGGCTTCCGCGGCCTCGACCAGTTCCCCGGCCGCGTACGCCCGATTGGTCACGTTCACCAGGTCCGCCTCGGAAAGCCCCGCGCGCTCGATGAGACCCGCGGGCGGGTTCATGCCCTCGATCCGGTCCGCGAGCGCATCGGAGATCGTCAGCCCGTGATCATCGGCCGGGCCGGTGACCTTGTACCTGCCCGCCATCGTCTCGAGCAGGTCGTTCATATCGGCTTGGGCTGCGGTCAGCTCCGTGTGGGCGTCCTCGAGCGTGGCCTTGATCTTCACGGCGGCGTACTCGTGGAGGTCGTCCTGGAAACCGTCGGCCAGCATATTGGCCTGGGCCCTGACCTCGTCGGCGGTCTGGGACTCGTAGGCCTCGGGGCCGATGTGCTTCTTGACGACGTCCTCGGTGATCATCTCGGTCTGCTCGATCGCTTCGCCGATATAGGCGCCGAACCGCTCGGCCAAGGTCTTCAGGGAACCGAAGTCGGTGTCCCGCAGATCCTTCCAGCGCATCTCGCTCATCCTCGGCCCTACCAGTCCGGCCGGGCCGAGGCGTTCTCGGCGGCGCGCCCCGGATAGCGGTCGAGGTCGGCCAGGGACGCGAAGTCGTGGGCGTTGTAGTCGTCGATCTCGACCGCCTCCTCGGCGCAGACGGCCAGGTACTCGCCGAGATTGCCGACCAGGCCGGTGAAGCCGAGCGCCCGCTGGTCGCACCAGAACCCCGAGGCGGTCGCCAGGGCCTCGCCGATGGCGCACTGGCCTTCGGTCAGCGCCGCTGCGACGCTTTCACATTCGATGCGGAGACCGGCGGTGAGGCGGTCGACCTCGGCTTCGACGGCGAACAGCACCTCGACGGCCCGATGGACCTGCTCGGGCTCCATGGTGAAGACTTCAGCGCCGGACACCGCGGAACGCCTTCCCGTCTCGAGCAGCGAAGGAGCAGGGCCGTTCGGGCGGCCTGGAAGTGGCGGGGACCGGTGGGGTGATCACTTGCTTCCAATCTGTTGTGTCCTGAACGGCACTCAACGTAACAAAGCCGCTGCGCCGCATGGGTACACGTTTGCGGCCATATGTCAGTTGTGATGTGATCGTTATGAAGTGAGCGATTTATGGCTGCCGCCGGTGCGATGGAAGACACGTGTCGGGGCCGCCGGGCCTGCGCGGATCGAGGACCCTCACTGAGCGGACGCCCAGGCCTGACACTCTGTGGACGGGCGCCGCCTTGGGCTCGCAGGGGTGAGATTGGTCCGGTATCTTGTGGGGCAGAGCGGACAGCGCTGTATCGGTTCACCTACGGAAGGGGACTTCCCCCATGGCGATACCTCTCGACCTGACACCCCCGAAACGCAGATCCCGCCTCACCCGAGTCTCGAGCCGCGCAAAGACGGCTGTCGGCGCCGGAATCGGCGCGCTCGCCCTGACGGGCGCCATTCTCGCCGCTCCCGGAACGGCCCTGGCTCAAGGCGACGAACTGGCCACTGCCAACACCTGGGTCACCGACCAGATTCAAGCCCCCGCGGCATGGGAGACCACCAAGGGTGAAGGCGCCACCGTTGCTGTCATCGACACCGGTATTTCCGAGCACCCCTACTTCGACGGCAAGAACGTCGAGCCTGGATACTCGGTCTTCTCCGAAGAAGAAGACGCCTGGAACGACCAGAACGGGCATGGGACTGCTGTGGCCGCTGTGGTTTTGAATGTCGCGCCAGGAGCCACTATCCTGCCGGTAAGGTCCGGCACGGGTGCGGATTTGCATGAACAAGGATTGACAGGTGGCGCGGAAGCGGGTCAACCTGAATCGATTCGGTGGGCTGTTGACAATGGTGCCGACGTAATGGTGATGTCATGGGGTATATGGGGTGGCGATCCAAGCCCTGAATTTCTCGGGGCGTTGCAATATGCCGTTGACAATGGAGTGGTGCTGGTTACATCCGCTGGTAATGACCCTAACAAGGAGATGGGTTATCCGGCGGGAATTCCTGGTGTTGTAACTGTTTCCGGGACTGATGAGAGCGGTGCTGCATGGTCAAGGAACAGTACAGGGCCCGGGGTCGTGGTTGCTGCCCCGGCTGATCCTATGACGATTCCAGTAGTGCAGGAGGAATCGCTGGGTTGGGGCGATGACACGAACCAAGAGCTGTACAGAATGCAAGACGGCACCTCGCTGTCGGCGGGAATTGTCGGTGGCATAGTAGCGTTGATGTTCGCAGCCGATTCGGAAATTGACGGCAACAACGTCATCCAGCGGTTGATTCAAACGGCTGGCGACGGCAGTGGTGATAACCGCACTGAGGAGACTGGTTTCGGTCTCGTAAATACGGATCGAGCGGTTCATGCGGAAGGCATCGAGACCGTTGAGGAGAACCCTCTCGGCTACCCGATGGGCGAGCCTGGGGCCAGTGGGGGCGGAACGGATGAAGAGGCTGCTGGCGAGCCAGATGGCGGGGCGGAAGAAGCCGAAGGGTCGGATCCTTCGGCTGCAATCGCCGAGAAGTCGGGTACCGGGATTTCTACCATCATCATTGTTGCGGCTGCTGTTGTCCTGATCGGAGCTGCGATCGTTGTGTGGCTGGTGCTCAGGGGGCGTAGTCGAAAGCACACTGCTGCGGCCGGCCTACCTGGTGGTTTCAGTGGTGAGCACGGATCGACTCAGGGCGGTTACCCTCAGCCTGGGCCAAATCCGCCTCAGTATGGCGGCGCTCCTCCTGCCGGGGGCCAGAACTTCGGTCCGCCGCAGGCCGGGGGCCCGCAGCATTACAGTCCGCCGATGAACCAGGGTGAGTCGAGCCCTCCGTGGGGGCCGGGCAGCGATCCGAACCAGCGCCGGTGACGTAGGGCTTCGTTGACATCGGCTCCATCGTCAGCGAAGCCGGACATCGCCACTAGCGTGAACAGCATTGAGGGCGGACGGCCAAGGCCGTCCGCCCTC
>DASTYG010000013.1:0-21812 GCA_035765105.1 Glycomyces sp.
AAAGCGGGGCCCGGTCGTGAACCGGACCCCGCCTTCGCACCAGGGGGATTACTTCAGGCCGACGCCCGCGACGCCCTTGACGATCTGCTTCTGGAAGATCAGGAACACGATCAGCAGCGGCAGCGCGCCGAGGACGGCGGCGGCCATGTTCTGGGCGTAGAACAGGCCGTAGCCGCCAGCGACGACGCCGAGGCCGACCGGCAGGGTCATCATCGACGGGTCGGTGGCGATGAGCAGCGGCCACAGGAAGTTGTTCCACGAGCCGATGAAGGTGAAGATGCCGACCGCGGCCATGATCGGGCCCGAGAGCGGCACGATGACGCTCCACAGGACCCGGAAGTGGCCCGCGCCGTCGAGCTTCGCGGCCTCCTCGTAGTCGCGGGGGACCGCGTCGAAGAAGCGTTTGAGGATGAACACCATGACCGGGGCGACCACCTGCGGGAGCGCCAGGCCCCAGTAGGTGTCGGCCAGGTTCAGGGTGGTGACGATGTCGAACAGCGGGATGATCAGCGCCTGCGGCGGCACCATGAGTCCGGCGATGATCGCGCCGAAGATGACGTTCTTGCCCGGGAAGTCGAACCGGGAGAACCCGTAGGCCGCCAGGACGCACAGCACCAGCGTGAGCACGGTGACGATGGTGGAGACGACCGTGGAGTTGATCATCCAGTTGAGGTGGTCGCCGCGTTCGAAGAGGACCTTGTAGCCCTCCAGGGACCACTCCTGCGGGATCCAGTGGATGTCCTGGCCGAGGCTGGCCTCGGTCTCGGACTTCAGCGAGGTCGAGAGCGCCCACAGCAGCGGCAGGAGCCACAGCAGGGCCAGCGCGAACGCCGCGAAGTACACCAGGGCGGTCCCGGCGGTCACCTTCTTGCGCCTGCGCTTGACGGTGCGCCGTTCGCCCGGCGCCGCGGCCCGCGGCTTCTCTTGAAGGGTGGTCATGTCAGTCCTCCTTCCGGGAGAACAGCCGGAACTGGACGATGGAGACGATGAGGATGAGGACGAACAGGACGTACGACAGCGCCGAGGCGTAGCCGATGCGGTAGCCCTCGAAGCCGGCGATGTAGATGTAGTGGATGGCGACCTCGGTGGCGCGGTTCGGGCCGCCCGCCGTCATCAGGTACATCTGGTCGAAGATCCGCAGCGAGGCGATCAGCTGGAGCACGATCACCAGGGCGGTGGTGCGCTTGAGCAGCGGCAGCGTGATGTGCCACAGCTGCCGCCACGAGCTCGCCCCGTCGATGCTGGACGCCTCGTAGACGTCCTTGGGGATCGTCTGGAGGGCCGCCAGGAACAGCAGGAAGTTGAACCCGATCGTCCACCAGACGGTCGTGATGACGACCGACCACATGGCCCGGCCCTCGTCCTGGAGCCACAGCGTGGGCGTCTCGGCGTTCTGGAAGCCGAGCATCTGGAGGTAGTGGTTGAACAGGCCGCCGTCGGGCTGGTACATCCAGATCCAGATCATGGTGACCGCGGAGACGGGGATGACGAACGGCGCGAAGAACGCCATCCGCAGGAACCAGCCCATCTTGCGGGCGCGGTTGACCAGGAGGGCGAGGATGATCGCGAGGACGACGAGCGGGGGAGTGCTGTAGAGGGTGAACACCGCGGTGTTCCACAGCGCGTCCCAGGCGCGCTCGTCGCCGAGGGTCTCGGCCCAGTTGTCCAGGCCGATCCACTCGACGGGGCGGCCGGTGAGGCTCTTGTCGGTGAAGGAGTAGTAGAGGCCGAGGAGGGTCGGCCAGACGAGGAAGAGCGCGTACATCGCGGCGAAGGGCAGGACGAACCACAGCCCGGTCCACGACCGTCGCTGCTTCGAGGGCGGCGCGCTCATGCGCGGCGGCGGCCCCTCGGGCGGCGCCGCTTTGGGCGCCTTGGTGTCAGTAGTCATGACAGCGGTCCTATGAATCGTTTCAGTCGACAGGGTTGGGCAGGGCGAGCAGGGCGTGCGCGCGCTCCTTGATGAGCGCGAGCGCCTCCTCGGGGGTCATCGCGAGCGCGTAGACCTGCTGGAGGACGGCGCCGACCTCGTCGTAGATGCGGGCGGCCGATCCGGCGAACCACACCTCGGGGTCGAACTGGACGTTCCCGACCACGCCGGAGTACTCGGCGTTGGGTTCGAGCGACTGGTACTCCTCGCTCTCGGTGACCGGCAGGTAGGCCGGGGTGTGGCCGCCTCCGGCGCCCCAGTCGAAGCTGTGCCGCAGCATCCACGCGACGTACTCGATGGTGGCCTTGCGGACGTCCGGGTCCCAGCTGTTGTGGTAGGGGAGGACGTAGGCGTGGCTGTCGCCCTGGGTGCGGCGGCTGCCGTAGAAGTCGGGGATCTCGGTCATGGAGAAGTCGAAGCCCTCGGCCTCGTTGAAGGCCCGGAAGCGCACGATCTCCCAGTTGCCGACCTGGACGAGCCCGGCGGCGCCGTTCTCGAAGTTCGCGGCGGTCTGGGCGCCGTCGGAGATCGTCGGGCACAGGCCCTCTTCGGCCATCCGGTACATCGGCTCGATGGCGGCGAGGGCCTTGTCGTCGTCGAGCTCGAAGTCGTCCTCGTGGAAGATCCACTCGCCGTCCTGCTGGCGGTACCAGGCCCAGAACTGCCGCCATCCGGCGAAGGTGTCCAGGGAGGTGCCGTACTCGCCGGTGACGTCCTTGACGGCCCGCAGCAGGTCGAAGTACTCCTCGACGCCGCGGGTCTCCAGGAGCGTGCGGTCGGCGTTCAGGACCCCGGCCTGCTCGCAGATCGTCCGGTTGTAGTAGTTGACCAGGGCGTGCGTGTCGATCGGGATGCAGTAGAGCTTGTCCTCGTAGAAGCACTTGTCCCACACGTCGGGCGGGAAGTCGGCGGGGTCGAGGCCGGCCTCGGTGATCTCGTCGATCGCGATGGGGGACAGGAGCGTCTCGGGTGAGAGGCTCTGGAGCCGCGAGACGTGGATCGTGGCGACGTCGGCCGCGTTGCCGCCCGAGGCCCCCATGACGAGCCTGGTGTAGAACGGCGTGCCCCAGCCGAAGGTGGTGGCCTGGAGCTCGATGTCGGGATGCTCGGCGGTGAACTGGTCGTGCATCTGGGTCATGACGGCGCCGTCGGCTCCGGCGAGGAGGTTCCATTGCCGCACTTGCGTCTTGCCGCTCAGGGAGTCGGTCAGCGACCCGCATCCGGCCAGTCCGGCCCCCGCGGCGAGCGCGGTGCCCGAGAGGAGTGTCCGCCGGGAGAGGGACCCCGGAGGAGGTGAGGGATTATTCGTCATCGATGGTTCACTCCAATGTGATGTGATGCCGGTGATCACGCGGCGGCGTGATCATCACAACATTGTTATCGATAACCCACGTGTCGTCAAGTGAACGGGCCCGCCTGGCGTCCGACTCGTGCTCCGAATGCCTTCCCTGCGGCGGAAGCCGCGCACGAGCAGAGGGGAAGGTCCTGCGACCTTCCCCTCGTCGTCGGTGCGCGGCGCTCGGCCGCGCTGCGCGGGCCGCCGCCCTACGGCTGCGGCACCGCCACGTCGATGAGCGCCTGCTGCTCCACCTCGTGGACCTTCGGCGAACCGGTCGACGGCGCCGCCGCCGCCGGACGCGAGATGCGCCGCAGGTGCACCCCGCCGAGCTCTTCGAGCAGGTTCAGCGCGATGTGCGACCAGGCGCCCTGGTTCGCCGGCTCCTCCTGTACCCACGCGATGTCCGTCGCCTCGGGGAAGGAGCCCAGCGCCGCGCGCAGCTCCTCGACCGGCAGCGGGTAGAGCTGCTCGACGCGCAGGATCGCGGTGTCGGTGACGCCGCGCTGGTCGCGGGCCGCGGCCAGGTCGTAGTACACCTTGCCCGAGCACAGCAGGAGCTTGCGCACGCCCTCCGGCCGGATGCGGCCCTCGGCGACGGCCGGGTCCGGCAGGACCGGCTGGAAGCGGCCCGAGGTGAACTCCTCGAGCTGGCTCACGGCCGCCTTGTGCCGCAGCAGCGACTTCGGCGTGAACACCACCAGCGGCTTCTTCACCGGGTCCAGCGCCTGGCGGCGCAGCAGGTGGAAGTAGTTCGCCGGGGTGGTCGCGTTCGCGATGCGCATGTTCTCGTCGGCGCACAACTGGAGGAACCGCTCGATGCGGCCCGAGGTGTGGTCCGGGCCCGCGCCCTCGTGCCCGTGCGGCAGCAGCAGCGTCACGCCCGAGTGCTGGCCCCACTTGGCCTCGCCCGAGGAGATGAACTCGTCGGTGATGGTCTGGGCGCCGTCGACGAAGTCGCCGAACTGGGCCTCCCACAGCACGAGCATCCCCGGGTTCTCCACCGAGTACCCGTACTCGAAGCCCATCGCGGCGAACTCCGAGAGCAGCGAGTCGTAGACGAAGAACCGCTCGGCGTTCTGCCCCAGGTGCGAGAGCGGCGTGTACTCGTCGCCGGTCTCCTGGTCGATGACCACGGCGTGCCGCTGCACGAACGTGCCGCGCCTGGAGTCCTGGCCGGCCAGGCGGATCGCCTTGTCCTGCATCAGGAGCGAACCGAACGCGAGGGTCTCGGCGAACGCCCAGTCGATGTTGCCCGAAGTGGACATCTCGCTGCGCTTCTCCAGGACCCTGCGGACCGCCTTGTGCGGCTTGAAGCCCTCGGGGAGCGTGGTGTGCGCCTTGCCGATCATCGCGATCGTCTCGGCGTCCACGGTGGTGTCGATGTCGGCCACCGGCTCGGGCTGGTGGCGCCACGGCATCGGACCGGTCTGCCCGGCCAGGGCCTCCTTGGTCTCGCGGAAGACCCGCTCCAGCTGCGACTGGTAATCGGCGAGCGCCTCCTCGGCGTCCTCCATCGTGATGTCGCCGCGGCCGATGAGCGCCCGCGTGTAGAGCTTGCGGACCGACTGCTTGGCGTCGATGACCTGGTACATCTGCGGGTTGGTCATCTTCGGGTCGTCGCCCTCGTTGTGCCCGCGCCTGCGGTAGCACACCATGTCGATGACGACGTCCTTGCGGAACTGCTGCCGGTAGGCGAAGGCCAGCTTCGCGACCTCGCACACCGCCTCCGGGTCGTCCCCGTTGACGTGGAAGATCGGCGCCTGGATCATCCGGGCCACGTCCGTGCAGTACAGGCTCGACCGCGAGTAGGCCGGGGCCGTGGTGAAGCCGACCTGGTTGTTGACCACCACGTGCACGGTCCCGCCGGTGCGGTAGCCCCGCAGCTGCGAGAGGTTCAGCGTCTCGGCCACCACGCCCTGGCCGGCGAACGCGGCGTCGCCGTGGATCGCCACCGGCAGCACCGTGAAGCCGTCCTCGCCGAGGTTCAACCGGTCCTGCTTGGCGCGGACTATGCCCTCCAGCACCGGGTTGACCGCCTCCAGGTGCGAGGGGTTGGCCGTGACCGACACGACGGTCTCGCTCTTGCCGTCCGGGGCGGTGAACCGCCCCTTCATGCCCAGGTGGTACTTGACGTCGCCCGAACCCCCTATGGTCTTCGGGTCGATGTGCCCCTCGAACTCGGTGAAGATCTTCGAGAGCTTCTTGCCGACGATGTTCGCCAGCACGTTCAGCCGCCCGCGGTGGGGCATGCCGATGACGACCTCGTCGAGCTCGGCGTCGGCCGCCGAGTGCAGGACCTGGTCGAGCAGCGGGATGAGCGACTCGCCGCCTTCGAGGCTGAAGCGCTTCTGCCCCACGAACTTCGTCTGGAGGAACGTCTCGAACGCCTCGGCGGCGTTGAGGCGGCCGAGGATGTGCTTCTGCTCCTCGACCTTCGGCTTCTCGAACGGCACCTCGATGCGCCGCTGGAGCCACTCGCGCTCCTCGGGGTCCTGGATGTGCATGTACTCCACGCCCATGCGGCGGCAGTAGGAGTCGCGCAGCACGCCGAGGATGTCGCGCAGCTTCATGCGCTGCTGGCCGGCGAAGCCGCCGACCGGGAAGGACCGGTCCAGGTCCCACAGCGTCAGCCCGTGCGAGAGCACGTCGAGGTCCGGGTGGTGCCGTATCTCGTAGTGCAGCGGGTTCGTGTCGGCCATGAGGTGGCCGCGCACCCGGTAGGCGTGTATCAGCTCGATCACGCGGGCGTTCTTGTCGATCTGGCCCTCGTGCGTCTTGGCGACGTCGCGGACCCAGCGCACCGGCTCGTAGGGGATGAGCAGGCTGCGGAAGACCGAGTCGAAGAAGTCGTCGCCGAGCAGCAGCTTGTGCAGCGTGGCGAGGAACTGGCCGGACTCGGCGCCCTGGATGATGCGGTGGTCGTACGTCGAGGTCACCGTCATGATCTTCGAGACGCCCAGGTCGGCGAGGGTCTCGTCGGAGGCCCCGGCGAACTCGGCGGGCACCTCCATGGCGCCGACGCCGACGATGAGGCCCTGGCCCTTCATCAGCCGCGGGACGGAGTGGACGGTGCCGATGCCGCCCGGGTTGGTCAGCGTCAGCGTCGCCCCGGCGTGGTCCTCCATCGTGAGCTTGTTGCTCCGCGCCTTGCGGACCAGGTCCTCGTAGGCGTGCCAGAACTCGCGGAAGTCCATCGACTCGCAGTTCTTGATCGAGGGCACGACCAGGGTCCGCGAGCCGTCGGGCTTGGCGAGGTCGATCGCCAGGCCCAGGTTGATGTGCTCGGGGGCGACGACCTGCGGCCTGCCGTCCGCGACCTTGTAGGAGGCGTTCATGCTCGGGTGGGCCTTGACGGCCTGGACCAGCGCGTAGCCGATCAGGTGCGTGAAGGAGACCTTCCCGCCCTGGCTGCGCTTGAGGTGGTTGTTGATGACCACGCGGTTGTCGAACAGCAGCTTCGCCGGAACGGCGCGCACGGAGGTCGCCGTCGGGATCTCCAGCGACGCCTCCATGTTCTGGGCGACCTTGGCCGCCACGCCTTTCAGGGGTTTCGACACGGCGACATCGGCGGCGCCTGCGGACTCGTTCACTGTGGGGTTCGCCTTCTGGGTTTCGGTACGGGCGGGGGACACCGGCGCCGCGGGTGACGGCGCGCGGTCCGCTACTGCGGGACTCGGCTCGGCCTCGACCGGAGGCTTGGGCACCACCTTGGGCTTCGCCGTCTGCTCGGTCTGCGGCGCGGGTTCGCCCCCCGCAGTGGTCTCGGCCTGGATCTCGGTCTCCGCTCGCGCCGACGCGTCCGCCGCGGTGGCGGCCCCGCTCTCGCCGTCGGGACTGACGCCGGTGCCCACCGGATCGCCGCCGAAGAACTCGCGCCATCCGGCGCTGACGCTGTCAGGATTTTCGCGGTAACGCTCGTACATCTCGTTGACCAGCCACTCATTGGCTCCGAAATCGGTCAACGGACCGCCCTGAGTCGAACTCGACACAGCTGAATCGCCTCTTCTTTGCAGACGCTGCTGGATGGAGGACAGCAGTCCCCCGGTCAAGGGTAACTGCGAGGCGGGGAATGTGTAGTACCGGCAACGCCGTTGCGGGGCCGGTCACTCGACGGGGAGCGGCATGTGCGTCGCAGCCCACGCCGGGCCGCTTTCCCGTGCATCGCCGCTGCAAGGGGCCCCTGCGGGCGCGGCCGCGGCCCGCGACCGGACGGGCGGGGGACGGAGTCCCTGCGCACAGGCCCGGACGGTGGTTTCGGCCGCTTTCCGGCCGCCGCCCCGAGCGTCCGGCGGCAGGGCCCCGCGGGCGGTTTCGACCCTTCCCGGGCCGTCCGCCGGTCTCCGGGGCCGCGCCGCCGCAGTGACGCAGAACGCTGTCGCCGGCCTCACGTCCGCGGCGAGGCCGACCCGGCGCCCGGGGCGTTCCGACCGATCGGGATGACGCGACCGATGCTGCGCCGGGCCGGCCCGGCGCTCAGGGGCGTTCCTTTCAGGCGGTCTGCGTGGAGAAGGTCTCGGTGGGCTCTTCGAGCAGCTCCTCGGCCCCGACCACGGTGAACAGGCGGGTGATGAACCGGTTCGGGTTGACCACGGCCAGCTCCACGCCCATCTCGCGCGCGATGCGGTAGGCCACCACGATCGTGCCGATGCCGGTGGAGTCCAGCACCGTCACCTTGGCGACGTCCACCCGGATGGCAGTGACACCGCCCGCTTCGAGGGCGTTGGTGATGGTCTCCCGGATCTGCGGAGCCGTCGCGTAGTCGACCTCGCCGGCCAACTCGACGGTGACGATCCCGTTCTCGGTCGTACCGGTCTCGATTGACAGTGTCATCGACATTCCTTTCGCGGGGACACCTGAGATTCGCCAGGGGCGAACGATCTGTAAACTACCGATGGTCGCTGAGCGAGAACCAAGCGTCGCGATCCTACCGCCGGGCCGGCGGGACGAGAAGCCTGCGAAGGCCACGTGAGACCACGGCACTCCGGTGCCGCGGCGGTCGCCGTTGAAACAGGAAACACCTCCTGGCGATAGGGGCGCCTCAGTCTTCGGACGAGGAGCGGGCCGAGCGCTCACCTAACGGATTCACCTCTTCAGAGCACGGCGCTTGTCCGTTCCGAGGCGATGCTCTGCAACGTCACGGCCCGAGCGCCTGCCGTACTCGGCTGCCGTACAAAGTCTATCCGACCGGCTCGAGCGAGAACAGTCCGCGCACGCCGCGAACCCCTGAAAGTGCGGCGGCGGCCCCGCCGGGCAGTGACATACCGCATCGCCGCCGGCCCGCCGATCCGCCGCGCGCCTTGGCTCGCCCGCCCGCCGGGCGTATTCTCGCCACAGAACGACCCCTTGACCGGCGCCGCACCGACGGCGAGACCGCATCGCGGCGGGCAGGCGGCCCTGTGCGGCTTGCGAACCGCGCCGCGACGATCATGTGAAGATGAGGTCCATGCCCCAGTCGAACACCGAGTCCGAGGCCACGCTCCTCGTCGTGGAAGACGACGAGAACATCTGCGAACTGCTCGCCACCTCCCTGCGCTACGCGGGCTTCGCCGTCCACGCCGTGGGCTCCGGCGACGAGGCGCTGCGCTCGGTCGCCCGCCACCGCCCCGACCTGGTCGTCCTCGACGTCAACCTGCCCGATTTCGACGGCTTCGAGGTCGTCAGGCGCCTGCGTTCCGGTTCCGACCACACCCCCGTGCTCTTCCTCACCGCGCGCGACGACACCGCCGACACCGTCACCGGCCTGTCCGCCGGCGGCGACGACTACATCACCAAGCCCTTCGCACTCGAAGAGGTCGTCGCCCGCATCCACGCCGTCCTGCGCCGCTCGGCCGGCGAGCTGCCCCGGCCCTCGCGCCTGAAGTACGCCGACCTCGAACTCGACGAGGAGACCCACGAGGTCTGGCGCGCCGGCGAGGCAGTGCAGCTCTCGCCCACCGAGTTCAAGCTGCTGCGCTACTTCATGATCAACGCGGGCCGGGTGCTCTCCAAGGCCCAGATCCTCGACCACGTGTGGCGCTACGACTTCCGCGGCGACGACGGCATCGTCGAATCCTACGTCTCCTACCTGCGCCGCAAGGTCGACACCGGCGACCCCAAGCTCATCCAGACGCTGCGGGGGATCGGCTACGTCCTGCGGGAGCAGAATCGTTGAGCGCACCCCACTTCGTCGAGGCCGTCCGGGGACGGTGGGACCGCACCCCCTTGCGGGTGCGGCTGACCGCCGCCGTGCTCGCGCTGGTCGCCGGGTCGCTCCTCCTCATCAGCGTCTCCACGCTCCTGGCGCTGCACTCCTACTTCCTCAGCACAGTAGACGACGAACTCAAAGACCAGCTCCTCAAAGGGAACCCGGCCTCCTTCAGCGGGACGACCGGCGAGGAGTCGGCCGAGTTCGGCGTACGGCCGAACCAGTACATCTTCAGCTCGGTCTACGACAACGAGAACCGCTTCGACGTGCCCGCCAACCGCGCCTACGCGCCGGTGTTCACCCTCGCCCAGCTGGAGGAGGCCGGCGGCGAGCCCTTCACCGCGCTGGCCGCCGACGGCACCACCCGCTGGCGGGTCCTGGCCCTGCCCGGCACCGAGGTGGGCACCGAGAACCCCGAGTACGACCCCGAGGCCGAGACCAACGAGCGGGCCGCCTACTACGCGCTGTCCTACCGGCTCTCCCACTTCGACAAGACCGTCGCGGGCCTGGTGTGGGTCGACGTCTTCATCGGCGCGGGCGTCCTGGCCGGGCTCGCCGCGCTCGGCGTCGGCCTGGTCCGCGCCAGCCTCTCGCCGCTGCGCCAGATCGAGAACACCGCGGCCATGATCGCCGCCGGGAACTACTCGCGCCGCGTCCCCGACCACGACCCGGCCACCGAGGTCGGCCGCGTCGCCCGCGCCATCAACACGATGCTCGGCAAGATCGAGAGCTCGATCCGCGCCAGGGAGTTCTCCGAGGAGCACGCCCACACCTCCGAGCGGCGCATGCGGGAGTTCATCGCCGACGCCTCGCACGAGCTGCGCACGCCGCTGACGAGCGTCCGGGGCTACGCCGAGCTGGTCCGCGCCAACCCGGACATGCCCGAGGCTGACCGGCAGCACTACATCGGGCAGATCGAGGAGGCCGCCAAGCGCATGGGCCTGCTCGTGGGGGACCTGCTCCACCTCGCCAGGCTCGACCAGGAGCGGCCGGTCGAGGCCGAACCGGTCGACCTGGCCGTCCTCGGCGAGGAGGCGGTCTCGGCGCACGCCGTCGTCGCCGAGGACCACCGGTTCGAGTTCAAGGCCGCGCCGGGCGCCGCGACCGTCGTGGTCGCCGACCGGGCCCGGCTCCGCCAGGTCTTGGACAACCTGCTGTCCAACGCCGTCAGGCACACCCCCGCGGGCACCGGCGTCACCGTCGAGGTCCTCGCCGACGCCGAGCACGTGGTGCTGCGGGTGGTCGACGACGGGCCGGGCATGGACCCCGAGACCACCGAGCGCGTCTTCGAGCGCTTCTTCCGCTCCGACGCCGCCAACCACCCCGGCTCGGGGCTCGGCCTGGCGATCGTGGCCGCGATCGTCAAGTCCCACGGCGGCACCGTCTCCGTCCGGTCCGCGCTCGGCGAGGGCACCGTCTTCACGGTGCGGCTGGCCGCCGAGAATTCGGATCATTAAAGGGTTTTAAGGCGTTTTCGCAGCGAAGCGAGAGCCGCGGGCTGCATGCTGCATGCATGAGCAACGCTGAGAACAACTCACGCCCCGAGGAAGGGCCGGAGCAGAGTCCCGAACGGGCTCGATCGGCGCCGCAGGCCGGTGCCGACCCCGAACCGGACCGGGCCGAGCCCGCGGCCCGCCCCGAGACCGCCCCGACCGACGGCGGCGCCGCCGCTCCGGCCGAGCCCCACCGGCCCGAGCACGCCCCGCCCGATCAGGCCCCGCAGCCCGGTGCGGCGCAGTCCGAGCACACGCCGCAGCCCGGCCAGGCCCCGCAGCCCGGCCGGACGCCGCAACCGGGCTCGGCCCGGTCCGAGCACACGCCCGGTTCGCTCCCGCGGCCCGGCGCCGCCCAGCAGCCGGGGTACGCCCAGCAGCCTGGCCCCGCCCAGCCCGAGCACCCCGCGCACCAGACCCGCGTCCTCCACCCCTCCCAGCACGCCGCCGCCCCGCACATGGCCGCACCAGGCGAGGCCCCGCCCGCCTGGGGCGCCCCCACCGGGCCGCCGCCCGGGTACGCCCCGCACGGCCGCCCCGGCGGGCCCCCGAGCCGGGGCCGCGGCAAACTCGTCGCCGGGGCGCTCCTGCTCGCCCTGGTCGCCGGCGGCGCCGGGGGCGCCGCCGGATGGCTCCTGGCGGACAACAACGGCTCGACCACGGTCGTCGAGTCGGTCTCGATGGACGCCGGCGCGGGCATGACCTACACCGAGATCGTCGACAAGGTCACCCCCTCGGTGGTCACCATCGTCACCGACGCCGCCGAGGGCTCGGGGGTGGTCTACTCCGACGAGGGCTACATCGTCACCAACAACCACGTCGTCGAGGGCGCCAGCGCCCTGGAGGTCCGCTTCTCCGACGGCACGGTCGCCGAGGCCCAGGTCGTGGCGACCGACCCGACCCAGGACATGGCCGTCGTCCAGGTCTCCGGCGTCGACGGCATCGAGCCGATCGCCTTCGGGGACTCCGACTCCCTCCAGGTGGGCGACGCGACGGTCGCCATCGGCTCGCCGCTGGGCCTGGAGGGCACCGTGACCACCGGCATCGTCTCGGCGCTCAACCGCTCCATGTCCGTCGGCAGCGAGGGCACCGGCCAGTCGGCCGGGCACACCCTGAGCGGCCTGATCCAGACCGACGCGGCGATCAACATGGGCAACTCCGGCGGCGCGCTCGTCAACGGCAGCGGCGAGCTGATCGGCATCAACACCGCGATCCTCTCGCCGGAGTCGGGCAACGTCGGCCTCGGCTTCGCGATCCCGTCGAACACCGTGTCCCAGGTGGTCGAGCAGCTCATCGAGCACGGCTCGGTCGAGCGGGGCTACCTGGGCGTGTCGGTCACCGACACGCAGGGCAACGGGGCGATGGTGCTCGCGGTCGAGGCCGGGTCGCCCGCCGACGAGGCCGGGCTCCTGGAGGGCGACGTGATCACCCAGATCGACGGCTCGCGCGTGACCAGCGCCTCCGAGGTGGTCGCCGCGGTGCAGAGCAAGGCCAGCGGCGACCAGATCGCCATCACCTACACGCGGGACGGCGAGGAGCACACCGCCGAGGCCACGCTGACGTCGAGCTAGCGCCCGGGGCCGGACGGGCGGTCCGGAGCCCCGGCGCCCTGCCGCTCCGGGGCTCCGGCCTCCGGGGGGCTACTGGTTCGCGGTGCTCTGGAGCGCCGGGCGGCCGCCGACGCGCAGCTCCGCGGGCGGTTCGCCGGTGTCGATCCACTCGGCGAGGCGCTCGCGGTCCACGATGAGGACGCCGAGCTGCGCGGCCACGCCCTCGTTGCGGGCGGCGTGGTGCATCCAGTGCAGGTTGGCGTTGGTGATGAGCACGCCCGCGTCGCAGTCCCAGCGCGCCTTGATCTCCCCGCCGAGGATCTGGACGTGGCGGGTGCCGTTCTGGCGCTTCATGGCGTGGTCGTCCTTCTTGGCGCGCACGATGATGCGCTTGCCGTTGTTGAAGGTGACCACGAAGTTGCACCCCAGGTCGTTCTGGCGGTGCCCGAACTTCTTGACGCGCTTGGCGTCGAGGCGGACGAGGAGCTGGGCGACCATCGCGTCGTAGGTGGGGATGTTCATCTTGTCGATGCTGCGCAGCAGCTGCTGGCGCTCGGCGGTGGTGGCGCGGTCGACGTGGTCGTGGTGGCCGCGGCTGCGCAGCAGGACCCATGCGGCGAGCGCCGTGCCCCCCAGGAGGATCGCCGCCGACGCGAACCAGGCCCAGTGGAGGGCGATGAAGCCGATGGCGAAGTAACCGAGGACGAGAACGACGATTCCCGCGACCACTCTGATGATCACTGACACGGACAAGGCGGCCTCCACTGTGTCGAGAGGGCGTTCGGCTGCGTTATGTCGCCTGTGGTGTTACACCGAGTATCCGTTACCGTTCGCTCATATGTAAGGTCACTGTCCGGTACCCGACAACATGGTTCCGCAGCATGCATGTGCGTGGTGCGACCGCATGCCGACCGAAGCCCGCCGCCCCCGCGGTGTGCGCCGCGAGTCGTGACGTTGTCCAGGACGGTAGTGGATACTGGCCGGATGTCAACATCATCGACCGGCGTCCTGGTGCTTCTCGGTGCGCCGCTGGGAAATCCAGAGGACGCTTCATCTCGGGTGGCGTCGGAGCTGGCGCGCGCCGACGTCATCGCCGCAGAGGATACAAGACGGCTCCAGCGGCTGCTGAGCGAGCTCGGCGTGTCGACCCCGGCGTCGATCACCTCCTACTTCGAGGGCAATGAGACCGGCAAGACCGAGCCGTTGCTCGAACAACTGTACGATGGAAAGCGTGTCGCGGTCATCACCGACGGCGGCATGCCCTCGGTCTCCGACCCCGGCTACCGCCTCGTGCGCGCCGCCGTCGACGCCGGGATCGCCGTGACCGCCGCCCCCGGCGCCAGCGCCGTGACCACGGCACTCGCCCTCTCCGGCCTGCCGTGCGACCGGTTCTGCTTCGAAGGCTTCGCGCCGCGCAAGGACGGCGAGCGCCGCCGCCTGTTCGTCGCCCTGGCCGAAGAACCGCGCACGATGGTGTTCTTCGAATCGCCCCGGCGCGTCGCCGACACCCTGCGGGCCATGACCGCGGCCTTCGGCGAGCAGCGCGCCGCCGCGCTCTGCCGCGAGCTGACCAAGACCCACGAAGAGGTCCGCAGAGGCGGCCTCGGCGAACTCGCCGCGGGGGCCGAGGCGGACCCGCCGCGCGGCGAGATCACCCTTGTGGTGGAAGGCTGGGGCGGTCCCGACCCCGAGGACGCCACCCCCGAGGCGCTGGCGGGCGCCGTCGCCGCCCTCGAAGCGGACGGCATGGACCGCAAGGCCGCGATGAAGGCCGCCGCGGCCCGCTTCGGCGTCCCCCGCCGCGAGGTCTACGACGCCGTCGTCCGCGGCGCCTGACCCGGGGCCGGCCCGAGGAGCGGCCCGGCCGGCCCCGCGCGGCGCCCCGCCGGGCCTACAGCTCGTCGAACTTGAAGGTCTTCCAGGCGATCAGCGCCAGCACGGCGGCGAAGGCCGCCAGGATGCCCACCTCCGGCAGCACCGCCGCCGGGGACGCCCCGCTCACGACCACCTTCTGGAGGCCCTCGTTCAGATACCGCATCGGCGACAGCGCCGACAGCCACTGGACCCACTGCGGCGCGGCCGCGAGCGGGAAGAACGCCCCCGAGATGAAGGCCATCGGCATCGTGACCATGTTGCTCAGCCCCGCCGCGCCCGGCCCGGTCTTGGCGATCCCGCCGAGCACCACGCCGATCGCCAGGAACATCGCCGTGCCCAGCAGCACCAGCGGCACCGCGAACCACGTCCACGCCGACAGCCGCAGGCCCATCGCCACCGCCACCGCCAGGAACAGCGCCGTCTGCAGCAGCGCCACCAGCAGGCTCACGGTGATGCGCGCGCCCACGAACGTCCCCGCCGACGCCGGCGTCAACCGCAGCCGCCGGATCAGCTTGTCGCGCTTCCAGTCCACGATCGTGCCCGCGGCCCCGAACACGCCCGAGATCGCGATGCCCCACGCGAGGATGCCCGGCGCGAGGTACTGGACCGGTTGCAGCGAGTTGTCCTCCGCCGCGTCGGTCACCAGCTCCAGGACCGGCGCGTCCGGCGCGGCCTCGGTGAGCACTGCGACGTTGACGTCGTCGACCAGGCCCGACAGCCGCTCCAGCGCGACCACCCCGGCCGTGGCGTCGGTCTGCGAGTAGTACACCGTCACCGTCTCGCCGTCCTGGACGACCGCCGCGTCGGCGTCGCCGTCGGCCACCGCCTCCAGCGCCGAGTCCAGGTCCGCCGCGCCGCTCAGTTCGAAGTCGCCCGGCTCGGCCCGTTCGAGGACCGGCACCTCGCCGACCTCGAGCACCTCCGGCGTCGGCGTCGCATTGGACCCGTACACGCTCACCAGCAGCACCAGGAACATGCCCGGCAGGATCAGGTTGAAGAACACCTGCGAGCGGTCCCGCAGCCAACTGAGCCCCAGCGCCCTGATCAGGCTGAGGTACGCGCGCGAGCGCCGCGGCGGCGCCCCGGTCCGTTCCGGTGCCGCCACGCTCATTCCCGCCACTCCCGTCCGGTCACCTGCAAGAACACGTCCTCGAGATTCGCCGTGCGCACCGCGAGCCCCTCCAGGGCCCCGTCGGCGGCCAGCGCCGTCAGCAGCCGCCGCGGCTCCCGTGTCTCGAACACGACCGACGACTCATCGGCGGCGACCGCCTCGTCCCGGGCCAGCTCCTTGACGCGCGCCTCGCTCAACTGCCCCGCCGCGACGGTCACGCGCGTCGGCGCGTCCAGCCCGCGGATCAGCTCGGCGGGGGAGCCCACGGCGAGGATCCTCCCCGAGTCCATGATCGCCACCCGGTCGCACAGCGCCTCGGCCTCCTCCATGTAGTGCGTCGTCAGCACCACCGTGCGGCCCTCGGCGTTGATCCCGCGCATCAGGTCCCACAGGTTCCGCCGCGCCTGCGGGTCGAGCGCCGCGGTCGGCTCGTCGAGGAAGACCAGCTCCGGGTCGCCCACCAGCGCGCACGCGAGCGACAGCCGCTGCTGCTGCCCGCCCGAGAGCTTCTGGCACCGCGTTGCCGCCTTGTCGCCCAGCCCCACCTGGTCGAGCATCTCGGCCGCCCGGCGCCGCCCGGCCCCGTAGAGCTCGGCGAACGTCTCGATCTGCTCGCGCGCGGTCAAGAACTCGAAGAACGAGGAGGTCTGCAATTGCACGCCGATGCGCTGGGACAGCTCCGGCGAATGCGGCCACGGGGACCGCCCGAGCAGGCGCACCTCGCCGCCGTCGGGCCTGCGCAGGCCCTCGACGATCTCCAGCGTGGTCGTCTTCCCCGCCCCGTTGGGCCCGAGAATGCCGAAGAACTCGCCCGCCTCGACCCGGAAGCTCACCCCGTCGACGGCGCGGACCTCCCCGGTCTTGCGGCCGCGATAGGTTTTCTGGAGGTCGGTGACCTCGATGGCGGCTTCCATAGCCGTCAACGCTATGCCATGCCCCGCTGTGACGGGGTTCTCGCCTTCCCGGTGTACGGGAAGCGCATCAGTACACCTGGGGTAGCACCCGCGCGCTCACCCCGCCGGGTTCAGGTCCTCGGTGAAGGACCCCCTCGGCGGCGGTACCCGCGCGCTCACCCCGCCGGGTTCAGGTCCTCGGTGAAGGACCCCCTCGGCGGCGGTACCCGCGCGCTCACCCTGCCCGGTCCGTGCCGTCGGTGAAGGACCCTCTCGGCGGCGGCACCCGCACACCCGCCCCGCCCGGCCGGTGCGCCGGACTTCACCGGCCCGGCACGGCCGCCGCACGAGACGGCAACGCCGCTCGCCGACGCTGGACGCCATGACAGCCACCGCCCCCGCAACCGCACCCGCCCGACCCGGCTGGATCGCCGACTGGCGACCCGACGACGAGGACTTCTGGCGCGCGACCGGCAAGAGGACCGCCGGACGCAACCTCCTGTGGTCCGTGGTCGCCGAACATTTGGGCTTCTCGGTGTGGGTCATGCTCAGCATCGTCACCCCCTACCTCGCCGTCGCGGGCTTCGACTTCACCGTCGGCCAGCTGTTCTGGCTCACCGCCGTGCCGAACCTCGTGGGCTCGCTCCTGCGCATCCCCTACACCGCGGCCGTCGCGGTCTTCGGCGGCCGCAACTGGACCGTCATCTCCGCCGGGCTGCTGGTGATCCCCACCGCGCTGCTCGCCCACTGCCTGACCACGCCGGGCACGCCGTACTGGATGTTCCTCCTGGCGGGCGCGACCGCGGGCTTCGGCGGCGGCAACTTCGCCTCCTCGATGGCCAACATCTCCTACTTCTACCCCGAGCGCCACCGCGGCGCGGCGCTCGGCGTCAACGCCGCCGGGGGCAACATCGGCGTCCCGGCGGTCCAGTTCACCGGCCCGTTCGTCATCGGCGTCGGCCTCGTCGGCGTCTCCCAGGCCGACGGCCTCTGGCTCCACAACGTCCCGCTGCTGTGGCTCGCGCTCGCCGTGGCCGCCGCCGTCATGGCCTGGCGGCGCATGGACAACCTGGCGGTCGCGCGCACCCCGATCCGGGAGCAGCTGCCCGCGCTCGCCCGCCGCCACACGTGGATCATGAGCGCGCTCTACGTCGGCACGTTCGGGTCGTTCATCGGCTACTCCTTCGCGTTCCCGCTGGTCATCAAGATCGAGTTCCCCGCGTTCGACTCGCTGTGGATCGCGGCCCTGGGCCCGCTCGTCGGCTCGCTCGCGCGGCCCCTGGGCGGATGGCTGGCCGACAGGCGCGCCGGAGCGCCCATCACGAGCCTGTCGTTCTGCGCCATGGGCGCGGGCGTCGTCGGCGCGATCGCGGGCGTCGAGACCGGCTCGTTCCCGCTGTTCTTCGCCTCCTTCATGGTGCTGTTCCTCATGAGCGGCGTCGCCAACGGCTCCACGTACCGGTCGATCCCCGCGATCTTCCAGGCCGAGGCCGGCGGCGGCGCAACGGCCGACGTCCTGGCCGCCAAGCGGCTCACCGCGGCCGCGCTCGGCTGGATCTCGGCCATCGGCGCGTTCGGCGGCTTCCTCATCAACCAGGGCCTGCGCATCTCGAACGAGGCCACGGGCTCGGTCGTCGCCGCGATGTACGCCTTCCTCGCCGCCTACGCGGTGCTCCTGGTACTGAACTGGTGGTGCTACCAGCGCACCGTCTTCGTCGAGCGCTCCCCGAGCCTCGCCCACGCGAAGGTCTAGCGCGGGAACGGACGGGGACACCGTACGGCCCGCAATCGCCGAGTCCGGCCGTTGCGGGCCGCTTAGCATCCCCGAAACACGCGACTCGCGCCGATGTAACGGCGCCTCGGCACACTCGCCGCATGACCGTTCGCACCCGCCTCCCCGTGGTCCGCTCCGCCGACACCCACTGCCCCTACTGCGCCCTGCAATGCGGCATGCGGCTCGAAGAGGACCGCTCCGGCGAGGTCACCGCCTCGCCGCTCGGCGGCGGCATGTGCAAGAAGGGCTGGACCGCCCCCGAACTCCTCGACCACCCCGACCGCCTCACCAGCCCCCTGATCGAAGGCGAACCGGTCTCCTGGGACACCGCCCTCGACCACGTCGCCGCACGGGTGCGCGCCGTCCAGGCCGAGCACGGCAAGGACGCCGTGGGCGTCTTCGGCGGCGGCGGACTCACCAACGAGAAGGTCTACCAGCTCGGCAAATGGACCCGCCTCGCCCTCGGCAGCAGCCACATCGACTACAACGGCCGGTTCTGCATGTCCTCGGCCGCCGGGGCCCTGAACCGCTCCTTCGGCGTCGACCGCGGCCTGCCCTTCCCCGCCGAGGACCTCAGGGAGTCCGACGTGGTGCTCCTCGTCGGCGCCAACCCCGCCGAGACCATGCCCCCCTTCATGCGCCACCTCGCCGCCGCCGACCTGATCGTCGTCGACCCGCGGCGCACCGCCACCGCCCAGGCCGCCCAGCTCCACCTCCAGCCCCAGCCCGGCACCGACCTCGCGCTCGCCAACGGCCTGCTCCACATCTGCATCGAACAGGGATTCCTCGACCACGGCTACATCGACGCCCACACCACCGGCTTCGACGCGGTCCGCCAGACCGCCGCGGGCTACTGGCCCGCGTTCGTCGAGCGCACCACCGGCGTCGGCGTCGCCGACCTGTACGCCGCCGCCCGCCTCCTCGCCGGACGCTTCCACGAGGCGAAGACCCGCGACCGCGGGGACGCCGCGGCCCCGCCCCGCCGGGCGAAGACCGCCGTCCTGACCGCGCGCGGCTCCGAGCAGCACGCCAACGGCGTCGACACCGTCACCGCCTGGATCAACCTCGCCCTCGCCCTGGGCCTCCCCGGCAGGCCCTCCTCCGGCTACGGCTGCCTCACCGGCCAGGGCAACGGCCAAGGCGGCCGCGAGCACGGCCAGAAGGCCGACCAGCTCCCCGGCTACCGCGCGATCGACGACCCGGCCGCCCGCGAGCACGTCGCCGCCGTGTGGGGCGTCGACCCCGGCACGCTGCCCGGCGCGGGCGTCTCCGCCGTCGAACTCCTGCGCAAATGCGGCGACGAGGTCAAGATGCTGTTCGTGCTCGGCGCGAACCCGGCCGTCTCCGCGCCGCGCTCCGGGCGCGTCGCCGAACGCCTCCGCGCCCTCGACTCGCTCGTGTCGTTCGACTTCGTCATGTCCGAGACCGCCGCGCTCGCCGAGGTCGTCCTCCCGGTCGCGCAGTGGGCCGAAGAGGACGGGACCATGACCAACCTCGAAGGCCGGGTCCTCCGCCGCCGCGCCCTGCGGCCCGCCCCCGAGGGCGTCCGCTCCGACCTGTGGGTCATGAAGGCGCTCGCCGACCGCCTCGGCGCGCCCGGCGACTACGCCACCGACCCCGAGGCGGTCTTCGCCGAACTCGGCCGCGCCTCCGCCGGAGGCCGGGCCGACTACTCCGGCCTCACCTACGACCGGCTCGCCGAACGCACCTTCCAGTGGCCGGTGCCCGCACCCGACCACGAGGGCACGCCCCGCATGTTCACCGACTTCACGTTCGGCACCCCCGACGGCCGGGCGCGCTTCGTCGCCGTCGACCACCGCCACCCCGCCGAGCGCCGCGACGACGGCTATCCGCTGTACCTGACCACCGGCCGCGTCCTCACCCAGTACCAGTCCGGCGCCCAGACCCGCCGCATCGCCTCCCTCGGCGGCACCCCCGACAGCGAGCAGTTCCTCCAGATCCACCCGGACACGGCCGTGCGCCACGGCATCGCCGAGGGCGACCCGGTGCGCGTGACCTCCCGCCGCGGCTCCTACACCGCCCCCGCCCGGCTCTCCGCCGACATCCGGCCCGACACGGTGTTCTCCCCGTTCCACTTCCCGGGGGACGCGGGCGTCAACGCCGCGGTCTCCGACGTCCTCGACCCGATCTCCCGCATGCCCGAGTTCAAGGTCTGCGCCGTCAGGATCGCCCCCGCGCTCCGGCCCTGAAAACCGGTCGAAAGACGGAGGCGACACGGCCGAATTGCCCAGGCGGCCATGCTCATCGGTGCCGTAGGTTGGCAGTGCGGCCCGATCCCCGAACAGATCGGGCCGACCACACGTCCACCGGTCCGGCCGGGGCGCGTCCGCGAGACGTCATCGCGGACGGGCACTGCTCGGGCCGACCACACGTCCACCGGTCCGGCCGGGGCGCGCCCGCGAGACGCCATCGCGGACGGGCACCGCTCGGGCCGACCACATGCCAATCCGATTCGACTGGGAGCACGATCGTGAAACGCAATCGCAAACGGGCGCTGCTCGGGGCCACCGCCGTCGCCGTGGCCGCGGGAACCGGAGCCTTCGCCCTCACCGGCGCCCACGCCGACCCCGCCGACCCCGCCCCGCCGCCCGACCTCGCGATCGCCGCCCCCTCCGGGCCCTTCGCCACCGGCACCACCGCGCTCCACCTCGTCGACGAGGGCCGCAAGGACCCCTGGGTCCCCGAAGAGGACCGCGAACTCATGGTGACCATGTGGTACCCCACCGGCGAGGAGGGCGGGACCGCGCCGTACATGACCGCCGAGGAGTCCGCCCTGTTCGGCGCGCAGCTCGAGATCCCGCCGGACCTCCTCGCGGGCGTCGGGACGAACTCGGTCCCCGGCGCCGAGCCGCTCGCCGACGACGGCCCGCTGCCGCTGGTGGTGCTCTCGCCCGGCTTCTCCTTCCCCCGCGCCACGCTCACCGGCGTCGCCGAGGAACTGGCCAGCCAGGGGTACGCCGTCGCGGCCGTGGGCCACAACTACGAGGCCCCGATCAGCTTCCCCGACCGCACCACCGAATGCCTCGCCTGCACCACCGACGACATCGACTCGGTCGTCCCCGGCCGCGCCGACGATCTCTCGTTCGTGCTCGACGAGCTCACCGGCGACGACCCCGCCTGGGAGGACGCGGGCGTCATCGACCCCGACCGCGTCGTCGTCGGCGGCCACTCCATCGGCGGCGCCGGCAGCCACCGCGCCATGCTCGCCGACGACCGCTTCGACGCCGGGTTCAACCTCGACGGCACCTTCTTCGCGCTCGACCGGCACAAGCTCGACCGGCCCTTCATGATGATCGGCGCCGCCGACCACGGCCTGCCCGGCGAGGACGAGACCTGGACGAAGGCGTGGAAGCACATGGAGGGCTGGAAGCGCTGGATCACCGTCGACGGCACCACGCACAGCTCCATGACCGACCTCGCCCCGCTCGGGGCCCAGGCGGGCATGGACACCCAGGAACTCGACGGCAGGTACTGCGACCGGCTCTCCCGCGCCCACATCACCGCGTTCGCCGACCGGCACCTGCGCGGCGACGACGAACCGATCCTCGACGGCCCGAACGACGCCTGGCCCGAGGCCAGGTTCCACAATCCGTGAACCGGGAGCACCCGCAGCGGGGCGGCCCGCCGACGCCCGGCGTCGGC
>DASTYG010000014.1:0-185050 GCA_035765105.1 Glycomyces sp.
CCTCAAGCTAGCGCGTCTGCCATTCCGCCACTCGCGCGGGCACACAGAAAGTGTATATGGAGTTTGTTTTGCCTGCCAGGAAGGTGTTTCAGCCTCTCCTGCGCACGAGATGAAACTGTACACGACGTCTGAGGCGTTGCCGCAAGGGGGGTTCGCGGTCTCGCAGTCGGGCGCGGGGCGGCTACGCTTAGGCCATGACCGTGACCGCGCCTCGACTCCCTGACGCGGCGCTGGCACATTGGGACCTCGGGCAGATCTACCGGATGCAGCGGGTCCAGACCGGGCTGATGAACCGGAGTTGGCGCGTCGATGCTTCATCGGGGTCGTACCTGCTGAAACTGTTCCGGGACGTCACCGGATCGGAACTGCAGTTCCAGTTCCACGTGCTGCAAGCGCTGGGCGCCTCCGGCGTTCCGGTGGTGCTGCCGACGCCGAGCCGGGCCGGGATGTCGACCATCCTGCTGGAGGGCGAGGAGTTCGGCGTCTTCCCGTGGGTCGGCGGACGGCACCGGTCCGGGCTGACGATGTCCAAGGACGCCTGCCGGGACCTCGGGTCGGTCATCGGGCGCCTGCACCGGACGCTCCACGCCGCCATCCCCGCCGACCGGCCCCCCAAGGTCGAGACGCCGCCGACGACCGAGGCCGCGCTGCAGAAGGTCGACCGGCTGCTGGAGCTGGTGGCTGCCGGGCGCGGCGACAAGACCGGGTTCGAGGCCACCGCCGAGCAGACGCTCCGGTTGAAGCGCGGCCTGCTGGTGCGCCTGGGCGACCGCAGGCCGCCCGACATGGCCGCGCAGTACGTGGGCTACACGCACGGCGACCTCCACCCGCACAACGTGCTCCACGGCCCCGGCGACGTGGTCTCGGCCATCCTGGACTGGGACCGGCTCACCGTCGCCTCCTACGCGCGGGAGATGGCCCGGGCCGCCGTGTTCTATTTCACCTACGGCGACGAGCGCGGACTGGACTGCGACCGCATCCGCGCCTTCGCCGGCGGCTACCGCTCGGTGTTCGACGTGGGCGAGCCCGAGATCGGCCTCGCCACGCACCAGCTGTGGTGGGACCGCCTGACCGACAACTGGGTCATCGAATGGCATTACGTGCGCCACAATTCCGCCTGCGACCACCTCCTGCCGGGGCAGACGGGACTGGTCAAATGGTGGACCGTCCACTACTCGCAGGTCGAGCAGGCGCTCATGGGCCGCTGAGGCGGATTCGCGAGTGACATCCGGTGTCGCTTCTGCCACAATTGCCGCCATGAGTGAACTTCCCCTCCTCCATCTGCAGGGCAGTCCCTACCGCCAGGGCGTGCAGCACGGGCGGCGCCTGAAGGCCCAGATCGCGAACAACGTCGAGGTCTACCGTTCGCGGATGCTCACCTCGGGGCTGCGCGAGGAGGACCTCACCGAGCGCTCCCAGCGCTACCTCGGGCTGTTCACCAGGGAGGACGCGGCCTACCGGGCGATCATGGACGGCATCGCCGAGGGCTCGGGGCAGGCGCTGCCGGACATCGCGCTGCTCAACGCCCGCTACGAGCTGCTCTACAGCGCCTGGAGCGAGTTCGGGAAGCCCACCGCCGAGAGCATCCGCGGCGAGTGCACCTCCTTCGGCGGCCGGGACGCGTTCGAGGGCGGCGGCGTGCAGCTCGGGCAGAACTGGGACTGGTTCACCGGCGTCGAAGGCGCGCTCCTGCAATGGAAGAGCGGCGAGACGACCGTCCTCGGCTTCACCGAGGCCGGTGTCGCGGGCGCGAAGATCGGGATCAACAGCGCGGGGCTGGGCCTGTGCGTCAACGGCCTGGGCGCGAGCGTCGACGACTGGAAGGCCGACTCCGTGCCGTTCCACCTCCGCACGTGGCGCATGCTCCAGGCGACGAGTTTCGAGCAGGCGCTCGGGCACGCCGTCGCCCCCCGGCCCGCGTGCTCGGCGAACTTCTTCGTGGGGAGCGTCGACCGCGGCGTCGCCACGGTCGAGACCTCGCCGCTGGGCTCGCGCGTGATCTACCAGGACGGCACCCGGCCCCTGGTGCACGCCAACCACTTCCGCTCCCCCGAGGCGCTCGGGGTGCACCAGAGCTGGCTGGAGACCGGCCGGGTCTCCACCTACCACCGGTGCGAGCGCATGGAGACGCTGCTGGAGCAGGCGGCCGCGCCGGTGTCCGCCGAGCGGATGCGCGCGGCCATGCGCGACCACGACGGCGGGCCGATCGCGATCTGCCGCCACCCGGTCGCGACCGACCCGGAGGAGCTCCGGACGCACACCGCGCTGGCCGCCCACCTGGAGCTCGACGCCCGCCGCTTCAGCTACACGTGGGGCCCGCCCTGCGAGTCGGAGTTCACGACCGTGGAGCTCTAGGCGCCGGCTGCGAGAGCTCCCAGCAGGCCACCGAGGTGGCCGCGGCCACGTTGAGCGAGTCCACGCCCGCGTGCATGGGGATGACGGCGGTCCGGTCGCACGCGGCCAGCGCCGCGGCCGTCAGGCCCGGTCCTTCGGCGCCGAACAGCAGGGCCGGGCGCCGCCGGTCGGCCTCGCCGACCTGGCGCAGGTCGACCGCTCCCGCGGAGGGGCTGAGCCCGATGAGGGTGAATCCGGCGTCGCCGAGCCGTTCGAGCCCTTCGGGCCACGGGTCGAGGTAGGTGTAGGGGATCGCGAAGACCTCCCCCATGCTCACGCGCACGCTGCGCCGGTACAGCGGGTCGGCGCAGCCGGGGGCGAGGAGGACGCCGTCGAAGCCGAGCCCGGCCACGACGCGGAAGATCGCGCCGATGTTGGTGTGGTTGTTGATCCCTTCGAGGACGACCAGGCGCCGCGCGCCCTCCATGACGGCGTCGGGCTCGGGCAGGGGCCTGCGGTGGAAGGACGCGAGGGCGCCGCGGTGGACGTGGAAGCCGGTGACCGACTCCAGGACCTCGGGCCCGGCGGTGTAGCACGGCGCGTCCCCGGCCAGGCCCGCGAGCTGGTCGGCGCGTTTGGCGTCGATGAGCATCGAGCGCATCCGGTAGCCGGCGCGCAGCGCCCGCTCGACGACCTGCCTGCCTTCGGCGATGAACAGGCCGTGGGGCCGCTCGAAGCGGGTGCGCAGGGCGAGGTCGGTCAGGGCGCGGTAGTCGCCGAGCCGCTCGTCGTCGGGGTCGTCGATCGGGATCACGTGGTCGGGCACCCTCCGATTGTGCCCCAGCGGACGCGAACGCCCCGGACCGGCGGTCCGGGGCGTTCGGGCGCGGTGCGGGTCAGGCCGGGGGCGGCGGAAGCTCGTTCCGGGCCTGCTTCTTGTTCGTGCTGATGTCCTTGACCTCGCTGGCGGCCTGCTGGGCGGCCTCCAGGGCCTTGGCGGCCTCGTCGTCGAGTTTGAGCGCGCTGGTGTCGACCTCGATGTCCTCCTCGTCGCCGCCGGAGGCGTCCCCGCCGCCGAAGGCGTTGCCGAGCGTGCCGAGGGTCTTGGTCAGCTCCGCGGGGATGACCCACACCTTGTTGGCGTCGCCGGAGGCGATCTGCGGCAGCGTCTGGAGGTACTGGTAGGCCAGGAGCCGGTCGGTGGGCTTGGCGTTGTGGATGGCCGCGAAGACGGTCTGGATGGCCTTGGCCTGGCCGTCGGCGCGCAGCACCTCGGCGTCGCGCTCGCCCTTGGCGCGCAGGACGGCGGACTGCTGCTCGCCCTCGGCCTGGAGGATCTCGGAGCGCTTGACGCCCTCGGCGTTGAGGATGGCGGCGCGGCGGTCGCGCTCGGCCCGCATCTGCTTCTCCATGGCGTCGCGGATGCTCGGCGGCGGCTCGATGGAGCGCAGTTCGACGCGGGTGACCTTGAGCCCCCACTTGTCGGTGGCCTTGTCGAGCTCGGTCGCCAGGCGGGAGTTGATCTCCTCGCGGCTGGTGAGGGTCCGCTCCAGGTCCATCGCGCCGACGACGTTGCGCAGCGTGGTGGTCGTGAGCTGCTCGACGCCGGCGAGGTAGTCGTCGATGTTGTAGACCGCGGCGGTCGGCTGGGTGATGATGTAGTACAGCACGGTGTCGATCTGCACGCCGAGGTTGTCCTCGGTGATGACCGGCTGCGGCGGGAAGTTGACGACGCGTTCGCGCAGGTCGACCTTGGCGCGGACCGAGTCGATGAACGGCACCAGCAGTCGCGGGCCGGGTTCGAGCGTGCGGCGGTAGCGGCCGAGTCGTTCGATGATGTAGTTCCACTGCTGGGGGACGATCTTGATCGACCGTGCGAGCACGATGATCAGGAATACCGCCACGACGAGCAGGAATAGGCCGATCGGGTCCATGGTGCGTTCTGCCTCCGGTGTTCGGGCTATAGGGTTCGGGTTCCGCTCATGTCTGTCGCCAGACGATGACGGTGGCTCCCTTGATTTCTACCACTGTCACATGCTCGCCGGGTTTCAGCACCTGGTCGGGCTCCAGGGAGTAGGCGGTCCAGTTGTCCCCCGAGATCTCGACGAGGCCGCCGTCGGCGTCGATCTGCTCGAGGACGATGGCCTCCTTGCCTTGGAGGGCTTTGGGGCCCATGGGGTGGGGGTCGGAGCCGCCGTCGAGGGCCTGCTTGAGGAAGGGGCGGACGCCCCAGATCGAGGCGGCCGAGCCGGCCGCGAAGAGGATGGCCTGGATCCAGAGGGGTGCGCCGAAGGCCGCGCCGGCGGCGGCGAGGGCGGCCCCGGCGGCGACCATGGCGAGGACGAGCGTGCCGGTGAACAGCTCGGCCACGCCGAGGATCACGGCGACGGCGATCCAGATGAATGCGGGTTCCACGCCTACAAGGATGTCACGGGTCACTGTGCGGGGTCGAGCTGGTCGCTCCCGGAAGGGGCCGACGCCCGGGCGGACGTCCTCCTCGTCCTCCGCCCGGGCTCGCGGTCAGCGTCCTCGGTGCTTCTCCGGGGCCGGGGGGCGGCGGGCGGGGCAGCAGCCCTCGACCATGGGGTCCCACACCGGCAGCTTGCCCAGGCGCCGCACGGGGGCCCCGGCGACGCGCTCGGCGACCAGGTCGCGGAACATGCCGACGAGGTCGGCGTCGATCTCGGGCGATCCGGCCCGCAGGTAGCGCAGGCCCAGGCCGGCGGCGGTCTCGGCGGCCTCGTTGTCGAGGTCCCACAGGACCTCGATGTGGTCCGACATGAAGCCGACGGGGCTGACCACCACGGTGTCGACGCCGTCGGCGGCGAGCGTCTTGAGGTGGTCGTTGACGTCGGGTTCGAGCCACGGCATCGCGGGCGGGCCCGAGCGGGACTGCCACACGACGTCGAACGGGCCGGCCCACCCGGCGTGCTCGGCGACGAGCGCGGACGCCTCGGCGACCTGGTCGGAGTAGCGGGCGCCCTCGGGGCCGGAGCACTCCTCCATGGCGGTCGGGATCGAGTGGGCGGTGAAGACCACGCGGGTGCGGGACTGGTCGTCGATCTGGTCGAGGCTGGAGCGCAGCTGCTTCGCGAACCCGCCGATGAAGCCGGGGTGGTCGAAGAAGTGGCGGACCTTGTCGATGACGGGGGCCGCGTCGCCGACGGCGGCGCGGGCGGCGTTGATGTCCTCGACGTACTGGCGGCACGAGGAGTACGAGCCGTAGGCGCTGGTGCAGATGGCGAGCGCGCGGCGGACGCCGTCGCCGGTCATCTGGGTGACGGCGTCGACCAGCATCGGCGGCCAGTTGCGGTTGCCCCAGTAGATCGGCAGGTCGATGCCCGCGGAGCGGAATTCGGCGCGCAGGGCGTCGAGGACCTCGCGGCACCACTGGTTGATCGGCGAGATGCCGCCGAAGTGGTGGTAGTGCTCGGCGACCTCTTCGAGGCGCTCCTCGGGGATGCCGCGGCCGCGGGTGACGTTGCGCAGGAACGGCAGGACGTCGGCCGGTCCTTCGGGCCCGCCGAAGGAGACCAGGATGACTGCGTCGTATTCAGGCATTGCTCGGCCAGTCAGCTCTCGGTGCGTTCGACTCCGACGGCGTGGAAGCCGCCGTCGACGTGGACGATCTCCCCCGAGGTCGCGGGGAACAGGTCGGACAGCAGCGCCGCGCACGCCTTGGCGACCGGCTCGGAGTCGGTCAGCGACCAGCCGAGCGGGGCGCGCCGGGTCCAGGCCGCTTCGAACGCCTCGAAGCCGGGGATGGACTTGGCGGCCATGGTGCGCTGCGGGCCGGCCGAGACGAGGTTGACGCGGATGCCCTTGGGTCCCAGGTCGCGGGCGAGGTAGCGGTTGGCGGACTCCAGTCCGGCCTTGGCGACGCCCATCCAGTCGTAGACGGGCCATGCCTGGCTCGCGTCGAAGGTCAGGCCGACGATGGAGCCTCCGCTCCCCATCAGCGGCAGGCAGGCCACGGCGAGGGACTTGTAGGAGAACGCGGAGACCTCGACGGCCTTGGCGACGTCCTCCCAGGGCGTGTTGAGGAAGTTCCCGCCGAGCGCCGAGGGGGGCGCGTAGGCGATGGAGTGCAGCACGCCGTCGATGCCGTCCATGTGCTCGCGGACCTTGCCCGCGAGCGCGTCGAGCTGCTCGGCGTCGGTCACGTCGAGTTCGATGACGGGCGCGGGCTTCGGCAGCTTGCCGGCGATCCGCTCGACCAGGGACATGCGTCCGAAGCCGGTGAGGACGACTTCGGCCCCCTGCTCCTGGGCGTATTTGGCCACCCCGAACCCGAGGGACTGCTCGGTGATGACACCGGTGATGAGCAGACGTTTGCCGTCCAAGATTCCAGACATCAAGTTCCTCCGTCAAAAACTATTGCACTTGTTCGAGCGTGTGGCGAGTGGTCGGGGCGTCGGTGTGGCCGGAATCTAGTGGCCCATGCCCAGGCCGCCGTCGACGGGGATGACCGCGCCGTTGATGTAGGCGGCGTCGTCGCCGGCGAGCCAGGTGACCGCCCCGGCGACCTCCTCGGGGGTGGCGAAGCGCCGCGCGGGGATGGCGTCGAGGTAGGCGTTGCGCTGCTTCTCGGCCAGGGCCGCGGTCATGTCGGTCTCGACGAACCCGGGGGCGACGACGTTGGCGGTGATGCCGCGGCTGCCCAGTTCGCGGGTGATGGACCGGGAGAGGCCGACCAGGCCGGCCTTGGAGGCGGCGTAGTTGGTCTGTCCGGCGTTGCCGTAGAGGCCGGTGACCGAGGAGATGAAGATCATGCGCCCGGCCTTGGCGCGGAGCATCTTGGCGGAGGCGCGCTTGGCGACGCGCCAGGCGCCCGCGAGGTTGGTGTCGACGACGCGCTCGAACTGGTCTTCGCTCATGCGCAGGATGAGGGTGTCGTCGGTGATGCCGGCGTTGGCGACGAGGATCTCGACGGGGCCGAACTCGTTCTCGATCGCGGTGAAGGCGGCGTCGACCGAGTCGGCGTCGGTGATGTCGCACTGGACGCCGAACAGCCCCTCGGGGGCGCCGGAGCCGCGGTGGGTGACGGCGACGTTGTCGCCGAGTTTCGCGAACGCCTGGGCGATAGCGAGACCGATCCCGCGGTTGCCTCCGGTGACGAGGACGGTGCGCGCCATTGTTCGAACTCCCTCATGTTCTTTGTTTGAAGCCACGGACGATCGTAGCGACGGCGCCGACGGGCGGCGAAGCGGCCTTCACGCACCGTGGGGCGGCCCGCACGGTGCGGGCGGCGACGGCGGGGGCGGTCAGGGCACGCGCGAGGTCCAGGCGAGGCTGAGTCCGGCGGCGGTGAACAGCAGGACGAGCGCGGTGCCGATGAACCACTGCGAGATGTCCTCGGCGATGGTGCGGTAGCCGAGGGAGGAGCCCATGTCCTCGTAGACGGCGCGCAGCTCTTCGACCGAGGCGGCCTCGTAGTAGCCGCCGCCGGTCTCATCGGCGAGCCCGGCGAGGGCGTCGCGGTCGACGGGGACGGCGACGAGCTGCTCTTCGAGTTCGATGAGCCCTTCGTCGGTGCCGAAGGCGACCGTGGAGACGGGGACGTCGGCCGCGGCGGCGGCCTCGGCGGCCTCGCCGATGCTGCGCCCGGCGGTGCGGTAGCCGTCGGAGAGCAGCAGGACGTGGGCGGGGGCGAGTTCGCCGGTGCCGTCGGCGGGGACCTGCTGGACGGCCTGGAGGGAGGCGAAGACGGCGTCGCCGGTGGCGGTGGCCTCGGCCAGCGTCAGGCCGCGGATGGCGCTGGAGAGCTGGGAGCGGTCCTTGCTGGGCGGCACCACGATCGAGGCGTAGCCGGCGAAGGAGACCAGGCCGACGTTGTACTGCTGCGGCAGGTCCTCGACGAAGTCGACGGCGGCGGTCTTGGCCGCGTCGAAGCGGTTGGGGTCCACGTCGGTCGCCATCATGGACAGGGAGACGTCGATGGCGAGGATGATCGTCGCCCGCTCCTGGGGCTCCTCGACGTCGACGGCCGGGCGGGTCATGCCGCCGACCAGGACGGCCAGGGCGATGACCATGAGCCCGGCGGGGACGTGGCGGCGCCAGCCGGGGAGCCGGGGGACGAGTTTGGCCAGCAGCGCGGTGTTGGCGAACCGCACGGCGGTCCGCCGTCGCGAGTACTGCGCCCAGACGTAGACGCCGGCGAGCGCGGCCACCGGGACGAGCGCCAGAAGCCATGCCGGTTCGAGCAGGCGGATCAACGGGTCTCCTTCGGATGTCTATCGGTAGGCGGCGAGGTGGCGGCGCTCGGCGACGAACGCGGCGATGTCGCGCAGCCAGTCGGCGCCGGTGGACAGGCGCAGGTGGGAGGCGCCGGCGCCGCGGATGCCCGCGGCGACGGCGGCGCGCTGCTCGGCGGCGGCGGCCTCGTAGCGGGCGCGGAAGCGGGCGTTGCCGGTCTGGACCTCGACGTGGTCGCCGGTCTCGGGGTCGATGAGGTCGAGGACGCCGACGTCGGGCAGGCGCAGTTCGGCGGGGTCGACGACCTCGACGCACAGGACCTGCTGGCGCACGCTCAGGCGGCGCAGTTCGCGGGCCCAGTCGCCTTCGTCGAGGAAATCGGAGATGACGACGGCGAGGCCGCGCCGCCGGGTGTGGCGACGGGTCTTGTCGAGCAGTTCGGCCAGTTCACCGGGGCCTTCGCCCTTGGGGAGGCCGGCGACGGCGCGCAGCAGGGAGCGCGATCCGGCGCGTCCGGGCCGCGGGGGGATGGCCTTGGGCGGGCCGCCTTCGGTGACGACGGCGCCGACGCGGTTGCCGCCGCGTCCGGCGAGGTAGGAGAAGGCCGCGACGGCGTTGATCGCGAGGTCGCGTTTGAGCATGTTCACGGTGCCGAAGTCGAGGCTGGGCGAGAGGTCGACGGCCAGCCACGCCTCGAGTTCCCGGTCGGCGACGGTGGTGCGGACGTGGGGGACGGTGGTGCGGGCGGTGACGGGCCAGTCGATGTGGCGCACGTCGTCGCCGGGCCGGTACTCGCGCGCCTCGCCCGGTTCGGAGCCGGGCCCCGGCAGCAGGCCGAGGTGGTCGCCGTGGAGCAGGCCGTCGAGGCGGCGAGTGACGAGCAGTTGCAGCCGGTCGAGGGTGCGCAGGTCCGCGGCGTTCACGAGGGTCACCGCGCTACCAGGCTCCGGGCCGCTGCGGGCTCGGCGTGTGGCGCGGGGCCGCGTCCTGCCGGGGCGTGACGGTGGGGGCGGGGACGGCGGCGAGGAGGCGGCCGACGATCTGGTCGGCGGCGATGCCGTCGGCCATGGCGTCGTAGGACAGCACCAGGCGGTGGCGCAGGACTTCGGGCGCGATGTCGTCGAGGTCCTGGGGCAGCGCGTAGTCGCGGCCGCGCAGCAGCGCGATGGCGCGGGTGGCGCGGATGAGGCCGAGGGAGGCGCGGGGGCTGGCCCCGTACTGGATGTGCTGGGCCAGAGTGCCGAGGCCGGCGCCGGTGGGGTTGCGGGTGGCCATGACGATCCGCACCGCGTAGTCGACCAGGGCGTTGTGGATGAACACGCTGTCGGCGGCCTGCTGGAGGCGGAGGATGTCGTCGGCGTCGAGGACCCGGTCGGGCGCGGGGGTGTCGACACCCATGCGGAAGACGATCTCGCGTTCTTCGGCGTCGGTGGGGTAGCCGACGTTGATCTTGAACAGGAAGCGGTCGCGCTGCGCCTCGGGCAGGGGGTAGACGCCCTCCTGCTCGATGGGGTTCTGGGTGGCCATGACCAGGAACGGCTTGGGGAGGCGGTGGGTCTCGCCGCCGATGGAGATGTGCTGCTCGGCCATCACCTCGAGCATGGCGGACTGGACCTTGGCGGGGGCGCGGTTGATCTCGTCGGCGAGGACGAAGTTGGTGTAGACCGGCCCGAGTTCGACGTCGAAGCTCTCGGAGGACTGGCGGTAGATGCGGGTGCCGATGATGTCGGCGGGCACCAGGTCGGGGGTGAACTGGATGCGCTGGAACTCGGCGCCGACGACCTTGGCCATGGTCTCGACGGCGAGGGTCTTGGCCACGCCGGGGACGCCTTCGATGAGGCAGTGGCCTCGGGCGAGGAGCGCGGCGAACATCCGCTCGACCAGGGCGTCCTGGCCGACGATCACCTTCTTGATCTCGAACAGCGCCTTCTCGAGCAAGGCGGCGTTCTCCGCCGGCGTCAAACGGTCAGTCGAACGTTCGGCCTCGGCTGATCCCATGGGCTCCTGCTCCCTGCTGGTTCGGTCTGGTGCTGTCGATACTAATTCGCCCGTACGAGCATCGTGAGCGTGGCGGAGTATCGCGCCGCGCCCCGGCGCGGGGCGCTTCGGCGCGACACACCCGTCGGCATTGAGTCGGTTATCCGACACTTACGGGTGGACTCGTTGGGCTGCTTCAGGATCGCAGACGTTCGTAAGATACAAGCGTCCGGCTCGTGGTAAAAGGCGACGTGTTTTGCCCCCGAGAGTGACACGCCGCGCCGATTCAATCCGTTGCTGCAATATGTCGGAGCGCTATGCTGTAGACGTACCGCACGGCTTCCCCCGTGGCCGTGCGGTACGTCTCCATATCCCCGGGTCGCTCCCGACACTGCCACCGTCCCCCGCCGCACCGGTCGATGAGCACCACTGTGGCCGCACAGAACTAGAATTCTTCTCATGCCTCGTCGCCGACAGGCCCTCCTCCTCCCCGGGCGCAATTACGGAGTGCAGGGCCCGCTGCTGATGTTCGCCCACGTCGCCCTGCAATCGCGCGGCGCCCACACCTACCCGGTGGAGTGGCAGCGCCCCGAACAGCTCACCGCCGACCGGCAGACCATGATCGACGGCGTGTGCGACCAGGTCGAGGCCGTGCTCGACCGCGTCCACAACGACGACCCGCCGCTGCTGGTCGGCAAGTCGCTGGGCACCGCCGCCGCCGTCCTGGCCGCCCGCCTCGGACTCCCGGCGATCTGGCTCACTCCCCTGCTCCAGGACTACCCGATCGTGCAGGCGCTGCGCCGCGCCACCGCCCCCTACCTGCTCATCGGCGGCACCGCCGACGCCGCGTGGAACTCCGCGCTCGCGCGCGAGCTGCCCGGCGAGGTCTGCGAGATCCCCGGGGCCGACCACGGCATGTTCGTGCCCGGCCGCCCCCTGGTCGAGTCGGCGCACGCGCTGGCCGACGTCGTGGAGGCCGTTGAGACCTTCATCGACACGGCGGTGTGGCCCCGTCGCGGTTAGACGCCGCTTGCCGCAGAATCATGGGCGTGATCCAGAACGCCGAGACGCCCGTCTGCTCCTCGAGAGGCTGCCGCAGCACCGCCGCGTGGATGCTCCAATGGCGCAATCCCCGCCTGCACAGCGCCGACCGCGTCAAGCGGTGGGCCGCCTGCGACGAGCACCTGGAGACCCTCCGGAGCTTCCTCACCTCGCGCGGGTTCCCGTGCGAGACGGTGAAGTTGGAGGATTGAGCCATGAGCCGACGAGAGCACCGGTCGAACCCGCCGTTCGACCACTGGCCCACCGACCTGGACTGGCAGCCCATGGCCGGCGACCTGCGCACGGTCCGGCTGCTGGGCATGGGCGTCCGGATGCTGGTCCTAGCGGTGGTCCTGGCCGTCCCGCTAGCGGTCTGGCTGGGTCCGGCCGGGTTCCTCTACGCTCTCGGGGCCGCCGCGGCGCTCGCGGCGCTGCGCGCGTGGGTCATCGTCCGCGCCGTGCGGGCCTGGGGCTTCGCCGAGCGCGAGAAGGACCTGCTGGTCAAGCACGGCCTGCTGTTCCGCGAGCTCAGCATCGTGCCCTACGGCCGGATTCAGCTGGTGGACCTCAAGGCCGGACCGATCGAGCGGGCCTTCAGCCTGACGACGGTGCAGATCCGCACCGCCGCGCTCGGCGCGGTCACCGAGATCCCCGGCCTCGACCCGACGGTCGCCGAGCGGCTGCGCGACCGGCTCTCGGCGCGCGCCGCCGAAGTCCGGGAGGGCCTGTGAGCGAACCGGGGACGCCGCGGGACGGCGACGGGGCCGAGGAGCGCGCGCTCGACCAGTGGCCCGCGCCGACGATCGCGTCGGTGCCCATCGGCCCGGGCATGGCCTCGGTGGCGCCGGTGGTGATCCCCAAGCGGCGGCTGCACCCGCTCACACCGCTGCTGGAGAGCTTCCGGCTGCTCGTGGCCGTCATCGTGGCCTCGTCGTGGCAGATGTACCTCCAGGAGAACTTCCGGGTCGGGGTCGTCATCGCGATCCTGGCGGGGGCCGTCGGGGCGGTCAGCGGGCTGCTGTCGTGGCGGTTCACCGGCTACCGCGTCGTCGGCGGCGAACTCCAGATCACCGAGGGCGTCCTCATCCGCAAGAGCCGCACGCTGCCGCTGGAGCGGCTCCAGAGCATCGAGGTCGCCCAGCCGCTGCGCGCCCGGATCTTCGGGCTCGCGCAACTGCGCATCGAGGTCGCCGGGGCCTCCGAGACCGAGGCGCCGCTGTCCTATCTCAAGCTCGGCGAGGCCCAGGAGCTGCGCGAAGAGCTGCTGAAGCTGTCCGGGCGGCGCGAGGCGCCCGCAAGCGAGGCGGCCGAGGCGGCCGAACCCGACGAGGGGACGCCGATCGCGCGGGTCGGAGCCTCCCGGCTCATCGCCGGGACGGTCCTGGAGTCGCTGCCGCCGACGGTCATCGCCGTCGGCCTGCTGGTCGCCTTCGGGGCGGTCCTGAACGCGGTGCTGAACGCCCGGGGCGTCGAGACCGAGGTCTGGCAGGCCGCGGGCGTCCCGTTCCTGTTCGGCCTGCTCACCTCGGTGCTCCAGACCGGCGCGGGCGTCCTGCGCAACTGGGGCTTCACGCTCTCCCGCGTCGACGGGCGCCTGCGCGTCGAGCGCGGCCTGACCGAGAAGCACAGCAACGTCGTGCCGCTGGGGCGGGTCACCGCCGTCAGCGTCCAGACGCCGGTCATGTGGCGGCTCAAGGGCTGGCGGCGCGTCCAGGTCTCGACCGCCTCGATCGCCCAGCAGGGCGCGGAGGGCCTCGTGCACGGCAGCGCGCTGCTGCCGGTGGGCGCCGTCGCCGAGGCCGAGCTGGTCGCGGGCACGGCGCTGCCGGGGATCGCCTGGCCGGCGGTGACGGCGACGCTGGCGCGCGCGCCGCGGCGGGCGCGGTGGCGCACGCCGCTGACGTGGCGGCTGCGGGGCGCCGGGCTCGGCGAGGAGGTCTTCGCGGTCCGCTACGGGCTGGTCAAGACCGTGACCGTGGCCGTGCCGTACGCGCGCATCCAGCAGGTCGAGGTCACGCAGGGCCCGCTCCAGCGCTTGCAGCGCCTGGCGACGGTCCGCGCCCGCATCGCCGGGAGCGTCTCGCACGACGCGGTCGCGGTCCACCGGGACGCGGCCGAGGCGGTCGCGATGGCCGCCGAGCTGCGGGAGCGGGCCGACGCGGCGGCCGCGGCGGAGGAGCCGCGGCTGAGCTAGCGCCCGCCCCTCAGAGGCGGCAGGCGTCGATGTCGGTCGCCAGGATGCCGCGGGCGCCCAGTTCGTAGAGGGCGTCCATGACCCGGTGCAGGCCGCTGCGCTCGGTCATGGACTGGACGGCCACCCAGCCCTCCCGATGCAGCGGCGAGACCGTCGGGGACTCGATGCCGGGGGTCAGCTCGACGGCGCGCTCCAGGATCTCGGCGCGCACGTCGTAGGCGAGCATGACGTAGGAGCGGGCCACCAGCACGCCGCGCAGGCGGCGCAGCAGCTGCTCGACGGCGGCGGCGGAGCCGTTGCCGCTCTTGCGGACCAGAGTGGCCTCGGAGCGCATGATCGGTTCGCCGAAGACGGCCAGTCCGGCCTGCTTGAGGGTGGTGCCGGTCTCGACGACGTCGGCGATGGCGTCGGCCACGCCCAGGGCGATGGCGTTCTCGACCGCGCCCGCGAGCTTGATGATCTCGGCTTGGACGCCGTGCGTGTCGAGGTCGCGGCGCACCACGCCCGGGTAGGAGGTGGCGATGCGCCGTCCGTGGAGTCCGGCGGTCGAGTCGACGGCGCCCGGGCGGGCGGCGTAGCGGAACGTGGAGCGGCCGAAGCCGAGCGCGAGGACCTCTTCGACCTCGGCTTCGGAGTCGACGGCGAGGTCGCGGCCGGTGATGCCCAGGTCCAGGTCGCCGGAGGCGACGTAGGTGGCGATGTCACCGGGGCGCAGGTAGAAGAATTCGACCTCGTTGTCGGCGTCGACGACCTGGAGGTCGCGGCTGGAGCGGCGCTGGCGGTAGCCCGCCTCGGCGAGCATGTCGATGGCGCCTTGGGACAGCGAGCCCTTGTTGGGCACGGCGATGCGGAGCATGTGGTGTGGGCCTTTCGGAGACGGAGGCTGCTAGAGGTGCTTGTAGACGTCGTCGAGGCTGATGCCGCGGGCGATCATCATGACCTGGAGGTGGTAGAGCAGCTGGGAGATCTCCTCTGCGGCGGCCTCGTCCGACTCGTGCTCGGCGGCCATCCAGACCTCGGCGGCTTCTTCCACGATCTTCTTGCCGATGGCATGGACGCCCGCGTCGAGGGCGGCGACGGTTCCCGAGCCCTCGGGGCGGGTGAGTGCTTTCTCGGCGAGTTCGGCGTAGAGCTGCTCGAAGGTCTTCACGGCAGGGAATTCTACGTGTCCTGCCGGGGCGGTACGACACCGACAGTTGCGGGGCCCGGCAGCCGGGACGCCATAGATATTGATGATCTTAATTATCGAGATATATGATGGGCCGCGCAACTAGGCGTCCTATTTGTCAGTTTTGTTGGGCGCCAGTTCGACAGGCGGCCCCGGGCCGCGACGAGGACGGCGGCGGAGCCGGTGCGGCGAGCGCCGCGGCACCGCCGCCCCGACAGGAAGGCAGGACGACATGCGACGCAGATCGCTCTTCGCCGCCGGAGCGGCGACCGCCGCGGCCGGCGCGGCGGCGGCAGGCGCCCTCCCGGCATGGGCGCGCACCGGCGGCTCCGAAGCGGGGACGGCCCAGACCTGGGAGTCCGAGGAGCAGTGGGGCCAGTGGCAGGACGGCGACTACACCCTCTACAACAACCTGTGGGGCGAGGGCTGGGAGTACCAGCGGATCTGGGCGAACTCCCACGCGAACTGGGGCGTGCGCGCCGACCACCCCAACACCGGCGGGATCAAGTCCTACCCGAACGTGTCCTACACGCTCGGGCGCGGCGTCTGGGACATGGGCGACGTCCAGAGCTCGTTCCAGCTGACACTGCCGGGCGCGGCCGAGGGGCTGGCGTACAACACCGCCTACGACATCTGGGGCGACGGCCACGCGCACGAGATCATGCTGTGGGTGAACTGGTCAGGGCCGGTCGGCCCGATCGGCCCGCTGATCACGACGGTCGACGTCGGCGGGCACTCCTGGGACTACCACCAGGGCTCCAACGGCGCCAACGATGTCTACAGCTTCCTCATCCACGAGCACACCTCGGCGGCGACGATCGAGCTGACGCCGATCGCGCAGTGGCTGGTGGAGCAGGGCCACATGCCGGAGGTGCGCATCGACCAGATCCAACTGGGCTGGGAGATCACCTCGGCCGCGGGCGGCTTCGACTTCACCGTCGACGACTACTCGCTGACCGTCTAGGGTCACCGCGGCGGCCCTAGAGGCGCCGCCCAGAACCGGCGGGGCCGCGGTTTCGGCCGCGGCCCCGCCGCTCCCATCAGGACCTGCGCGCGGGATCGCATTAATTTGGGCGTATGATCTTATTAACGAATTTCAATTCGTGAATCTTGTCGACGACAAGCGCATCCAAGAAAGGCAGTGCCCCCATGCGACGCAGATCTCTCCTCACCGCCGCCCTGGCCGCCCCGCTCGCCACCACCACCGCCGCCGTCGGCGGCCTCCAGTCCGCGGCACAGGCCGCCGCCTGGTCCTCCGACGACCGGTGGGGCAACTGGCAGACCGGGCCGTACACGCTCTACAACAACATCTGGGGCTCGGGATACGGGTACCAGTCCATCTGGGCCAACTCCCCGAGCAACTGGGGCGTGTGGGCCGACCACCCCGACACCGGCGGGATCAAGTCCTACCCGAACGTGTCCTACACGCTCGGGCGCAACGTCTGGAACATGGGCAGCGTCTCCAGCTCCCACAACGTCACCGTCCCGAGCGGCTCGGGCCTGGCCTACAACTCGGCCTACGACGTGTGGGGCAACGGCCACGACCACGAGATCATGATCTGGACGCAGTGGCACGGGCCGGTCGGCCCGATCGGCGGCCACGTCACCAGCGTGAACCTGGGCGGGCGCAACTGGGACTACTACCAGGGCAGCAACGGCAGCAACGCCGTCTACAGCTTCCTGGCCCGGACTCACACCACCGACTCGTGGGTGGACATCACCGCCATGTGCCAGTGGCTGGTCGGCACCGGCCGCATGCCGGAGGTGCGCATCGACCAGATCCAGTTCGGCTGGGAGATCACCTCGGCCGCGGGCGGCCACGACTTCCGCGTCAACGACTACACGCTGAACGTCTAGGCCGCCGCGGGCCGCGGCGCTCACGGTTCCGCCGCGAGGGCCGCGGCCCTCCGCTTGTCCCGGAACGCCTTCTGGCGGCAGGCGGCGCCGCAGAACTTCGGCGGGCGGCCGGTGCCGGCGGGCGCGATCGGGCCGCCGCAGACGGGGCAGCGCCGCGCGGTTTCGTCACTCGAAACGCCGCCTGTTTCGTTACTATCCACTCCGGCAGGCTCAGTTTCGTTACCGTCATCGGCGTTTCGTACCGGTCCGGGGCGGAGCCCTTCGCACAGCATCGCGGCCATCCGCTGCGCCCGCTCGGGCGAACCGATCGACATCGCCATCGCGACGAAGGCCGGCGGCAGCGCCATGACGTCCCTGACGTCGATGTCGCCGCGGACGGCGCCGACCCGCTGGGCCCGCTCCAGCAGCTCGGCCACCGGCCCCTCCACCACGCACCGCCCGGCCGCCTTCGACGGCTCGGTCCAGTCGCTCCGGACCGCCAGCGACTCGCACAGCACCCGGTTCTCCAACGCCTGTTCGGCGAGGTAGCGGAGGTAGACGAAGAACGCCTCCCCGGGCGGGAGCTCGCGCCCCACCGCGCGGGCGCGCTCGCCCAACTGGACCAGCCGCCGGTCCAGGACCGTCGCCATGAGCGCGTCCTTGGTCGGGAAGTGCCGGTAGACCGTGCCGGCCCCCACGCCCGCGACGACCGCGATCTCGCCCAGCGCCACCGCGGCGCCGCGCTCGGCGAACAGCCGGTCGGCCACCTCCAGGACTCGCTGCCGGTTGCGCTGGGCGTCGGCGCGTTCGGCCCTCCGTGTCGCGTCGCTCACAGGCGCACCCCTCTCGTCTCCGAATCTAAACGGGTGTAGTGTTCCGCTTTATTAAGCGGGTCGCCGCTCCCGATACTATCCGGCGTCCCCGGCAACGGAAAGGAACTCCCCATGACCTCCAATGACAGGACGATCCTCGTCACCGGCGCCACCGGGCGGCAGGGCGGCGCCGTCGCCTCCCGCCTGCTGGCCGACGGCTGGAAGGTCCGCGCGCTCACCCGCGACGCCTCGAGCGGACGCGCGAGGGCGCTGGCCGCCTCGGGCGCCGAGGTCGTCACCGGCGACCTCGACGACCGCGCCTCCCTCGACGCCGCCGCCGAAGGCGCCTGGGGCGTCTTCAGCGTGCACGCCGGCGCCTACGAGGGCGGCCCCTACGGCGACGACCTCGACCACGAGGCCCGATCCGCCGCCAAGCTCGGCGCCGCCGCCGAGGCCGCGGGCGTCGCGCACCTCGTGCACTCCTCGGCGTTCGGCATCGACACGCCGCTGGAGTCGAAACTGCCCATGCTCGCGACCAAGGCGGCGGCCGAGGCCGCCCTGCGCGCGACGGGGCTGTCGCTGACCTTCCTGCGCCCCTCCTCGTTCATGGAGAACGCGTTCGACTCCGTCCGGGAGCTCCAGGACGGCAAGCTGGTCACGCCCCTGGGGGCCGACAGCCGCGAACCGCTCATCGCCGCGGACGACATCGCCGCGTTCGCCGCGCTGGCCTTCGCCGACCCCGAGCGGCACCGCGGCAGGTCCTACTCGCTGGCCGGCGACGACATGACCCAGGTCGACAAGGCCGCGCTCATCGGCCGGGCGGCCGGCCGCGAGGTGCCCTACGTGGAGGTCCCGATCGAGCGGCTGCGCGAGATCAGCGCGTCGTCGGCCGAGGCGATCACGGCGCTCAACGAGCATCCGGTCGCGGTCGACATCGACGCGCTGCGGGCGATCCACCCGGGCCTGCTCACCTTCGAGGAGTGGATGACCGGCATCGGCAAACCCCTGGTCGATGCCTACTTCGCCCGCGTCGACGCGGCGGCCCGGCCTCGCGCCGAAGGCTGACCCGCACCCTCCGCGCTCGCGGCGCGCATCACTTCGCGCCGGGCGGGTACCCGCAGGACCGGGGCCGCGCGACCGCCGGCACGAAGGCGGCATCGGACGGCCCCGGTCCCGCGCCGACGCCGGCGCGCCGGAACAAGAGGAGGGTCCACCGATGACCACGTACACGCACACCGCGGACGCCGACGTCGCCGCCGACACCCTGTTCGGGTTCCTCGCCGAGCCGCGGAACCTGCCGCGCTACTTCCCGCAGATGACGGCCGCCGAGCCCGAGGGCGGCGAGAGCGTCCATGTGGAGGCGAACGTGCACGGCGACCACGTGGAGGGCGAGGCGTGGGTCCGCCCGAACCCCGCCGAGCGCCGCCTGGAGTGGGGCGCCGAGGGCCCCGACGACTACCACGGTGAGCTGCTGGTGGACGAACTGGCGCCCGGCCGCAGCCGGATCACGGTCAGCCTGCACAGCGTGCGCGAGGCGGCGGGCGCGGAGGTGCAGGACGGCCTCGAGCGGACGGTGGCCGCGCTGGCGCAGGCCGCGGCGGCCGACGAGCGCGAGACCCCGCCTTCGGGCTGACGCCGGGGCGGGCCGGGCCCGCCCCGGCCGGTCAGTCGGGCGTGTCGTCCCGCAAGGTCCAGTCGGAGGGCAGGCCGCTCACGTCGGCCTCGGTCCCCTCGGCGGTGATCTGCACCTTCGCCGGGCCGAGCCGCAGGTCGGACACGGAGATCCGGCCCCAGCGCTCGGGCAGGTGCGGCGACAGGCGCAGGGTGCGGCGCGGCACGTTCGGCTCCAGGCCGAGCGTGGACCGCACCAGCAGCAGCGGCGTGGCGGCGGCCCATGCCTGCGGCGAGCACGAGGACGGGTAGGGCAGGGGCGGCGCGAACTGGTCGCGGTCGAAACCGCAGAACAGCTCGGGCAGCCGGTCGCCGAACGCGGTCGCGGCGTCGAGCAGGCCGCTCAGCAGCCGGTGCGCGAGCTCGACGGCGCCGGGCAGGTGGGCGTAGCGCAGCAGCCCGGCCGTGGCGATCGCCGTGTCGTGCGGCCAGACCGAGCCGTTGTGGTAGCTCATCGGGTTGTACGCGGCCATCGCCTTCGACATGGTCCGCAGCCCGTAGCCGGTGTCCATGTCCTCGGTGGACAGGTTCGCGATCAGCTCCTCGGCGTGCCGGTCGTCGGCGATGCCGGTCCACAGCGCGTGCGCGGTGTTGCTGGTGAGCGAGTCGACCGGGCGCTTGGACCCGTCCAGCGCCAGGGCGTACCAGCCGCGGTCGGGCAGCCAGAAGCGCTCGGCGAAGGACTCCCGCAGCTGCTGGGCCCTGGTGCGGCAGTGGCGCGCGGTCTCCGGTTCGTCGAACGCGTCGGCCAGTTCGGCGCGGGCCTGCCAGGCCGCGTAGGCGTACCCCTGGACCTCGCACAGCGCCAGGGGCGTGTTGCCGGGACTGCCGTCGGCGAAGCTGATCGCGTCGAAGCTGTCCTTCCAGCCCTGGTTGGCGAGGCCCTGGTCGGTGGCCCGCCGGTATTCGATGAAGCCGTCGCCGTCGCGGTCGCCGTACTCCTCGATCCATTTCAGCGCCGCGTCGGCGGCCGGGAGCAGCCGTCTGACGGTCTCGGGATCGGCGCCCCAGCGCCACGCCTCGACGAGCAGCATCACGAACAGCGGCGTGGCGTCGACGCTGCCGTAGTAGTGGTTGCCGCCGAGCGCGTGCTTGCTCTCGGGACCGAGGCGCAGCTCGTGCAGGATCCGCCCGGGCTCCTCCTCGGTGCAGGGGTCGACCCGTTTGCCCTGCGTGGTGGCGAGGATTTCGAGCGTGCCCATCGCCAGGCCGGCGTCGAGCGGCAGCGCCATCCACGCCGTCAGCAGGCTGTCGCGGCCGAACAGGGTCATGAACCACGGCGCGCCCGCGGCCACGAACGGCGTGCCGGTGCGCTCGTCGGAGATCTGGAGCGCGCCCAGGTCGGTCTCGGTCTGGGCCAGCACCGCCGCCGAGGCCGGGTCGTCGATCTCGATGGGGGTGCTCCCCTGCCGCCAGGCCCGCATCTTGCGGGCCGCGGCGCTCGCGCCGACCTGCTCGCCGCGCTCGAAGCCCGGTGTGAGCTTCCGTCCGGCGACGACCGGTTCGGCCACGATCTCGGTGGTCCAGCGCTCGCGCGGGCCCACCACGACGTTCCAGCTCAAGGCGCCGGGCGTGGCGTCGGGGTCGGCCGTGGCGCTGATGCGCAGCTGGCGGCCGACGTCGGAGTGGGCGGTCAGCCACAGCTCGGCGCCGTTCGCCGCCCCGTCGGAGCCGCCGGTCGAGACGCGGCCCTCCTTGACGGCGAACAGGTCGGCGAAGTCGGCGTCGATGAGGAGCGTGACCGCGCAGGAGGTGGCCTCGCGCCCCAGGTTGCGGATGGTGATCGTCTCGCGCAGGCCGTCGCCGACGAGGCGTTCGCGGCTGACCAGGAGCGTGCTGTCGGCCTTCCCGGGAAGGGGAGGCCGACGCAGCACGAATTTCCCGGCGAAGGCGTCCATGCCGAGCACGGTGAGCGGTTGCAGACGGCGTCCGTCCAAATGCAGCTGCCACCGCGACAGCACCCGGGCGTCGCGCACGAACAGGCCCTGCGCGGCGCCCGGGGTGACATCGCCGTTGCGGTCCGACAGGCAGAAGGTGGCGCCCTCGACGAGGGTGACGACTTCCGTGTTCCCCTGTGTCGGCACGGGCTCGGTCGCGTTGAACGGTTGAGGCCGGGCCGACGCCGGATCGCTGTTCAGTGTCATGCGGCGCCCGCCGAACGCGGTCGGTCGGCGACGCGGCTGCTCAGCGGCGGTCGGCTGCCGCGCGCCGCGGTCTGGCGCTCGCGGCCGTGCCGCCGGTCGAGTCCGATGTCGAGGTCGACGTGGTGCGTCCGGGTCGGGGCCTCGGCGGGCCGTCTGGCCGCCAGGACGCGCCGGTAGACGTCCTCGTAGGCGATGCCCAGGCCGGAGACGTCGAAGTGCTCGGCGACGCGGCGGCGGCACTCCTCGGGATCGATCCGGTCGAGCCGGCGCAGCGCGTCGGCGAGTTCGGACGGGTCGTCGCAGATGTATCCCGTGCGGCCGTCGACGACGACCTCGGGGACGGCGCCGCCACGGAGTGCGACCACCGGTGTACCGCATGCCATGGCTTCGATCATAACCATGCCGAACGGCTCCTCCCACTGCACCGGGAACAGCAGGCAGCGCGCCTCGGCGAACAGCCGCCGCTTGTCCCGGGAGTCGGCCTCGCCGAAGACGACGTCCTCGGAGGTCAAGCGCGGCTTGATCTCGCGCTCGAAGTAGTCCTTTTCGATCGTTTCGGCGCACTTGCCGGCGAGCACCAGCGGCATCCCGACCGCGTGCGCCGCGTCCAGGGCCAGGTGCGGGGCCTTGTTCGGGTGGAACCGCCCGAGGAAGAGGCCGTAGTCCTTCTTGTCGCGCTGGAACGGGAAGGTCTCGGTGCTGATCGCGTTGTGGACCCTTCCGGCCCAGTTGAGGCTCGGGGCGAGTTCGCGCTGGCGCTCGCTGATGGCGACCAGTTCGATCTCCTTGCCCACCGCCTGGTAGAAGGTGTGCAGGTCCTCGTCGACGGGGCCGTGCATGGTCACGACCGTGGGCAGGCCCAGGGCCTCGTAGGCGATCGCGTTGAGCGGTCCGGCTCCGGTGTGCTCGTGGACGACGTCCAGGCCGGGGCCGGCGGCGAGGTCGCGGATGGCCTTGCGGGCCAGCGCGGCCTGGAGGATCTCGGGCATCGGCTCGCCCAGGCGTTCGGGGATCGGCCGCGGCCAGACCGACACGAAGTCCGCCTCCGTGCCGTTCTCGCCGACGCCGATGAGGGTCACGTGGTGGCCCCGGGCGATCAGCGAGTCGGTCAGGTCGGCGACGACGGATTCGACGCCGCCGTAGCCGCCGGGCGGAATCGAGAAGTACGGCGGCACCACCATCGCCACCCGCAGCGGGCGCCTGTCGCCGCCGTCCGCCGCCTGGTCGCCGGTGCCGGGCACCTCCCGGTCGCCCTCGTCGGCCGTCAGTTCGCGAATGCCTGTGAACACAGCTTCCTCCCACCTCTGAGTCGTCTCTGCCGCCAGGCCGCTCGACGAGTGGAATGTCCGCTCGATCCATCCCTGAGATGGACTGACGCCGGCCTGGCCAGCACCCTCACACAGAGTGATGATTGCACTACGTCACTAGGGCCAACTCCACAATGACGTGACGCAGATCACCTGATTTTACCGGTTTTGAGCAGCGTTATCAAGGACGCCGTGCAACAAGGGGATCAAGTGACGCAAGCGGTCGAAAGCACCCGAATCCGGCAGCGACCGGCCCGAAGGAGCCGATTCGTCCGCGGGAGGGAGCGCGCGGGGGCGCGCCGCGGTCGCGGCGCGCCCCCGGCGTCGGTACGGTGCCTCGGTCAGGCCAGGGAGCGGACGGCCAGGGCCGCGCCGAGCGCCGCCGTCACCGCCTCGTAGCCCTTGTCCTCGGTCGAGTCCGGGTAGCCGGCGCGGGCGACGGCCTGGTCGAGGTCGTCGACGGTCAAGACCCCCTGGGCCACCGGCGTCGACTCGTCGAGCGCCACCCGGGTGAGCCCTTCGGTCACGGACTTGCAGACGTACTCGAAGTGGGCCGTGCCCCCGCGGATGACCACGCCGAGGGCGACCACGGCGTCGAAGCGGCGGGCCAGCGCCTGAGCGGCGACCGGCAGCTCGACCGCGCCGGCCACGCGCAGCACGACCGGCTCGGCGCACTTCGCGTCGGCGGCGGCGTCGCGGGCGCGGGTGAGCATCTGCTCGACCAGTGCGGCGTTCCAGTTCGTGGCGGCGATGCCGAGCGTCAGGCCCCTCGCGTCGGGGACGGCGGTCTCGGGCGCTCCGTGTCCTGCCATGTCAGGCGGCCTCCTCGGCGGTCTGGACGGGCACGAGCGTGGGCAAGTCCTCCAGGAGGTGGCCCATGCGGTCGCGCTTGGTCGTCAGGTAGGCGATGTTGTCGGGCGTGGTGTGGGTCGGCAGGGCGACCCGGTCGAGGACTTCGAGGCCGTGGCCTTCGATGCCCGCGCGCTTGTCCGGGTTGTTGGTCAGCAGGCGCATCGACTTGACGCCCAGGTCGGCGAGGATCTGCGCGCCGGCGTCCCAGTCGCGGGCGTCGGCGGGCAGGCCCAGTTCGAGGTTGGCGTCGACGGTGTCGCGGCCGTTGTCCTGGAGCTGGTAGGCCTGGAGCTTGTGGACCAGGCCGATGCCGCGGCCCTCGTGGCCGCGCATGTAGAGGACCACGCCGCGGCCCTCGGCCTCGACGGCGTGCAGCGCGGACTGGAGCTGCGGGCCGCAATCGCACCGCAGCGAGCCGAAGGCGTCGCCGGTGAGGCATTCGGAGTGGACGCGGACGAGCACGTCCCTCCCGTCGCCGATGTCGCCCTTGACGAGGGCGACGTGCTCGTCGCCCTCGTAGGCGGCGCGGTAGCCCACGGCGGTGAAGTCGCCGGCCGCCAGCGGCAGGCGGGCCTCGGCCAGGCGCTTGACCTGCGTCTCGTTGCGCCTGCGCCAGGCGGCGAGGTCGGCGACGGTGATGAGCTTGAGGTCGTACTCGTCGGCGAAGGCCCGCAGCTCGGGCATCCGCATCATGGTGCCGTCGTCGTTCATCAGCTCGGAGATCGCGCCGACCGGGGACTTCCCGGCCAGGCGGGTGAGGTCCACGGCGGCCTCGGTGTGGCCGCGGCGGACGAGCACGCCGCCCTCGCGGGCGCGCAGCGGGACCACGTGGCCGGGCCGGTTGAGGTCGCCCGCGACGGTGGCGGGGTCGCCGAGCGCCCTGATGGTCCGGGCGCGGTCGGCCGCCGAGATCCCGGTGCTCACGCCCTGGCGGGCGTCGACCGAGACGGCGAACGCGGTGCCCTTGTGGTCCTGGTTGGTGTGGTGGGCGGGGGGCAGTTCGAGCCGGTCGGCGGTCTCGCCGGGCATGGCGACGCAGATGTAGCCGCCGCTGTGGCGGATGGTCAGGGCCAGCAGCTCGGGCGAGGCGTCCTCGGCGGCGAAGACGATGTCGCCCTCGTTCTCGCGGTCGACGTCGTCGGCGACGATGACGGGCCGTCCGGCCGCGATGTCGGTGATGGCCGACTCGATGTCGTCCAGTCGGATGTCGCTCATCGGAGGCTTCCGTTCGCTTGGAGGAGTTTCTCGGTGTGCTTGGCGATCACGTCGGCTTCGAGATGGACGGAGTCGCCGACCTGCTTGCGGCCCAGCGTGGTCGCTTCGAGAGTGGCGGGGATGAGGCCGACGGTGAACTCGTCGCCCGCGACGGCGGCGACGGTCAGGGAGACGCCGTCGACGGTGATCGAGCCCTTCTCGACGACGTACTTGGACAGGTGCTCGGGCAGGCGGAAGGCGACCTCCACCCACTCGGCGGCGGGTTCGCGCGCGATGATCTCGCCGACGCCGTCGACGTGGCCTTGGACGAGGTGGCCGCCGAGGCGGGTGGTGAGGGTGGCGGCGCGTTCGAGGTTGACGCGGTCGCCCGGTTCGAGGGCGCCGACGGCGCTGCGCCGATAGGTCTCGGCCATCACGTCGGCGGTGAAGACGTCGCCTTCGAGGGCGACGACGGTGAGGCAGACGCCGTTGACGGCGATCGAGTCGCCGAAGCGCGCGTCGGAGGTGACGAGCGGACCGCGGATGGACAGGCTCGACTCGCCCGCCTTGACGACTTCGCCGAGTTCCTCGACGATTCCCGTGAACATCGGGTGGACCCCCTACCGTTGCTGCGTTCGTGCGCACGCAGGCGGGGTCGGGGGAAGACGCGCGGAGGGACCGGTGGCCCGGATGCTCCGCGACGCGTCTGCTCCCATCCGGACTTTGACCGTCGGTCCTGGATTCTCACCAGGTCAACCGTCCGCTGGATGCGGACGGGTCGCGGACTCGCGGCGCTGGGCCGCTCACCGCCGGCTCGGAATTTCACCGACCCCGCTGACGCGCGTTGTTACTCAGAATTGTGCCACGGCCGCATTGCGGGGTCGCTATTCCGTGACAGTTGTCTCAATCGGGGACGCGCCCGGCCCGTTCACCGGTCCTCGGCCCAGAACACGGGGCGGCGCTTGACGCTCGGGGGCCGGCCCTGGGGGAAGGCGACGTAGGGCCCGGCGTGGGATTTGGCGACGCTCTTGAGGGCGGTGGCCTCGGCGACGGCCTCGTAGGCGTCGCCGAAGTGCCGGTGGGTCGACAGGGCCACCCCGATCGAGAGGGTGGGCAGGCGCGAGCGGGTGACGCGCCGGGACCGGTCGGTGTGCTCGATGTAGCCGCGTTCGGCGTCGAGCGGGTCGCACAGCTGCCGCACGCGGGCGGCGAAGTGGTCGTTGAGGAATCCGGTGACGGGGCGGGCGTGCTCGGGGGTGCACAGGATCGTGAAGTCGTCGCCGCCGACGTGGCCGAGGAAGACCGGGGCCGCGCCCGCGTCGCCCGCGGCCAGGTAGACGCATTCGGCCAGTCCTCTGATGAACTCGTCGCCGCGCACGAAGCCGTAGACGTCGTTGACCGCCTTGAAGTGGTCGATGTCGATGTAGCACAGGGCGAAGGGATCGCCGCGTCTGATCCATGAGGACAGTTCGCGCAGGATGCGGTCGTTGCCGGGCATGCCGGTCAGCGGCGAGGACTCGCGGATCTCGCGGTGGCGGCGGATCGCCGAGTCGATGCGGGCCGAGACCTCGGCCGGGTCGAAGGGCTTGGCGACGTAGTCGTCGGCGCCGGCCTTGAGCCCGGCGATCTTGTCGGCCGAGGTGGGCTGGGCGCACACCAGGATGATCGGCAGGCTGGCCGTGGCCGGGTCGGACCGCAGCTGCCTGGTCAGGGCGAGGCCGTCGATGAACGGCAGGTCGGCCTCCAGGAGCACGATGACCGGGCGGCGCAGCGCGATCCCGGCGAGCGCCTGGTAGCCGTCGCGGGCCAGGGCGGTGTCGAAGCCGTCGGCGCGCAGCCGTCCGGCGAGGAACTCGGCGACCTCGGCGTCGGAGTCGGCTATGAGCACCAGGTCTTTAGCGGACTCGGCGGCGTCGGCATCGGCGGGGGTGGGGCGGGGCGAGGACATGGCGGGCTCATCTGGCGGCGTCGGCGAGCGCCCGTAGGCGTCTGCATGCCTCGGCGGGGTCGGCGGCGCCGTAGACGGCGGTGCCGGCGACGAAGGCGTCGGCGCCGGCCTCGGCGGCTTGGGCGATGGTGTCGTCGGCGATGCCGCCGTCGACTTCGATGCGCAGTTCGAGGTGGCCCGCAAGGGCGTGGCGGCGGGCGGTGCGGACCTTGTCGAGCAGCTCGGGCATGAACTCCTGGCCGCCGAAGCCGGCCTTGATGGTCATGATGAGCAGCGTGTCGAACGCCGGCAGCAGCTCCAGGTAGTCCTCGACGGGCGTGTCGCGGTCGATGGCGAGCCCCGCCTTGGCGCCGGCGGAGCGGAGCCGCCCGGCGAGGGCGGCGGGGTCGGCGCTGGCCTCGGCGTGGAAGGTGACGTTGTGGGCGCCCAGTTCGGCGTAGCCCACGGCCCACCGCTCGGGGTCCTCGATCATCAGGTGGCAGTCGAGGGGGACGTCCGTGGCGGCCTTGAGCGACTTGACCACCGGCGGCCCGAGGGTGAGGTTGGGGACGAAGTGGTTGTCCATGACGTCGACATGGAGCCAGTCGACGGCCCCCGCGACCGACTCGGCCGCCTCGGCGAGACGGGCGAAGTCGGCCGCGAGCAAGCTCGGAGCGATGACGGTGTCGGCCTGTGCCGCTTCGATCGGTACCACACGGACAGTGTAGGTCCCACAACTGCGACACAGGCCGGACACCGGGGGTGAAGTGAGGCGTGGGTCAGGCGCTGCACTCCACTGTCGGCACCGCGCTGGAGCCGTTGGCGATGAAACCGAAGGCATTTCGGGACTGTCCGGACGCGATGGCGCCGTTCCAGCCGACGTCCGTGGCGGTCACCGAGGTCCCCGACTGGGAGATGTCGACGTTCCAGGAACTGGAGACGGACTGGCCGCTGTTCCAGGTCCAGGTGAGGGTCCAGCCGTTGAGGGAGGCGTCGCCGGCGGTGATGTGCACATCGCCCTGCCAGCCCGAGCCCCAGTCGCTGACGACGACGATCTCGGCGGTGCAGTCGCCGGTGCCCGGATCGGTCCCGGGGTCGGTGGTCGGGTCGTCGGGGTCGGTGGTCGGGTCGGTCGGGTCGACCGGGACGTCGCCGGGCCAGTCGGCCCCGGCGTTGTTGGCGAGCTCATAGGCCAGGTCGGGGATGAACTGGCCGGCCGAGCCGGCGCAGCCGTCGGCCTCGCCGGGGAGCTTGACCCACAGGTAGGCGTCGATGCCGCTCACGCCGGTCGAGGTGGTCGGGTAGTCCCCGATGGCGCGGCCGGGCGGGTCGCACCAGTCGTTGGGGTCGGGCGGGTCGAGCGGCCCGTTGCCGTTGCGGCTGGTGTCGATCACCGCGCCCTTGTCGGAGCCGACGACGTTCTGGATCTGGTGGGCGTAGGAGGTCGCCTCCTGGGTGGTGCGGTAGTTGGAGACGTTGATCGCGAAGCCGTCGGCGTACTGGATGCCGGCGCCCTGGAGGCGGCTGGCCGCCTCGCCGGGCTCGAGCCAGGCGGAGTTGCCGATGTCGAGGTAGACGCGGGCCTGCGAGGAGGCGGACTTGAGCGCCTGGACCGCGTGGGTGAGCGACTGGTTGCGCTCGGCGGGGTCGGCGCAGTTGTGCGGGAGGGTGTCGGGTTCGAGGATGATGTAGGCCGGGCCCGAGAGGCCGGCGGCGAACTGGTCGATCCAGTCGCGGTAGGCGCTGTGGCTGGGGGCGCCGCCGCCGGAGTGGCCGCCGCAGTCGCGGTCGGGGATGTTGTAGACGACCATGATCGGCGTGTCGCCGTCAGCGGCGGCGGCCGATACGACGTTCGCGACCTGCGCCTGGATGCCGCCGACCGGGTTGTGCTGGGTGAACCAGACGCCCGCCGGGGTCTGCCCGATGCGCTCGCCGATGAGTTCGGCCCGGTAGTCGTTCGGGTTCTCGGCGGCCCACTCGGCCGCCTGGGTAGTGGGGTCGGCCCACAGGCTCTCACCTTGGGCGGACGCCGTAGGGGCCAGCAGGAGCGCGGTGGCCGCGGCCAATCCCGCGGCGCCCGCCGCCGCGGCGATCGCCGCGAGTCTCTTTCTTCGATTCACGAGTTGCTCCTTCGTGGTGTCGACTCCACCGATGCGAGCGGTGAAATTCACATACATCGATATATTGATGGTAGCGCTACCACTGAAGGATGTCGACAGGGGGCGTCGAATTCCGTCGAATCGCCCGCTCAGCCGGTGCGGCGCAGCAGCGCCAGGAACATCGCGTCGGTGCCGTGGCGCTGGGGCCACAACTGCACGAACCCCTCCCGCGAAGAGCTCGGGACGTGATCGGTGATCGATTGGGGCGCAACGGCTTCCACTCCCCCGCGGCGGAGGAGGTCGCCGACGACCTCAACGGTCTCGGCGCGCACGGGCGAACAGGTCACGTAGGCGACGGTGCCGCCGGGGCGGACCAGGTCGATCGCCGAGGCCAGCAGCTCGCGCTGGAGCCGCGAGAGGTCGTCGACGTCGCCGGGGCGCTTGCGCCAGCGCGCCTCGGGGCGGCGGCGCAGCGCGCCCAGGCCCGAGCAGGGGGCGTCCACCAGGACCCGGTCGGCGCTGCCGCTCCGGCCGAAGCCGCGCCCGTCCGCGGTGTGGACGGTGACGGGCAATCCCTTGGCGGCCTTGGTGACCAGGTCGGCGCGGTGGGGCGCGACCTCGACGGCGTCGACGGCGGCGCCGCGCTGGGCGGCGAGCGCGCCGAGCAGCGCGGTCTTGCCGCCCGGTCCGGCGCACAGGTCGACCCAGGAGGCGTCGGAACCGTTCATGGGAACGTTGGCGAGCGCGGCGGCGACGAGCTGGCTGCCCTCGTCCTGGACGCTCGCGCGGCCCACGGCCACGGCCTTGATCCTCCCCGGGGCGCCGCCGGGCAGATGCACCGCGTAGGGCGACCAGGGCCCGGGCGTCCCGCCGGTCTTCGCGGCCAGGTCGTCGCGGTCGATGCGGCCGGGCTTGGCGCACAGGTGGACCGGCGGCGCCACGTTGTCGGCCTCCAGGGCCTCGGGCAGCTCCTCGGAGCCGAGGATCGCGTCGAACTCCTCGACGATCCACTTCGGATGCGCATGGCGCAGCGCGAGGTCGGCGACGCGGTCGCCGGAGGCCAGGTGCGCGGTCCAGCCCGCGAGGTCGCGCGCGGCGACCTTGCGCAGCACGGCGTTGGCCAGGCCGGACACGCGCGGGCTGACCGCGGCCTTGACGAGGCTGACGGTGGTCGAGACGGCCGCGTGCACGGGCACGCGCGTGTAGAGCAGCTGGTAGGCGCCCAGGCAGAGCGCGTCGACCAGGTCGGCCTGGAGCCGGTCGAGCTCGCGGCCCGAGGCGGCGGCCAGGATCGCTTCGAGCGTGCCCAGGCTCCGCAGCGTCCCGTAGGTCAGCTCGGTCGCCAGGGCCGCGTCGCGCCCTTCGAGGCCGGTGGCCGAGAGCAGCTTCGGCAGCGCGATGTTGGCGTAGGCGTCCTCGGCGCTGACCGCGCGGATGGCGTCGAAGGCGACGTGGCGCGGGTTGGGTCTGCTCATCAGACGCACCGCAGGTTCGCGCTCTGGTGGCCGCGGCCCCAGTCGGCGGCGTCCATGCGCCGCTTCCCTGAGGGCTGGACCTCCCCCAGCCGCACCGGATCGGTGGCGGTGCCGACGTGGACGCGGCGCTTGGACACCGCGACCTCGCCGGGGGCCAGCGCGGGCCCCTCGGGGTCGACGGCGACCGGGCCGAGGCGGAGCCTGGCCCCGTCGACCTCGGTCCAGGCCCCGGGCGCGGGGGTGACGGCGCGGATGCGCCGGTCGACGGCGAAAGCCGGGTCGTCCCAGCGGACCCGGGCGTCCTCGACGGTGATCTTGGGGGCGTGCGAGACGCCGTCCTCGGGCTGCGGCTCGGCCTCCAGGACGCCGGCCGCCAGGCCGTCGACGACGTCGACGGTGAGCCGGGCGCCGGCGACCGCGAGGCGTTCGAGCAGCGCGCCGGCGGTGTCGGCGGCGCCGATGGGCTCGGTCAGGCGGCCGTAGACCGGCCCGGTGTCGAGCCCGGCCTCCAGCTGGAAGACGCACGCGCCGGTCATCTCGTCCCCGGCGAGCACGGCGTGCTGGACCGGGGCGGCCCCCCGCCAGGCCGGCAGCAGCGAGAAGTGCAGGTTGATCCAGCCCAGGCGCGGGATCTCCAGGGCCGCGGGCGGCACGAGCGCGCCGTAGGCGACCACCGGCACCACGTCGACGTCGAGTCCGCGCAGCCGCTCCAGGAACTCCGGCTCCTTCGGGCGGGCCGGGGTGAGGACCTCGACGCCGTGCGCGTCGGCCCAGGCGGCCACCGGGGAGCGCGAGACCTTGCGGCCCCGCCCGGTGGGCGCGTCGGGCCGGGTCAGGACGGCGACGAGTTCATGGTCGGACGCGTGGAGCGCCTCCAGGGTCGGCAGCGCGACCTCGGGGGTGCCGGCGAAGAGAAGCCTCATTGTTTGAAGAACACGCCTTTGCTCTGGTCGCGGTCGGTGTGGACGCTCGTCCGGCTGGCCCGGTACCAGTCCTGGTCTTCGAGGTCGGCGAGGAACTCGGCGCGGTGCTCGGCGTCGAGCCGGTCGATGAACAGCCGCCCGTCGAGGTGGTCGGTCTCGTGCTGGAGGCAGCGGGCCATGAAGCCCTCGCCGCGGATCTCGATCGGCTCGCCGCGCAGGTCGAGGCCGCGGGCGATCGCGCGGCGCCGCCGCGTCCGCGGGTAGTAGAGCCCGCCGGGCACCGACAGGCAGCCTTCGAGGTCGCCGTCCCGTTGCAGCTCCAGGTCGGGGAGCTCCAGGACGGGGTTGACCATGTGACCGCGCCGGCCTTCGACGTCGTAGACGAACACGCGCAGGCCCACGCCGATCTGCGGGGCGGCGAGCCCGGCGCCGCGCTGGTCGTCGAGGGTGTCGTGGAGGTCGTCGATCAGGCGGCGCAGCCGATCGTCGAACGCGGTGACCTCCGCGGAGCGGGTGCGCAGGACCGGGTCGCCGTACAGGCGCACTGGCTGGATGGACAAGCTCTGGCCTTCCTTCGGGGACGCTGGGTCAGGACTTGAAGAACACGCCCGTGCTGTCGTGGGGCGTGACCTTGACCTTGACGTCGTCGTTATACCAGTCCTGGGAGCGGATCTCGGCCATGGCGTCCTTGCGGCGCTCGGCGTCGAGCCGGTCGATGAAGATGATGCCGTCGAGGTGGTCGGTCTCGTGCTGGAGGCAGCGGGCCATCATGCCGGTGCCGACGATCTGGAGCGGGTCGCCGTACTCGTTGAAGCCCTTGGCGATGACGTTCTGGCGCCGGACGGTGTCGAAGTACAGGCCCGGCAGCGACAGGCACCCTTCGGGCCCGTCCTGCTCCTCCTCGTCGGGGAACTCCAGGACCGGGTTGACGATGTGGCCGACCACGTCGTCCACGTCGAAGGTGAACACGCGCCTGCCGACGCCGACCTGCGGGGCGGCGAGCCCGGCGCCGCCCTGGTCGCGCATGGTGTCCAGCAGGTCCTTCACCAGGACGCGCAGCTCCTTGTCAAAGGTGTCGACTTCCTCGGCTGCGGTGCGCAGGACCGGGTCGCCGTAGATGCGGATGGGCTGGATCGACAATGTGCTGACCTCTCGACGCTTGAACCGGCCGCTCTCCAGTGTCCCATTCCCCGGAGCCGTCGGGTGAGGGGTCGGCGGGGGTTGTGGTGCGCGGCCCTCCGCCGGCGCCCGGCCCGGACGCCAGGAGGAGGGCCGCGACGGCCGCGGCGGCCGCGCAGGCGCCCAGGACGAGCGCTATCGCGGCGGCCTCGACTCCCAGCAGCCCCACGGCTCAGGCCCGCTTCGCGTGTATCGGGGCGCCGAGCATGCACAGCGCGAAGGCGGTGGCCGTGCCGGCGAAGAGCGCGAGCCCGGCGACGGTCGACACGAGGGTCCACGGCTGGGCGTACTCCAGCCACATGCACGCGCCGCCGAGGAGGATCGCCGTGGCGAACACGACCGGAAGCTGGTAGCCGCGCCACCGCATGCGCACCTCGGAGGCGCCGATGAGCAGGCCCGTGGCGCAGTACAGCGGGGTGACCAGGAGGTAGCGGGCCGCCTGCCCGGCCGTCTCGCCGAGGGTGGCGGGCGGTTCGGCGACCGCCGCGAGCAGGGCGTGCTCGGCGAAGAGCCCGACGGCGACGAACAGGACGCTCGCGGCGCACAGCAGGGCGCCGAACACGCCGAGCCCGGCGGTGATCTCCCTGCGCGTCAGCCCGGTGGCGACCAGGGCGGGCATGATCTGGTGGATGACGATGCCGGCGCTGACGGCGACGAACCACTGGAAGACCGAGGCGGTGATGGTCCAGGCGCCGATCTCCAGCTCGTCGGCGAAGACCACCGAGATCCCGAAGGTCAGCGCGGCGCCGGGGATCAGCCACCAGAGGAAGGAGCGGGCGGTGCGGGTGAACATGTGCGCGCCGAGACGGTAGCGGCGCTGAGTGAGGGTGGTGTTCATGGTCATGCCTGCTTTGCGCGGATCGGAGAGTCGATGATGAGGCGGCGGGCCCCCCAGGCGCCGACGGCGATGACGACGAGGGCGACCGTGACGCTGAACCAGAGGCTCCAGCCGTCGGTGGCGCCGGTGAGGAACCGGACGAGCCATCCGGGGCCCCACGGGCCCGCGCTGGTCATGGCGTCGTCGACGGCGAGCGTGACCGGGATGACGGGGATGAGGATGAGCCAGCCGCTGTCGGAGCGGCAGATCGCGGCCCCGATGAGGACGCCCGCGGTGAAGTAGAGCAGGTAGGCCAGCGGGTAGATCGCGGCGAAGTCGAGCGCGTCGCCGAACGATCGTACGGCGACCTCGTCGTCCCCCTCGTGCTGGATGGCCTGCGTCCAGTCGAGGGCGCCGTAGAGGGCGCGCTCGCCGAGGAAGCCGGCGATGGCGATCGCGCCGAGGAAGAGCGACCACAGCAGGCCGAAGACGCCCATCGCGGCGGCGAACTCCCGGCGGGTCACCCCGTTGGCGACGGTGATGGGCAGCAGCGTGTGCACGTAGCCGCCGGCGATGATCGCGATCAGGTACTTGCCGACGTTGGCGGCGATGGCCCAGGCGGAGATGTCGACCGAACGGTACTGCGAGATGATCAGCGGCACGACCGCCGCCGCGATGATCACGGTCAGGATCCAGCCGGCGAAGTACTTGGCGCTGGCGGTGAACAGTTCGGTGCCGAGCCGGTAGCGGCGGGTGGCGAGGGAGGCGCTGCTCATCCCCGGGTCTCCTTCCGGGCGGGGTCGGTCAGGTGGATGAAGAGGTCTTGGAGGCCGACGGGGCCGATCTCGATCCCGGCGGCCGCGGCGCGCTCGCGCCGTTCGGCGTCGAGCCGCTCGGCGACGGTGGCGCTCTTGGTGCCGCCGAGCCGCTGCTCGGCGAGGACCTCGAGTCCGGCGGTGACGGCGTCGACGGCGTCGGCCGGGCCGGTGAGGGTGGCGCCAGTGCCCTGGAAGGCCTCGACGTCGTCGTGGCGCAGGATGCGGCCCTTGTCGACGATGACGACCCCTTCGAGGTAGTTGGCGACCTCGTCGATCAGGTGGGTGGAGAGGATCACGGTGTGGGGCCGGTCCATGTACTCGGCGAGCAGTTCCTTGTAGAACGCGTCGCGGGTGGGCGCGTCCATGCCGAGGTGGACCTCGTCGAACATGGTCAGCTCGGCGCGGGCGGCCAGGCCGCAGATCGCGGCCAGGACCGAGCGCTTGCCGCGGGAGAGCTGGTTGACCTTCTTCTTCAGCGGCAGTTCGAACCGCTCGGCGAGCTTGCGGGCGTACTCGAGGTCGAAGGAGGGCCGCAGCTGGCCGGTCTCGATGGTGGCCTTGACGGTCTCGGTGTCGTCGAAGTCGCCGCCCTCGCGGATGAGGGCGACCTGGGAGACGACGTCGATGTTCTCCCACACGGGGCGGCCGTCGACCAGGACCTCGCCGTCGGTGGGCTTGCGGAAGGCCGCCAGGAGGCTGAGCAGGGTGGTCTTGCCCGCGCCGTTGCGGCCGAGCAGGCCGTGGATCTTGCCGCCTTCGAGGGTGAGGGTGACGTCGGAGAGCGCGTCGGTGTCGCCGTATTTCAGCGTCACGTCGCGCAGGCTGACGGAGAAGCTCATTTCAGGGCGCCTTCCTGGGTCTTGAGGTAGTCGATGATGTCGGTGAGGGAGATCCCGGCTTGGCGGGCCTCGTGGATGAGCGGTTTGAGCACGTCGTCGAAGAAGCGGGCCCGGAATTCGCCCGCGAGTCGGTCGCGGGCGTCGTCAGCGACGAACATGCCGACCCCCCGCTGCTTGTAGAGAACGCCTTCGTCGACCAGTTCCCGGAACGCCTTCTGCGCGGTGGCCGGGTTGATCTGAAAGAACGACGCGTACTGGTTCGTCGACATGACCTTTCCTCCCGGCTCGAGTGACCCGTTGAGGATCTCGGCCTTGATCTGGTCGGCGATCTGCCGGTAGATCGGCGTGCCGTCATCGAACATCTCGCCTCCTTAACGCTGCGCGGCCCCTGCGGGCCGCAATCGGTCCATTAGCCAAGCGGTTCATTACTTGACTAATGAACCATAGCACGGATGAACCACGGTCCGCCGAACCAGGGGGCCGCCGCACCGCCCGAGCACGCGAAACCGCCGGCGCCCGGGACTCCGGGCACCGGCGGAAGATCGCGGTGCGGCGCGGTGAAACTGCCGCTCAGGCTCTACACGGGGCTCAGGCGCGCTCGGCTTCGAGCCACTCCAGGACCGCGGGCGTCACCGGATCGGCGACGTCGCCGAACTCGTCCGAGCGCCGTTCGAGGACCCTCGCGACATAGGGGCAGACCGGCACGGCCCGCATGCCCGAGTCGCGCACGTCCGCCAGCGCGTACTCGACCAGCCGCGAGGCCAGCCCCTGCCCCGCGAAGTCCTCGTCGACCTCGGTGTGGAAGAAGACGCGCTGGTCGCCCCGGTCGCGGTACTCGGTCAGGCCGACGCGGCGGCCGTCGACGCGGATCGCGTACCAGTGCTCGCCGTCGACCCGCTCGACGGACGGTTCGCCCGAAGACTCGCTCACGGCCCAGGCCCCTCTCAACTCGCGGTGCGCCGCGGCGGATTCCTCCGCGGCATGATCACGGCGTTCGGCAAAGCCGGCGCCCGCAGGCGCGGCCCATCGTAACCCTCCACGCCGCCGAAGCGCTCGGAAACGGCCTCCCACTCCTCGCGGGCCCGCACGATGTCCTCGTGGCTGCGACCGATGAAGTTCCACCACATCACGATCGACTCCTCGAAGGGCGGACCGCCGAGCAGGACCGCCCGCGCCGGGGCGTCCGACCCGTTCACCAGCCGCAGCGCCCCCGCACCGGGCGGCACGTAGCCGAGCTCGGCGGGGCGCAGCGCCGCGTCGAACAGGCGCACCTCGCCCGCGTCCACGAGCAGACCGTGCTCGAAGCCCGCGTCCACGGCGAACGCGGTCTCGGCCCGAGGAGCGAGGTCGATCTGGGCGCCCAGCAGCGGCGTGAACGTCCGCACCGGGGAATCCTCGCCGACCAGCGAACCCAAGAAGACCCGGAACTCGGCCCCGCCGACCCGCACGGGCCGCGGCGCGTAGTGCTGGAAGTCGCGGTCGGCGTCCCGGTGCGCCTCGGGCAGCGCCACCCACAGCTGCACGCCGTGGAGGAGGCGCACCCCGGGGGTGGAGACCTCCGAGTGGCAGATGCCGCGCCCGCCGGTCATGAGGTTCAACTCGCCGGGCCGCACCAGCGCGTGGACGCCCAGGCTGTCGCGGTGCTCGATCTCGCCGCTGAAGAGCCAGCTCACCGTCTGCAGGCCGGTGTGCGGATGGACGGGGACGTCCATGCCGCCGGTCTCCCGGACGTCGTCGGGGCCGTAGTGGTCGGCGAAGCACCAGGCGCCGATGAGCGACCGGGCCCGCTGCGGCAGCGTCCGCCGCACGCCCATCGCCCGCACCCCGCCCAGGGGCACCTCCCGGGCGGCGAGCACCTCGACCTCGGGCGGACGGTCGGCCCGTCCGCCCTCGACGGGCTCGCCGCACCGCATCTCCTCGGGTTCGGTCTCCATATTGCTCACCGCGGGCTCCCTTCGGACGTGGCCGCACCGCCTACAGTGCCACAGGAGCGCCCGGCCCCGCTCAGACCAGACCCGAGTCGTAGGCCGCGATGACCGCCTGCGTCCGGTCGCGCACCCCCAGCTTGGTGTAGACGCTGCTCAGGTGGGTCTTCACCGTCTCGCGGCCCAGGAACAGCCGGCCGGCGATCTCGGCGTTCGACAGGCCCTCGGCGGCGAGCCGCAGGACCTCCAGCTCCCGCTCGCTCAGGTCGGCGACGCCCGGGCGCGGCGCGGCCCGCCTGGCCGAGGAGGCGTCGGCCAGGCGCCGGATCGCCTCGGGGAACAGCAGCGCGTCCGTCCGCGCCACCAGCCGCACCGCCGCGAGCATGTCCTCGACCTTCGTGCGCTTGAGCAGGAACCCGTCCGCCCCCGCCCGCAGCGCCTGCCACACGTAGTCGTCGTTGTCGAACGTCGTGACCACCAGGATCTTCGGGCGGGCGGCGACCTCGGCGGTGATCCGCTCGGTGGCCTCGATGCCGTCGACCCGCGGCATGCGCACGTCCATGAGCAGCACGTCGGCCTTCCCGGCGCGGGCGATGTTGACCGCGTCGACGCCGTCGGCGCCCTGCGCCGACACCTCCAGGTCCGGTTCGGCGCCGATGATGGCGGCGAACCCCGAGCGGATGAGCTCCTCGTCATCGATCAGCGCTATGCGCAGCGGCGTGTCCATCGTCTGCCTTTCCAGTGGTGTCCTCCGCGGGGATGCGGGCGCGCACGAGCCAGCGCCCGTCCTCGCGCCCGGCCCGGACGGTGCCGCCGACGACGGCCGCCCGCTCCCCCATGCCGATCAGGCCGCGGCCGCTCCGGTGCGAGCGCGACGGCTTCGCCGAAGGGCTGTCGACGGTGATGCTCACCGTCCCCTCGGCCACGGCCACCGCGACGCGGGCCTGCGGCCGGTCGGCGTGGCGCAGCACGTTCGTCAGCGCCTCCTGCACGATCCGGTAGCCCTCCCGCGAGGCCAGGCGGCCCACGGCGCCCAGGTCGCCTGAGACCGCCAGGTCCACCTCGACGCCGCACTCGGCGGCGAGGCCCTCGACGTCGGCCAGGTCGCGCCGCGGGGCGCGCGAGGCGCCGCCGTCCTCGCGCAGCGCGCCGATGACGGTGTCGAGTTCGGCCAGCGCGCCGCGCGCGGTCTCCCCCACCGCGGTCATCGCCTTCGCGGCGAAGGCCGGATCGGCCTCGATGAGCCTGGCGGCGGCGTCGGACTGGACGACCACGACCGACAGGGCGTGCCCCACCGAATCGTGGAGTTCGCGGGCGATGCGGTTGCGGGCGGCCAGCCGGGCGGCCTCGGCGCGGGCCCCGGCCAGGCGGTCGGCCGCGCCCTGCCCGAGCAGCAGGGGCGCGAGCCGCCGCATCCCCGCCGCCACGGCCGCCGCGAGCCAGATCAGCAGCACCAGGAACAGCGGCCCGAGCAGCAGCCCCCAGCGCGGCGGCACCGGCACCGCTTCCAGCGGCTCGGTGCCCACGGCGCCGCTGATCACGAGGTAGACCACGAACGGCACCACGGCGAGCGTGACGCCCGACAGGACGCCGCCCACCGCGGCGTGGAGGGTGAACCAGCAGCCGGTGCGCCAGCGCGTGTTCCACGAGTCGTCGTCGGCCGGGGAGGCGAACCGGGCGCCGAGCAGCCGCCGGGCGGCGGTGCGCTCCACCTCGCGGTCGGGCAGGAGCACCGAGGTGGCCGCCACGAGCGGCAGGACCGCGATGAAGACGACGGGCTCCAGGACGCCGCTGAATCCGGCGTCGGGATGCCACCAGTTGTAGCCGACGGCGCCGACCATCATGTACGGCATCATCAGCGCCCCGCCCAGGATCGCCCAGATCCACCCGCGGTAGGTGGCCCTGGACCGGAGCGGGGCGAACAGGCGCATGGGGCCATTGTGCCAGGGACGCACGGCGGTCGCCGCCTTCCCGGCCGAGGCCGCGGGCGGGGCTTGGGTACCGGTCATGCCGCCAGTGTCCGCCGCCGGGGCGCCCGGGGGCTCCCTCCGGGGGGCGGTCCCGGTCCCTCCGGCGGGGGAGCGCCGCTCAGGCGATGGCCCGCGGGTCGATCTGGACGCGCACCGGCTCGGCCTTCGCCCCCGCGCGCCCGGCGCCCGCCCGCGCCAGGGCGCTCGCCAGGGCCGCGCCGTCGCGGCGGCGCACCCGCAGCAGCAGCCGCTCGGTGCCCTCGTCGACGGGGATGGGGCCGATGGCCTCGGCGCCCAGCTCGGGCGGGAGGTCGGCGGCGAGCTTCTCGGGCTCGCCGTTCGGGCCGGTCAGCGCGGCCATCTTCATCGCGGGCGGGAAGCCCAGTTCGGACCGCTCGGCCAGCTCCCTCGCGGCGAACCAGCCCGGATCCCAGCGCATCAGGGCCTGCACCACGGCCAGTCCCCCGTCGGCGACGACGACGGCGGTCCCGTCGGGGCGGGCGAGCGCCACCGCGTTCATCCAGCGGCGCAGCGCCTCCTCCGAGGCCGTCAGGTCGGCGCGGGTGAGCAGCGCCCACGTGTCCAGCAGCAGGACCGCGCCGTAGCCGTCCGGCGCGGGCGGCTCGACGCCGGGCGTGGCGACCACGACCGCGCGCCCGGCCGGGGCGGCGTCGAGGCGGTTCGCCCCGGTGGACTCGACGACCGCGACGCCGGTGAACGCCTGCGCGAGCTCTTCGGCGGTGCGCTCGGCGCCGATGACGCGGGCGCGGACCCGGCCGGAGCCGCATTCGCGGCAGCGGTGCTCCTCGGCGGTCCTGCCGCACCAGCCGCACACCGGGGCCCTGCGGGCGCCGGGCAGCCGCAGGGGGCCCGAGCAGTGCGGGCACACCGCGCGGGTGCGGCAGCGCTGGCAGGACACGGCCGGGACGTAGCCGCGCCGGGGCACCTGCACCAGTACCGGCCGGTCGCGGTCGAGGGCGCCTTTGGCGGCCTCCCAGGCGAGCGTGGGCAGGCGCGCGGTGCCGCCGGAGGGGTCTCTGGCCATGTCGGACTCGTCGCCGACCGGCGCGATGCGCGGCGCGGCCGCTCGGATCTCGTTGCGGGAGGCGGTGATCGGGACGGCCCAGTCGGTGTCGACGAGCAGTTGGGCCTGCGGGGTGCGGGCGTGGCCGCCGACGAGGCAGGCGGCGTCGGCGAGGCCGGCGCGGGTGAGCAGGACCTCGCGGGCGTGCGGGTAGGGCGCATGACGGTCCACATGGGATTCGTCGCCGTCGTCCCAGATCGCCGCCAGGCCGAGGTCCGCGACCGGCGCGAAGGCCGCGGCCCGGGTGCCGGCGACGATGCGGACCTCGCCCCTGGCGGCGCGCAGGAAGGCGCGGTAGCGCTTGGTGGCCCCGAGCTGGGCCGAGAGCACGACGTGGCGGTCGGGGCCGAGCGCGGCGGCGAGGGCGGCGTCGAGCCGGTCGAGGTCGGCCTGGTCGGGCACCACGAGCACCGCGCCGCGGCCCGATGCGGCGGCGGCCGCGGCGGCCTCGGCGAGCCGGGCGGGCCAGTCCTCGCCGGGGAGGGCGTTCCAGACCGCCTTCGGTGATTTGGCGTCGCGCAACGCGCGAAGGAATGCCTCGCCTGCGATATATCTCTTCCATTGCGGGGCGGCGGGCGCGGCCACCGGCGCGGGCGGGCCCGGCGCCTCGTCCTCGACCTTCTTGCGCCGCTCGGGCACGGCCAGGCGCAGCACGTCGGCGAGCGTGCCCGCGTAGCGGTCGGCCACGGCGCGGGCCAGGCGCGCCACCTCGGGCGTGAGGACCGGCTGCGGCGAGACCAGGTCGGAGAGCCACAGGAGCCTGCCGTCGAAATCGGAGGTGCGCTTGAGGTCGACGACGTAGCCGCCGACCTTCCGCCGTCCGAATCGGACCCGCACGCGGCAGCCGGGGCGCACCAGGCCCCGGAGGTCGTCGGGCACGCGGTAGTCGAAGAGCCGGTCCAACTGCGGGAGGGGCTGGTCGACGCAGACCGCCGCGATCATCGGAGGCTCGGACATAGACCAGTTCTACCAGGCGTCGGCGACGATCGCAGGGGAGGCCGCGGCGGGCCGAAAGGGGCGGCCGGGGCCGCGCGGCCCCGGCGGCGCCCTAGTTCGCCAGTTCCTTCAGGGCCGCGGCGCGGCCGGTGGACTCCCACGTGAACTCGGGCAGCTCGCGTCCGAAGTGGCCGTAGGCGGCGGTCTTGGAGTAGATCGGGCGCACCAGGTCGAGGTCGCGGATGATGGCCGCCGGGCGCAGGTCGAAGACCTCGTGGACCGCCCGCTCGATCAAGGCGGGGTCGACGGTCTCGGTGCCCTGCGGGTCCACCGCGACGCTCACCGGCTTGGCCTTGCCGATCGCGTAGGCCACCTGCACCTCGCAGCGCTCGGCCAGGCCGGCGGCGACGATGTTCTTGGCCACCCAGCGGGCGGCGTAGGTGGCCGAGCGGTCCACCTTCGAGGGGTCCTTGCCGCTGAAGGCGCCGCCGCCGTGGCGGGCGTAGCCGCCGTAGGTGTCGACGATGATCTTGCGGCCGGTCAGCCCGGCGTCGCCCATGGGGCCGCCGATCTCGAAGCGCCCGGTCGGGTTGACCAGCAGCTGGTAGCCGTCGGTGTCGAGGTCCAGCCCGGAGACGACCGGCGCTATGACGTGCTCGGCGACGTCGGGGGCCAGCAGCGAGTCGAGCGAGATGTCCGGGGCGTGCTGGCTGGAGACGACCACGGTGTCCAGCCGCACGGGCCGCTGCCCGTCGTACTCGATGGTGACCTGGGTCTTGCCGTCGGGGCGCAGGTAGGGCACGGTGCCGTCCTTGCGGACCTCGGTGAGGCGCTGGGAGAGCCGGTGCGCCAGGGCGATCGGCAGCGGCATCAGCTCAGGGGTCTCGCGGCAGGCGAAGCCGAACATCAGGCCCTGGTCCCCGGCGCCCTGGAGGTCGAGCTGGTCGTGGTAGGTCGCGTCCACACGCGACTCCCACGCCTTGTCGACGCCCTGGGCGATGTCGGGGCTCTGGCCGCCGATCGAGACGTTGACGCCGCACGAGGCGCCGTCGAAGCCCTTCTTGGAGGAGTCGTAGCCGATGCCCAGGATCGTGTCGCGCACGATGCGCGGGATGTCGGCGTAGGCCGCGGTCGTCACCTCGCCCGCCACGTGGACCTGCCCGGTGGTGATGAGGGTCTCGACCGCGACGCGACTCAGCGGGTCCTCGGACAGCAGGGCGTCCAGGATCCCGTCGGAGATCTGATCGGCGATCTTGTCCGGGTGGCCTTCGGTGACCGACTCGGAGGTGAACAGGCGACGTGCCACGGCACTCCTCAACACACATCCACGCCGCGCAGCGGCGCTATTCGACTGACTTCGCAGCTCACAAGTCTATGCGCTCCCGATCATCGCACCAACCCGGCGCGCTGACCCAAGGCGGTCTCAGGCGCGTCCACCAGCCGGGAGACGCGCGGCGACGGCGTCCCAGATGGCGTCGGCCACCGCTTCCTTGCTCGCGCGCTCGCGGGCGTCTACTGCGCCACGTTCGTCGAAGATCGTGACCGAGTTCTCCGCGGAGCCGAACACGGCGCCGCCGGAGACGTCGTTGAGCACCACCAGGTCGGCGCCCTTCTTGGCGCGCTTGGCCTGGGCGTGCTCGGGGCCGTCGTGGGTCTCGGCGGCGAAGACCACCAGGACCTGGCCCTCGCGTTTGCGCCTTCCCACCTCGGCGGCGATGTCGGACGTGGCGGTCAGGGCCAGCTCGACCCCGCCGGACCGCTTGAGCTTGCGGTCGGCCGCGTGCTCGGGCCGGAAGTCGGCGGGGGCGGCGGCCAGGACCGCGGCGTCGGCGTCGCGGGCGGCCTCGACGGTGGCGTCGTGGAGCTGGCCGGTCGTGGACACCCGGCGCACCGCGACGCCCGCCGGGAGGGCGGTGTCGACGTGGGCGGCGATGAGCGTGACCTCGGCGCCGCGCGCGGCGGCCGCGGCGGCGACGGCGACGCCCTGGCGGCCCGAGGAGTGGTTGCCGATGAAGCGGACCGGGTCGATCGCCTCGCGGGTGCCCCCGGCGGTGACCAGGACCCGGCGGCCGGTCAGGTCCCTGGCGGGCGAGGTGAGGAAGCCCTTGAGGAGGGCGAAGAGCGCCTCGGGCTCGGGCAGGCGGCCGGGGCCGGTGTCGGCGCCGGTCAGGCGGCCCGAGTCGGGCTCGACGACGTGGGCGCCGCGCTCGCGCAGCAGCGCGACGTTGGCCCGCGTGGCCGGGTGCTGCCACATCTCGGTGTGCATGGCGGGCGCGAAGACCTGCGGGCAGGTCGCGGTGAGCAGCGTGCTGGTGAGGAGGTCGTCGGCGCGGCCGGCGGCGGCGCGGGCGAGCAGGTCGGCGGTGGCCGGGACGACGGCCACGAGGTCGGCCCGCCGGCCGAGCCGCACGTGCTTGACGTCCGCGACGTCCGAGAACACGCCGGAAGCCACCGGGCGGCCCGACAGGGCCTCCCAGGTGGCTTCACCGACGAATTCGAGCGCCGCCTCGGTGGGGACGACGGTCACGTCGTGACCGGCTTCCTTGAGGAGGCGGAGCAGTGTGCATGCCTTGTAGGCGGCGATGCCGCCCGACACGCCGAGGACGACGTCCAATCCGGGACCTAAGCCTCGGTGTCGTCGAAGGCCTTCGTCTCGAGCAGGCCCTTGTCCAGCTCGCGCATGGCGATCGACAGCGGCTTCTCCTCGGGCGTGGTCTCCACCAGGGGGCCGACGTACTCGAGCAGGCCCTCGCCGAGCTGCGAGTAGTAGGCGTTGATCTGGCGGGCGCGCTTGGCCGAGTAGATCACCAGCTGGTACTTCGACTGGCTCTTCTTGAGCAGGTCGTCGATCGGCGGGTTGGTGATGCCGACGGGGTCGGCGACAGTCCCTGACACGTGTCATCCTTCGTGTGCGACTTGTGGGTCAGACGGCTCCGGACTTGACGGTTGCCGGAGATCCGAGCAACTCTACCAGCTCGGAGGCGGCCTGCTCGATCGACACGTTCGTGATCGTGTGGTCGAACTCGGCCTCGGAGGCGAGTTCGGAGCGGGCGGCCCCCAGGCGTCGGTCGATGGTGGCGGCGTCCTCGGTGCCTCGTCCGGTGAGGCGGCGGACCAGCTCCTCCCACGACGGCGGCGCGAGGAACACCAGCTGCGCCTCGGGCATGGCCCGGCGGACCTGCCTGGCGCCCTGGAGTTCGATCTCCAGCAGCGCCGGCAGTCCCGCGCGCAGTTGACGGTCGACGGGGCCGCGGGGGGTTCCGTACAGGTTCCCCGCGTAGGAGGCCCATTCGAGGAACTCCCCCGCGGCGATCATCGACTCGAACTGATCGGTCGACACGAAGTGGTAGTCGGCGCCGTCGACCTCACCCGGGCGCGGCTTGCGGGTCGTGCAGCTCACGGAGAGCCAGACCCACGGGTAGTACTCCTGGATGAGGGCCTTGACGCTGCCCTTGCCCACCCCGGACGGGCCGGAGAGGACCGTCAGGCGCTGGGCCGGGGCCGCGTGCGGTCTATCGATGCTCACTCGACTACTACTACCCGGGCTTAGGCCTGGTCGCCCTTGAATTCATCCAGGAGGGCGGCGCGCTGGTGCTCGCCCAGGCCGCGCAGACGGCGGGAGTCGGCGATCTTGAGCTTCTCCATGATCTGGAGGGCGCGCTTGTCGCCGATGCCCGGGAGGGCCTTGAGCACGGCCGAGACCTTCATCTTCCCGGAGATGTCGTCGGTCGCGGCGGACTTCAGGACCTCTTCCAGGGTCTTCTCACCCGACTTCAGCTTCTCCTTGAGCTCGGCGCGGGCCTTGCGGGCGGCGGCGGCCTTCTCGAGGGCTGCGGCGCGCTGTTCCGGTGTCAGTTTAGGGAGCGGCACGGGGTCTCCTTGCAGTCGATGGTTTCGTCCCTCTGGACCTTGACGTGCGGGTATCGCTGAAGCATACCCAGCTCGGGAAAGGTAACCCCAGCTCCCGACACACCTGCGACCGGGGGTGGGGCTATCCGGCTCCGACCGGCGGTTTTCATTCGCCGGTGGCGGCCCGGCACTCCTCCTGGAGCGCGTCGATCGCGCTGCGAATACTCGTCACGGCCGGTCCCGGCTGCGCGATTTGCCGTGAATAAGAGGGAATTGCCCAGTTCACGGCGGGTCCGAGGACGCGCGGTAGATCACTCGGGCGGCCCCCCTGGACGCCCATGCCGGGAACCAGGATAGGACCGTTCAAAGCCGACAGATCGTGAGCAGTGTCACGTTGCTGGGCCGTCGTGTGGGTGATTCCGTAAGTCGACTCACGCAGCCTGGCCTCGCCCTCGGTGACGCAGGCGCCCACGGTGGCGCCCATGACCACGCCGAGGGAGCCCAGCGGCTCGGCGTCGCCGTTGCGGGCCGCGAGGTCGTCGATGACGCCCTGGGCCACCGACTTGCCGTCGCGGCGCTTGGCGAGCTGCACCTGCTTGCCCTCGGGGTTCGAGGTGCGGGCGAGCACGAACACGCCCTTGCCGTGGGCGGCGGCCAGGTCGAAGGCCGGCTGGAGGGAGCCGGTGCCCAGGAACGGGCTGGCGGTGATGGCGTCGGCGGCCAGCGGCGAGGCCGGGTCGAGGTGGGCGCTCGCGTAGGCGGCCATGGTCGAGCCGATGTCGCCGCGCTTGACGTCGAGGATCACCAGCGCGCCCGCCCGGCGGGTCTCGGCCAGGACCCGCTCCAGCAGCGCCACGCCGCCCGAGCCGAACCGCTCGAAGAAGGCCGACTGCGGTTTGACGAAGCCGACGCGCTCGGCGCACGCCTCGACCATGGTCAGCGCGAAGCGCTCGGCGCCGGCGAGGTCGTCGTCGAGGCCCCAGTGGCGCAGCACGGCCCCGTGGGGGTCGATGCCGACGCAGAGCGGGCCGCGCGCGGCGAACATGCGGTGTGCTCTGGAGCCGAAGTCCTTGTTCACGGACACGGTTGCTTCCTCTCGGAGGACTGGGCGGTGTCAGGAGCCGTGGGCGGGCCGCCCGCGGCCGCGGCCTGCGGCGCGCCGCTTGTGGCGGCGGACGCTCCGCCGCACCAGCGAGGGCCCGCCGTAGATGAGGCCGCTGTAGATCTGGACGAGGCTGGCGCCGGCGTCGAACATCGCGTCGGCGTCGTCGGGGGTCATGATGCCGCCCGAGCCGATGATCGGCAGGCGGCCCTGGGTCTCGCGGTGGACGAAGCGCACGATCTCCCGCGAGATCGCCGTCAGCGGCCGGCCCGACATGCCGCCGGGCTGGGCGGCCACGGCGTCCTCGCCGGGGTCGACCCCGTCGCGCCCGAGCGTGGTGTTGGTGGCGATCACGCCCGAGACGCCGTTGGCGAGGCACACCTCCAGGAGCTGGCCGATGGCCGGCTCGGTGAGGTCGGGCGCGATCTTGACGAACACCGGGTGCGGGCGGCGGCCGGCGGCGATGCGCTCGCCCTCGGTCCGCAGCGCGGCCAGGAGCGCGCCGAGCGCGTCGGCGTCCTGGAGCCGCCGCAGCCCCGGCGTGTTCGGCGAGGAGACGTTGACGGCGAGGTAGTCGGCGAAGGGGTAGAGGGTCCGCATGGAGTGCAGGTAGTCCTCCACGGCCCCTTCCAGGGGCACGGCCTTGGACTTGCCGATGCTGATGCCCAGGGTGCAGTCGACCGGCGGGGCGGCGGCGAGCCGGGCCGCGAGGGCCTGGGCGCCGTCGTTGTTGAAGCCCATCCGGTTGACCAGGGCCTCGGACTTCGGCATCCGGTACAGCCGCGGCCGGGGGTTGCCCGGCTGCGCCTGCGCGGTGACGGTGCCGATCTCGGCGAACCCGAAGCCCAGGGCGGGCCAGGCGCCGATGGCGACGCCGTTCTTGTCCATCCCGGCGGCCAGCCCGATCGGGTTGGGGAACCGGATGCCGCAGACGGTGACGGGCGCGCTCACCTGGTTGAGCTTGATGAGCGCGTTCCGGGCCTGCCGCTGGGCGGCCAGGCCGGAGAGCCGGCGCAGCGTGGTCTCGTGCGCGGCCTCGGCGTCGCCCCGCCCGACCTTGAACAGGACGGGCCGGGCCAGTTTCCGATAAAGCATCATCTTCCGGTATACACCTATTCGCCGGGGGCGCGTCAGCCGCGCAGTCGCTGGTGGAGCTCTTGGAGCGGCGTGACGGTCAGCTCGCCCCTGGCGGCGGCCTCGATGCCCATGGTGGCGGCGGCCGCGCCCTGGATGGTGGTGACGCAGGGGACGTCGGCGACCACGGCCGCCGAGCGGATCTCCCAGCCGTCGGTGCGGGGCCCCGAGGAGGCCGAGGGCGTGGTGATGACGAGGTCGACCCCGCCGGAGGCGATGAGGCCGACCGCGTCGGTCTCCTCCTCGCCGCGGGCGCCGTGGTGGCGGGCGACGGGCGTGGAGTCGATGCCGTGGCGTTTGAGGACCAGGCCGGTGCCCTTGGTGGCGTAGACGGTGAAGCCGAGGTCGACCAGGCGCCTGACGGGGAAGACGACGGCCCGCTTGTCGCGGTCGGCGACCGAGACGAAGACCTTCCCGGAGGTCGGGAGCTTGCCGTAGACGGCGAGGGTGGCCTTGGCGAAGGCGAGCCCGAAGGAGCCGCCCAGGCCCATGACCTCGCCGGTGGACTTCATCTCCGGGCCCAGGATGGCGTCGATGCCCGCGCCCTCGACGGTGCGGAAGCGCTTGAAGGGCAGGACGACCTCCTTGACGCTGATGGGCGCCTCGGGCCCGGCGTCGGAGCCGTCGCCCTCGGCCAGCAGCATGCCCTCCTCGCGCAGCTGCGCGATGGTCGCGCCCATGGCGATGCGGGCGGCGGCCTTGGCGAGCGGCACGGCGGTGGCCTTGGAGACGAACGGGACGGTGCGGGAGGCGCGCGGGTTGGCCTCCAGGACGTACAGCCGGTCGTCCTTGACCGCGTACTGGACGTTCATGAGCCCGCGCACGCCCAGGCCGAAGGCGAGCTTGGCGGTGTAGTCGCGGATCTGCTCGATCATGTTGCGCCCGAGCGTGATGGGCGGGAGCGCGCAGGAGGAGTCGCCGGAGTGGACGCCGGCCTCCTCGATGTGCTCCATGATGCCGCCGAGGTAGAAGTCCTCGCCGTCGCACAGGCAGTCGACGTCGATCTCGACGGCGTCGTCGAGGAAGCGGTCGACCAGGACCGGGTGCTCGGGGCTGGCCTCGGTGGCGCGGGAGATGTACCCGGCGAGGGAGTCCTCGTCGTAGACGATCTCCATGCCGCGGCCGCCGAGGACGTAGGAGGGCCGCACCAGGACGGGGTAGCCGATCGCGGCGGCGACGTCGCGGGCCTCCTCGAAGGAGGCGGCGGTGCCCCCGGCGGGCATGGCGAGGCCGAGCTCGTCGAGCAGGCGCCCGAAGACGCCGCGGTCCTCGGCGGCGTCGATGGCCGAGGGCGAGGTGCCCACGACGGGCAGGCCGGCCTCGGCGAGCCGGTCGGCCAGGCCCAGGGGGGTCTGGCCGCCGAGCTGGACGATGACGCCGACGACGCCGGGGCCGCCCGCGGCCAGGCCGGAGGCGTGCTCGGCGTGGTGGACCTCGCTGACGTCCTCGAAGGTGAGCGGCTCGAAGTAGAGGCGGTCGGCGGTGTCGTAGTCGGTGGAGACGGTCTCGGGGTTGCAGTTGACCATGATCGTCTCGTAGCCGGCCTCGCGCAGCGCCTGGACGGCGTGCACGCAGCTGTAGTCGAACTCGATGCCCTGGCCGATGCGGTTGGGGCCCGAGCCGAGGATCATGACCTTGGGGCGGTCCGAGGGCGCGACCTCGGTCTCGTCCTCGTAGGCCGAGTAGTGGTAGGGCGTGTCGGCGGCGAACTCGGCGGCGCAGGTGTCGACGGTCTTGTAGACCGGGCGCAGACCCAGGCGCACCCGCAGGCTGCGGACGCCGTCCTCGCCGGCCAGTTCGGGCCGCAGGGCCGCGATCTGGGCGTCGGAGCAGCCGGCGCGCTTGGCCTTCCACAGCAGGCCCTCGTCGATGACGGGCGCGGCCTGGATCTCGGCGCGCAGGTCGACGAGCTGGGCGATCTGGTCGAGGAACCACGGGTCGATCTTGCAGGCGTCGTGGACCTGGTCGACGGTGGCGCCCAGGCGCAGGGCGCGCTCGGCGGTGTAGAGCGTCCCGTCGTGGGGCGTCGCCAGTGCTTCGAGGGTGCTCGCGAGGGTGGCCCCGGCCGGGTCGGGGCGGGTCCAGAAGCCGGCGGCCTTGGTCTCGGTGGAGCGCAGGGCCTTCTGGAGGGCCTGCTGGAAGGTGCGGCCCATGCTCATGGCCTCGCCGACGGACTTCATGGTCGTGGTCAGCGTGGGGTCGGCGCCGGGGAACTTCTCGAAGGTGAAGCGCGGGACCTTGACGACGACGTAGTCGATCGCGGGCTCGAACGCGGCGGGGGTGGCCCCGGTGATGTCGTTGGGGATCTCGTCGAGGGTGTACCCGATGGCGAGCTTCGCGGCGATCTTGGCGATCGGGAAGCCGGTGGCCTTGGAGGCCAGGGCCGAGGAGCGCGAGACGCGCGGGTTCATCTCGATGACGATGATCCGGCCGTCGGCGGGGTCGATCGCGAACTGGATGTTGCACCCGCCGGTGTCGACGCCGACCTCGCGCAGGACGGCGATGCCGATGTCGCGCATGTCCTGGTACTCGCGGTCGGTGAGGGTCATGGCGGGGGCGACGGTGACCGAGTCGCCGGTGTGGACGCCCATGGGGTCGACGTTCTCGATCGAGCAGACCACGACGACGTTGTCGTTGTGGTCGCGCATGAGTTCGAGCTCGTACTCCTTCCAGCCCAGGACGCTCTCTTCGATGAGGACCTCGGTGGTGGGCGACTCGGCCAGGCCGTTGCCGGCGATGCGGTCGACGTCCTCCCAGGTGTGGGCCATGCCCGAGCCGAGGCCGCCCATGGTGAACGAGGGCCGGATGACCACGGGCAGGCCGAGCTCGGCGACGGTGGCGCGGACCTCGTCCATGCTGTGGCACACGGCCGAGCGGGGCACCTCGCCCCCGGCCTTGATGACGACGTCCTTGAACTGCTGGCGGTCCTCGCCGCGCTGGATGGCGTCCATGTCGGCGCCGATGAGCTCGACGCCGTACTTCTCGAGGATGCCGGCCTCGGTGAGGGCGACGGCGGCGTTGAGGGCGGTCTGGCCGCCGAGGGTCGGCAGCAGCGCGTCGGGCTTCTCGCGGGCGATGACCTGCTCGATGACCTCGGTCGTGATCGGCTCGACGTAGGTGGCGTCGGCGAACTCGGGGTCGGTCATGATGGTGGCCGGGTTGGAGTTGACCAGGGTGACCCTGATGCCCTCCTCGCGCAGCACCCGGCAGGCCTGGGTGCCGGAGTAGTCGAACTCGCAGGCCTGGCCGATCTGGATGGGGCCGGACCCGATGACCAGGACGTGGTTGATGTCGTCGCGTTTAGGCATCGGCGTCGGCTCCCTTGTGGTCTTCGATGAGTGCGGTGAGGCGGTCGAACAGGTAGTCGGCGTCGTGCGGCCCGCCGGCGGCCTCGGGGTGGTACTGGACGGAGTAGGCCGGGACGTCCAGGCAGGTGAGCCCTTCGACGACGTCGTCGTTGAGGCACACGTGGCTGACCTGGACGCGGCCGAAGTCGGTCGTGAAGTACTCCGCGCTTCGCGCGGACGCGAGCGCGCCGGACTCATCGTTCGCTTTCGGCTTCGCCAACGCGAACCCGTGGTTGTGGGCGGTGATCTCGACCTTCCCGGTGTGGCGGTCGAGGACGGGCTGGTTGATGCCGCGGTGGCCGTACTTGAGCTTGTAGGTGTCCAGGCCGAGCGCGCGGCCGAGGATCTGGTTGCCGAAGCAGATGCCGAAGACCGGGACCTTGCGGCGCAGGAGTTCGCGGGTGAGCTCGACCTGCTCGTCGGCGGTGGCCGGGTCGCCCGGGCCGTTGGAGAGGAAGACCGCGTCGGGGCCGCCCGCCAGGAGGTCCTCCACATCGGTGCCGGCCGGGAAGACGGTGGTGGCGACGCCGCGCTTCGCCAGGCGCCGGGGCGTGCTGCGCTTGATGCCGAGGTCGACGGCGGCGACGGTGTACCTGGTCTCGCCCTCGGCCTCGTAGGTGTAGGGCCGGTCGCAGGTGACCTCGGCGACGAGGTTGGCGCCGGTCATCCGCGGGGCGGCCCGCACGCGGGCGAGGAGTTCGTCGGCGTCGGTGGAGCGCGAGGAGACGCCGACGCGCATGGCGCCGGACTCGCGCAGGTGCCTGGTGAGGGCGCGGGTGTCGACGCCGCAGATGCCGACCACGCCCTGGGCGGCCAGTTCGTCTTCGAGGCCGCGCTCGGCGCGCCAGTTGGAGGTGATGCGGGAGGGGTCGCGGACGACGTAGCCGGCGACCCAGATGCGGCGGGACTCGTCGTCCTCGTCGTTCCAGCCGGTGTTGCCGATCTGCGGGGCGGTCTGGGCGACGACCTGCCCGTAGTAGGAGGGGTCGGTGAGGGTCTCCTGGTAGCCGGTCATGCCGGTGTTGAAGACGGCCTCGCCGAAGGTCTCGCCGACCGAGCCGAAGGCCTCGCCGCGGAAGACGCGGCCGTCTTCGAGGACGAGGATCGCGGGTGCGCGGCTGCTCATTGGGTCTCCTCTGCGGTCTCGGCCGGCTTGCCGTCGAGTACGGTGGCGCGTCCCCGCAGGAACGTCGCCTGGATGGTCACCGGGAGTTCCATCCCGGCGTAGGGGGTGTTGCGGGACAGGGACGCCAGGGCGGCGGGGTCCACGGTCCAGCTCCGGGAGGGGTCGACGAGGGTGAAGTTCGCGTCGGTCCCGGGTTCGGGGTCGCGGCCGTGGTCGGCGAGCCCGGCGATGCGGGCGGGGGCGCGGGAGGTGCGCTCGGCGACCAGGTCCCAGTCCGCGCCGTCGGGGCCGCCGAGGGCGGCGACGGTGATCGACAGGGCCGTCTCCAGGCCGAGCATGCCCGGCCTGGCCGCGGACCACTCGCAGTCCTTGTCCTGGGGGGCGTGGGGGGCGTGGTCGGTGGCGACGACGTCGACGACGCCCTCGGCGAGGGCGGCGCGCAGGGCGGCCACGTCGGCGTCGCCCCGCAGCGGCGGGTTGACCTTGTAGACCGGGTCGTAGGTGTGGGCCTTCGCGTCGGTCAGCAGCAGGTGGTGCGGGCAGACCTCGGCGGTGACGGCGACGCCGCGGGCCTTGGCCTCGCGGATGATCCCGACCGAGCGGGCGGTCGAGACGTGGCAGAAGTGGATCCGCGCGCCGACGTGCTCGGCCAGGAGGACGTCGCGGGCGATGATCGCCTCCTCGGCGACGGCGGGCCAGCCGGGCAGGCCGAGCTCGGCGGAGACGGCGCCCTCGTTCATCTGGGCGCCCTCGGTCAGGCGGGGCTCCTCGGCGTGCTGGGCGATGAGGCCGTCGAAGGTCTTGACGTACTCCAGGGCCCGGCGCATCAGGCGGGGGTCGGCGACGCAGTGGCCGTCGTCGGAGAACATGCGGACCTTCGCGGCCGAGTGGGCCATCGCGCCGATCTCGGCGAGGCGCTCGCCGGCGAGGCCGACCGAGACCGCGCCGATGGGCTGGACGTCGGCGTACCCGGCGGCGCGGCCGAGCGCGGCGACCTGCTCGACGACCCCGGCGGTGTCGGCGACGGGGTAGGAGTTGGCCATGGCGCACACGGCCGTGTAGCCGCCCTTGGCGGCGGCGCGGGTGCCGGTGCGGACGGTCTCGGCGTCCTCGCGGCCGGGCTCGCGCAGGTGGGTGTGGAGGTCGACCAGGCCGGGCAGGAGCACCAGGCCGTCGGCGTCGACGACCTCGGCTCCGGCGGCGCCGGGGGTGCCGATCTCGGCGACGCGGCCCTCGCGGACGAGGACGTCCGCTCGGCCGCGGCCGAGGAGGTCGGCGCCTTTGATGAGTACGGGTCTCGTCATCGGACCTCTCCGTTCGTCAGCAGCAGGTAGAGCACGGCCATGCGGACCCAGACGCCGTTGGCGACCTGCTCGGTGATGGTGGCGCGGGGGGAGTCGGCGACGTCGGCGGCGATCTCCATGCCACGGTTCATCGGGCCGGGGTGCATGACGACGGCGTGCCCGGGCATCAGGGCCAGGCGGCGCTCGTCGAGCCCGTAGAGGCGCGAGTACTCGTTGGCGGTGGGGAAGAACGCGTCGTTCATGCGTTCGCGCTGGACGCGCAGCATCATGACCGCGTCGGCGTCGCGCAGGGAGGCGTCGAGGTCGTAGGAGATCTCGACGGGCCAGTCGTCGATGTCGGTGGGCAGCAGGGTGGGCGGTCCGACCAGGCGCACGCGGGCGCCCAGTTTGGACAGCAGCCACACGTTCGAGCGGGCGACGCGGCTGTGGAGGATGTCGCCGACGATGGCGACGGTGCGCCCTTCGATGCCGCCGAGGCGCCGCCGCATGGTGTAGGCGTCGAGGAGCGCCTGCGTGGGGTGGGCGTGGGTGCCGTCCCCGGCGTTGAGGACGGCGCCGTCGACCCACTGGGTGAGGCGCTGGGGCGCGCCGGAGGCGGGGTGGCGGATGACCACGGCCTCGGGGCCCATGGCCTGGAGGGTGAGGGCGGTGTCCTTGAGGCTCTCGCCCTTGCTGACGCTGGAGGTCTTGGCCGAGAAGTTCACCACGTCGGCGCTCAGGCGCTTGGCGGCGGTCTCGAAGGAGGTGCGGGTGCGGGTGGAGTCCTCGTAGAAGAGGTTGACCACGGTGCGGCCGCGCAGGGTGGGGAGTTTGGGGACCTCGCGGCCGGAGACCGCGTCGGCCATCTGGCCGGTGAGGTCGAGGATGAGCTCGGCCTCGTCGCGGGTGAGCTGCTTGGCGGTCAGGAGGTGCTTCATCGCTCCTCGCCTCCGGTGAGGATGACCGCGTCCGAGCCGTCGTATTCGGTGAGGTGCACCGCGACGTTCTCGGCGCGGGAGGTGGGGATGTTCTTGCCGACGTAGTCGGCGCGGATGGGCAGTTCGCGGTGGCCGCGGTCGACGAGGATGGCCAGCTGCACCTGGGCGGGGCGGCCGAGGTCGTAGAGCGCGTTGAGGGCGGCGCGGACGGTGCGGCCGGAGTAGAGGACGTCGTCGACGAGGATGACGCGCTGCTCGTCCACTCCGGACGGCGGCAGGTCGGTGGGGCCGAGGGGGCGGAGGGCGCCCCGGCGCAGGTCGTCCCGGTAGAGCGTGATGTCGAGGGTCCCGGCGGGGACGTCGGCGTCGCCGAAGCGCCGGATGCGGTCGGCCAGGCGCCCGGCGAGCGCCACGCCGCGGGTGGGGATGCCCAGGAGGATCGTGTCGGGGGCGCCCTTGGTCTTCTCGAGGATCTGGTGGGCGATGCGGTCGAGGATGCGGCCGATGTCGTCGGCGGCCAGTATCCGCTTGCCTCCGGCGGGCCGGTCCGGTTCCCCGGACGGCGCACGGCGGGCAGGATGAGCCACGCGAACCTCCTTCTCCGCCTCACTGGACGGTCTGTTAAAGAACGGTTTCGTCGCGAGTCATCTTACGACGCTCGTAACGGAGCGTGAAGTCGGCTCGGTCGCGGGTGACGCCGAAAGTGGCGCGTATGACGGGTTTAGTAAGGTTTGGAAACCGGTTAGGCGGGCCTCACGCGACGAAGAACACTAGTTTCGGGGACCCCAACGGCCGATGGTCACCGACTGTAGTCAACAATAGGATTCCTCTCGTACCGAAAACTTGGAGTTGATCCCAACATGGCGACATCTGAATACGCCAAGGCACTCGGCAACCGGCTGCGCGACATCCGCATGCAGCAGGGGCTGTCGTTGCAAGGCGTCGAGGACAAGTCCGGCGGCAAGTGGAAGGCCGTCGTCATCGGTTCCTACGAGCGGGGCGACCGGTCCATCACCGTCAGCCGCCTCGCCGAACTGGCCGACTTCTACCGGATTCCCGTCTCGGAGCTGCTGCCCGAGGGCGTGCCGCTCCCGATCGAGCAGCCCGAGAAGATCGTCTTGAACCTCGAGGCCCTCTACGACCACCCCGACGCCGACCTGGAGCACGTCGCCAAGCTGGCGCGCTCGATCCAGCAGCGCCGCGGCGACTACAACGGACGGATCCTCTCCATCCGCGCCGACGACCTGTACACCCTGGCGGTCATCTACTCGACCACGCCCTCCGGTCTGATCGAGAAGCTCGAGGACTTCGGCGTCCTCGTCCACGACCTGCAGGCGTTCTTCGCCGCCGACGAGTAGCGGCGCCGGGGCCCTCGGCCCCGCAGCAAAGGCGCCACGGCCGGCCGCACCGCCGATCCCCTGCGGCTGGCTGGCGTGCAGCCGCGTTCCGCGCGCTTGGGACACGACACGGCCGGGCCGCCCGCGAGGGCGTCCCGGCCGTCGTGCTGTTCCCGGCGCTCAGCCGTCGGCGCCCGCGTCCCGTCCGGCGGTCCACCAGGGGCGGGCGGCCTTGTCGAGGACGGCGTTGACGAACGACGGGTCGTCCGAGGAGCCGATCTGCTCGGCCACGCGGAGGGCCTCCTTGATCGCCACCGGCGCGTCGACGTCCTCGACGAACCGGATCTCGTAGAGGCCGACCCGCAGCAGGTTCCGGTCGACGGCGGGCAGCCGCTCGACCGCCCAGCCCGTCGCGGTCGCGCGCAGCGCCTCGTCGATCTCGTCGATGTGGGCGGCCACGCCGCGCACCAGCTGCTCGGCGTAGGCGGGGAGCCGGGGCGCCTCGGGGTCGATCTCGGCGCGGCGGGCGCGCTCGGCGAGCACGGTCTCGATCGGCTCGTCGCGGCTCTCGGCCTCGTAGAGGATCTCGACGGCGCGCATGCGCCACTTCGTCCGCGCGGTGAGCGGGCCTGACTTCGTCTGCTTCTTCCCCACTGCGGCTAAGCCCGGGAGAGGTACTTGCCGTCGCGGGTGTCGACCTTGATCTTCTCGCCGTTCTCGATGAACAGCGGCACGTTGACCTGCGCGCCGGTCTCGAGGGTGGCGGGCTTGGTGCCGCCGGAGGAGCGGTCGCCCTGGAGGCCCGGCTCGGTGTAGGTGATGGTGAGCTCGACGGCGGCCGGCAGCTCGACGTAGAGGATCTTGCCCTCGTGCATCGCGACGGTGGCCTCGGAGTTCTCCAGCAGCCACTTGCCGGCGTCGCCGACCAGGCCGGGGCCCAGCGGGAACTGGTCGTAGGTCTCCATGTCCATGAACACGAAGTCCTCGCCCTCCTTGTAGAGGTACTGCATGGTGCGGCGGTCGACGGTGGCGGTCTCGACCTTGGTGCCGGCGTTGAAGGTCTTGTCGACGATCTTGCCGGAGGGGATCTGCTTGATGGTCGTGCGCACGAACGCCGGGCCTTTACCGGGCTTGACGTGCTGGAACTCCTGGACTTGCCAGAGCTGGCCCTCCAGGTTGAGCACCATGCCGTTCTTCAGGTCGTTCGTGGTTGCCACGGGCGTAAGTCTCTTTTCGGTAGAGGGTTTGATGCGGACCGGCGATCAATAGTAGCGGCCTGCTCGAACGCTCCGAGTCCAGGCCGCGGCTCTGTGTCGATCCGCTCAGGCGGCGGGCGCGGGGGCGGTTCGCCGGGGCGCTCAGGGGGCGGCGAGGTGGTTCAGGGCCGCGACGTAGCCGTTGAGGCCGAGGCCGACGATGACGCCGGCGGCGTGGGCGCTGACGTAGGAGTGGTGGCGGAAGGGCTCGCGCTTGTGGACGTTGGAGATGTGGACCTCGATGAGCGGGGCGGTCAGCTGCGCGCAGGCGTCGCCGACCGCCACCGAGGTGTGGGTCCAGGCGGCGGCGTTGAGGACCACCGGGGTCTCCTCGTCGGCGGCCTCGTGGAGCCATTCGAGCAGCTCGTGCTCGGCGTTGGTCTGGCGGACCTCGACGTCCAGGCCGAGGTCCGCGCCGGCGGCGGCGCACCGCTCGACCAGGTCGGCGTAGGTCTCCGAGCCGTAGATCAGCGGCTCGCGGCTGCCGAGGCGGTTCAGGTTGGGTCCGTTGAGCACCAGGACTCTCATGCCGTCAGCCTCTCATAGGCCTCGCGCTGGAGGGCGGCGGTGACGTCGTCGACGACCGCGGCCTCGGCCAGGGCGTCGAGGAGGACGAACCGCTGCGTGGCGCCGAGGTTCTTCTTGTCGATCTTCATGACCGCGCTGATCTCGTCCCAGCGCCCGGGCTCGTACGTCGTGGGCAGGCCGATCGCGGTGAGCACCGCCTTGGTGCGCTCGACCAGGTCGACGCGGCCGGTGAGCGCGCCGAGGTGGGCGGCGTAGACCATGCCGACGGCGACGGCGTCGCCGTGCCGCCAGCGGTAGTGCTCGATCTTCTCGATCGCGTGCGCGAAGGTGTGCCCGTAGTTGAGGATCGCGCGCAGGCCGCCCTCCTTGAGGTCGGCGGCGACCACGCGGGCCTTCATGGCGATGGCGCGCTCGACCAGTTCGGCCAGGACCGGGCCGGAGGCGTCGAGGGCGGCCTCGGGGTCGCGCTCGATCAGGTCGAGGATGACCGGGTCGGCGATGAACCCGGCCTTGACGACCTCGGCCATGCCCGCGGCGAGGTCGCGCCCGGGGAGGGTCGCGAAGTTGTCGAGGTCGACCAGGACCGCGCGGGGCGGGTGGAAGGCGCCGACGAGGTTCTTCCCGGCGGCGGTGTTGACGCCGGTCTTGCCGCCCACGGCGGCGTCCACCGCGCCGAGCAGGGAGGTCGGGAGGTGGACGACGGCCACGCCGCGCAGCCAGCAGGCCGCGACGAACCCGGCCAGGTCGGTGACGGCGCCGCCGCCGACGCCGACGACCAGGTCGGTGCGGGTGAAGCCCTCGGCGCCGAGGGCCTCCCAGCACTGCTCGGCGACGGCGATGGACTTGCCGTCCTCGGCGTCGGGGATCTCCATGAGGGTCGCCTCGACGCCCTGGGGCATGAGCGAGCCGACCCGCTCGGCCAGGTCGGCGGTGCTGGCGGTGTGGATCACGGCGACGCGGGCGGCGGCGCCGAGGTGCTCGGGCAGGCGCTCGACGACGCCGCGTCCGATGAGGACGGGGTAGGGCGCCTGGGCGTCGTTCACGGTGACGGTGCGGGTGGCGAGCCTCCCGGCGATCTCGCCGGTCACGTCCTCGACGTCCCTTCCGGTGGTGTCGATCTCGATGTCGGCGACCTCCCGGTAGAGGGGGAGGCGCTCGTCCATGAGCGTGCGAAGGGTGGCGCGCGGGTTGACGGCCAGAAGCGGGCGGCCGCGGTCGATCTCGGTGCGCTTGACGGCCTCGCCGAGGTCGACGCGGAGGTGGACGACGGGGACGTCGGCCAGGAGCTTCCGGGTGGCCTCGGCCATGACCGCTCCCCCGCCGAGGGCGAGGACGCCCTCGTGCTCGGCCACGGCGCGGCGCACGGCCTCGCGTTCGAGCGCGCGGAAGTGGTCTTCGCCGTGGTCGATGAAGATATCGGGGATCGGCTTGCCCGCGGCGGCGGCGATGTCGGCGTCGGTGTCGCGGAAGACCGTGCCGAGGCGCTCGGCCAAGGCGGTGCCGACGGTGGTCTTGCCGGAGCCGGGCGGGCCGACGATGACGACGAGTGCCATGGTCACTTCACTCGCAGGTGCTCGAGGTAGGCCGCGGCGTTGCGGCTGGTCTCGCCGACGGAGTCGCCGCCGAACTTCTCGAGCGCGGCCTCGGCGAGGACGTAGGCGACCATGGACTCGGCGACGACGCCCCCGGCGGGGACGGCGCACACGTCGGAGCGCTGGTTGATGGCCTCGGCGACCTCGCCGGTCTCGGTGTCGATCGTCCGCAGCGGGCGGGTCAGCGAGGAGATCGGCTTGAGCATGGCCGAGACGCGCACGGGCTGGCCGGTGGTGATGCCGCCTTCGAGGCCGCCGGCGCGGTCGGTGAGCCGTTCGACGCCCTCGGCGCCGGGGACGATCTCGTCGTGGGCGGCCGAGCCGCGGACGCTGGCCTGCATGAGGCCGTCGCCGATCTCGACGGCCTTGACCGACTGGACGGACATGAGCGCGGCCGCCAGGCGGGCGTCGAGCTTGCGGTCCCACTGCACGTGGGAGCCCAGGCCGGGCGGGACGTTGTAGGCGAGGACCTCGACGACGCCGCCGAGGGTGTCGGCGTCCTTCTTGGCGGCGTCGACCTCGGCGACCATGCGGGCCGAGGCCTCGGGGTCGAGGCAGCGCATGGGGTCGGCGTCGACGGCCGCGAAGTCGGCCGGGGCGGGGGCGGTGCCCTCCTTGACGCGGACGGGGCCGAGGGCCTTGACGTGGGAGACGATCGCGATGCCGAACGCCTGCTCGAGGAACGCCTTGGCGGCGGTGCCGCCCGCGACGCGCGCGGCGGTCTCGCGGGCGGAGGCGCGCTCGAGGATGGGGCGGGCGTCGGCGTGGTCGTACTTCTGCATGCCGGCCAGGTCGGCGTGGCCGGGCCGGGGGCGGGTGAGGGGGGCGTTGCGGGCGAGCCCGTCGAGGACGGCCTCGTCGACCGGGTCGGCGGCCATCACCTGCTCCCATTTGGGCCATTCGGTGTTGCCGACCTTGATGGCGACGGGCGAGCCGAGGGTGCGGCCGTGGCGGACGCCGCCGATGAAGGCGACCTGGTCGGCCTCGAACTTCATGCGCGCGCCGCGGCCGTAACCGAGGCGGCGGCGGGCCAGTTCGGCGGCCACGGCGCCGGTGGTGAGCTCGATGCCCGCGGGCAGGCCGTCGAGGGTGACCACGAGTTCGGGTCCGTGTGATTCTCCAGCTGTCATCCATCGCAACACGCCGTCCAGTCTGCCACCCCGGCCGCCGGGGTCGGGCACCTGGTGGGACGGGTGTCCCACTGCCCGGAAGGAAAGGCGGCGGCGGGGCGGGCGGCGGACGGCGGGAGACCGAAGGGGACATATGGCTCCGAAGTCGGCGCAGTGCCGGTTCTGCCCCACTAGCGCGCGCTACTAGAGCGCTCTAGGGCAGTTAGACTGTCACCGTCCACCGCACTCGATTCAAGGAACCGCTCTTTGCAGTCCCCACATGCCCCCATCGGAAGGATCACGGCGCGATGAGCCCTCAGGACCCGCGAAAGCGAGCAGACCGCACCCCGGCACCGCGGTCGCGCAAGCCCACCATGGCCGACGTGGCCGCGAAGGTGGGCGTGTCGCGGGCGCTCGTATCCCTGGTGTTCCGGAGCCAGCCCGGGGCCAGCCCCGAGACCCGCGAGCGGGTCTTCGAGGCCGCCGCCGAGCTCGGCTACCGGCCCGACATGGCCGCCCGGCTGCTGGCGCGGGGCCGCAGCAAGGTGCTCGGCATCCTGTTCACCGCCCGCAACCCGTACCACGTCGACCTCGTGGAGGCCATCTACCCGGCCGCCGAGGAGCTCGGCTACGACCTGGTGCTGAGCGCGGCCGTCCCCACGCGCGACGAGCACAAGGCCATCGAGGCACTCATCGGGCACCGCAGCGAGGCGCTGCTGCTGTGCGGACCGACCATCCCCGACGCCGACATCGCCGAGGTGGCCGCCCGCATCCCGACCGTGCTGGTCGGCCGCCACGTCAAGGACGCGCCGGTCGACGTGGTGACCTCCTACGACCGGCCCGGGGCGCGGGGCGTGGTGGACTACCTCGTGGGGCTGGGCCACAGCGACATCGTCCACGTGGAGGGCGGTTCGCGGCCGGGCGCGCCGGAGCGCCGCCGGGCCTACCGCGACGCCATGCGCTCCCACGGGCTGGCCGACCGCATCCGCGTCGTCTCCGGCGACCACACCGAGGAGGGCGGCGGCGACGCGGCGCGGGCGATGCTCGCCGAGGACCGGCCGCTGCCCACCGCCGTGTTCGCCTCGAACGACCAGTGCGCGATCGGGCTCCTGGAGGTCTTCACCAGGGCGGGCGTGCGGGTCCCCGAGCAGGTCTCCATCGTCGGCTACGACGACAGCCACATCGCCGGGCTCGGCCACATCGACCTGTCGACCGTGCGCCAGGACGTGCCCGGGCTGGCGCACCTGGCGGTGCAGGCGGCCGACGAGCAGCTGCGCAGCGTGCGCGCGGCCGGGGCGTACGTGCGACTGGAGTCGAAGCTGCTCGTGCGCGGCACGAGCGGGCCGCCGCCCGCCGCCGCGCCCCGTCCCGAGCACTGAGGGAACCACCATCTATTGACATATGTCGATTCGGATGACAGGATGTGCGTTGGTACCGCTCCCAATGTTGATTTGAAGGGACCACCATGCCGCTCCTACCCTCACGAAGACCACACCGGGCCGTCCTGGCCGCGGCCACGGCCGGAGTCGTGGCACTCTCGGCCGCCGCGGTCACCACGGCGTACGCGCAGGAGGAAGAGCCGACCAACCTCATTCTCAACGGCGACTTCGCCGAAGGCAGCGACCCGTGGTGGCTCACCGCCAACCTCTCGGGGGCGGTCGCCGACGGCGAATGGTGCATCGACGTGCCCGGCGGGACGCTCAACGCCTGGGACGCCATCGTCGGCCAGAACGACCTCCCGCTCGCCGAGGGCGAGTCCTACGAGCTGCAGTTCACCGCCCGGGCCTCCGCGCCGGTCAGCGTCCGCGCGCTCGTCCAGCGCGACGTCGACCCCTGGCCGATGCAGCTCGAGGAGTTCCCCGCCCTCGGCGCCGAGACCCAGACCTACAGCTACACTTTCACCTCCAACGCCACCTGGGACGACGCCCAGCTGGCGTTCCAGATCGGCCGCAGCGCCGACCCCTGGCAGTTCTGCATCTCGGAGGTCGCCTTGCTCACCGACGCCGAACCGCCGGTGTACGAGCCCGACATCGGCCCGCGCGTCAAGGTCAACCAGGTCGGGTACCTCCCCGACGGGCCCAAGAAGGCCACGCTGGTCACCGAGGCGACCGAGCCGGTCGCCTGGGAGCTCAACGACGCCGAGGGCGCCGTGGTCGCCACCGGCGAGACGGCCGTCCACGGCGAGGACGTCTCCTCCGGCGCCTCGGTGCACACCATCGACTTCTCGTCGGTGACCTCGGGGGGATCGGACTTCACCCTCACCGCCGACGGTGAGACGTCCTATCCGTTCGCCATCGGCGCCGACGCCTACACCGACCTGGCCGCCGACGCCATGTCGTTCTACTACACGCAGCGCTCGGGCATCGCCATCGACGACGCGATCGCCCCCGGCTACGGCCGCGAGGCCGGGCACGTCGACGTCGCGCCCAACCAGGGCGACGGCGCGGTCCCGTGCCACCAGGACGCCTGCGACTACACCCTGGACGTCACCGGCGGCTGGTACGACGCGGGCGACCACGGCAAGTACGTGGTCAACGGCGGCATCTCGGTCGCCCAGCTCATGAGCGTCTACGAGCGGGCCCTGCACGCCCCGAGCGGCGACCCGGCCCGCCTGGCGGACGGGAGCCTGCGCATCCCCGAGCACGGCGACGGCGTCCCCGACGTCCTCGACGAGGCCCGCTGGGAGATGGAGTTCCTGCTGAGCATGATGGTCCCCGCCGGCGAGGAGCTGGCCGGCATGGCCCACCACAAGATCCACGACGAGGAGTGGACCGGCCTGCCGCTGATGCCGGCCGACGACCCGCAGCCGCGCTACCTCTACCCGCCCTCGACGGCCGCGACGCTGAACGTGGCGGCCACGGCGGCCCAGTGCGCCAGGCTGTACGCGCCGTTCGACGCCGAGTTCGCCGAGCGGTGCCTGACCGCGGCCGAGACCGCTTGGGCGGCCGCGCTGGAGCACCCGGACCTCTACGCGCCGGACCTCAGCCCGGCCGGCGGCGGCCCCTACGGCGACAGCGACGTCACCGACGAGTTCTACTGGGCCGCGGCCGAACTGTTCATCACCACCGGTGAGCAGACCTACGCCGACCACCTGGCGGCATCGGAGCTGCACGAGGCCGACGACGTGTTCGAGTACCCGATCTCGTGGCCGAAGGTCGCCGGACTCGCCAAGATCGACCTGGCGCTGGTGCCGAACGACCTGCCCGACCGCGAGGCGGTCACCGCGCAGGTCGTGGCCGGGGCCGAGTCCTACCTCGACCTCCAGGGCGCGAACCCGTGGGACCTGCCCTACGGCGGCGACGGGGTCTTCGACTGGGGCTCGAACAGCCTGGTGCTCAACGCGCTGGTCGTCGTGGGGGCCGCCTACGACGTCACCGGCGAGGACCGCTTCCGCGACGGCGTGCTGACCGGACTGGACTACATCCTGGGCCGCAACGCGATGGGCAACTCCTATGTGACCGGCTACGGCAGCCACTATTCGCAGAACCAGCACAGCCGCTGGTACGCCAACCAGCTCGACCCGACGCTGCCGAACCCGCCCGCCGGGACGGTCTCGGGCGGGCCGAACACGGACATCGGGACGTGGGACCCCGAGGCCCAGCGGTGGCTCACCGACTGCGCGCCGCAGATGTGCTACATCGACGACATCGGCTCGTGGGCGACCAATGAGCTCACCATCAACTGGAACGCCTCGCTGGCGCAGGTGGCGAACTTCGCCGCCGACCAGACCGCCGTGGCGGCCTCGCCGTCGTGCGCGGTGCGGTACACCGTCAACGGCTCCTGGGGCGGCGGCTACAACGCCCAGGTGGTGGTCGTCAACAACGGCGACGAGCCCCTGGCGTCGCTGACCCTGCGCTGGGCGATGCCCACCGGGCAGACCCTCGATCGCTCCTGGAGCGCCGAGGTGTCCCAGCAGGGGCATCTGGTGACGGCGACGAACCTCGGCGGGGGCTTCCCGCTCCAGCCGGGCCAGGAGTACACGTTCGGGTTCATCGGCGGCACGGACGGGCGGACGGCGGTCGCGCCGACGTCGGTGGTCTGCTCCGCCGGATGACGCGCTGAGGACGGCGCGCCGGAGGGCGTGACGCGACTCGGGGGGCGGCCCCAGGCTTGGGCCGCCCCCCGATCACGCGTTCACGGCTTGTTTAGCGGCCGTGGTGCTTGTGGTGCCAGTCGTCGTCCTCGTCGATGTCGACGGTGTTGCCGTTGGCGTGGATTTCACTGTTGGTGAAGTCGCAGTTGTTGCCACCGGTCATGGTGAGGACGTCGACGTCGACCAGGTCGATGACGTCGTTGATGTCGAGGCAGAAGTTCGACAGGATGTTGACGCCGCCGAAGTCGTCCGGGTCGTACTCGTATTCGTACTCAGACCCTCCGGCCATGGCGGGCGAGGACGCGCCGAAGGAGAGGGCCACGGCGGCACCGGCGACAGCAGTGCCCTGAAGAGCTTTACGAAGCATGAACGCTCCCTTGAATCGATTTCGATTTCGATGGTCGGCTCCGATTGGAGAACCGATCATGACTATAGGCACCCTTCAACTGATTTCATGGGATTTACCGAGTGTCGCGACATTTATTTTATTGGCGCACCGTTAGTGAATAATGCCCATATTTGTAATTACAAGGGCGGTAGCCGCCCCCAGGAGCATCGCCGGCCCGAAGGGGAAGGCGCCCCGCCGCGACATGAGCACGCCGATCGCCTGCGCACCGCCTATCGCGGCGGTCGCGAACAGCGCGACGAGCGCGGTCTGCCACGAGGCCCAGCCGAGCACCAGGCCGAGCAGGCCCGCGAGCTTGACGTCGCCGAAGCCGACCTGGCCGAGGACGTGTCCGGCCAGGTACAGGGCCGCCCCCGCGGCGGCGCAGGCGGCCGCGCGGAGCATGGTCCCGGCGTCGGCGGTGGCCGTGAGCAGGGCGGCCACCGCGGGATAGGCGGGCAGCACGAGCACGTCGGGCAGGCGGCACTGGTAGGCGTCGATCCAGCCCGCGACGATGCCCGCGACCGCCACGAGCGCCAGCGACACGCCGTGCAGGGGGCCGTGGGCGCACCGCACGACCAGCAGCGCCGAGGCGAACGCGACCGCGGCCAGCAGCCGCGGGTCCGGGCGCCGGGCCGTGGCCAGGGCGACGCACCGGCTCAGGCCCGGCGTGGCGAGGAGCGCGGCCGCGGCCGCACCGGCGATGAGCATGCCGCCGATGCTCGCACGCGGCGGCGGCCCGCGCCGTGCGCGACACGGGCCGCGCGGCCCGGTCAGGCGGCGACGGGCTCGCTCAGCAGCGGCTTGAGGTAGGTCCCGGTGTGGCTGGCGCCGACGCCGGCGATCGCCTCGGGCGTGCCCGCGGCGACCAGCGTGCCGCCCTTGTCGCCGCCCTCGGGGCCGAGGTCGACGACCCAGTCCGAGCACTTGATGACTTCGAGGTTGTGCTCGATGGTGATGACCGTGTTGCCCTTGTCCACCAGGCCGTCGAGCACGCCGAGGAGCTTGCGCACGTCCTCGAAGTGCAGGCCGGTGGTCGGCTCGTCGAGGATGTAGACCGTCTTCCCGGTGGAGCGCTTCTGGAGCTCGGAGGCGAGCTTGACGCGCTGCGCCTCGCCGCCCGAGAGCGTGGGCGCGGGCTGCCCGAGCCGCACGTAGCCCAGGCCGACGTCGACGAGGGTCTTGAGGTGGCGGTGGATCGACTGGATCGGCTCGAAGAACTCGGCGGCCTCATCGATGGGCATGGCCAGCACGTCGGCGATGGTCTTGCCGCGGTAGTGGACCTTGAGCGTGTCGCGGTTGTACCGCGCGCCGTCGCACTCCTCACAGGGGACGTACACGTCCGGCAGGAAGTTCATCTCGATCTTCAGCGTGCCGTCGCCGCCGCACGCCTCGCAGCGCCCGCCCTTGACGTTGAAGGAGAACCGGCCGGGCCCCCAGCCGCGAACCTTCGCCTCGGGCGTGCCCGCGAAGAGCTTGCGGACCTTGTCGAACACGCCGGTGTAGGTCGCCGGGTTCGAGCGCGGGGTGCGCCCGATCGGGGACTGGTCGACGCCGACGACCTTGTCCACGCCGTCGACGCCGGTGATGGTGCGGTGCTTGCCGGCGACGAGCTTGGCGCCGTTGATCTGCGCGGCGAGCGTGTTGTAGAGGATCTCGTTGACCAGGGTGGACTTGCCCGAGCCCGACACGCCGGTGACGGCGACCATGCACCCCATGGGGAAGGCCACGTCGATGTTCTTGAGGTTGTTCTCCCTGGCGCCCTTGACGACGAGCTGCCGGTCCTTGGAGGGCTCGCGGCGCTCGGCGGGCACCGCGATGCGGCGACGGCCCGCGACGTAGTCCCCGGTGATCGAGCCGGGCGCGTCGGCGAGTCCGGCGACGGGGCCGGCGTAGATGACCGACCCGCCGTGCTCGCCGGCGCCGGGGCCGATGTCGACGATGTGGTCGGCGACGCGGATGGTGTCCTCGTCGTGCTCGACGACGATGAGCGTGTTGCCCAGGTCCCGCAGCCGTTCGAGGGTGGCGATGAGCCGGTTGTTGTCCCGCTGGTGGAGCCCGATCGAGGGCTCGTCGAGGACGTAGAGGACGCCGACGAGCCCGGCGCCGATCTGGGTGGCCAGGCGGATGCGCTGGGCCTCGCCGCCGGACAGGCTCCCGGCGGCGCGCGCCAGGTTGAGGTACTCCAGGCCGACGTCGAGCAGGAACTGGAGCCTGGCGGTGACCTCCTTGACGATGGGCGCGGCGATCATGCTGTCGCGGTCGGAGAGCTCGAGCGCGGCGAAGAACACCGAGCAGTCGCTGATGGAGAGGTTGCAGACCTCGTCGATCGACTTGCCGTCGACGGTGACGGCCAGGACCTCGGGCTTGAGGCGGGCGCCGCCGCAGGCCGAGCACGGGATCTCGCGCATGAACTGCTCGTACTTCTCGCGGGTCCACTCGGAGTCGGTCTCGTGGTGGCGCCGCTCGACCCACGGCACGAGCCCTTCGAAGCGGGTCTCGTAGGAGCGCTTCTGGCCCCGCTTGTTGCGGTAGGCGACCTGGAGGGTCTCGGCGTGGCCGAACAGGACGGCCTTCTGGGCGCGGCTGGGCAGGTCGGCCCAGGGCGTGTCGACGTCGAAGCCGACCGCCTCGCCGAGCGCGACGATCTGGTAGAGGAAGTAGTCGCCCATGCCGACCGAGGACCACGGTGCGAGCGCGCCGTCGCGGATGGAGGACTCCTGGTCGCGGATGACCAGTTCGGGGTCGACCTCCAGGCGCTGCCCGAGGCCGTGGCAGACCGGGCAGGCGCCGAAGGGCGCGTTGAAGGAGAAGGTGCGCGGTTCGATCTCGTCGAGCGCGAGCGGGTGGTCGTTGGGGCAGGCGAGCTTCTCGGAGAAGCGGCGGCGGCGGTCGGGGGCGTCCTCGGCCACGTCCACGAAGTCGAGTTCGACGACCCCGTCGGCGAGCGCCAGCGCCGACTCGACCGAGTCGGTGACGCGCTGGACCGAGGCGGGCTTGACGACGAGGCGGTCGACGACGACCTCGATGTCGTGCTTCTCCTGCTTCTTGAGCTTGGGGACGTCGGTGAGGGCGTAGACCTCGCCGTCGACGCGGGCGCGGGCGTAGCCCTGCTGCTGGAGGTCGCCCAGCAGCTCGACGAACTCGCCCTTGCGGCGGCGCACGACCGGGGCCAGGACCTGGAAGCGGGTGCCCTCGGGCAGGGCCATGATCTGGTCGGTGATCTGCTGCGGGGTCTGGCTGCCGATGGGCTCGCCGCACTGCGGGCAGTGCGGGACGCCGACGCGGGCGTAGAGCAGGCGCAGGTAGTCGTAGATCTCGGTGATGGTGCCGACCGTCGAGCGCGGGTTGCGGGAGGTGGACTTCTGGTCGATCGACACGGCCGGGGACAGGCCCTCGATGAAGTCGACGTCGGGCTTGTCCATCTGGCCGAGGAACTGCCGGGCGTAGGCCGAGAGCGATTCGACGTAGCGGCGCTGGCCCTCGGCGAAGATGGTGTCGAAGGCCAGGGACGACTTGCCCGATCCGGAGAGCCCGGTGAAGACGATCAGGGAGTCGCGCGGGAGGTCGAGGTCGACGTCCTTGAGGTTGTGCTCGCGGGCGCCGCGCACGACGATGTTCCCCGTCGACAGGGGTGCGGGCGCTCGTTGGACTGCGGTTTGAAGCTGCTCGTTGGCCACCGTGGGAATCTAACCTTCGGGTCCGACATGATCGAGGGGGCCGCGCTCGGGCGGCGGCCCACCCGTCGAGACTACCCGCTCCCCACCTCGGACGGCGCACCCCGCTGTGACGTGTCCCTCAGTCGTCGTAGCGGTAGAGGTCGTACTTGCCCATGATGTCGATGAGCTTGTCGGCGTACTGCGGGTCGGTGGCGTAGCCGGCCTTGTGGATCTCGCGGGCGAAGCGGTCGGGGTCGTCCTTGTGCTCCATGGCCGCGGCGTAGCGGGGCCACTGGGAGAGCAGCTCGCCGTGGTCGCGGTAGGAGTCGGCGACGCGGGCGTAGGCGCGGAAGGTCGCGTCCATGTCGAAGCACCCGCCGGTGGGGCTGCACTCGAAGGTGCTGTAGTCGCGGCAGCCGATGGCGTGCTCGCCGGGTGAGCCGAAGCACTTCATGCCGAAGACGTTGTGGTCCTCCCGGGTGAGGGCGCTCTCGCCCCAGCCGGTCTCGAGGACGGCCTGGGCGAGGGTGACCGAGGCGGGGACGCCGGTGGCGGCCCGGCTGTCCCGGGCGGCGGGGGCGTGGCGGTCGATGAAGTCCTGCTCGGTGCCCGCGGGGACGGACGGCGGGTCCTGGTCGCACCAGGGCAGCCACGGCTCGCCGGCGCTCCACTCGACGTAGGCGGCGGCGACGTGGCGCTGCTCGCCGACGCGGTACCAGACGTTGGTCTCGGCGACCTCGCCGTCGACGGACTGGCCCCAGACCTGGCATTCGACCTGCACGACGGTGCCCTCGCGGTAGGTGCCACGGTGGCCCGAGCCGGCGTCGGCGTCGGCGCGGACGTTGAGGGCGGCGCCGCCGGTGCGGACCGTGGCGTGGGTGGCCCGCTGCCCGGCGGCCGAGCACCAGGGCAGGTCGGGCTCGCCCCCGGCCCAGTCGACGTAGGCGTGGCTGACCCAGCGGTCCTTGCCGATGAGCAGCCAGGTGGCGGTCGCGCGCACGTGGCCGTCGATGTGCTCGCCGCGGACCTTGCAGCGGACCGGCAGGGCCGTGCCGTCGGCGAGGGTCTCGACGGCGTCCTGGTCGGTGGCCGGGCCGGAGCGCACGTTGAGCGCCGAGCCGGAGGTGGCGACGACCGCACCGGGGATCTCGGCGGCGGCCGGGGCGGCGCCGGCGAGCATCGCGCCCGCCGCCAGCGACAGCACCGTTGCGAACCTGGTGGCGATGGCGTATGCGTCCATACGGAGAAAGTGTACGAATTGATGCGGTTCATGTCCATTGAACCGTTAATGTGAAGTTTTCTCCCTATGGTGGGCTCCGTGTCGACCGTCACGGGGGCCTGACCGAAATTCCCCGGCGCCTTTAAGCGACAATTGGCGTCGTGTCAATACGCTCTGATCTGCGAAACATCGCCATCGTCGCCCACGTCGACCACGGGAAGACCACGCTCGTGGACGCCATGCTGAAACAGGCGGGAGCGTTCCGTGAAGGCCTCCAGCTCGACGACCGGGTCATGGACTCGATGGACCTCGAGCGCGAGAAGGGCATCACCATTCTCGCGAAGAACACCGCGGTCCACTACGCCGACCCGTCCGACGGCTCCCCGATGGTCATCAACATCATCGACACGCCGGGCCACGCCGACTTCGGCGGCGAGGTCGAGCGCGGCCTCTCGATGGTCGACGCGGTCGTCCTCCTCGTCGACGCCTCGGAGGGCCCGCTCCCCCAGACCCGCTTCGTGCTGCGCAAGGCACTGGAGGCGCGCCTGCCGGTCATCCTGTGCATCAACAAGACCGACCGCCCCGACGCCCGCATCTCCGAGGTCGTCAACGAGACCTACGACCTGTTCCTCGACCTGGACGCCGACGAGGAGCAGATCGAGTTCCCGATCGTCTACGCCTGCGCCCGCGACGGCATCGCCTCGCTGACCCAGCCCGGCGACGGCGTCGTCCCCAAGGACTCCGACAGCCTCAAGCCGTTCTTCGACACGATCCTCGAGCACGTGCCCGCGCCCGAGTACACCGAGGGCGCCCCGCTCCAGGCGCACGTGACGAACCTCGACGCCGACAACTTCCTCGGCCGCATCGCGCTGTGCCGCATCGCCCAGGGCGAGCTGCGCAAAGGCCAGACGGTCGCGTGGATGCGGCGCGACGGATCGGTCCAGAACGTGCGCATCACCGAGCTGATGATGACCGAGGCGCTGACCCGCCAGCCCGCCGAGAAGGCCGGGCCCGGCGACATCTGCGCCATCGCCGGCATCCCCGAGATCATGATCGGCGAGACCCTGGCCGACCCCGAGAACCCGGTGGCGCTGCCGCTGATCACCGTGGACGAGCCGGCGATCTCGATGACCATCGGCACCAACACCTCCCCGCTGGTGGGCAAGGGCGGCAAGGGGCACAAGGTCACCGCGCGGCTGGTCAAGGACCGGCTCGACCGCGAGCTGGTCGGCAACGTCTCGCTGCGCGTCCTGCCCACCGAGCGCCCCGACGCCTGGGAGGTCCAGGGCCGCGGCGAGCTGGCCCTGGCGATCCTGGTCGAGCAGATGCGCCGCGAGGGCTTCGAGCTGACCGTCGGCAAGCCCGAGGTGGTCACCAAGGACATCGACGGCAAGGTCCACGAGCCGGTCGAGCGGATGACGATCGACTCCCCCGAGGAGCACCTGGGCGCGATCACGCAGCTCATGGCCGCCCGCAAGGGCCGCATGGAGACGATGACGAACCACGGCTCGGGCTGGGTCCGCATGGAGTGGCTGGTGCCCTCCCGCGGCCTGATCGGCTTCCGCACCGAGTTCCTGACGCAGACGCGCGGCACCGGCATCGCCCACTCGATCTTCGAGACGCACGAGCCGTGGTTCGGCGAGCTGCGCACCCGCAACAACGGCTCGCTGGTGGCCGACCGGGCGGGCGCGGTCACCGCGTTCGCGATGATCAACCTCCAGGAGCGCGGCACCCTGTTCGTGGGCCCGGGCACCGAGGTCTACGAGGGCATGATCGTCGGCGAGAACTCGCGTGCGGACGACATGGACGTGAACATCACCAAGGAGAAGAAGCTCACGAACATGCGCGCCGCGGCCGCCGACTCCACCGAGAACGTGGTGCCGCCGCGCGCGCTGTCGCTGGAGCAGTCGCTGGAGTTCTGCCGCGACGGCGAATGCGTCGAGATCACGCCCGAGGCGGTGCGCATCCGCAAGGTCGTGCTCGACCAGCGCGAGCGCGGCCGCGCCGCCTCGCGCGCCAAGCACGCCGGTTAGGCGAGGACGTGCAGCGGGCCCCGACGGCGTCGCCGTCGGGGCCCGCTTGGCGTCGTGGACCGGGCTCAATCGTCATCGCAGCGCTGACGCCCCGCGAGACCGGGCTCAATCGTCATCGCGTCGCCGGCGCTCCGCGAGACCGGGCTCAATCATCGTCGCGTCGCTGGCGCTCCGCGAGGAAGTGCTCGAAGGCCGCGCCGAGCTCCTCGGCGGTGGGCATGCGCCCCTCCTGGAGCATCTCGTCGGCCTCGGCGGCCTCGGTGAACGAGTCGTACTGCTCTTCAAGGGATTTGACGACGTCGGCGACCTCTTCGGACTCGGCGACCTGCTCGGCTATGTCGGCGTCGACGCGCGAGCGGTCCTCCTCCAGGGCCGCGTCGGAGGGCAGGTCGAGGCCGGTGGCCTCCCTGATGCCCTCCAGCAGGCGGATCGTGGCCGCCGGGTAGGTCATCTGCATCACGTAGTGGGGCACGTGGACCGACAAGCCGACCGCGTCGCGCCCGGACTCGCCGAGGCGGTACTCCAGGAGCCCGGCGGCGTTCCCCGGCACCGTCACCTCGTTGAACACCGGCCGGTTGTCGAAGACCAGCTCGGGCCGGGTGGCGTGCACGGTCATGCCCAGGTCCCGCGTGTGCGGCACGCCCATCGGGATGCCCTGGAACCCCACGGTCAGCGGCACGTTCCAATGGTCGATCAGGTCCTCGGTGGCGTCCACGAACCGCTCCCAGGCGAAATCGGGCTCGGGCCCGGTCATCAGCAGGAACGGCCGCTCGGAGCGGTCGCGCATGAGGTAGACGACCAATTGCGGGGCCTCGAAGTCCGACCAGCGGTCGAGCGCGAACGTCAGGTTGGGGCGCCGGGAGCGGTAGTCGATCAACTGGTCGACGTCGAACGAGGCCACCGGCGTGTGCTCGAACTCGTCGAAGAGGTAGTCGACGACGCCGCGCCCCGCCGAGCCGGCGTCCATGAACCCGTCGAGGAAGTGCAGCAGCACCGCACCCCGTGCCTCGGCGGGGTCGGCGAGGACGTCGCACAGTGCCCAAGGGTCAACGTTCAAAGCAATCGGCTCCTTCTTCTAGACGCCCTAGATTAACGCGCCGCCCCGACCCGCCATTCCCCTGCGCGTGAGGGCCGGAGCGGGCTCACCCCCACGCGTCGAACTCCGGGGCGGGCCCGCTCGCCGGCTCGACTCCGAAGTAGCCCAACGTGAACTCGTTGATCTTCTTGAACGCCTCTCCGGTGTTCCCGCCGCCGCCCCCGCCGTCGGGGGTGTACAGGCTGACGGCCACCACGTACTTCGGGTCCTCGGCCGGGGCGAAGCCCACGAACGAGGCCACGGTGCCCGGCGCGTACCCGCCGTCCTCGGCCAGGCCGCCGGTGCCGGTCTTGCCCGCGAGTCGGTAGTTCTCCAGTTCGGCGTTGCGGCCGGTGCCGGTGTCGTCGGCGATCGGCGCCTGGAGCAGGTACTGGAGGTCGGCGGCGGTCTCCTCCGACATGACGCGGTGCGTCCGGGGCCCGGTCTCGTCCTCGGCGTCGCCGTCGGCTTCGATCAGGCGGTCGACCAGGTTGGGCTGCACGTACTCGCCGTCATTGGCGATCGCCCCGTAGGCGGCGGCCATCTGGATGATCGTGGCGGTGCTCTCGTGGCCGATCGGCACGGAGCCGTAGGAGGTGTCCCACCAGTGCTCCGGGGGGTTGAGCAGGCCGGGGGCCTCCCCGGCGACGCCGACGCCGGTGGGCTCGCCGAGCCCGAACAGCTGCTGGTACTCGTAGACCTTCTCGGGACCGAGGCAGTCGGCCAGCAGGATGGTGCCGACGTTCGAGGACTGGGCGATCATCCCGGCCACGCTCAGCATCGCGCCGCCGTGGTGGTAGGTGTCCTCGTAGACCGTCCCGCCCTTGTTGATCGTCTGGGGCACGTACATGGTGCCGTCCGGTTCGATGCAGCCCTCCTCGATGGCGGCGGCGAAGATGATGGCCTTGTGGATGGAGCCGGGGTCGACGGTGGCCTGGGTGCCGTAGTCGCGGTAGGCCTCGGTGTCGGCCTCGAAGGGGGCGGCCGCGTCGTAGGTCGGCGTGGAGGCCATCGCGAGCATCTCGCCGGTGCCGACCTCCATGACCATCGCCGAGCCGAACTCGGCGTCGTGCTCGGTGACGGCCTCCTCCAGGATCTTCTGCACCTGGTATTGCAGCCCCGCGTCGATGGTGAGCTGGATGTCGTTGCCGGGCACGGCCGGCTCTTCGCGGTAGAACGCGCCGGGGATGGGCTGGCCGGACCGGCCGCGCTCGTAGGAGACCTCGCCGTCGGTGCCGCTGAGCCACTCGTCGTAGGAGGCCTCCAGGCCCGCGAGCCCTTCGCCGCCGTCGCCGCCGGTGAAGCCGATGACGTTGGCGGCGAGGTCGTGGCCGGGCACCACGCGGCGCTCGTCGTTGCCGATGATGAGGCCCGGGTCGTCCATGGCGGCGATCTGGTCGCCGACGGCCAGGTCGACGCCGCGCTGGAGGTAGGCGAACTGGATCGGGTCGCCTTCGGGGGTGGCCTGGGTGGACAGGAGCGGTTCGAGCTCCGAGGCGGGCCGGCCCAGCAGCATGGACAGCTCGGCGGCGACCACGGCCGGGTCGCCCTTGAGCCGGGTGGGGTCGACGGCGATGAAGTTGGCCTCGACCGAGTAGGCCAGCGCGTTGCCGTTGCGGTCGAGGATCGACCCGCGCGAGGCGGGCAGGGGCTCGGTGACCAGGCGCTGGTTGAACGCGTCGGCGGCGTAGGCGGCCGAGTCGGTGACCTGGAGCTGGACCAGGCGCCCTCCGGCGACGACGAGCATGATGAGCACGACGGCCGCGGCGAAGCGGAGCCGCCGGGCGGTGCCGCCGATGCGGGGCAGGTCGCGGATGGGGCTGATCTTCGGGGCGCGCTCGCGCGCGGGGCGGCTCGGGCCGGGGACGCCGGGGCGCCGCGGGGCGGGGCGGCGGGCGGGCGGCTCCTGGCGCGGCCGGGGGATCTCGCGCGACTCGGGGGCGAGCGTGGCCGTCTCGCGCTGGCGGCGCTGGCGGGAGCGCGCGGCGGCCTCGCGGCGGCGCTTCGCCGCGAGGTCCTCGACCGGTTCCCTGGCCTCGCGGTTGCGGGCGCGGCGGGCGGCCTCGCGGTCGCGCGCGCCGTGCTCGCGGGCGCGGTTGTCCTCGCCCGCATCCGAAGCCGCCTCGCGGACGGTGCGTCCGCGAGGCGTGTAGCGGCGGGCCCTCGATATCGACGAGGGGTCGCGCCGCCGGGGGTCGGATGGTTCCACCGGTTACTCTCCGCTCCAGGGAACCTCGACGGTGGTGCCGTCCTGGAGGTTCAGGTGGACGACCTTGTCGGGCTCGACCATGCCGTACTGGCTCGCCTTCACCTCCAGGTTGTTCGGCGATCGCAGGTTGTTCAGCTCGTTCTCGAGCTGCTGCTCGGTCTGGTTCAGGTCCGCGGCCTGGCCGCGCAGGTCCTGGAGGTGGTAGGCGTCCTCGTTGATGACCGTGTTCAGCGCCAGCAGGCCCACGATCCCCGCGACGACCAGCGCCAGGACCCCGCCGACGAACGCCGGGCGGGGCACCTCGACCGGCTCGGGCGCGGGCTTCGCGGCCGGGCTCGCGGCGGGCCGGGCCCGCTCGACCGGGCTGGTGCGGGGGAGCCGCTCCGTCCTCCGCTCGGGGGCGGGGGGCGCCTCGACCGGCACGGCCTCGGGCTGGACCGCCAGCGAGCCGTCGACGACCGGAGCCTCGCCCGCCTCGCCGATGAGGGACCGGCGCCGCGAGGAGGCGGCGCGGGCCCGGCGGCGGGCGGCCTTGATGATCTCGTCGGCGTCAGCTCGGGGTCGACGGTAGGGCTCGTTGCTCATGAGTCGCCTCCTTCTCCGGTGGACGTTGCGACCCGTTCGGCGGCGCGCAGCCGCGCGGGGGCCGATCGCGGGTTTCGGTCGAGTTCGGTCTTGGTCGGTTGCTGGGCTTTCCTTGTCAGGAGTCGAAAGGTGGGCGCGGTTCCGGGGAGGTCGACCGGCAGGCCGGCCGGGGTGGTGGAAGTGGCCCTTCGGACCAGTTCCCGCTTGGTGATGCGGTCCTCCAGGGAGTGGTAGGACATCACCACGACGCGGCCGCCGGGCGCGAGCGCGTCGAGCGCGGCGGGCAGCGCCGCCCGCCAGGTGTCGAGTTCGCCGTTGACCTCGATGCGGAGGGCCTGGAAGGTCCGCTTGGCGGGGTTGCCGCCGGTGCGGCGGGCGGCGGCGGGGATCGCGTCGCGGACCAGGTCGGCGAGTCGGCGGCTGGAGGTGATCGGCTCCCTGTCGCGGGCCGCGGCGATGGCGCGGGCCACGCGGGGCGCGAACTTCTCCTCGCCGTACTCGCGCAGGATGCGCACGAGTTCGGGGATCTCGTAGGTGTTGACGACGGTCTCGGCGGTGAGGGGGTCGTCGGGGTTCATGCGCATGTCCAGCGGGGCGTCCCGGGCGTAGGCGAAGCCGCGCTCGGGCTGGTCGAGCTGCATGGAGGAGACGCCGAGGTCGAACAGGATCGCGTCGGCGCTCTCGCGGCCGTGGGCGGCGAGGACCGCGGGGATCGCGTCGTAGACGGCGCGGGCCGCGATGAAGCGGTCGCCGAAGTCGGCCAGGCGCTTGGAGGCGAGTTCGAGCGCGGTCGGGTCGCGGTCGACGCCGATGACCGTGAGGCCGGGGTGGGCGTCCAGGAGCGCCTCGGTGTGGCCGCCGGCGCCGAGCGTGGCGTCGACGGCGAGCGCGCCGGGCCGCGACGCGGCGGGCGCGAGGTGGTCGAGCACCTCGTCGAGCATGACGGGCACGTGCGGTGCGTTCATGTCACTCACCTCCTTCTCACAGTCCTTCGGGCAGGTCGCCCTCTTCGATGTCGGCGAAGGCCGCTTCCGAGGCCTCCAGATAGGCGTCCCAGGTGCCGGTGTTCCAGATCTCGACCCGGTTCGAGGCGCCGATGACGACCAGGTCGCGGTCGAGTCCGGCGTACTCGCGGAGCCGCGGCGGAATGGTCACGCGGCCCTGCTTGTCAGGGGTCTCGTCGTGGGCCGAGGCGAAGAACACCCGGTTGTAGGCGCGGGCGGTCTTGCTCGACATGGGCGCGGATTGGAGCGCGTCGGCCAGGCGGGCGAACTCGTCTTCGGGGAAGACGTACAGGCACCGCTCCTGGCCCTTCGTGATCACCACCCCCTCCGCGAGCGCTTCTCTGAACTTCGCGGGGAGGATGACGCGCCCCTTGTCGTCGAGGCGGGGGTTGTGGGTACCGAGGAACATCGGCGCCACCCCCCGTGACTCTCAGGCTGCGCGGCCTCCCATGCCGCGTCGGCGGGAGCCCCGTCCCGCCAATGCGCCCCACCATACTCCACTTCTCCCCACCCGTGGGGGTTGTTTTGTGCCGACTTCCATGATTCGGAAGGTGAAGGCGCAGCTCAGCATCGGTGGAGAGCAGTGGAGTGATGAGTGGGCAACACCGGCCAGGAAAGCTAGTTTCATTCACTATTCACCCGTTCCGGGGGCCAAGGGGCCCAAGCGAAACGCGGCGGGCGCAGTCGGACCGGCACCCAGGGCGACCAAATTGGACACGATTGGTACTGCTGTCGCTACCGACGGCGATCCTCGGACGGGAGCGGCGGCGATCGCGGCAAGCGGTGACCACTGTGGCCTTCGCGTCGGGGCGGCGGCGCGGCGCGCTCGGGCGGCCGCCGCGGGGCCGCTGCGGCGGGCGCGGGGCGGCGGAGGATTCACCCGTAGGCGGCGCGTCGCCGAGGCGGGGCGGCCAGCCGCGGGCGAGGCCGCCTCGCGGACGACGGCGCACCGGACCGCTCCCTCCTTGTCCTGGAACTCCCCCGCCGCGGCGAAACCGGCCTCACGCACTCCTCACGCTCGGCACGCCCGCACACGACCGTGTGACAAACTCTTCTGATAGTCGTTCGAGTCCGACCAAGTGGAAAGCGAGCCCGCATGAGCGCGAATCTGCCACCACGCGCGAAATTCGCCACCGCACTGCTACGGACCGCGGCGGCGCTGTCGCGGGCCACGGGACGCGGTGACGGCTCCGTCATCGGGGGCCGCGTGGGGCTGATAGTCGAGCCCAGGCTCCTGGAGCTGCTCGCCGACGGCCGCCACGTCGTCCTCGTCTCGGGCACCAACGGCAAGACCACCACCACGCGGTTCACCACCGCGGCGCTGGAGGCCATCGGGAAGGTCGCGACGAACTCCTTCGGCGCGAACATGCCCACCGGCCACACCACCGCGCTCGCCAAGGCGCCCCGGGCCACCTACGCGGCCCTCGAATGCGACGAGCACTACCTCGGGCAGCTGCTCGACGCGGCGCACCCGAAGGTGGTGGCCCTGCTCAACCTCTCGCGCGACCAGCTCGACCGGGCCATGGAGGTGACCGCGCTCGCCGCCAAGTGGCGACAGACCCTCCAGGAGGCCGCGGGCCAGTCGACCATCGTCGCCAACGCCGACGACCCGCTCATCGTGTGGGCGGCCTCGGTCTGCGAGCGCGTCGTGTGGGTCGCGGCCGGGCAGAGCTGGACGGCCGACTCGGCGATCTGCCCCAACTGCGGGTCGCACCTCGACCGCTTCGGCGAGTTCTGGCGCTGCACCAACTGCGGCCTGAACCGGCCCTCCCCGCAGTGGTCGGTGGCCCACACCGGCGAGGCCGTCGTGGGCCCCGACGGGCGCCGCTACGAGCTCAACCTCCAGCTGCCGGGCCGGGTCAACCGCGCCAACGCCGCCACCGCGCTGGCCATCGCGAGCCTGTTCGGGGTCGAGCCGGCCCAGGCCGCGCCGCGGCTCGCCCAGGTGGCCTCGGTGGCCGGGCGCTACGCGAAGGTCGAGCGCGACGGGCGGCGGCTGCGCCTGCTGCTGGCGAAGAACCCCGCCGGCTGGCTCGAGTCGTTCGACATGATCGAGAAGGACCCGCCGGTGGTGCTCTCGCTCAACGCGCGCGAGGTCGACGGCTTCGACACCTCGTGGATCTACGACGTCGACTTCACCTCGCTGGCGGGGCGCAAGGTCGTCGTCACCGGCGACCGGCGCACGGACCTGGCCGTCCGCCTGGAGGTCGACCGGGTCGACTTCATCGTCGTCGACGACATCAGGGCGGCGATCGCGGCCGTGGCGCCGGGGCCGGTCGAGGTCGTCGCGAACTACACGGCGTTCCAGGACATCCGAGCGGAATTCAATCGAGTCAACTGACCGGCACAGAAAGCGGTTCAATCGTGTCAATGAGCACACTGCGCATCGTCTGGCTGTACCCCGACCTCCTGTCGACCTACGGCGACCGGGGCAACCTGCTGGTGCTGGCCCACCGGGCCCGCGCCCGCGGCATCGACGTCGAGCCGATGCAGATCCGCTCGGACCAGCACGTCCCGCACGGCGCCGACCTCTACCTCATCGGCGGCGGCGAGGACGGACCGCAGGCGGTGGCGTCCGAGCGGCTGATCGACGACGGCGCGCTCGGCAAGGCCGCCGAGGCCGGGCGGCCGATCCTGGGCATCTGCGCGGGCTACCAGCTGCTCGGCGAGTCGTTCTACGCCAACGGCCGCTGCTACCCGGGCCTGGGCATCCTCGACCTGCGCTCGGACCGGGGCGAGAGCCGCGCGGTGGGCGAGGTCGCCGGGGAGGGCTCGCCGGTGCTGGGCATCGGCCCGATCACCGGCTTCGAGAACCACGGCGGGCGCACCCACCTCGGCGAGGCCGTGCAGCCGCTGGCGCGGGTGAGCGCGGGCATCGGCAACGACGGGGCCACCGAGGGCGCCTGGGCGGGCCACGTCGTGGGCTCCTACATGCACGGCCCGGCGCTGGCGCGCAACCCGCAGCTGGCCGACCTGCTGCTGTCGTGGGCGATGGGCGTCAACCCGGCCACGCTGCCGCCTATCGACGACACCTGGCCCGAGCGGCTGCGCTCGGAGCGGTTCGCGGCGCTCGCCGCCGAATGAGCGGCGCGGGCCGCATCGGGCGGGAGCTCGGTGGGCGGACGTCCCGAAACGGGTTAGTTTTGTCATGCAACTAACTCGCACCCCACCTGGAGAGGACATCCTCATGCACTGGCCCAAAGGCGTCGACGGACTCTGCTACGGCGGCGACTACAACCCCGAGCAGTGGCCCGAGGACGTGTGGGACGACGATGTCGCCCTCATGCGCGAGGCGGGGGTCAACCTCGTCAGCGTCGGCGTCTTCTCCTGGGCCAGGCTCGAACCGAAGGAGGGCGAGTACGACTTCGGCTGGCTCGACCGCGTCCTCGACAAGCTCCACGAGGGCGGCGTCGGCGTCGGCCTGGCCACCCCCACCGCGTCCCCGCCGCCGTGGTTCACCCTCGCCCACCCCGACGCGCTCAACATGCGCCCCGACGGGACGCTCCAGGTCCACGGCTCGCGCGACACCTACGATGTCCACGCCCCCGCCTACCGCGAGGCCAGCCTGCGGATCGCCGCGAAGCTCGCCGAGCGCTACGCCGAGCACCCGGCCCTGGCGATGTGGCACGTGCACAACGAGTACGGCTCCACCAGTCATTCGCCGCACGCCGAACGGGCCTTCCGGGTCTGGCTCCGGCACAAGTACGGCTCCCTGGAGGCCCTCAACCGGGCCTGGTGGAGCTCGTTCTGGTCCCAGGCGTACTCCGAGTGGGACCAGATCCTCGCGCCCCGCGCCACCCAGTACCTCGGCAACCCCGCCCACCTGCTCGACTTCAAGCGCTTCACCTCCGACGCCCTGCTCGACCACTTCCGCGCCCAGCGCGACCTCCTCCGCGAGGCCAACCCGGAGATCCCCATCACCACGAACTACGTGTTCGGCGACTGGGTCCCGGTCGACCAGTGGCGGTGGTCCGGCGAGGTGGACCTCGTCAGCTTCGACTCCTACCCCGGCGCGGCCGACGAGACCGCCGAGCAGCAGAGCGCCCTCCACGCCGACCTCGCCCGCTCCTGGGCGGGCGGCGAGCCCTGGCTGCTCATGGAGCAGTCGGCGAGCGGCATCCACACCGGCGGCGGCGCGATCGCCAAGGGCCCCGGCCGCATGGCCCGGCACTCGATGATCCACATCAGCCGCGGCTCCAAGGGCGCCATGTTCTTCCAGTGGCGCTCCGGGCGCGGCGGCGCCGAGCAGTGGCACTCCGCGCTGGTCCCCCACGCGGGCAAGGACACCCGGGTCTTCCGGGAGGTCGTCGAGTTCGGGCGGGCGCTGCCGGGCCTCGCCGAGGCCGGGGACGCCCCCGTCGAGGCCGACGTCGCGATCCTGTGGAGCCCGGACTCCTGGTGGGCCACCGGCCACGCCTCGCTCCCGGCGAACGTCGACTACTTCGAGAACGTCGCCCAGATCCACCGGGTGCTGCGCGACCGCGGCGTGACCGTCGACTTCGTCGCCCCCGAAGGCGAGCTCGGCGGCTACTCCACGGTGATCGCCCCCTCCACCTACGTGCTCAGCGAGGCCGCCGCCGAGAACCTCCGCTGGTTCACCGCCGGCGGCGGGCGGCTGGTGGCCTCCTACCTCACCGGCGCGGTCGACGAGCACTGCCAGATCTGGCTCGGCGGCTTCCTCGGCGGACTCACCGACCTGTTCGGCATCCGCGTCCTGGAGCACCTCCCCCAGCCCGCGGGCGAGCTGCGGGCGCTGTGGAACTTCGGCGCCGCCGAGCGCTTCTGCGAGCTGGTCGAGCTGCGCGGCGCCCAGTGCGTCACCCAGTACGCCACCGGCGAGGTCATCGAGAACCAGCCGGCCGTCACCGTCAACCCCTTCGGGGAGGGCGAGGCATGGTACGTCTCGTGCAAGCTCGTCGACGACGCCTGGGACCGCCTGTTCGAGGCGCTCGAACTGAACGGGCCGGGCATGCCCGGCGTCGACGTCGTCGACCGCGGGCAGTGGCGCTTCATCGTCAACCACACCGACGCCGAGGCGCAGGTCGGCCACGTCGTCGTCCCCGCCGGGGGCTGGACGGTCGACAAGCGCCCCGAGTGAGGCGCGGCCCGCCTCGCGGCGGCCGCCGCGAGGCGGGCGAATCGCCCCGTTCGGCGCCGAGCGGACGCGCTCGCACCATACGCTCGCGTCTATGGGTGACGACACGGCGCGGTCCGGCGGAGGGCTGAGCCGCCGGGAGCTGTTCACGCTCTTCGGCGCGCTCATGCTCACGATGCTCCTGGCCTCGCTGGACCAGACGATCGTGGGCACCGCCCTGCCCACGATCGTGGGCGACCTCCAGGGCATGAGCGACTACACGTGGGTCGTCACGGCCTACCTCATCGCCACCACCGCCTCGACCCCGCTGTACGGCAAGATGAGCGACCTGTACGGCAGGCGGCCGATCATCCTGCTCGCGATCGCGGTGTTCCTGCTCGCCTCGGCGCTGGCGGGCCTGGCGCAGAACATGCTCCAGCTGGTGCTCTTCCGCGGCCTCCAAGGGCTCGGCGCGGGCGGGCTGATGACGCTGGCGTTCACCATCGTCTCCGACGTGCTCCCGCCCCGCGAGCGGGGCAAGTACCAGGGCCTGTTCGGCGGCGTCTTCGCGATCTCCTCGGTGGCCGGGCCGGTGCTCGGCGGCTGGCTCGCCGAAGTGGACTGGCGCTGGATCTTCTACATCAACCTGCCGACCGGCCTGGCGGCCCTCGTCGCGGTCGACCTCGTGCTGCGCCGCCACACGATCCCCACCCGCGAGCACAAGATCGACTACCTGGGCGCGGCCTGCCTCGTCCCGGCCGTGGTCTGCCTGCTGCTGGGCACCACCTGGGGCGGGCAGACCTACCCGTGGACGTCCGGCGTGATCGTCGGCCTGTTCACCGCCGCCGCGGTCCTGGGCGCCCTGTTCCTGTACGTGGAGACCCGGGCCGAGGAGCCGATCCTGCCGCTGCGGATGTTCCGCAACGGCACCTTCGGCCTCGCCGCCGCCGTCGCGCTGGTCTTCGGCATCGCGATGTTCTCAGGGATCGTGTACATCCCGCTGTTCTTCCAGATGGTGCGCGGCTACTCGCCCACCGACTCGGGGCTGCTCATGCTCCCGATGATGGGCGGGATGCTCGTGACGTCGATCTCCTCGGGGTTCCTCATATCGAAGCTCGGGCGGTACAAGTGGTTCCTGGTGGCCGGGTCCGTCGTCACCACGGCCGGGCTGGTCATGTTCACGCAGCTGCACCTGGACACGCCGCTGTGGCTGAGCGCGGTCTACATGCTCGTCCTCGGCGCCGGCATGGGCATGTTCATGCAGCCCCTGGTGCTCGCCATGCAGAACATCGTCTCGGTCGACGACCTGGGCGCGGCGACCTCGACGAACAACTTCTCCCGGTCCCTCGGCGGCGCCGTGGGCACCGCGCTGCTCGGCGCGGTCATGAACGCGCGCATCAACGACGAGCTGGAGGCGAACCTGCCCGCGGCCGTGGAGCGGCTGGACCCCGCCCAGGCGCAGGGCATCGACGAGACCGACCTGTCGAACGTGATGGAGTCGCCGACGGTGGTGCAGCACCTGCCCGAGCCGGTCAAGGAGGTGGTGCAGCTGGCGTTCACCGACGGCCTGGACCAGGTGTTCACGGTGGCCGCCGCCATCGCCGCCGTCGCGATCGCCATGACGCTGTTCCTGCCCGACCTGGAGCTGCGGGGCTCGGCGCCGTCCCAGGACCCCGACGCGAGGGCCGCCGAGATCAGGTCCGAGACCGCACCGTGAACGAAACGACCGCCACCGCAAGGAGGAACCATGAAGATGCTCATCGTCGGCTCGGGGAAGATGGCCCGCGGCATCGGCACCCGGGCGATCGCCGGAGGGCACCGCGTCCGCATCGCCGACCGGGAGCCGTCCAAGGCCGAGTCGCTGGCCGCCGACCTCGGACCGGACGCCGCCGGTGAACGGCTCGCCGAGGCGGGCGACGCGGACGTCGTGGTCCTGGCGACGCCCTACCGGGGGAGCCTGGAGGTCGCCCGGGAGTGGGCGGCCCGGCTGGAGGGGAAGATCCTGGTCGACATCTGCAACCCGGTCGACTTCACCACGTTCGACGGGCTGGTCACACCGGTCGGCGCCTCGGCGGCCGAGCAGATCGCCGAGGCCGCGCCGGGCGCGTCGGTCGTCAAGGCGTTCAACACCGTCTTCGCGGGGCGCCTCGCCGGCGCGGACGCCCTCGACGTGTTCATCGCCGGGGACGACGAGGGGGCCTGCGCGACCGTGGCCGCGCTGTGCGACGACGGCGGCCTGCGCCCGATCCGGGTCGGCGGTCTCAAGCACGCCGGTGCGCTCGAAGCGTTCCAGCTGCTGCACATGAAGGTCCAGGACCAGATCGGGGGGAACTGGATGACCGCGATCGCCTTCGAACGCTGAGGGGCGGCGCGGTTCACAGGCGGATCGTGAAGCCGATGGCGCGGTAGGCCGTCGCCTGGAGGAGCGCCTGCTTCGGCTCGGTGATGTCGCCGAAGTGGACGGACGGGGCGAGGTGCTTCAGGCGCGGGTCCTCCAGGATCGCGTCCACCACTCCCCCGGTGACCAGGGCGTCGATATCGGCGTGCGCGAGGACGGCGGCGGCCGCCTCGGCGGCGCGTTTCCCGGCGGCCTTCGCCTGGCCTTCGCGCCTGCGGGCGAAGCGCTGCTGGGACTGGCCGCCGGCCTTCGTCTTGCCCTGGACGTAGGCGGTGTCGGTCTTGGAGACCTCGATGCGGCCGTCCACGACGACGCCGACCGAGTAGGCGCCCTTGCGCGCCAGCAGGACGCCGAGGCGCCGGGGCGCGAGCGCGTAGTCGCGCAGGCGCCCGGCGGCCTCGGCCGGGTCGTCCTCGAGCAGCCAGTCCGCGGGGAGGCCGCCGGTCAGCGTCCACCGGACCTGCGCCGTCAGGCCGTCGGCGGCCTCTGCGTTCGAGCGGATCGTCCAGGCGTCGCCCTCGGCGCTGTGGGCGGCGATGCCGCCGTTGCGGTCGGCGAAGTTCGCCACCCACTTCGGGAGCCGTTCGGGTTCGACCTCGACGATCCTGCCCCCGCCCGAGGCGGGGCGAATCCTAGTCATGCCTCGACGGTACTGGACCCGTCCGCGGCGCCCCTCAGACGTTGAAGCCCAGTGCGCGCAGCTGGTCGCGGCCCTCGTCGGTGATCTTGTCCGGTCCCCACGGCGGAATCCACACCCAGTTGATGCGGATGTCCGAGACCAGGCCGCCCTCGGCGCCGCCGGTGAGCGCCGAGCGGGACTGGTCCTCGATGACGTCGGTGAGCGGGCAGGCCGCCGAGGTGAGCGTCATGTCGATCGTGGCGATGTTCTCCTCGTCCACGTGGACGCCGTAGATCAGGCCCAGGTCGACGACGTTGATGCCGAGCTCGGGGTCGACGACGTCCTTCATCGCCTCGAGGATGTCGTCCTCTCTGGCCTTCGTGGTCTCGCTCATTGCGCGGCTCCTCCTCTGCGAGTCGGTACGGCGGTTCTGCTCATCTACGGCTCCAGGGGAGCGCTCGGTGAGCCGTCGGTCGGCGCCGACGTGGCGGTGGCCCGGACCAGCGCGTCCTTGAACGCCATCCAGCCCAGCAGCGCGCACTTGACGCGCATAGGGTACTTCGAGACTCCGGTGAACGCGACGGCGTCCTCCAAAGTCTCCTCGTCGCCCTCCCCCTGGCCCTTGGAGTTCATCAGCTCGGTGAACTCGCCGAGGCGGGTCAGCGCGTCCTCGATCCGCGCGCCCTTGACCAGCTCGTACAGCACCGAAGCGGAGGCCTTGGAGATCGAGCATCCCACGTTGTCGTAGGAGACGTCGGCGACGGTGTCGCCCTCGACGTGGACGCGCAGGGTGATCTCGTCGCCGCAGGTCGGGTTGACCTGGTGCGACTCGCCCTCGTACGGTTCGCGCAGGCCCGCGCCGCGGGGCCGCTTGTAGTGGTCGAGGATGACTTCCTGGTACAGCTCGTCGAGATCCATCAGGCGAACACCTTTCGCACCCGCTCCAACGCCGACACCAGGCGGTCTATTTCCTCGGTCGTCGTGTAGACGTAGCCCGAGACCCGGGTGGTGGCGGTGACGCCGAAGCGGACGCAGGTCGGTTTGGCGCAGTGGTGGCCGACGCGGACGGCGACGCCCTCGGCGTCGAGCACCTGGCCCACGTCGTGCGGGTGGACGCCGTCGAGCGTGAAGGAGACCGTCGCGCCCCGGCCGATCGGGACGCGCGGGCCCACGACGGTGAGCCCGTCGACGGATTCGAGCCGCTCCAGCATGTGGGCGGCGAGCTCCTTCTCGTGGGCGCGGACGTTCGCCATGCCGAGCGCTTCGAGGTAGTCCACGGCCGCGGCGAGCCCCACGGCCTCGACGATCGGCGGCGTGCCGGCCTCGAACTTCGCCGGCGGCTTCGCGAACGTGGTGCGCTCCATGGTGACCGTCTCGATCATCGAGCCGCCGGTCAGGAACGGCGGCATGGCGTCGAGCAGCTCGGCCTTGGCCCACAGGATGCCGATCCCGGTGGGGCCGAGCATCTTGTGGCCGGTGAAGACGATGAAGTCGACGCCCAGCTCGGTCACGTCGACCGGCAGGTGCGGCACGGCCTGCGAGGAGTCGAGGCCCACCAGGGCCCCGACCTCCCTGGCGCGGGCGACGATCTGCGAGGTCGGGTTCACCGTGCCCAGCATGTTCGAGACGTGCGCGAACGAGACGACCTTGGTGCGCTCGTTGATGACCTCGTCGAGCCCTTCGAGGTCGAGCCGTCCGGCGTCGGTGATGCCGATCCAGCGGAGCGTGGCCCCGGTGCGCAGGCACAGCTGCTGCCAGGGGACGAGGTTGGCGTGGTGCTCCATCTCGGTCACCACGACCTCGTCGCCGGGCCGCAGCACGAAGCGCGGGTCGGCGCCGCGCTCGACCGTGGCGTTCTGGAAGGCGTAGGCGAGCAGGTTGATCGACTCGGTGGAGTTCTTGGTGAAGACCACCTCGTCGTGGCTGATCGCCCCGATGAAGTTCGCGACCTTCGCCCTCGCGCCCTCGTAGGCCTCGGTGGCCTCGGAGGCGAGGGTGTGGACCGAGCGCGAGATGTTGGCGTACGAGTGGTCGGTGAACCGCCGCATCGCGTCGGACACCTGGACGGGCTTCTGCGATGTGGCCGCCGAGTCGAGGTAGGCGAGCGGCTTCTCCCCGATCCTGCGCTGCAGGATCGGGAAGTCCGCTCGGATCGTCTCGACGTCGAGCTTGTTTGCAGCCTCCACTGGTTTCCTACTTCCTAATCCGAAGGCGTGGCCGGTGACGGCGCGGGCCGGGTTCAGGCCGCCTTCGCGCCGACGTAGGACTCATAGCCCTCGGACTCGAGCTTGTCGGCGAGTTCGGGACCGCCCTCCTCGGCGATCCGGCCGTCGACGAAGACGTGCACGAAGTCGGGTTTGACGTACCGCAGGATGCGGGTGTAGTGCGTGATGAGCAGCAGACCGCAGTCGGTGGTCGACTTGGCCTGGTTGATGCCTTCGGAGACGACGCGCAGGGCGTCGACGTCGAGGCCGGAGTCGGTCTCGTCGAGGACGGCCATCTTGGGCTTGAGCAGCTCCATCTGGACGATCTCGTGGCGCTTCTTCTCACCGCCGGAGAAGCCCTCGTTGACGTTGCGGTTGATGAAGGCGTCGTCCATCTTCAGGCCGGACATGGCGCCCTTGAGGTCCTTCATCCAGGTGCGGAGCTTCGGGGCCTCGCCGTCGATGGCGGTCTTGGCGGTGCGCAGGAAGTTCGAGACGCTCACGCCGGGCACCTCGACCGGGTACTGCATGGCCAGGAACAGGCCGGCGCGGGCGCGCTCGTCGACGCTCATCTCGAGCAGGTCCTCGCCGTCGAGCAGCGCGGTGCCGCCGGTGACCTCGTACTTCGGGTGGCCGGCCAGCGAGTAGGCCAAGGTGGACTTGCCCGAGCCGTTGGGGCCCATGATGGCGTGGGTCTCGCCGGAGTTGATGGTGAGGTCGACGCCGTGCAGGATCGGCTTGGCGCCCTCGTCGGTGTTGACCGAGACTTGCAGGTCGTGGATCTCGAGCTTGCTCATGACTGGTTCCTCTTAGGCTTCGGTGGTCTTGGGTTTCAGGCTGAGGTAGACGTCGCCGTCGCGGAGTTCGACCGGGTAGGTCGCCACCGGTTTGGTGGCGGGCGGCCCGGACGGCTTGCCGGTGCGCAGGTCGAACATCGACCCGTGCAGCCAGCACTCCAGCGTGCAGTCCTCGACGTCGCCCTCCGAGAGCGCCACGGCGGCGTGGGTGCACTCGTCGTAGAGGGCGAACACCTCGTCGGCCTTGCGCACGAGCACGATCGACGTGCCGTGGATGTCGGCGGCCACGGCCTCCGACTCCGGCAGGTCGTCGAGCGCGCAGACGCGCAGGAAATCGGCGTCGCTCATCCCGCGATCGCTCCTCCGGCGTCGAGCCGGGCGACGATGGCGTCGGTGAGCGCCTCGCGCAGGTCCTCGGAGGGGATCTTCTGGACGATCTCGTTGAAGAAGCCCTTGACGACCAGGCGGCGGGCCTCGTCCTCGGGGATGCCCCGCGACTTGAGGTAGAACAGGTGCTCCTCGTCGAAGCGGCCGGTGGCCGAGGCGTGGCCGGCGCCGACGATCTCGCCGGTCTCGATCTCGAGGTTGGGCACCGAGTCGGCGCGGGCGCCGTCGGTGAGCACCAGGTTCCGGTTGATCTCGTAGGTGTCGGTGCCGGTGGCCGCGTCCTGGATGAGGACGTCCCCGACCCAGACGGTGCGGGCGGTCTCGCCCTGGAGGGCGCCGCGGTAGTTGACGTTCGAGCGGCAGTCGGGCACCGAGTGGTCGACCAGCTGGCGGTGCTCGAGGTGCTGCCCGGTGTCGGCGAAGTAGAGGCCGTAGGCGTCGACCGAGCCGCCGCGCCCGGCGTAGTCGATCGACAGGAACTGGCGGACCAGGTCCCCGCCGAGGGTGACCGCGACGTGGTCGAGCTTCGCGTCGGTGCCCAGGCGGACCTTCTGGTGCTCGACCTGGACCGAGTCGCGGTCCCAGTCGGCGACCGAGACCAGGCGCAGGTGCGCGCCGTCGCCCACGGCGATCTCGACGTTGTCGCCCAGGCGGGCCGGGCCGGTGTGCCGCAGGATCACGGTGACGTCGGCGTGGCGGCCGACGTCGATGACGGTGTGGGCCCAGGTGACGCCGTCGAGGCCGCCGCCGGTGACGTCGATCCGGAGCGGTTCGGCGATCTGCGCCTCGGGCGCGACGGTGACGACCAGGGCCTGCTCGCTCCCGGCCCAGGCGACGGCGCTGGGCCGGTCGAAGGGCGTCAGGATCGAGCCCGGGCGCGGGTCGTCCTTGCCGACGGTCTCGGCCGTGACGCCTTCGGGCAGCTCGCGCACGGTGTAGGCGGCGGGCTCGGCGGCGCGGGCGGCCTCGGCGTCGTCGAGGCCGGCGAGGCGCTTGATCGGCGTGAACCGCCAGTCCTCCTCGCGGCCGTGGAGGGCCGGGAAGTCGGCGGGGTCGAACGAGCGCAGCAGCTGCGACTTCGTCTTGGGCGGCGCTTCGCCCGCTCCGTGGGTGTGCGGGCGCGCTGCGACTTCAATGCTCATCTGGTTCTCTGGTTCCTTGTCCGTACGGGCCGCTTAACCGACCGCGCCTTCCATCTGGAGCTCGATCAGGCGGTTGAGTTCGAGGGCGTACTCCATCGGCAGCTCCTTGGCGATCGGCTCGATGAAGCCGCGCACGATCATGGCGGCGGCCTCGTCCTCGGACAGGCCGCGGCTCATGAGGTAGAACATCTGGTCCTCGCCGATCTTCGAGACCGTGGCCTCGTGGCCCATGTCGACGTCGTCCTCGCGGATGTCGACGTACGGGTAGGTGTCGGAGCGGGAGACGGTGTCGACCAGGAGCGCGTCGCACTTGACCGTGGACTTGGCGTGGTGCGAGCCCTCGTCGACCTTGACCAGGCCGCGGTAGGAGGTGCGTCCGCCGCCGCGGGAGATCGACTTGGAGACGATGGTGGAGGAGGTGTGCGGCGCGGCGTGGGTCATCTTCGCGCCGGTGTCCTGGTGCTGGCCCTCGCCGGCCATGGCCACGGACAGGACCTCGCCCTTGGCGTGCTCGCCGGTGAGGACCACGGCCGGGTACTTCATGGTGACCTTGGAGCCGAGGTTGCCGTCGACCCATTCCATGGTGGCGCCCTGCTCGGCGATCGCGCGCTTGGTGACCAGGTTGTAGACGTTGGACGACCAGTTCTGGATGGTCGTGTAGCGGACGCGGGCGTCCTTCTTGACGATGATCTCCACGACCGCCGAGTGCAGCGAGTCCGAGGAGTAGACCGGGGCGGTGCAGCCCTCGATGTAGTGCACGAACGAGCCCTCGTCGGCGATGATGAGCGTGCGCTCGAACTGGCCCATGTTCTCGGTGTTGATCCGGAAGTAGGCCTGGAGCGGGATCTCGACGTGGACGCCCTTGGGCACGTAGATGAAGGAGCCGCCGGACCACACGGCCGTGTTCAGGGCCGCGAACTTGTTGTCGCCGGTGGGGATGACGGTGCCGAAGTACTCTTCGAACAGCTCGGGGTGCTCGCGCAGGCCGGTGTCGGTGTCCATGAAGATGACGCCCTGCTCCTCCAGGTCCTCGCGGATGGAGTGGTAGAGCACCGTCGACTCGTACTGGGCGGCGACGCCGGAGACCAGCTGCTGGCGCTCGGCCTCGGGGATGCCCAGCTTGTCGTAGGTCTTCTTGATGTCCTCGGGCAGGTCCTCCCAGGACTCGGCCTGCTTCTCGGAGGCCTCGACGTAGTACTTGATGTTGTCGAAGTCGATGCCCGAGAGGTCCGCGCCCCAGTTCGGCATGGGCTTGCGGCCGAAGAGCTTGTGGCCCTTCAGGCGGCGCTCCAGCATCCACTCGGGCTCGTCCTTGCGCGCCGAGATGTCGCGGACGACCGCTTCGGTCAGGCCGCGTTTCGCGTTCGCGCCGGCGACGTCCGAGTCGGCCCAGCCGTACTCGTACCGCTCCAGTGAGGCGAGCGCCTCCTCCTGGCTCAGTTGCGGGGTCTTCTGCGTGTCGGTCATCTCAAGTCTCACCTTTGACCTGTCGGTTGGTTAGTCCGGTCGATCCGCGTTCGTCCGTCGCGGGGCGGGCAGGGGCTTCGGGCCTTCCCGTCTGCCGCCGCCTCCCGGACCCGTGGCCGCGTCGCGGCCGCCTCTGTGGCCGGGGACGTGGGTGGTGCACACGCCGTCGCCGTTGGCGATCGTCGCCAGGCGCTGGACGTGGACGCCCAGCAGTCTGCTGATGACGCGGGTCTCAGCCTCGCACAGCTGCGGGAACTCCGCCGCCACTCCGGCCACCGGGCAGTGGTGCTGGCACAGCTGCCCGCCGGTGGCGATGACCGACGCCGTCGCGGCGTAGCCCTCGCCGGAGAGGGCGTCCGCCAGCGCCTGCGCCCTGGCCATGGGATCGTCGGCGTCGGCCGCTTCGAGGGCGGCCGTGCACCGGGCCTCCAGGCGGGCGACCTGCTCGGCGGCGAAGGCGCCGATCGCCCCCTCGCCTTCGACGCGGCGGATCCAGCGGAGCGCCTCCATCGCGAGGTCGTCGTAGGTGTGCCCGAAGGACTCGCGGGCGGCCGACGTGAGCTGGTAGTGCTTGGCCGGGCGACCGCGCCGGGAGGTCTTGACGACGCGCGTCTCGACCTGCCCCTCGGATTCCATGACGTCGAGATGGCGGCGGATGGCGGTGGCGGTGATGCCGAGGGCGCGGGCGAGCTCGGCGGCCGTGGCGTGGCCGCGTTCGAGCAGCAGGCCGGACACTCGGCGGCGGGTCTCCCCGTCGGTCGAGTGGCTGCCGCCGACCCTCGTCACCATTTCCACAAGGAAAATGTTACTTAATTCGCTCCGGCATGTCGACAGGCCCCGTCGTGAGACCGAGCACGCAGGTTTGCCTAACCTCACCGGCCGCGGCGGCGGCGCCGACGCAGCCCACATTGCGGCACCGGGACGGCGAGGGCGCGCCCGGGCCCGGATACATTCGGCGCCGTGAACCTGTTGCAGAGGTGGTTCGTCCAGCCCGGCGCGGTGCGCGGGTGGGCGCTGGTGAGCCTGGTCGCCAACGTGGTCATCATCGTGACCGGCGGGGCGGTGCGCCTGACCGAGTCGGGCCTGGGCTGCGCCGAGTGGCCCAAGTGCACCGAGCAGTCGCTGGTGACGACCCCGGAGATGGGCCTCCATGGCGTCATCGAGTTCGGCAACCGGCTCTTGGGCGCGGTCGTGGTCGCCATCGCGGTCGGGGCGCTGCTCGCGGCCTGGAAGCGCGCGCCGCGGCGCTCGTCCCTGGTCGGGCTCGCCTTCGCGGTCGTGGCGCTCACCGTCTCGCAGGCGGTCATCGGCGGGATCTCGGTCTGGACGGGCCTGAACTCGTGGATCGTCGGGCTGCACTTCGCGGTCTCGATGGTGATCCTCGTGTTCGCCCTGGCCCTCTATCTGCGCTCGGGCGAGCCCGACGGGCCCGCGCGGCCGCTGGTGCCGCGCGCGGCGGTGCTCCTGGGCCGGACGGTCGTGGCGGCCGCGGCGGTCGTGATCCTCATCGGCGTGGTCGTGACCGGTTCGGGCCCGCACGCGGGCGACGCGGACACGCCCCGCAACGGCCTGGACCCCGAGCTCATGTCCCAGCTGCACGCCGACGCGGTGTGGCTGCTGATCGGCCTGAGCGTGGCGCTCGTGTTCACCATGCACGCCGTCAAGGCCCCGGAGGCGGCGCGGCGGGCGGCCTACACGCTGCTGGCCGTGGAACTGCTCCAGGGGCTGATCGGGTACGTCCAGTACTACACCGACCTGCCCGAGCTGCTGGTCGGCATGCACATGCTGGGCGCCTCGCTGCTGTGGATCGCCGCCTTGGCGGTGACGTTCACGCTGCGCAGGCGCACGCCGCTGGAGTCCTCGCCGCATCTGATCGTCGTCGGCGACGAGTCGGAACCGGAGGAGGCGGACGTCCCCGAGCAGGCGGCGGACGCCGAACCCGAGGCCACCGCGAAGCGCTGACCGCCCGCTACCGCCTTGACGCCGGTCGACCGCGATGCGTTATGATGATCATGTATAGATTTTATGTACATTTACATGAGGAGGACTCATGTCCCTGACGCAGATCGACATCAACGACGAAGCGCTCGCCGAGGCGATGCGGCTCATGGGCTCCAAGACGAAGAAGGAGACGGTGAACCGGGCGCTCATCGAGTACGCGGCGAGGACCAAGCGCCTGCAAGCACTGCGACGACTGGCGGAACGCGGCGACCGCGGGGAGTTCGACGCCGCCGCCGATGCCCACCTGGCCGCGAAAGAGGCGCGCAAGGCCGTGTTCGAGGAGGAGGACCGCGCGGCCGACCACCAGATGGATCAGGCGGCTTGATCGGCGATGACCTTTCTCATCGACACTTCGGCCATCTGGCATCTGCTCCGGAACCCCGCCGCACGGGAGGTGTGGGAGCAGGAGATCAGCGCGCATTCGATCGGCGTGTCCGACGCCACTCGGGCCGAGTTCCTCTTCTCCGCGCGAAGCCCCCGGCACAGGGACGAGCTGGCCGAGGACCTCGATCTCGCCTTCGCCCATGTCCCGGTCCCCAAGAAGGCGTGGACCTGGATCGACACGGCGCAGTACAAGCTCACGCAGATGGGACAACACCGAAGCGCGGGAGTCGTCGATCTGCTCCTGTGCGCGACGGCGGTGCTCCACGGCTTGACGCTCTTGCATGTCGACAACGACTTCAAGACCGTCGCCTCCGTGCTGCCGGAGCTCCAGCAGCGCGACATCAGGCGTTGAGCCGGCGGGGCCCGCGGCGCCGAACCTGACGGGGGAGCCCCGTTCTCGGCGGCCTCGAGTTCACGCCGTCGGCCACGCAGGCGGGGCCGGGACCGCCGCATCCGCCGGCCCGGCGCCGCCGAATACAATCCGAGCGTGGCTCCTCATATCACACCGGACGACCGGATCCTGGGCTGTCTCATCGGAGGCGCGGTCGGCGACGCGCTGGGATACCAGGTGGAATTCGACTCCTGGCCCCAGATCGAGCGCGAATGGGGCCCGTCGGGGGTCGCCGAACTGCGCCGCAACCGCGTCTCCGACGACACCCAGATGACGCTGTTCACCGCCGAAGGGCTCGTCGAGGCCGCCGCGGGCGACGAGGTCGCCTCGGTCCGCCGCGCCTACCTGCGCTGGTACGACACCCAGACCAAGCCCATGCCGCCCCTGGGCTCCCGGGGCCTGGCCGCCGAGCCGTGGCTCTACATGCGACGCGCCCCGGGCAACGCGTGCCTCTCCGGCCTCGCGAAGGGCGGCGAGCGGGGCGTCAACCCCGACTCCAAGGGCTGCGGGACGGTCATGCGCTCGGCCCCGTTCGGTCTCGTCGGCCGCTCCCCCGCCGACGCCTACGACCTGGCGCACGCCTGCTCGGCCCTCACCCACGGCCACCCCACCGCGGGCGCCTCGGCCGGCGCGCTCGCGATGATGACGGCCCACCTGCTCGCGGGCGAGTCGGTGCACAAGGCCGTGTCCCATACGATGCTGCACCTGCGCCAGACCCTCGACCGCTCCGAGACCGCCGACGCGCTCCAGCGCGCCTTCGAACTGGCCGGGAACGTGCCGCCCGCGCCGAACTCGTGCGCCCCGCTCGGCGAGGGCTGGGTGGCCGAGGAGGCCCTCGCGATCGCCGTGTACTGCCTGCTGGGCACCGCGGACGTGCGGACGGCGCTGGTCGCGGCCGTCAGCCACGGCGGTGACTCGGACTCGACGGGGGCGATCGCGGGGAACCTGCTCGGCGCCGCCTACGGGCACGCCGCGCTCCCCGCCGAGTGGGCCTCGCAGGTCGAGGGCCGCGAGGCCGCGGCGGCCCTGGCCGCGCGGATCGGCGGCCGATAGCGCACTGCGTTTCCGGTGGTCATCGACGGTGGGAACGGTTCACTACACTCGGCCCGTCCCCGTTCGAAAGGATTCGCAATGCCCGACCGCAAACTGACCGCCGTCCCGCTCCTCTTCGCCGCCGCGGCCCTCTCGGCCTGCACCGTCGAAGCCGGTGCCACCGTCTCGGGCGACCGCCTCGCCGATGCCGCGGCCGACGCCCTGGAGGGCGAGATCGGCGCGCGGCCCGAGGTCGACTGCGGCGACGACGACGTCATCGCGTCGGACGGCAAAGAGGTCGACTGCACGATGACCGACCCGGCGAGCGGCGAGGAGTACGACGCGGTCGTCACCTTCACCGGCGTCGAGGACGACCAGTGGAACATCGAGGTGTCGGTGCCCGACTGGCAGCCCGAGCAGGCCGGGCAGGAGACCCAGGAGGCCGGCGACGACGCGGCCGAGCAGGGCGGGTCGGCGGGCGCGATCCCCGCGGCGGACATCGCCGCGGCCGCCGCCGACGCGCTGGAGGCCCAGGTGGGCTCCCGCCCCGAGATCGACTGCGGCGAGGTCGACATCGTCCCCGAGGAGGGCAGGACGGTCTACTGCACGCTGATCGACGCGGGCGCCGAGTACGAGACGACCGTGACCTTCACCGGCGTCGACGGCGACCAGTGGGGCATCGACGTGCAGGTGGCCTCCGAGCCCAAGTGAGCGCGCCGCTCCCGAGCGCGCGCCGGCCCGCGTCGCGGTGACGCGGGCCGGCGCGGCCCGGTCCGTCAGGCGGCGGCCTTGACCGCCGCGGCGACGGCCGGGGCCACGCGCGGGTCGAGCGGCGAGGGCACGATGCGGTCGGCGGCCAGGTCGTCGCCGACGCAATCGGCGATCGCCTGCGCGGCGGCGAGTTTCATCTCCTCGGTGATCGCCTTGGCGTCCGCGTCGAGCGCGCCGCGGAAGATCCCGGGGAAGGCCAGCACGTTGTTGATCTGGTTGGGGTGGTCGCTGCGGCCGGTGGCGACGATCGCGGCGTGCTTCGCGGCGACGGCCGGGTCCACTTCGGGGCGCGGGTTGGCGAGGGCGAACACGATCGCGTCCTCGGCCATCGCGGCGATCGCGGCTTCGGGGACGAGGCCGCCGGAGACGCCGACGAGGACGTCGGTCCCGTCGAGGGCCTCGGCGATGCCGCCGGTGCGTCCGAACCGGTTGGTGGTCTTGGCGAGTTCCTCCTTGACCGGGCTCAGCCGCTCCCGGCCGGGGTGGATGATCCCGGTCGAGTCGCAGACGATGACGTCGCAGACGCCGGCGTGGCGGAGGATGTCGGTGATCGCGACGCCCGCGGCGCCCGCGCCGACCACGGCGACGGTGACCTCGCCCGGTTCGCGGCCCTGGAGCCTGAGGGCGTTCCGCAGGGCGGCCAGGACGACGACGGCGGTGCCGTGCTGGTCGTCGTGGAAGACGGGTATGTCCAGGGCGGCCTTGAGGCGCGATTCGATCGCGAAGCAGCGGGGCGCGGCGATGTCCTCGAGGTTGATGCCGCCGAAGGAGGGGGCGATGGCGGTCACCGCGGCCACGATCTCGTCGGGGTCGGTGGTGTCGAGGCAGATCGGGACGGCGTCGACGTCGGCGAACTGCCGGAACAGGGCCGCCTTGCCCTCCATGACCGGCAGGGAGGCGGTCGGTCCGATGTCGCCGAGGCCGAGGACGGCGGTGCCGTCGGTGACGACGGCGACCAGGTTGGACCGCCAGGTGTAGTCGCGGGCCAGTTCGTTGTCGTCGGCGATGGCCTCGCAGACGGCAGCGACGCCGGGGGTGTAGGCGATGGACAGGTCCTCGCGGCTGTCCAGGGGGACGGTGGCGGCGGTGCGGAGCTTGCCGCCGCGGTGGGCGCGGAAGACCGGGTCCTGCATGTCGATCACGTTGTTTCAAGCCTCATTGCTTCGATGACGATCGCCGACTGTCGAACCCGGGGGCGGTGCTGCACCGGTCGTTCGCGTGGCTGGAGACGCTGGGTGTCGCCCAGCGGCGGGTCAGTGTAGCTCGGCGGTGACGAGCGTCCGGATGGCGGCTTCGGTCCAGGCCGCGGTTCGCGCGGCGTCGTCGTCTTCGCCCAACGCTTTGGACAGGTGAACGAATGCAGTTGCGGCCCTTCGCAATCCGACACGTTGCAGTGTAGCGGCGGCGGCCTCGGCGCGTTGCCGGGAGGGTTCGCGGGCCTGCCGCAGGCCGCGGTGGGCGAGATCGGCGCACGTGCCGATCGCCTCCTCCAGGGCGGCGGCCAGGGGGTCGCGTTCGGCGCGGGCGGCGGCGCCGAGCCCGGCCGAGTCGTCGCCGGGCGCGAGGTCGGGGACCATGGGCCCCTCGTCGGTGAGGAGCGCGGTGGGTTCGACGACGACCTCGCCGCGGTGGCGGTGGAGCACCCCGGCGATCGCCCGCGTCCCCCGCGCGAGCGCGGTCTCGATCGCCTCGAGCGCGCCGGGCGCGGCGGCGCGGTGGACGGCCCGCAGCCGCGCGCTGCCACCGCCGGGGGCGGTGAACACGGCTTCGAAGGTCTGCGAGGCGGGGTCGTACCCGGCCGATTCGACCTGGTCGACGGCGATGACGCGGACGAGTTCGGCGGCGACGCGCGGGCGGATCATGCTCGGGGGCATCGCGTGCAGCTGCTCGCCCGCGGCGCGGAGGTCGGTGACGAGCAGGCTCGCGGGCAGTTCGCTCCACGACTGGCCCAGCGGCAGCACCTGGGTCTTGGCCAGGCGCCCGGTGCCGAGTTTGAGGGCGCGGGCGGCGGTGCGGCTGGCGGCCTCGGAGACCACGTTGCCCGCGGCGAGCGCGCCGATCCGGCACCCGGCGAGGCGGCGCCCGGCCAGGTCGTGGCCGGTGAGGGCCCGGTCTTCGGGGATCTCCCAGTCGCGCGCGACGGTCAGGACCATGCCGGTCTCGGGGTGGGCGAGGAACAGTTCGGCGGTCCGGCGTTCGCCGTCGGTGCCGATCCGGCAGCCCAGGCCGGTGAGCCGCACCAGTGTCAGCGGGGTCTGGTCGACCTCGTCGCTGCCGAGGATCCGGGTGTTCGGGGTGCCCTCGGGCGAGGCGGCGGCGCGGGCGCGGGCGGGCAGTTCGGCCAGGAGGGCGGCGAAGCGCTGCGGGTCGTAGGAGGCCGATCGGTCGTGGTAGCGCCGGACCTGGTCGATGAGGTCGCGCACGGCTCCGGCGGGCCAGTGCATCCGGCGTTTGGCCAGGGCGTCGGCTTCGCGCGTGAGCGCGGCGGTCAGGACGCCGTCGACGCTCTCGACGCCGCCGTGGAGGACGCGTCCGGCCAGGGCGACCGCTTCGGAGAGTTCGGTGTCGCGTTCGGCGCCGCCGACGCTGATCGAGGCCGCCGCGCCGGGTTCGGGGGCGGCCTCCCGGGCGGCTTCGGCTTCGCGGAAGGCCCAGACGGCGAGGACGATGCCGGTGTCGCGGGCGGGGCCGGTGGCGTCGGAGTGGACGTAGCCGAGTTGGCCGGGGACGAGGAACGAGACGGTGCAGGTGGAGAGTTCGGCGACGGCGGGGCGCTCGGGCGCGGGCCAGGTCAGGCGCGCGGTGTAGCCGGTGCGGCGGGCCTTCTCGGCGGCGTTGAGGGCGTGTCTGCCGAAGGCTTCGCGCAGTTGCTCGTCGGTGACGGCCGCGGGCGAGGGGGCGGCGGCCGCGGCGGGTTCGGCGGCGTCGGCGTCCTCGTGGCGCCGCTGGTAGGCGAGGACGACGCCGATGCGGTGGCGGCATTTGGCGGCGGCCGAGCAGGAGCAGGCGGCGGCCTCCAGGCCGCCTTCGGCGGGCAGGGTGGTCTCGGTGCCGTCGGGGAAGACCGCGCGGACGGCGCCGTCGTCGGCGAGGTCGAGTTCGGGGACGGTCCCGGCGTCGAGCTCCTTGACGGCGCGTTTGACCAGGCCCCGGTTGGCGAGGGCGGCGAGGCTGTCGGGGGTGAGGGCGAGCAGGTCTTCTCGCGGCACGGCGTTCACTCCGGTTCGGGGTCGGGCGTCGCGGAGCGGCGCCGGTGGGCGGGGCGACGGGTGTGGGTCATCTGCCGAGCCTTTCGGCGACGAATTCGGCGAGGTGGGCGGGCGTCATGGCGCCGATGTGGGCGCCCTGGGCGGCCAGCTGCCCGGCGAGCTCGCGGTTGTAGAACGGGTTGGCGTCCTCGTCCAGGGCGGCCAGGCCGAGGAACTCGGTGCCCTGCTCGCACAGCTGCTTGACGGTGTGGACGAGCCGCGCCTGGTTGCCGCCCTCGTAGAAGTCGGTGATGAGCGCGATGATGGAGCGCCTGGGGTTCTCGATGAGGCCCGCCGCGTAGTCGACGGCGCTCGCGATGTCGGTGCCGCCGCCGAGCTGGACCTTCATGAGCAGTTCGACGGGGTCGTCGATGTCGCTGGTGAGGTCGACGACGTTGGTGTCGAAGGCGACCAGGTGCGTCTTGAGGCCGGGCAGGGCGTACAGGCACGAGGCGGTGACCGCCGAGTGGATGACCGATCCGGCCATCGAGCCGGACTGGTCGACGACGAGGATCATCTGCCACTGCTCGAGCCTGCGGCTGGTGCGGGAGTGGAAGTGGGGCCGCTCGATCGCGATGCGGCCCGTCTCGGGGTCGTAGTGCTTGAGGTTGGCCTTGATGGTGCGGCGCAGGTCGAAGTCGCGGGCGCGGCGGTGGAGGCTGGGGCGACGGGCGCGGCTGCCGGTGAAGACGGTGCGGACCTCGACCGAGAGCTGCTCCACGAGCTGGCGCACCACTTCGGCGACGATGCGGCGCGCGGCGGCCAGGACCTGCGGGTTCATCAGGTGCTTGGTGCGGAGCACGGCTTTGAGCAGCGACGCGTTCGGCTCGACGCGGTCGAGGACGTCGGCGTTGGTGACGATGTCGTCGATCTCGTAGCGCTCGATGGCGTCCCGTTCGAGCCGTTCGACGGTCTCCTTGGGGAAGAGCCGGTGGATCTGGTCGAGCCAGTCCACTGTGGTGAGCACGGAGTCCTCGTCGCCCGCGCCGCGCACGCCGCCGCGGCGGACGTCGCGCTGGTCGTGGTCGCCGTCGCGGTCGTAGAGCCAGTCGAGGGCGGCGTCGCGGGCCTCGCCCTCCTGCGACAGGCCGCCGGTGTGCTGCTCGGCGGCGGGGCCGAGCATCAGCCGCCACCGTTCCAGGTCGGCGCTCATCGCTCCTCCTTCGTTGCGGCCGTGAGATGTTCGCGGGCCAGAACTTCGTCGACGCGGGCTTCCAGGACGTGCCCGGCGGCGACGGTCAGCGGGTCGACGCGCTGCCGCTCCACCAGGGACTGGGCGCTCGTCCCGTCGCCGCGCAGCGCCACCAGTTGGGCGGCGAGCCGCGAGCGCTCGCGCGGCGGGAAGAACTCGAACGCCTGCCGCAGCGCGGGCAGGGCCACCAGGAACTCCGTGTCGGTCATGTCGCCGACGATCTCGTCGACGGCGAGGACGACGCCGTGCCCGCCGGTCTCGGCCAGGACCTCTTCGCGCGCGACCCGGAACAGCCCGGCCAGCCAGTCCCCCAGCCGGTCCGGTTCGGCCACGCCGGCGACGGCGCTCGCGGCGTCCGGCGAGGCGCCGAGCGACCAGGCCAGTCCGGCGGCCCCGCCGCGCAGGTCGGGCGGGGCGGCGCCGTCCGCCGCGATGCGGGTCGCGGTGGCCGCCACCGATTCGGCGGGCGGGGCGAGCGCGGGCGCGTGCCGGACGGCGTCGCGCACGCCCGCGAGGGTGCGCAGCCGCCCGGGGTCGGCCGGGCCGGGCCCGGCGTGGAGCCCTTCGGCGAGCCACAGCGCCCGGTCGACGCACTCGGTGACGGTGGCGGCGTACAGGTCGCTGCCTGCGGTGCCGAACAGGTGGTCGTGTCGCCACAGCGCCAGGGCGACGGTGAGGGCCGTCCCGACCGCGGCGAGGTCGCCGCAGTCGCGGACGGCCTCGGCGACGGCCCGGCCGAGCCGGTCGGTCAGGTGCGCCCGGCCGCACAGGGCGGCGCTGAACAGGATGCCCGCCAAGGCGTCCAGGTCGCCCGCGGCGCGGTCGAGGCGGTGTTCGAGGACGGTCTGGGCGGCGTCGCCGAGGGTCGCGCCGTAGACGCCGGCCTCGATCACGGCCGGGAGGCGGCCGTCGTCGGCGCGGAGGCTCCAGCGCTCGTCGGCGGTCACGTCCGACCCGGTGGAGGGCCCGGTCTCGCGGTGGAAGCCGGGGATGCCGAGCAGCCGCAGGCAGTGGAGCGTCCGGCTGCGTTCGAGGTCGTTCGCTTTGGTGAGGTCGAGGCGCAGGTGGCCGGGCTCGTCGAGGCCGAGCCGCTCCAGTTCGGTCCGGACGTCGGCGACCAGCGGCGGCGCGGGTGTGTCGGGGTGGAGCCTGCCGGTGCGGGTGCCGGTGAGCGCGGCGGTCATCTCGACGACGACCGGGTGCGTGCCGGGCGCGAGCGATCCGCGCCTGGTCCACGGGAGCGGCTGTTCGAGGTCGTCGCTGATGAGGGCGCTGGCGAGGCCGTCGAGCAGGTCGGTGCGGCCGGGCCGGTCGTGGCCGCGCAGGCGCGCGAGCCCTTCGGTGAGGCTGCGGGCGCCGATGAGGTCGGCGGTGGAGACGACCTGCCCCTTGCCGCGCAGGCGGGTCGCGATGAGTTCGACGAGCGCGCCCGCGGCCGCGGCGGCGCCGTCGCTCCACAGCCGCTGGTAGTACTCGGGCGAGGGCATCCCGGACTGGTACCCGGCGAAGGCGTCGAGCCGTTTGAACGAGTAGGGCACCAGGAAGCTGCCGACGTCGGCGCCGTCGGGCGGGCCGGGGACCTCGGGCCACGGGCCGGGGCCCTCGGCGGCGAGGCGGCGCAGGGCCGGGGCGTGGAAGCCGCCGCAGACCACGACGACCGGGCCGGCGTCCTCGGCGAGGGCGGCGCGGATCCACTCGGCCATGTGGCGTTCGCGGGCGGTGTCGGACCCCGAGGCGTCGGCTTCGCCGCGCAGCAGCGCGAAGTACCGTTCGAGGCGTTCGGCGAGCCCGTCGGGGTCGGCGATCTCGACCAGGTGGTCCCACAGGGCGTCGGTGTTGTCGACGGCGAATTCGCGGCACAGCCGCTCGGTGGCGTCGGCGTAGCGCCGTTCGGCGTCGGAGTAGCGGTTCTCGATCTCGGCGAAGGCGTCGTGCCAGGCGGGCAGGTCGATGAACCGCACCGCCGCGCCGTGTTCGCGGCCCTTGGCGAGGGCGACCCATTCGGGCGAGTAGTCGCACAGCGGCGACCAGGACCGGCGGGCCCGGCCCTCGGCGCCCATGTAGGAGTAGATCGCGACGGGGAGGGCGTGGTCGAGGGCGAGTTCGTCGAGCCGGTCGTTGAAGTCCGCGGGCCCTTCGATGAGGACGTGGGCGGGCCGGACGCGGTCGAGGGTGTCGGCGACGAGGCGCGCGCAGGCCGGGGAGTGGTGGCGCACGCCCACGATGTGCAGTCGGTCCATCAGCCCGGCAGCAGGTTCCGCGCCTGGAAGAGGTCCTGCCAGTGCTTGCCCTTGCGTTTGGGGGCGCGCTGTTCGAGGTAGCGGCGGAGCCGGGCGAGGTCCTCGGTGTTGTCCTTGGCGGCGGCGCCGGCCATGCAGTCGACGATGTCGCCCGCGGCGGCCTCGCCGCCGCGCAGGTACCAGGCTTTGATGCCCACGGCGTGGGCGACGGAGACGGCCTCGGCGGTGGACATGACCGACTGCATCCGGGTGTCGGAGCCGTCGGCCGAGCGCAGGTCGCGGAAGACGCGGACGAGCACTTCGAGGACGTCGCGGCTGGGGGGCACGGGCACGCCCGAGCGCTCCAGGGCGGCGGCGGCCTCGGCTTCGACCAGGTCGAGTTCGGTGGCGAAGTCGCCGATGGGGAAGACCGTCTCGAAGTTGAAGCGGCGCTTGAGGGCCGCGCTCATCTCGTTGACGCCGCGGTCGCGGGTGTTGGCGGTGGCGATGATGTTGAAGCCCTCGCGGGCGAAGACCATGTTGTCGCCGCCTTCGAGTTCGGGCACGGCGAGCACCCGGTCGGACAGGGGCGAGAGCAGCGAGTCCTGCACTTCGAGGGGGCAGCGGGTGATCTCCTCGAAGCGGACGACGCGGCCTTCGGCCATGCCCTGGTAGAGCGGGGCGGGCACGAGGGCGCGCGGGGTGGGGCCCTCGGAGACCAGCAGGGAGTAGTTCCAGGAGTAGGCGATCTGGTCCTCGGTGGTGGAGGCGCCGCCCTGGATGGTGAGGGTGGAGTCGCCGGAGACGGCGGCGGCGATGAGTTCGGACAGCAGCGATTTGGCGGTGCCGGGGTCGCCGACGAGCATGAGGCCGCGGTTGGTGGCGAGGGTGACCAGGGCGCGGTCGATCAGGGACGGGTCGCCGACGAACTTGCGGGCGAGGCCGAGCTTCTCGTCGCCGACGATGAAGGTGCGGGCGGCCTGGAGGCTCAGGGCCCATCCGGGAGGGCGCGGCGCGGTGTCGTCGGCGGCGAGTTTCGCCAGTTCCTCGGCGTAGCGGTGTTCGGCGGGGGGCCGTTGGAGCTTCGGCTCGGGCGTGTTGGTCATGGCTGCTTTCCAGTGTTCGGTGCGGGTTCGGGCCGCGTCGTCCGGTCGTGGGTCATCGGTCGCCGCCGGTCGCCTCGGCGAATCCGGCGAGGAGTTCGGAGGCGGTGATCGGGTCGAGGCGGTCGCCGCGCAGGGGTCCGGCGGCGCCGAGGCGGCGGTTGCGGGTGGTCGACAGCCGCAGCGAGGTGATCCTATGGCGTTCGTCCGGGTCGGGGGCGGCGGCGTCCGAGCCGGGGTCGATCTCGGCGAGCAGGTAGCCGCCGGGGAGCGCGCGCTCGAACCGGCGGGCGGGGGCCGTGCCGCCGGGCACCGGCCGCTCCAGTCGCGTCCAGTCCATCAGCCGCCGCAGGGCGCCCATGGTGGCGGCGGCGCCTTCGAAGCGGGCCAGGCGGCCGGTGGCCGCCTCCTCCTCGGTGAAGGCCATCGCGGGCCGCGAGAGCTGGTCGAACGGCTGGAGGATCGCATAGTCGGTGAACAGCTCGATCCAGGCGGGCAGTTCACCGCCGAGCGTCACGGGGTGCGCGAGGCGGACCGTGGCCCCCTCGGGCAGTTCGATCTGGTGTTCGCGGACGTCGGTGAAGCCGCCGTCCTCGGCGATGCGGAAGCCGGTGCGGGGCCCGCCGTCGTCGGCCTGCCAGACGAGGCGGGCGGCCTGGGGCGCGATGAGGGGGTGCCCGAGCAGCAGGGTCCGGAAGTCGCCGAGCGGCCAGGAGCGGCCGCTGAGCATCGCCGCTTCGAGGCGCCGGCTCTGCTCGGCGGCGACCGCGGCGACCGCTTTGGTCAGCGTCTTGTACCGGTCCGCCGCCGCCCGCGCGCGTTCGGGGTCGTCGCGGGCGCCGGGCCTGGGCGGCCGCGGGCGCCGCCTGCCGTCCTCGCCGGTCACGGACGGGTTGTACCTCTCGTCGAAGCCGAGGCGGAAGCAGCGCGGGCCGTAGTCGAACACGAGCGTCTCGGGGTCGCGGAGGCCGAGGTCGGGCACGAGCCGGTCGGCGAGCGCTTCGACGCTCAGGCCGCGGCGGGCGGCCACGGCTTCGGCCAGTTCGCCCGCCAGGCGCCCGGTGCCGGTGTCCCGGTGCTCCTGGAAGCAGCGGTAGAGGGCCGGGAAGGCGGCCGGACGGTGCCCGAGCCGCTCCAGGACGTGGAGGGCGAAGACGGCGCGGTCGCCGGGGTTGCGCGCCATCCATTTCCGGAGGCGGGGCTCCAGCAGGGCCACGGTCGCGTCGGTGCCGAAGCAGGCGAGCTGTTCGAGGGCCCAGGCGCCGTGGTCGGGCGTGTCGGCCTCGATCCACAGCTCGAACAGCGTGTGGGAGAAGCGGGTGAGCGACTCGCCGTCGCAGACTTCGGCGATGGTCTCGACGGCCGCGTAGGGCACCCGCAGCGACCAGGAGGACAGCGCGGCGGCCAGGTTCGCGGCGGCGTCGGGTCCGAGCACGGCGGACCGGTCGCGCAGCAGGACCGGGGGCAGCCGGTCCCGGTCGATCCAGTGGGCGTGGGAGGACCGGGCGGTCAGGGGCAGGAGCGGGTCGGCGTCGAGCAGCGAGCGCAGCCCGGCGGCCAGGTCCGGCCCGTGCCGTTCGGCGAGGCGCATCAGGCGCGGTTCGCCGATCCGGGCTGCCAGGTAGCGCAGGGCGGCCGCGCACTGGCGCTTGGTGTACTTGTTGAAGCCGAACACCAGCGGGAACAGCAGTTCCGCGGCGGCTTCGCCGTGGCGGTCCAGCCAGTCGTGGGCGTGCCAGAAAGCGGTGTCGGTGCGTCCCAGCCACCTGGCGATCAAATCGGCCGCGAGCACGCCGCGCACCGGCACCAGGGCGCGGGCGTGGCCGGGGAAGCGGCGGAGGTCCCGCTCGACCGTGCCGGGGCGGAGCGAGGCGTTCCGGGCGAGCTGGCCCAGGACGCTGTCGGCGGCGTTGAGGCCCGGCAGCGTCGTGGGGTACGCCCCCTCGCCCCAGAACGCCGTCTCGTCCCATTCGGTCAGCGCAGGCTCGATCGCCAGGGCGCGCTCGCGCTCCCCCGGGCCCCATACGAGCGCGCCGGGTTCGGTGTAGCTCCCCTTGAAGACCGGCAGGCGCTGCGGCCCGTACTCGACCGCGTGGGGCCGCGGGGGGTCGGTCAGCACCCGGGGCAGTCGTTCCGGGTCCGCTGTGCGCGTCATCGGCGCTCCCTCGGGGTGTCGGCGGGTCGTCCCCGAAAGCTTAGGCAGCGGGTGCGACGCCTGCGTGTTCGAGTGGCGGGCGGGGGCGCCGGGGCGGTCGGTCATCGCGGTCTCCCGGTTCAGGCGCCGACGGCGGCGGCCAGGTCGGCCAGCAGCTCGGAGGCGGTGACGGGGTCGAGCCGGGAGCCGGGGAGCGGTGCGGCGTGGTCGGGGTGGCGGTTCCGGGTGGTCATGAGGCGGACCGAGCGCAGCCGGTGCCGCCCGTCGGGGTCGGGGTCCCTGACGCCGGGGTCGGGGTCGACGTCGGCCAGGAGCAGGCCGCCGGGCACGCGGCGCTCCAGGCTCCAGAGGCGGGTGCCGAAGTTCTGGGGCGAGGGGTACCGGCCGTGCCAGTCCATGGCCTCGCGCAGGGCGCCCATGGTGGCGGCGGCGCCTTCGAAGCGGGCCAGGCGGCCGGTGGCGGCCTCCTCCTCGGTGAAGGCCATCGCGGGCCGCGAGAGCTGGTCGAACGGCTGGAGGATCGCATAGTCGGTGAACAGCTCGATCCAGGCGGGCAGTTCACCGCCGAGCAGCGCCGGGTGCGCGAGGCGGACCGTGGTCCCCTCGGGCAGTTCGATCTGGTGTTCGCGGACGTCGGTGAAGCCGCCGTCCTCGCCGGGCCGGAACCCGGTGCCGTCGCCGGTGCACCAGACGAGGCGCCTGGCCGGCGAGGCGATCACGGGGTGCTCGGCCAGGCGGCGGAAGTCCGCGGCGGGCCAGGTGCGGCCCGCGAACATCGCCGCCCGGAGCCGCCGGGTCTGGTCCTCGGCGGTGCGCTCGACGTCCTTGGTCAGCCGTTTGAACCGCTCGACGGCGGCCTTGGCGCCCGCCTCGTCGTCGCGGGCGCCGGGTTTGGGCGGGCGGGCGCGGGTCTTGCCCGACTCGTCGGTGAGGCGGGGGCGCAGCAGCTCGTCGAAGCGGACGTGGAAGCGGCGGGCGCCGTAGTCGAGCGTCAGCGTCCCGGGGTCGCGGAGGCCGTGGTCGGGGGCGAGCCGGTCGGCGAGCGGTTCGACCTCGGCGCCGTGGCGGGCGGCGACCTGTCCGGCCAGTTCGCGGGCGATGAGCGTGGTGGCGGGGAACTTGTCCATCCGCGATATCCCGTACAGGGCGGTGAAGGCCCGTTCGGTGCCGATGGCGGCCAGGGTCTCCAGGCCCAGGGCGGCCCGGTCGGCGTGGTTCGCTCCGGGCCAGCGGGCGATCAGCGGCTCCAGCAGGTCCACGGTCGCGTCGGTGCCGAAGCGGGCGAGCTGGCCCACCGCCCACGAGTCGGAGGCGGGCGCGCCCGCCGAGAGCCACAGTTCGAACAGGGCGTGGGAGAAGCCGGTCAGGGATTCGGGGTCGCAGGCCGCGGCGGCGACATCGGCACCGCGGTAGGGCAGCAGTGGCGTCCAGAGCGAGAGGACGGCGATGAGGTGCGCGACCGCCGAGCGCGGCAGGACCGCGTCGCGTTCGCGGAGCAGGACCGGCGGCAGCAGGTCGGGGTCGGCCCAGGCGCCCGGGCGCGGCGTCTCGCCCAGGAGCGGTTCCAGGGGGTCGGCGTCCAGCAGCGCGGCGACCCGCGCCGCCGCCTCGGGGCCGTAGGGTTCGGCGGCCCGCAGGACCGCTTCGGGTCCGATCGTCTCAGCCAGGCGGCGCAGTGCGGCCTCGCCGGCGCCGCGGCGGCGGCCCGGGCCGAGCGCGATGGGGATGATCAGGGGGGCCGCGTGCTCGCCGTGGCGGTCCAGCCAGGCCGCGGCGTAGGGGCGTCCGGTCTTCAGGCGGGCCAGCCAGTCGACGGCGAGCGCCGCCGCCTTGGGGCTGCGGACGGGCACCAGGGCCCGGCCGTACTTCGGTTTGGTGCGCAGCCGTTCCACGACGGCGTCGGCGGATTCGGCGCCGTTGCGGGCGAGCTGGCCCCAGAAGGCGTCGGCGAGGCTCAGGTCCACGCGGTTGTAGACCTGCCCGCTGATGCCGCTCCAGTATTCGCGCTCGTCCCACTGGTCGAAGGCGGGTTCGACCGTCATCGCGTGCTCGTGCTCGCCGGCGTCCCAGACGATCGTGATCGCCGAGGGGGCTTCGAGGCGGAGGGCGGGGGCGGCGTCGGCCTGGCGGCGGCAGGTCCACGGCGGGGCGGTCAGGAGGTCGGGCAGCCGGTCCGGTCCGGCGGCCGGGAGGGCCGCGAGGGAGGTGCGGTGGCCGAGCGCGGCGCGCTCGTCCTCGTCCAGTTCGGCCAGTGCCGCGTCGAAGCGCTCGGGGTCGGCGCGGAGGGCGCCGGTGAGCCGGGCGAGTTCGAGCGGGGTGAGGCCGGCGGCGCGGGCGGCGAGGGTCCTGGCGGCGCGCACGGGGAAGCGGGCGGCGGCCGAGCGCACGGCGGGCAGGGCCTGCGGTTCGCCGCTGCGGTCGATGAGGAAGGCCATCGCCTCGTCCAGCGGGAGCGTGGCGACGCCTTCGAAGAGGACGGCGCGCTGCGGTGCTTTGACGCTCTTGTACTGCAAGGTGGCGGCCAGGACCGGCATGCTCGCGGCGCCGAGGTTGCCCACCAGTTCCGCGACCGTCCGCTTGGTGACGTGCTGGGGGCGGATCGCCCCTCGTCCGAGCCGTTTCAGGTGCTCGGCGTCGCCTAGGAGGGTCCAGGGGAGGCCGGGGCTGTGCCCTCGGGTGCTCTCGCCGGTCTCGTCGCAGACCTGCGCGACCCAGTCGGCCTCGTCGGGCAGGAGGTGGGCGGCGGCGATCCGGTGCAGGGGTGTGGCGCGGCGGTCGGCGACGGCCGCGACGATCCGCGCGTACTCCTCGGCGTCCGCGTCGGCGATGAGCCCGCGCGCCAGGCAGATCGGGCCGCGGGGGTCCTCCCAGAGGCGCCAGGTGGCGGGCGAGCCCTTGCCCGAGCGGACGTGGTCGGTGCGGTCCTCGGGCCTGGCGGCCCCGGGGGCGGAGCCGACGCCGCAGGCGAGTTCCTCGACAGCGGCGGCCACGGCGAACGGCGTCCCGTGCTCCAGGGCCCAGGCCGCGAAGGAGTCGCGGTCGGTCTGCGTCTTGCGGCCGGTGCGCGGGGCGGCGGCGTAGAGTTCGGCGACCCGGATCAGCGAGGCCACGGCGGCGGCGCCCGCCGGGTCGGGCGCCCCGTCGAGGTGCGCGAGCGCGGCCGCGGCCAGGGCCGGGTCGGTGGCCGGGGCGGCGAGCGAGCGGAGCAGGTAGGGCCGGTGGGCCGCGATCCGTCCCCGCGCTCGGGCGGGCGAGCGCGGGTCGAGTTCGATGGGGCGTCTGACGCCGTTGCCTCGCCGGGGCAGGACGAGGGCCTGCCATTCGGGCGGGAGGACGAGCCGGTCCTCGGGTGGCGCGGGAGTCTGGGTCATGGCGTTCCTTCGGCGGGGCGGGTGCGTCCCACCGAGCATATGGAGCCGGTGCGACACGGCCGTGTTCGAACGCCGCGGCGGTTGACAACTCAGCCGCCTTGTTGTATTCCGTTCGCGCGCAAGGGAGTCCGTGGCATCGCCCATGCGCGCGGGACCGGATTCCAGTAATCTTGAGCGCACCTCACGGCAGTGGGGGTCCGCGTGCACCCCAGGGCTCGCGCCTCACGGAAGGAAAGCCGAACATGACCGAAGAAACCGCCGCCGAACTGCCGCCGGACGTCGACGCGACCGTGCCGACGACCGCGCGGGTCTACGACGCGCTTCTGGGCGGCACCACCAATTTCGCGGCCGACCGCGCGGCCGCCGAGGTCTTCGCGAGTCACATCCCGCAGGCGCGCGAGTGCGCCAGGCTGAACCGGAACGCGCTCATCCGCGGCGTCGAGTACCTCGTGCGCGAGGCGGGCATCGATCAGATCATCGACATCGGGTGCGGGCTGCCCACGGAGCAGAACACGCACGAGGTGGCCCAGGACATCGACCCCGACGCCCGGGTGGTCTACGTCGACCACGATCCGATGGTCGTCTCGCACGCGCATTCGCTGCTGAGCGGCAACCGCAACGCCATCGTGATCGGCGCGGACCTGCTGGAGCCCGAGCGCATCGTCGGGCATCCGGACGTGCGGTCCTTCCTGGACTTCGACCGGCCCGTCGCGGTGATGATCATCGGGATGATCATGCAGATCAGCGACGAGCAGGACCCCGACGGCATCGTGGCGACGCTGATGGACGCGGTGCCGTCGGGCAGCCGCCTGTTCATCACCTCCTGGCCCGACACCGGCGAACCCGAGCAGCGGGCGCTGTCGCGGGCGTGCGTCGAGACGCTCGGCAACGGCTGGTCCCGGCCGGTCGCGGCGCTGGAGCGGCACTTCCTCGGCATGGAGATGGCCGCGCCGGGCCTGGAGTACATCCCCAGGTGGTTCCCCGAGGCCCCGGACCGGCCGGTCCCGGCCGTCGCGGAGCTGGAGCCCTACGAGCGCACGCAGATGGCGGGCATCGCGCGGAAGGCGTAGGGCCGGTTCAGGAGAGCACGGCGGTCTCGGTGATCGCACTCCCCCAGAAGTCGGTCTCGCCGACGTCGACGGCGAGGACCGTGCCGTCGGGGCGGAAGAGGAGCAGCCGGTCGTGGTCGATCGCGCCCTCCTCGGGCGCCATGACCATGATGTCCCCGCCCGGTGTGGCGGTGGCCCTGAGGTAGGCGTCCTCCAGGCGGACCGAGGCCAGGGCGGCCCCGGTGTCGACCGCGACCAGGCGGAGCGAGTCGACGCCGGGGTCGTCGGGGTCGCGGCCGTGGACGAGCACGATCCCGGAGTCGACGCCGAGGGGGACGGCGGCCGAGTGGTCGCGGGTGAAGATGCCGATGCCCTCCTCCACCTGTTCGGGCGTGGCCAGCGCGGCGGGGGTCACGACGATCTCGTAGACCAGGTCGGCCAGCGCCAGGTCGGGGAGTTCGGCGCTGTAGACGCCGGTGCCGTCCGCGGCGGTGCGGTAGAGGACGGCGGTGGTCGACTCGGGCGGCGAGGCGATGGTGATCGTCCCGCCGTCGGCCAGGGCCATGCCGTGCGGCACGGCGGCCGGGTCCACGTCGATCATCGCGAAGGAGGGCTCGTAGGTCGGCGCGGTCGCCGTGTGCAGGGTGCCCCGCCACGCCTCGGCCTTGTCGGCGGGGACCGGCTCTGCCTCGGTGGTGCCCAAAGGGATCTGCATGATGTCGCCGGAGCGGGTCAGGGCCACGACGGCGTCGAGCGCCGGGTCGGTGTCGTAGGCGGCGTAGGCCTCGGCGTAGTCCTCGCCGATGCCGCCGATCTCGTCGACGCCGGCCACGGTGGAGCCGTCGGCGACGGACAGGACCGTCAGTCCGTAGTCGGTGGCGACGTAGGCCAGGCCGTCGGCGACGGCGAGGACGCCGCGGTCCCAGTGGGCGTGGTCGTGGAGCTGGACGTCCCACAGCAGTTCGCCGGAGGCGAGCGAGACGGCCGCCGCGCGCTCCTGCCAGTGGTCGTGCGAGACGACGCCGTTGCCGCCGGAGCGCCCGTAGGCGAGGATGACGGCCTCCTCGCCGTCGACGGCGGCGTAGCCGACGACGGGGCCCAGGCTCGTCGTCGGCGGCGACCCGAGCCTGGTGACCGGGTAGACGCTCAGCAGGAACAGCAGGGCGACGACGACGGCGACGGTGTTCCCGACCGCGGCGCGGCGCGCAGGCCGGGGCCGTCCGGCGGTGTCCTGGGCCGTGGACGTCATGCGGCCTCCCGGGGCGTGCGGGCGCGAACACCCGATTCTCCCCCGCCGCCGCAACAGGGCCGGGCGGCGTCCCTGCCCGGCCCTGTTGCGGCGGGCGGGAGGTCAGGCGGTCTCGGTGATCCCCGCGAGGGCGGCGATGACCTCCGAGGCCGTCACCGGGTCGATGTCGGTCGGGTGGTCGGACGGGCGGTTCCGCGCGTACCACTCGTACCCGTTGGCCGAGAGCCGCACGGTGTCCAGCCGCTGCGTCGGCTCCTCCTCGACGGCGCCGACGATGATGCCCGGGTCCAGGTCGATGACGACGAAGCCGCCGGGAATCGGGTACGTGATGCCGGGCTCGACGCCGCCGTCCTCGGGCCGGGCCCGCTGCCATCCGCGTTTGACCAGGCCGAGGACCTTGCCGACCGGGACCTCGACGCCTTCGAAGCGTTCGAGTCGGCCGGTCTTGAGCTCCTCGTCGGTGAAGGCCGCGACCGGGCGCGCGAGCTGCTTGAACGGCTGGAGGATCTCGTAGTCGGCGAAGATCTCGGACCAGGCGTCGATCGCCTCGCGGTCGAGGTGCACGGGGTGGGCGAGGCGGATCACCGCGTCCTCGGGGAGGTCGAACCCGTCCTCGGCGACGTCGGTGAGGCTCTTGTCCTCGGCCAGGCGGAACGCGGTCCGCCCGCCGCCGGATTCGGCGGTCCAGACCAGGCGGCGGGCCAGGTGCCACACGAGCGGGTGGTCGACGAAGTACTCCGCGAACTCCCCCTTCGTCCAGCTCCGCTGGTCGACCATGGCGCGTTCCAGGCGCTGCACCTGGTCGGCGGCGACGGCGCGGAGCTCCTTCTTCAACTGGGAGAAGCGCTTGTAGGCGGCGGGGGCGCGTTCGGCGTCGTCCTTGGCGCCGGGCTTGGGGAGGGTCTTGCGCGGCTTGCCGTCCTCGTCGGCGACGAAGGGCTTGAGCTGCTCGTCGAAGCCGACCTTGAACCGGCGCGGCCCGTAGTCCAGGACCAGGCTCGCCGCGTCGTCGAGCCCGAAATCGGGCACCAGCCGGTCGGCGAGCTGCTCGGTGGTCAGGTCCAGGCCGCGCGCGATCGCCTCGATCTGCTCGGCGGCCTTCTCCTTGAGCGCCCGGAACTTCACCTTCTGCGCGATGCCGTGGATGGCGCGCAGCGCCTCCTCCGAGCCGATCGCGCCGAGCACTTCGAGGCCGGCGGCGGCCCGCTTGTGCTGGTTCTGTCCGGGCCATTCCCGGATGAGCGCGGTCAGGCGGCGGACGGTCGGGTCGTCGGCGAAGTGCGCGAGCTGGGTGAGCGCCCAGCCGTCCTTGGACGGCGCGCCCACCGAGATCCACTGCTCGAACAGGGCCAGTGAGAAGGCGCTCAGGGAGTCGCGGTCGCAGGTCCGGGCGAGGACGTCGAGGCCCGGGTAGGGGAACTCGGGGACGGCGAGGGCCAGCACGGTGGTCAGGTGCTCCACGGATGCGGCGGGCAGCGCCGCCTCACGTCCCTTCAGGAGGACCTGCGGCAGCATCGACGATCCCGCCCACGCGGGCGTCTTGGGGATCTTCACGCCCTGGGGCGGTTCGAGCGGGTCGGTGGCGAGCAGCGCCTCGACGGCGTCCCGGGCGGCCTCGCCGTAGGGTTCGGCGGCGGCGATCACCGCGGGCGCCCCGTGGCGTGAGGCCAGGAGGCTCAGGGCGGCCTCGGCGGGGCGGCGGCGGCGCCGGTCCGGGCCGAGCGCGTCGGGGATCAGGAGCGCGGCGGCGTCGGCGCCGTGGCGGTCGAGCCAGGCGGCGGCGAGGGCCCGCATGGATTTGAGGCGGACGAGGCGGTCGGCGGTGAGCCGGGCGGCCTCGGGGCTCAGCACCGGCATCAGGGCCTCGTGCAGGTTGTGGTAGAGGCGGACGGCCGCCGTGACGACGGGCACGGCGGCCTCGCCGTAGCGGGCGAGCAGGCGGCGCTGGACGCTGAGTCCGGGGTGCCGGTCGGGGCCCTTCCAGTCCGGGAAGTGGGGCGCGACCGCTTCGAGCGGCGCGTAGGCGAAGGCCACGCCGTCCCAGCGCTCCGGGGGGCGGGTCTCGACGTACCGCTTCCACCGGTCCTCCCCGCCCGAATAGTATTCGTGCTCGACGGCGGCCCACTGCTCCCGTTCGCCGGGCGCCCATGACAGGCGCGCCTGCGGGGGCGCTTCGAGCCCGTCGATGACGACGGCTTTGCGCTTGGCGCGCTTGCGTTTCCACGGCGGGGCGGTGAGCAGCGGCGGCAGGTCGGCGGGGTCGGCCGCCGGGACGGTCGCCAATCCGTGGAGCAGGTCGTCGAGCACGGCGAGCTCGGCCTCGTCCAGCATGGCGCGCGCCGCCGCGGCCGTGGCGGGGTGGGCGTCGGCGACCCCGGCCAGTCTGCGGCGGCGGCCGAGGTCCGCGCCGGCGGCCGTCCTGGCGATCGCGCGCAGCGTCCGCACCGGGAACCGGGCGGCGGCCTGGGCCGCGGCCTCGAAGACGTAGGGTTCGCCCAGGCGGGCGAGCAGGTACTCCACGGCCCGGTCGCTCGGCAGCAGGGCGACGGCGTTGAGCAGCATTCGGCGTTCGGCGGTGTTCACCGGCCCGCGCAGGGTCTCGGTCAGCACCGGGAGGCTCTCGGCCCCGAGGTTGTCCAGCAGGGGCGCGAGCGAATCGGCGTTGACGGCGTAGGTCGTGATCTTCGTGAGTCCCGCGGCGGCGAGCTGGTCGGGGGTCTGCACCGCGTGGAACATCGCCCAGTCGCCGTACCAGTGGGTCGGGGCCGCGGCGTAGTCCCGGCAGGCTTCCTCGTTCCAGTCCCGCTCGCCGGGGAGCAGGACCGCCGCGGCGATGCGCTTCTCGGCCTCGTCGCGGTGGGCGGCCACGGCGGCGACGGCGGCCGCGTACTCCTCGTCGGAGGCGTCCGCCAGGAGGGCGCGCAGCAGGGCGACGCCGGAGCGCAGCTCTTGCCCGAGGACGTTCAGCGCATAGGGCCCGGCCGGTTCGAGGGCGTAGTGCTCGATGCCCAGGTGCCGCCCGTTCGGACCGGTCCACCGGGCGCCGAGCGCGATCCGCTCGATCGCGGCGCACACGGCGAACGGCAGTCCGCGGTCGAGCACCCACGCGTCGAGGTCGGGGCGCAGCGACCACCACGACCGGTGGTCGCCGGAGCGGCTGAGGAGCACGGCGACCGCTCCGGCGCCGCGCGCGTCGGCCGCGCCTTCGAGGTAGGACTCGGCGGCGGCCGCGTAGTCGTGGTTCTCGGGCAGCGCCAGCGCGGCGCGCAGCCCGTCCCGGTGCCGGCGGGCCAGGTCGCGGACGGCCTGGGGCGCCTTGCGGTCGAGGCGGGCCTCGCCGCCGGGGCGCTTGCCGCGCAGCGGGAGGAGGTGCTCGGCCCAGCCGGCGGGCGGTTCGAGGCGGTCCTCGTCGGGGAGGGCGGCGCCGTTCGTCTCGGAGTGTTCCATGCCGTGCAGCTTAGAGAGCGCCGCCGACAAGCGGCCGTTCGAACGTCCGGCGGCGGACCGGCCGGGGGGCGCCGGGTACCCGTCACCGGCCGGGGCGGGCTACATGAGGAACGAGTCGACCGCCAGGGCCAGGAACAGCAGCGTGAGGTAGCTGGTGGACCAGTGGAACAGCCGCATCGGCTTGGGGTCCTCGCCCCGGTTGACCCGTCCGAGGAGCTTGTGGGACTCCAGGACGAACAGCCCGCCGGTGATGACGGCGACGGCCAGGTACAGCCAGGTGGTCCCGAGCCAGAACGGCACCACCGAGACGGCGAGGGTGAGCCAGGCGTAGACGACCGACTCGACCGCGACGCGCTTGGCGGGGGCGACGGTCGGGAGCATCGGGATGCCCGCGGCGGCGTAGTCGTCCTTGAACTTCATGGCCAGGACGTAGAAGTGCGGCGGCTGCCACAGGAAGACGATCGCGAACAGCACCCACGCCATCCACGACATGTGGCCGGTGACGGCGGCCCAGCCGATGAGGACCGGCGCCGCGCCGCAGGCCCCGCCCCACACCGTGTTGTACGGGGTGGTGCGCTTGAGCCAGATCGTGTAGACGACGTCGTAGTAGACGATCGCGCCGAAGGTGAGGGCGGCGGCGAGCGGGCCGACCACGGCCCACATGCCCGCGACGGCGACGGCGCCGATGACGAGTCCGAAGATGAGCGCGTTGCGCGGCGGGATCTCCTGCTTGGCCAGCGGGCGCCGCGCGGTGCGGCGCATGAGCTGGTCGATGTCGCGGTCGATGTAGCAGTTGATGGCGTTGGCCGACCCGGCGGCGAGCGCGCCGCCGACGACGGTCGCGATGACGGCGGACAGGGACGGCAGGCCGTCGAACTCCTGGCGGGCGGCGACGAGCATCGCCGGGATGGTGGTGATGAGGAGCAGCTCGACGATGCGCGGCTTGGTCAGCGACACGTAGCCGCCGATGAGCGCTTTCAGGCTCGGCCGGTCGTCCCCTCCGGGGCCGTCGGCGGGGACTCGGATGCTGGGGCGGGCGGCGGGCGTGGGGGCGACGTCGGCGGCTCCGGTCGGATGCTCGTTCATCACCGGCCACCCTACGTGCCGCGCAGGTGTGACCGAGGCCCGGGCCGAAGGTCCTCTCCGGTGCTCACAGCGTGCGAAACTTGCCGTGTGCGGGCTCACAAGAGTTCGAATTTCGCCCTCCGAGAGACCGCGCATAAAGTCCAGCCCGTGTATGTAGGGTCGGAAGGCAGACTTCTACAGCATGAACACGACGAACACCGAGGAGTATCGCAGTGGGACAGTTCGAGTGGACCCGACTCGACCAGAAAGCGGTTGACACGGCGCGGCTGCTGGCCGCCGACGCGGTCGAGAAGGCCGGCAACGGCCACCCTGGGACGGCCATGAGCCTCGCTCCCGTGGCGCACACCTTGTTCCAGAAGGTCATGCGGCACGACCCGAGCGAGCCGGAATGGGAAGGCCGCGACCGCTTCGTGCTGTCCTGCGGGCACTCCAGCCTGACCCTGTACGTCCAGCTCTACCTGGCCGGCTACGGCCTGGAGCTGGAGGACCTGAAGCAGTTGCGCCAGTGGGGCTCGCTGACCCCCGGCCACCCCGAGTACGGGCACACCGCGGGCGTCGAGACCACCACCGGGCCGCTCGGCCAGGGCCTGGCCACGGCGGTCGGCATGGCGATGGCGGCCCGCCGCGAGCGCGGCCTGTTCGACCCGGCGGCCGAGCAGGGCCGCAGCCCGTTCGACCACCATGTGTACGTGCTGGCCTCCGACGGCGACATCGAGGAGGGCGTGACCCACGAGGCCTCGGCCGTCGCGGGCACGCAGCAGCTGGGCAACCTGGTCATGATCTACGACGCCAACGAGATCTCCATCGAGGACGACACGATCATCGCCCTCTCCGAGGACGTGGCGGCCCGCTACGAGGCCTACGGCTGGCACGTCCAGACCGTGGACTGGCGCGCGGGGGCCCAGTACCGGGAGGACCCCGAGGCCCTGTACGAGGCGCTGGAGGCCGCGAAGGCCGAGACCGGCAAGCCGAGCCTGATCGTCCTGAAGACCGTCATCGGCTGGCCCGCGCCGAACAAGCAGAACACCGGCGGCATCCACGGCTCCAAGCTCGGCTCCGAGGAGCTAGCGGCCACCAAGGAGGTCATGGGCTTCGACCCGGCCGAGTCCTTCGCCGTGGCCGACGAGGTCCTCGCGCACACCCGCGGCGCCGTCGAGCGCGGCCGGCGCGATCGCGAGGCGTGGCAGGCGGCGTTCGACGCGTGGGCCGAGGCCAACCCGTCGAACAAGGCCCTGCACGACCGGCTCTGGGCCGGGGAGTTCCCCGAGGGCTTCGCTGCCGCGTTCCCCGAGTTCGAGGCGTCGGAGAAGGGCGTCGCCACCCGCGCCGCCTCCGGCAAGGTGCTCGAGGCGCTCGCGCCGGTGCTGCCCGAGCTGTGGGGCGGCTCGACCGACCTCGCCGGCTCGAACAACACCACGATGACCGGCGAGCCCTCGTTCCTGCCCGAGGAGCGCCAGAGCAAGAAGTTCCCCGGCAACCCCTACGGCCGCACCCTCCACTTCGGCATCCGCGAGCACGCGATGGGCGCGATCCTCAACGGCATCAAGCTGCACGGCCCCACCCGCCCGTACGGCGGCACGTTCCTGGTGTTCTCCGACTACATGCGCCCGGCGGTGCGTCTGGCGGCCCTGATGGGCACGCCGGTCGTGTTCGTGTGGACGCACGACTCCATCGGCCTGGGCGAGGACGGCCCCACCCACCAGCCGGTCGAGCACCTCGCCGCGCTGCGCGCCATCCCCGGCCTGGACGTGGTCCGCCCCGGCGACGCCAACGAGACCGCCGTGGTGTGGAAGACCGTCCTGGGCAACGGCGACCGCCCGGCCGCGCTGGCGCTCACCCGCCAGAACGTCCCCACGTTCGACCGCGCGAAGTACGGCTCCGCCGAGGGCGCCGCGAAGGGCGCGTACGTCCTGGCCGACACCGAGGGCACGCCCGACGTGATCCTCATCGGCACCGGCTCGGAGGTCCAGCTGGCCGTCGCCGCCGCCGAGGCGCTCGCGGCCGAGGGGGTGGGGGCCCGCGTGGTCTCCATGCCGTGCCGCGAGTGGTTCGACGCCCAGGACGAGTCCTACCGCGAGTCGGTGCTGCCGGGCGCGGTCAAGGCGCGCGTCTCGGTCGAGGCCGGGATCGCCATGCCGTGGCGCGACCTCGTCGGCGACGCGGGCGTCAGCGTCTCCCTGGAGCACTTCGGCGCCTCGGCGCCGTACGAGCGGCTGTACGAGGAGTTCGGGATCACGGCCGCGGCCGTCGCCGACGCGGCCCGCGCATCGATCAAGAAGGCCCAGTAGCACAAACAGATAAGGCCACAGAGGACTATCCAGAGCAGCTGGAGGAACCAGTGAGCACCAATCAGAACCTCGCCGCCCTGTCCGATGCCGGGATCTCGGTGTGGCTCGACGACATCTCGCGCCAGCGGCTCGCCGGGGGCGGCCTCGCCGAGCTGATCGAGAGCCGCAGCCTGACGGGGGTGACCTCGAACCCGACGATCTTCGCCGGGGCCGTCTCCAAGGGGGGCGGGTACGACGAGCAGATCGCCGAGCTCGCCCGCCGCAACGTGCGCGTCGAAGAGGCCGTCCGCTCGATCACGACCTACGACATCCGCTGGGCCTGCGACGTGCTGCGCGGCGTGTACGACGGCGACGGGGGCGTCGACGGGCGCGTCTCGCTCGAGGTCGACCCCCGCCTGGCCCACGACACGGCGACCACGGTCGCCGAGGCCAAGGCGCTGTGGTGGGCCGTCGACCGGCCGAACCTGATGATCAAGATCCCCGCCACCGAGGCGGGGCTGCCCGCGATCACCGAGGCGATCGCCGCGGGCATCAGCGTCAACGTCACGCTGATCTTCTCCCTCGACCGCTACCGGGCGGTCATGGACGCCTTCCTGGCCGGGCTCGAAGCGGCCAGGGACGGCGGGATCGACCTGGCCTCCATCCAGTCCGTGGCCTCGTTCTTCGTCTCCCGCGTGGACGCGGAGATCGACAAGCGGCTCGACGCGATCGGCACCGACGAGGCCGCGGCCCTCAAGGGCAAGGCCGCGATCGCCAACGCCCGCTTGGCGTACAAGGCGTACGAAGAGGTCTTCGCCGGGCCGCGCTGGGCCGGCCTGGCCGCCTCGGGCGCCCGCCCGCAGCGTCCGCTGTGGGCCTCGACCTCGGTCAAGGACCCCGACTACCGCGACGTCATGTACGTCGAGGAGCTCATCGCGCCCGGCTGCGTCAGCACGATGCCGGAGCGGACCATGGAGGACTTCGCCGACCACGGCCGGGTCGAGGCCGACACGATCCGCCCCGGCTACGAGGAGGCCGCCGAGCTGTTCGAGCGGCTGGCCCTCATCGGCGTCGACTACGACGACGTCGTCAAGGTGCTCGAGGACGAGGGCGTCGACAAGTTCGCCGCGAGCTGGAACGAACTGCTGGCCGAAGTGGAGTCCAAACTCGCGGCCCACGCAAAAGACGAGAACCGAGGATAGGCGATGATGGGGAAGATGGAAGCGGCCGGCGGCCTGGCCGTCACCACCGGTGTGGACGTGAGCGCCGTGGTGGACCGGCTCAAGAGCGAAGGCGTCCCGGCGAGGCTCGCGGCGAAGGACGCGGCCCTGTGGGGCCCCGAGGCCGAGGCCGAGGCGGCGATCCGACTGGGCTGGGTCGACACCTTCGTGAAGTCCAAGGAGCTCATCGAGCCGCTGGCGAAGCTCCGCGCCGAATTCGCCGAGCAGGGCATCGACCACATCGCGCTGTGCGGCATGGGCGGCTCGTCCCTGGCCCCCGAGGTCATCTCGCGGACCCTGGACCTGGGGCTCAGCGTCCTGGACACCACCGACCCCGGCCAGGTCCTGGCCGAGATCGGCGAGGAGTCGCTGCGGCGCACCGCCGTGGTCGTCTCCTCCAAGTCCGGCTCGACCGTCGAGACCGACTCCCAGCGGCGCGCCTTCGAGGCCGCGTTCAAGGGCGTCGGCGTCGAGGACTTCGCCGGGCGTTTCGTGTTCGTCACCGACCCCGGCTCGCAGCTGGAGGCGTTCGCCACCGAGGCGGGCTCGCACCTGTTCCTGGCCGACGCGAACGTCGGCGGTCGCTACTCGGCGCTGACCGCGTTCGGGCTGGTGCCCGCCGCGCTGGCCGGCGCGGACATCGCCGAGCTCATCGAGCAGGCCGAGACGTTCGCGGCGTCGGTCACCGGTGAGGACGACAACCCCGCGGTGGTGCTCGGCGCCGTCATCGCCGCGCAGCCGACGATCACCATCGCCGACGACGGCACCGGCATCGTGGGCCTGGGCGACTGGGCCGAGCAGCTCATCGCCGAGTCCCTGGGCAAGGACGGCAAGGGCACGCTCCCGGTCGTCCTCGAAGGCCCCGGCGCCCCGGGCGCGCGCGGCGCCGACCGGGTCTACACGACCGTCGGCGGCTCCTCGACCGGGCTGCCGAACTCCGGCTCGCAGCTGGCGATGCCGGACACGGTGGTCAACGGCCCGCTCGGCGCGCAGTTCCTGTGCTGGGAGCTCGCCACGGCCTACGCCGGCCACCTGATCGGGATCGACCCGTTCAACCAGCCGAACGTGACCGAGTCCAAGGAGAACACGAACCGCCTGCTCGCCGACGGCCTGCCCGAGGAGCGTCCGAGCGCCGTCGACGGCGCGATCGAGATCTACGGCAGCCACGCCCGCACCGTGGGCGGGGCGCTCGGCGAGCTGCTCGTCAACGCGGACGCCGAGGACGCCTACATCGCCGTCATGGCCTACCTCGACCGGCTCGACGACGCGGCGGCGGCGCAGCTGCGCGCCGCGCTCGCCGAGCGCACCGGCGCCCCGGTCACCTGGGGCTGGGGGCCGCGCTTCCTGCACTCGACCGGCCAGTTCCACAAGGGCGGCCGCCAGACCGGCGTGTTCCTCCAGATCACCGGCGAAGTCGGCCAGGACGTGGAGATCCCCGGCCGGGACTACACCTTCGCGGGGCTCCAGGCCGCGCAGGCCGCGGGCGACCGCCAGGCGCTCGAGTCGCGGGACCGGCCGCTGGTGCGCCTGCACCTGACCGACCGCAAACGGGGCGTGAACCAGCTGCTCCATGCCGTGAGGGAGTTGAGTTAGCCTATGGGCTTCACCGACATCGCCGCGCACAACCCGCTGCGCGACCCCGCCGACCGGCGCCTGCCGCGGATTCCCGAGCCGTGCGCTCTGGTGATCTTCGGCGTCACCGGCGACCTGGCCCGCAAGAAGCTCATCCCGGCCGTCTACGACCTGGCGAACCGGGGGCTGCTCCCGGCCTCGTTCGTGGTCGTCGGGTTCGCCCGCCGCAACTGGGACCACGGCACCTTCGAGGAGATCGCGCACGAGGCGGCCAAGGCCCACGCCCGCACGCCCTGGCGCGAGGACGTGTGGGACCGGCTGTGCGGCAACTTCAAGTTCGTGCCCGGCTCCTTCGACGACGACGAGGCGTTCGACAAGCTCGACGCGACGGTCGACGAGCTGCGCGAGACGCACGGCATCCCCGGCAACGCCGCGTTCTACTTCTCGATCCCGCCGCAGGCGTTCCCGACCGTGCTCAAGCAGCTCAAGCGCACCGGGATGTCCGACAACCGCCAGGACGGCGGCGGCTGGCGCCGCGTCGTGGTCGAGAAGCCGTTCGGCACCGACCGGGAGTCCGCCCACGAGCTCAACGACCTGGTCGACCGGGTCTTCACCGCCCCGGACGTGTTCCGCATCGACCACTACCTGGGCAAGGAGACGGTCCAGAACATCTTCGCGCTGCGCTTCGCCAACGCGATGTTCGAGCCGATCTGGAACTCCAACTACGTCGACCACGTGCAGATCACCATGGCCGAGGACGTCGGCATCGGCACCCGCGCGGGGTTCTACGACGCGAACGGCGCCGCCCGCGACGTCCTCCAGAACCACGTGCTGCAGCTGCTGGCCCTGACGGCGATGGAGCAGCCCGTCGGCTTCGACGCCGAGGAGATCCGCGTCGAGAAGCTCAAGGTGCTGCGCGCCATCAAGCTCGGCGAGGACCTGGAGGCGACCGCCATCCGCGGCCAGTACACCGACGGGTGGGTCCAGGGACGGCCGGTCGAGGGCTACCACGCCGAGGAGAACATCCCGCCCGACTCCGCGACCGAGACGTACGCGGCGGTGCAGATCGGCATCCAGAACCGCCGGTGGAACGGCGTCCCGTTCTACCTGCGCACCGGCAAGCGGCTCCCCAAGCGGGTCACCGAGATCGCGGTGGTCTTCAAGGAGGCCCCGCACATGCCGTTCGCCGACTACGACACGCAGATCCTGGGCAACAACCAGCTGGTCATCCGCGTCCAGCCCGACGAGGGCGTCACCGTCAAGTTCGGCTCCAAGGTGCCCGGCACGGGCATGGAGGTCCGCGACATCACCATGGGCTTCGGCTACGGCGACACGTTCACCGAGTCCAGCCCCGAGGCGTACGAGCGGCTCATCCTGGACGTCCTGCTGGGCGACAAGACCCTGTTCCCCGACGCGCACGAGGTGGACGCCTCCTGGGCCGTCATCGACCCGCTCGAGGAGTTCTGGGCCGGCACCAAACCGGAGGCCTACGCGTCCGGCACGTGGGGCCCGACCGGGTCCGACCTCATGCTGCAGGCGTCGGGCCGACGCTGGCGGCGGGCGTAGGAAGGGCATCGCACATGTCCCCGATCGAAGTCCCCGCCGCGAGAGGAGCCCGGCAATGCATTTGAAGGACACCACGACCGGCGAGATCATGAAGGCGCTCGCCGAGCTGCTGCACCACGTCGGCGGCACGTCGAGCCTCGCGCTCAACCTGGTGGCGCTGACCACCGAGGACGAGCGCGAGGAGATCGAGCGGGCCGCCTCCGAGGCGTCGCAGGAGCACCCGTACCGGCTGATCCTGGTCATCCCGCGTGACACCGAGGCCGCGGAGCCCCGCATCGACGCCGAGGTCACCCTCGGGGAGCGCCTGGGCGCCGCCGAGGCGATCATCCTGCGGCTCGACGGCCCGACCACCGCGCACCTGTCGTCGATCGTGCTGCCGATGCTGGCGCCGGACGTGCCGGTGGTGACCTGGTGGCTGCTCGACCCGGTCCGCTACGGACTGGAGCAGGAGCTGCGCACCTTCGCCGACCGCCGCATCACCTACTCGGCGCGGGCCGGCGACCCGGTCGAGTCGCTGTACCGCCGCTCCCTGACGTACGTCGCCGGGGACACCGACATCTGCTGGACCCGGATTACGCTGTGGCGCTCGCTCATCGCCAGCGCCTTCGACGGCGCGACCGCCGAGGTGCGGGAGATCGAGATCAAGGGCGAGCGGGAGGACCCGTCGGCGCAGTTGATGGCCGCGTGGCTGCACAACCGGCTCGACGTGGTGCCGACGATCGTCGACACGAAGGTCCAGCGCAATTCCGAGCACCTGCCGGCGATCGCGTCGGTGGCGTTCACGATGGCGAACGGCGAGACCATGGAGGTCGAGCGCCGGGTCAACGACGGCGAGACCGTGCTGCGCCAGGCGGGGCTGCCCAAGCGCCGCCAGCTGCTCCAGGGCCGCACGCTCGGCCAGCTGCTGGCCGAGGAGCTGCGGCACATCGACCCCGACACGGCGTACAAGCGCGTCCTGGACACCTTCCGGGCGAACCACGAACCCGAGGCGGCGGCATGAGCCGGGGCGGGGCGGTGGTCGTCCACGAGGGCGCCGAGGTGCTCGCCGAGGCGGTGGCGGCGCGGCTGATCAACCGGCTCGCCGACGCCCAGGCGGAGCGCGGCGAGGCGTCGGTGGTGCTGACCGGCGGGCGGATCGCCGCGAAGGTGTACGGGTACGTGCTGACCTCGCGCATCAAGGGCGTCGTCGACTGGTCGAAGGTCGACTTCTGGTGGGGCGACGAGCGGTTCCTGCCCTCGGGCGACGCGGACCGCAACGAGACCCAGGCCCGGGAGGCGTTCTTGGACGCCCTGCCGGTCGACCCCGAGCGGGTCCACCCGATTCCGGCCGCCGACGTCGTCGACACGCCGGAGGAGGCCGCGGCGGTCTACGCCGCCGAACTCGACGCCTCGGCGAAGCTTGCGAGCCGTAAATCGGCGCAGTCCGCGCACGGCGGCGGGGTGCCGCCGCTCGACCTGGTGCTGCTGGGCATCGGCGAGGACGGGCACGTGGCGTCGCTGTTCCCCGGCGACCCTGCGCTGGAGGTGACCGACGCCCCGGTGGCGGGCGTCCACGCCTCGCCCAAGCCGCCGCCGGAGCGGGTGACGCTGACGATGCCGGCGATCAACGGCGCCGCGGCGGTGTGGATCATCGCCTCCGGCGCGGGCAAGGCCGAGGCGGTCGACGAGGCGCTGGAGCACCGGCGGCTCCCCGCCGGGCGCGTCGAGGCGCAGGGCGGGACGCGGTGGCTGCTCGACGCCGACGCCGCGGCGAACCTGCGGCATTTGGAGCTGTGACGAGACAGACGCGGGCCGGGCGATCGCTGATCGCCCGGCCCGCGTCCGTCTCCCGTTCGGGACGCCGCTGCGCGGCCGTCGCCCGCCGGGGCCTCCTCCCACCTGGAGGCCGTGTCCGGCGCGGTGGCCCGGTCGTGAGGAAACCGGTCGGCCGCCGCCCTCGCGCCGCCCTCACCCGGAGGCGGGCGGCCGCGGGGTCACCGCCGCTCGCCGCGGCTGGCGGCGCGGGCGGCGAGCGCTTCGGCCAGGAGGTCTTCGGCCTCCTCTTCGGTGCGTCGCTCGCGGACGTAGGTGAGGTGCGTCTTGTACGGTTTGACGGTGCGTCGCTCCGGCGGGTTGGCCCGGTCGCGGTTGGCGGGCCAGCCGCAGCAGGTGCAGTCCCATTCGCTCGGGACGTCGACGTAGAGCGCGAAGTACCGGACGGTCTCGTGTCCGTTGGCGCACCAGTACTGCACGTGCTGCCGGGGCACCGGCTCGCCGCGTTCGGAGTGGAGTCCGGGGGTCGCGCCGATGCGGGTGCCGCGGATGGCCTGTCCGTTGGACATATGCGTGATCGCTCCTCACAGATGGGGAATCTTCTGTGGACGGCGGCCATGCGGAGGCACGGCACCGCGAACGTCACCGTGGGTCACTGGCCGGAGCGGCAGGGGGACCGCTCCAGCAGATTCTATGACGCAGCGCACATATTGTAAAGACGTCGTCGCAATGCCCCCGCGAAGGCGCCCGCCGGTCCGGCCGTGCGATTCACCGTCCAAACTCATATTTCAATTCGCTGAAATGCTCGCGCACCTCGGCGGCGAGCGCCCGCTCTCCGGCCGGTTCCAGCCGCTCCAAGGCCCGCTGGGCGCAGACCCGGGCCCCTTCCATGTCCCCCGAACCGGCGAGTCGGCGCATCAGCCGCTGGACGGCGGCGACGGCGCGGGCGGCCAGGTACTCCCCCTCCTCGTGGATCGCGACCGCCTCGCGCAGCAGCGGCACGGACGCCTCGTCGACGTCGAGGAAGTCGGCGTGCTGGGTCAGCGTCTCCCCCAGCTCCCCGCGGCACGCCTCGCGGTACTCGGGCGGCAGCGCGGTGTCGTTCCAGTCGGCGCGCAGCTCGGCGGCGAGCGCGCTCATGGTCGCCGCCCCGGTCTGCCGCTCGGGGGCGTCCTCGCCGTTCCCGGCGGCCCACACGGCCGCGCGGATCGAGTTCGCCGCCGCCGGGAGCGCCTGCAGTTCCCGCCAGGAGGCCGCGGCGCGGTCGTAGCAGCGGATCGCCGCCGCCCCCTCGTCGATCATCTCCAGCAGCCGCCCGGCCAGGTGGGCCGCGCGCGGGCGGACGGTCGGGTTGGGGTGGGCGAGGCCGCCGTCCAGGAGGCGGAGCGCCTCGAGGGCGTGCTCGGCGCCGGTGCGGGCGTCGTACAGCGACTCGCACGACGCGGCCAGCAGGAACCGGGCGTCGACGAGCCGCCAGTGCTCGTCCTCGTGCATGGACGGCAGGTCGGCCAGGGCGGCGTCGAGGATGACGACCGCCTCCTCGTGGCGGCCCCGCGCCGCCAGGGCCAGGCCCATGAGGTGCCTGGCGACGCCCGCGCAGCCGGTCTCCCGGGCGCGGTCGTAGTGGGCGGCGGCCTGCACGGCGTGGCGCTCGGCGGCGGCCCAGCGGCCGAGGTTCACCGCGCACTCGGCGGCGGTGAGGTGGAGGGCGGCGACGGGGAACGCGGGCAGGTCGGGCGCGGCGCAGGCGGCGCCGGTCTCGGCGACCGCGAGTCCTTCCTCGAACCGGCCCGACATGTTGAGCAGCGAGGCGTACTCGCCCGCGCTGAGGAAGGTCTCGAAGGAGTGCTCACCCGCGGCGGCCTGCTCGAACGCCGCCCGCATCAGGCCGGTGCGCGCCTCGGGGTCGTCCTCCAGGGAGGCGAGGGTCAGCGTCAGCCGCGCGCGGACCTGCCCGGCCCGGGGCTCGTCGGGCAGGGCGGCCAGTGCCGCGTCGACCGCCGCGACGGCCGAGCGCAGTTCCTCGTCGGGCCGCTCGCCGCGGTGGCGGCAGCGTTCGATGAGCGCGATGTGGGCGAGCGCGCGGACCCGGACGGCGTTGACCGGGTCGGCGGCGGCGAGGCGCTCGGCGTCGTCGAGGAGGCCCCGCGCCGCGGCGGGCACCGCTTCGGGATCGGTCTGGACGCTCCAGATGAGGACCGAGGCGCGGTTGGACAGGGCCCGGCCTTCGAGTCCGGCCGCGAGGAACGCCTCGCGGGCCCGGGCCGCCAGTTCGAGCGCAGGCTCCAGCCCGGCGTCGAGGTCGATGCGGGCGATGAGGACTTCGGCGAGGTCGGCCGGTTCGAGCGTCTCGCCGAGCCGCTGCGCGAGCCGGTCCACGCGCCGCCACAGCTCGTCGCCGTTCTCGGCGAACGCGTCGGCGGCCTCGCGGGCCTCGGCCAGCGCCGCCGCGAAGACCTCGGGCATGGGCCGCTCGTCGGGCGGGGCGGGGCGCCCGGGTCTCGGCGCCGCGAACGCCTTGAGCCCCAAGGGGACGTGGGGGTGGGCCCGGTCGAGCGCCACCCATTCGTCGGAGCGGCGCGACTGGGCGTCGTTGCCGTTGCGCCCGTCGTAGCGCTCGTTGATCGCGCGCCGCCCGGCGTCGGCCCACGCGTGGAGCTCCTCGGCCCGCCACAGGCGCTGCTCGGGGCCGGGGACCTCGGTGTCGCCCATGCCGCGGCCGATGAGGGCCGCGCAGGTGATCTGCACGCCTTCGAGCAGGTCGCGGCGGGCCTCGGGGGCGAGTTCGAGGTCGTGGAAGCGGGTGTGGGCGGCGACGATCTCGACGGCCCGCGCCTCGTTGCCGGTCAGGGCGCAGAAGCGGAGGTGGCCGGCGACGGCGTAGAGCATGTCGTCCTTGTCGCGGACCATCGCGTAGCCGCGCAGGTGGTGGGCGCGGGCCTGGTCGAGGCGCCCGAGGGCGACCAGCGACATGAGGGATCTCGCGAGCGCCGCGTGGGGTTCGTGGGCGCACCACAGGTCGCCTTCGAGGACCGGGGCCCACAGTTCCACGGCCCGCTCGTGGTCGCCGGAGTCGGCCGTGATCCGAGCGATGTTGTTGCAGCGGCAGGCTTCGCAGTTGCTCATGCGGTCGGGTTCGGTGGAGCGCAGCGCCGCGAGGGCCTTCGCGGCGCGCTCGGTGTCGCCGAGGTGCTCGGCGAGCGTGTGCTCGGCTTCGTGGACGGGGTGCAGCGAGTGGCCCGCTTCGGCGTAGCGGGACCGGAACCGCCCCAGCCACTCCTCGATCGACGCGAGCGGGACCTGCGGGTGCTCGATCATCTTGTAGACCACCCACTTGAACATCCAGTAGACGCGGTGCGTCAGGCTCCCGTCGAAATGCTCGGGGGCGGTGTCGTAGTGGTGCAGCAGCCGCGAGAAGGGCACGAGGATGCGGGTCGGGTCCATCGAGAACTCGTAGGAGTTCACCAGGTCGGCGAGCGTCTCGTTGAGCAGGGGCGCGTCGTCGGCGGCCGCGACGGCTTCGACGTGCTGTTCCAGGGCCGCGGAGCGGGCCTCGCCCCGGAGTTCGGCGTTGATGCGCCGGAGGGTCCGGCGCAGTTCCGGTGAGGAGTCAGACATGGGGGCTCTCTAGGTTCGACGTCGGCGGTCGTTGTGGCGCAGTGGCACGTGTGATCAGCAGTGTGCCATGTGTACCGTCCGTGTCGACATAAGCCCAGTTGGGCGAACCCCCGCACGCGGGCGGGCCGCGCGCGGGGCCGGGTCAGGCGATGCGCAGCACGGTCTTCCCGCGGGCGCCGCCGGTGCGGGCGGCCTCCCACGCCTCGGCGGCGCGCTCGAAGGGGAACGCGGCCGAGACCGGGACGATGAGCTGCCGGGTCTCGGCGAGCGCGGTCAGCAGGCGCAGGTCCTCGGTTCTGGGATCGGTGAAGACGTAGTGGCCGCCCCGGTCGCGGACCGTCGGGTCGGCGATGGAGACGACCCGCGAGGGGTCCGCGCCCGCCCGGATCGACACGTCGACCTCGCCTGCGGCGTCGAGCGCGGCGTCGACGCCGTCGGGGGCGAGCCTGCGGACCCGTTCCAGCAGGCCGTCGCCGTATTCGACCGGTTCGGCGCCGAGGGCGACGAGGTAGTCGTGGTTGCGCCGGGAGGCGGTGCCGATGACGCGCGCGCCGCGGGCCGCGGCGATCTGGACGGCGATCGAGCCGACCCCGCCCGCGGCGGCGTGGACGAGGACGGTCTCGGCGTCCTTGACGGCGACGGCGTCGATCATCTGGACGGCGGTGAGGCCGACCAGGGGGAGCCCGGCGGCCGAGTCCCAGTCCATGAAGGCAGGCTTGGGGGCGATCATGTGCGGCTCGGCGAGCGTGTACTCGGCGTAGGTGCCCCATTTGGCGACGGGGCGGCGCACGTAGCCGAGGACGTGGTCCCCCACGGCGTAGTCGGTGATCCCCGAGCCGACGGCGGCGACGGTCCCGGCGGCGTCCCAGCCGGGGATGAGCGGGAACTCCGCGGGGAGGACCGCGTCGAGGAGCCCGGCCGCGAGCTTCCAGTCGACGGGGTTGACCGAGGTGGCCTCGAGCCTGATGAGCACTTCGTTCGGTCCGTGGACCGGCTCGGGCACGTCGACCGCTTCGAGATCCTGCGTTCCCCCGTAGTGGGGCAGTACCACTGCTTTCATACGGGGAATGACATCACGGATCGGGCGGGCGCATCGGGGAAACGAGGCCGCCCGGGGGAAAGCGACCGGGGTCCGGAGGAGCGTCGCTCCTGCGGACCCCGGTACGGCGAGTCTCGGTCAGACCAGTGCCCGCAGGAGCAGACCGTAGGCGACGACGCAGGCGAACCAGATGACGCCCACGGCGACGGTGATGCGCGTGAGGTTCTTCTCGGCCACCGAGGAGCCCGAGGCCACCGACGACATGCCGCCGCCGAACATGCTCGACAGGCCGCCGCCCTTGCCCTTGTGCAGCAGCACCAGGAGGATCAGCGCGGCGCTGGTCAGCAGCAGGATGGCCAGCAGGGCGTAAGTCAATACCGTCATCATCGGCGATCGGGTGTCCTCTCCAACAGTCGGCGTCCACGCGGGCGTGGATCCGGCCCGAGTCTAACTCACGGGCGATTTTGCGTCGAAATCGGATTGCGCGCGGAGATACATGAGTGTTTATGCGTTGCGCGCGAACCCCCTGCTTCGACGGTGCCGGGGCGATGAGTGCGGGGCCGCCGTACGCCTTTGTACGACGGCCCCACAGTCTCCGGCCGCCGGGCGCCGAGCGCCCGGCGGCTGAGTCTTCGGTTTTCAAGCTCCGGCGTGCTCCGGGCGCTCCGCGCCCAAGGGCTGCACCAATCGTTCCCTACGCACTGGCGTGCTCCAGGCGCTCCGCGCCCAAGGGCTGCACCAATGGTTCCCTACGCACTGGCGTGCTCCAGGCGCTCCGCGCCCCAGGGCTGCACCAATGGTTCCCTACGCACTGGCGTGCTCCGGGAACCTGACGATCTTGGCGAACTCCTCGGCGTCGAGGCTCGCGCCTCCGACGAGGGCGCCGTCGATGTCCGGCTTCGCCATGATCTGCGCGACGTTCGCCGACTTCACCGAGCCGCCGTAGAGGATGCGGACCCGCTCGGCCACGCCGCCGAACTTCTCGGCGAGCGCGGCGCGCAGCGCCCCGATGACCTCCTGGGCGTCGTCGGGCGTGGCCGTGCGGCCCGTCCCGATCGCCCAGACCGGCTCGTAGGCCACGACGACCTTGGCGAGCTCCTCCTCGTTCAGCCCGTCCACGGCCGCCAGCAACTGGCTCACCGTGTGCGGCACGTGGTTGCCGGCCTCGCGGACGTCCAGGGCCTCGCCGACGCACAGGATCGGGCTGATGCCGTTGTTCAGCGCCTGGCGGACCTTCGCGGCCACCAGTTCGTCGCCCTCGTCGTGGTACTGGCGACGCTCGGAGTGGCCCACGGCCACGTACGAGCAGCCGAGCTTGGCCAGCATCGAGGCGGCGATCTCGCCGGTGTAGGCGCCGGAGGGGTGCGCCGACACGTCCTGGGCGCCGTAGCCGACGCCCAGCTTGTCGCCGTCGACGAGCGTCTGCACGCTGCGGATGTCGACGAACGGGGGCAGGACGACGGTCTCGACCGCTTCGAGCTGGTCGCGGTCGAGGCTGAAGGCCAGCTTCTGCACGAGCGCGATCGCTTCGAGGTGGTTGAGGTTCATCTTCCAGTTGCCGGCGATGAGCGGCTTGCGGGTCTCAGACATGTGTTAGTCCTCCAGTGCGTCCAGGCCGGGCAGGGTCTTGCCTTCGAGGTACTCGAGGCTGGCGCCCCCGCCGGTGGAGATGTGGCTGAAGCCGTCTTCGGGCAGGCCGAGCGTGCGGACCGCGGCGGCGGAGTCGCCGCCGCCGACCACGGTGAACGCCTCGGAGTCGACCAGCGCCTGCGCGACGGTCCTGGTGCCGTTCGCGTAGTCGGGGAACTCGAAGACGCCCATCGGGCCGTTCCAGAACACGGTCCCCGCCGCGGCGATCCGCTCGGCGAACAGCGCGGCCGAGGCGGGCCCGATGTCGAGGCCCATGCGGCCCTCGGGGATCGCGTCGGCGCCCACTTCAAGCGGCTCGGCGTCGGCGGCGAACTCGGCCGCGGTGACGACGTCGGTGGGCAGCAGGAGCTCCACGCCGAGCTTCTCGGCTTCGGCGAGGTAGTTCTTGCAGGTCTCGATCTGGTCCTTCTCCAGCAGCGAGTTGCCGACCTCGCAGCCCTTGGCCGCGAGGAAGGTGAAGGCCATGCCGCCGCCGATGACGAGGGTGTCGACCTTGCCGAGGAGGTTGGCGATGACGGCGAGCTTGTCGGAGACCTTGGCGCCGCCGAGCACCACCACGTACCCGCGCTCGGGGTCGCCGGTGAGCTTGGAGAGGACCTCGACCTCTTTGGCGATCAGCCAGCCCGCGTAGTGCGGGAGGAGCTTGGCCACGTCGTAGACCGAGGCGTGCTTGCGGTGGACCGCGCCGAAGGCGTCGTCGACGTACCGGTCGCCGAAGGCGGCCAGACGGCCGGCGAACTCGGCGCGCTCGGTGTCGTCCTTGCTGGTCTCGCCCTTGTTGAAGCGCAGGTTCTCCAGCAGCAGCACGTCGCCGTCGCCCTGGGCGACGGCCTTGGCCTCGGCGTCCTCGCCGACGGTGTCGGTCGCGAAGGCGACCTCGCGGCCCAGGACCTCGCCCAGCCGCTGGGCCACGGGGGCCAGCGTGAACGCCGGGTCCGGCTCGCCCTTGGGGCGGCCCAGGTGCGAGCACACCACGACGCGGGCACCGGCCTCGGCGAGCGCCTTGACGGTGGGCGCGACGGCGCGGATGCGGCCGTCGTCGGTGATGTTCTTGCCGTCGAGAGGAACGTTGAGGTCGGCGCGCACGAGGACGCGCCGACCGTTGACGCCCTCCTTCAGGAGTTCGTCGAGTGTCTTCATACGACTAGGCGCCGACCAGCTCGACGAGGTCCACGAGGCGGTTGGAGAAGCCCCACTCGTTGTCGTACCAGCCGAAGACCTTGACCTGGTTGCCGATGGCCTTGGTCAGCTTGCCGTCGATGATGCACGAGTGCGGGTCGGTCTCGATGTCCTTGGAGACGATCGGGTCCTCGGTGTAGGCCAGGACGCCCTTGAGCGGCCCCTCGGCGGCGGCCTTGAGCGCGGCGTTGACCTCGTCGGCGGTGACCTCGCGGGCGGCCTCGAAGGTGAGGTCGGTGATCGAGCCGGTCGCGATCGGCACGCGCAGCGAGTAGCCGTCGAGCTTGCCGTTGAGCTCGGGCAGGACCAGGCCGACGGCCTTGGCGGCGCCGGTCGTGGTGGGGACCACGTTCAGGCCGGCGGCGCGGGCGCGGCGCGGGTCCTTGTGCGGGCCGTCCTGCAGGTTCTGGTCCTGCGTGTAGGCGTGGATGGTGGTCATCAGGCCCTTTTCGATGCCGATGGCGTCGTTGATGACCTTGGCCATCGGGGCCAGGCAGTTGGTGGTGCACGAGGCGTTCGAGATGATGTTGTGCTTCTCGGCGTCGTACTTGTCCTGGTTGACGCCCATCACGATGGTGATGTCGTCGTTCTTCGCCGGCGCGGAGATGATGACCTTCTTGGCGCCGCCCTTGAGGTGCGCGGCGGCCTTGGTGCCGTCGGTGAAGAAACCGGTGGACTCGATGACGACGTCGGCGCCGACCTCGCCCCACGGGAGGGCGGCCGGGTCGCGCTCGGCGAAGGCCTTGATGGTCTTGCCGTTGACGGTGAGCTCGCCGGGGCCGACTTTGACCTCATAGGGCAGTCGGCCGAGAATGCTGTCGTACTTCAGCAGGTTCGCAATGGTCTCGGTGTCGCCCAGGTCGTTGAAGGCGACCACTTCGATGTCGGCATCCGAGGCGAGAATCGCTCGGAAGAAGTTGCGGCCGATACGGCCGAAGCCGTTGACGCCAACGCGGATGGTCACGTGCCCATCTCCTCGCTAGAACAGGAATCGAATATCTTACTGAGACCTGAGACGGTCTCGGACGCGATCCATTCAGCCATAGAGCGACGGTGGAACAGATCGCTGTTCGGCCTCGTCGCCGAGCACTCTTTGACCCTACCGCCCCGGCTTTTCGTCGGGTCGCAGGCGGGACTTCCCGATCATGTCACACTCGCCACAACGCCATGACATCGCGGTTAAGAAAGCGTTATCACCGGTGCGCACGGCCGTTCACGCCGCGAGCGCCTCCTCTTCGGCGACGACGTCGTCCGGACCTGGGACGCCCGACTCGGCCGCGCGCTTGGCGGCCATGTTGATGAGCCGCCGGATCCGGCCGGCGATGGCGTCCTTGGTCAGCGGCGGGTCGGCGAGCGTGCCCAGCTCCTCCAGCGACGCCTGGCGGTGCTGGAGGCGGAGCTTCCCGGCGCTGGCCAGATGCTCGGGCACGTCCTCGCCGAGGATCTCCAGCGAGCGGGTGACCTTCGCGGCGGCGGCCACGGCCGCGCGGGCCGAGCGGCGCAGGTTCGCGTCGTCGAAGTTCGCCAGGCGGTTGGCGGTGGCCCGGACCTCGCGGCGGACGCGGCGCTCCTCCCAGGTCAGGACCGAGCTGTGCGCGCCCAGGCGGGTGAGCAGCTCGCCGATGGCGTCGCCGTCGCGGATGACGACGCGGTCGACGCCGCGCACGTCCCGGGACTTGGCGCCTATGCCGAGGCGGCGGGCCGCCCCGACCAGGGCCAGCGCGGATTCGGGGCCCGGGCAGGTGACCTCCAGCGAGGAGGAGCGGCCGGGCTCGGTGAGCGAGCCGCGGGCGAGGAAGGCGCCCCTCCAGGCGGCCTCGGCGCAGCACGGGTAGGCGCCGACGACGTGGGCGGGCAGGCCCCGGACGGGGTAGCCGCGCTGGTCGGTCAGGCCGATCTGGCGGGCGAGCGCCCGGCCGTCGGCCTTGACGCGCACCAGGTAGTGGTTGGTGCGCCGCAGCCCGGCGGCCACGAGGACGTGGACCTCGGAGTCGTAGTTGTAGAGCTCGTTGATCATCCGCTTGGCGCGGCGGGCGACGTTCCCGGCGTCGACCTCGGCCTCGACCATGACGTTGGCGCCGCCGACGAGGTGGAGGCCGCCCGCGAACCGGAACAGCGCGCCGAGTTCGGCGCGCTGGCAGCAGGACTTCGCCACCTCGATCCGGCTGAGTTCGTCCTTGACCTCCGAGGTCATCGCCATTTATGAACCACCATCTCCGACGAGCAGTCTTCCCAATACCGCGGCCAGTGCGGCGACGTCGTGGGTGACGACGTCCGCGGCGAGGTCCGCCGCCACCAACTCGGCCTGCAACGATTGTGCCGCAATGTTCAACGACTCGGGATCGTCGAGGGTTCGGGTGTCGCCCGAGACGACGTAGTGAAACCGGACACCTCCGGCGTAACGCCCCAGCGCGTCGAGATGGCCAGCGAGCGTGAGGCCGTCGGTCTCCTTCTCCTCGGAGAGGTTGAGCACGACGATCCGCCTGGCCGAGGCGGCGGCCACGGCCTCGCGGAGCTCGGGCAGGAGCAGGTGCGGGATGACGCTGGTGTACCAGGAGCCGGGGCCGAAGACGTGCCAGTCGGCCGCGGCGACGGCCTCGAGCGTCTCGCCGCAGGCGCGGGCGTCGGCCGGGAGCAGGCGCACGTCGGTGACCTCGCCGTCGGCGACGGCCACGTCGTGCTGGCCGACGATGGTCCGCACGCCCGGGCCCTCGGCGAGGTCGGCCTCGATGTCGAGCGGCTCGCAGGACATGGGGAGGATGCGGGCGCGGCAGCCGAGCAGGTCGGCGGCCTCGGCGATGGCGGCCACGGGGTCGCCGCGGCGTTCGAGCAGCGAGGTGAGGACGAGGTTGCCGACCGGGTGCCCGGTCAGGAAGTCGTCGCCGCCGAAGCGGTGCGAGAACAGGCCCGCCGCGTCGGCGCGGGTGGGGTCGGCGGTGGCGACCAGCGCCTTGCGCAGGTCGCCGGGCGGCAGCACCGGGCGGGACCGGCGGATCGTCCCCGAGGAGCCGCCGTCATCGGCGACGGTGACCACGGCCGTCAGGTCGATGTCGAGCCGGGTGAGGGCGCGCAGCGAGGCCGACAGGCCGCGACCGCCGCCGAACGCGACGACGTTGGTCATCGGCGCTCACTCCGGTCTGGGGCGGGAGTTCGGTGCGTCGGCGGGGGCGGCGCCGCGCGGGGCGGAGCGGCGCGGGCGCGCGGAAAGGGGTCTGGGCGCGCGGGCGCGCGCCGCTGCGGCGTGGGTCATTCGTTCCCTCGGTCACGGTGGTGGGTGTTGGCGGGGAACCCGGCCGCGCCGAGGCGCTTCGCGAGCGCCTCCGCGATGGCCACACTGCGGTGCTTGCCGCCGGTGCATCCGATCGCGATCGTCATGTAGCGCTTGCCTTCCCGCTCGAATCCCTGGGTGGTGCCGAGCAGCAGCGACGCGTACGCCTCGATGAACTCCTCGGCGCCCTCCTGGTGCAGGACGTAGTCCGAGACGTCCTTGTCGGCGCCGGTGAGCTCGCGCAGGCTCGGAACCCAATACGGGTTGGGAAGGAATCGTACGTCAGCGACATAGTCCGCATCCCGCGGGATGCCGTATTTGAACCCGAATGACATACAGGTGAACTGGAGTCCCGGCGTGGAGGGCGCGAGGAACGCCTCCTCGACCCTGGCCCGCAGCTGGTTCTCGTTGAGGTGGGTGGTGTCGAACAGCGTGTCGGCCGATTCGCGCGCCGGGGCCAGGAGCCGGCGCTCGGCGGCGATGCCGTCGCCGAGCAGGCCGTCGCCCTGGAGGGGGTGGGCGCGGCGCACCTTCTCGAAGCGGCGGATGATCACGTCGTCGTCGGCGTCGACGAACACCAGGTGGGGCTTGAACCCGGCCTTGCGCAGCTCCTCGATGACGCCGACCAGGTCGGTGGTGAAGGCACGCGAGCGCACGTCGAGCACCATCGCGGTCCGCTTCACCTCGGGGCCTCCGGCCGCGGCGAGTTCGGCGGTCTGGGCCACGAGCGATTCGGGGAGGTTGTCGACGACGTAGTAGCCGACGTTCTCCAGGGCGCGGGCCACCGTCGAGCGCCCGCCGCCGGAGATGCCGGTGACGATGACGAGGTCCAGGTCGCTTCGGTCCTGGAACGCGGACTGCTCAGTTACCACATTCATAACGCAAGTATCCCCGAGGTTGATCGTGTCGCCGCCATGACACGGCTATGATGCTGACCCCCGTATGGCTACCATGCCTCGTTCAATCGGCGTTGTCGTCGGGGTTGCGAAGATGTGACCGCAACGTCTCGGCGAGCTTGGGGCCGATGCCCGGAACCGCTTGGAGGTCTTCGAGTTCGGCCTCGCGGAGGCGCTTGACCGAGCCGAAGCGCTTCAGCAGCGCCTTGCGCTTGGACTCCCCCAGCCCGGGGACGCCGTCGAGCGCCGAGAGGCGCATCCGCTTGCGGCGGCGGTTGCGGTGCAGGGAGATCGCGAAGCGGTGGGCCTCGTCGCGGACGCGCTGCATGAGGTAGAGGGCCTCGGAGGTGCGCGAGAGGATCACCGGGTACTCCTCGCCGGGGAGCCAGATCTCCTCCAGGCGCTTGGCGAGGCCGGCGAGGTTGACGGTGTCGATCCCCAGTTCGGCGAAGACCTGCTCGGCGGCGGCGACCTGGGGCCGGCCGCCGTCGACGACGAGCAGCTGGGGCGGGTAGTGGAAGCCCTTGCGGGGCTCCTCGTCCTCCTCCAGGGGCGAGCCGGCCGGCTGGTCATCCAGTTTGGACAGGCGGCGGCGGAGGGTCTCCCGGAGCGAGGAGAGGTCGTCCTTCTGCTCCCCCTTGATGACGAAGCGGCGGTACTCGCTCTTGCGCGGCAGGCCGTCCTCGAAGACCACCATGGAGGCGACCACGTCCTCGCCCTGGGACTGCGAGACGTCGTAGCACTCGATGCGCAGGGGCGCTTCGGGGAGGTCGAGGGCGTCGGCGAGCTCTTCGAGGGCCTTGGAGCGGGCGGTGAGGTCCCCGGCGCGCTTGAGCTTGTGGCGCTGGAGGGACTCGGCGGCGTTCTTCTCGACGGTCTCGGCCAGGGCGCGCTTGTCGCCGCGCCGGGGCACGCGCAGGTCGACCTTGGCGCCGCGCTGCTCGCCGAGCCATTCGGTGAGCGCGGGGGCGTCCTCGGGCAGGGCCGGGACGAGGACCTCGCGGGGCACGACCTCGCCCTGCTCGCCATAGAACTGGGTGCAGAAGCGCTCGACGATGCCGGCGAGGTCGACCGGCTCGGGCTTCTCGATGACCCAGCCGCGCTGGCCGCGGATGCGGCCGCCGCGGACGTGGAAGACCTGGACGGCGGCCTGGAGCTCGTCGTCGGCGACGGCCATGACGTCGCAGTCGACGTCCTCGGCGAGGACGACGACCTGCTGTTCGAGGACCTTGTCGAGGGCGGCGAGGTCGTCGCGGAGGCGGGCGGCCTTCTCGAAGTCGAGGGTGTCGGAGGCCTCCTGCATCTCGGCGATCAGGCGCTTGCGGACCGGGGCGGTGTCGCCGGCCATGAAGGCGCAGAAGCCGTCGACCAGTTCGCGGTACTCCTCGGCGCCGATGCGGCCGACGCAGGGGGCCGAGCATTTGCCGATGTCGGCCAGGAGGTTGGGGCGGCCCATGCGGTTGCAGCGCTTGAACTCGGTGTCCGTGCAGGTGCGGATGGGGAAGACGCGGGTGAGCAGGTCGAGGGTCTGGCGGATGGCCCAGGCGCTGCCGAAGGGGCCGAAGTAGCGGACGCCTTTGCGCCGCTGGCCGCGCATGACCTGGGCGCGGGGGAACTCCTCGCCGACGGTGACGGCGAGCCAGGGGTAGGACTTGTCGTCTTTGAACATGACGTTGAAGCGGGGGTCGTACTCCTTGATCCAGGTCCATTCGAGCTGGAGGGCCTCGACCTCGGTGCCGACGACGGTCCATTCGACGCTGCGGGCGGTGCCGACCATCCGGCGGGTGCGCTCGTGGAGGCGGGTCTCGTCGGCGAAGTAGGAGTTCAGGCGGTTGCGGAGGTTCTTGGCCTTGCCGACGTAGATGACCCGCCTGTCGCGGTCCCTGAATCGGTAGACGCCCGGTTCGGTCGGGATGGTGCCGGGAGCGGGACGGTAATCGACTGCCACAGGGCAAGGCTATATCCCGCCCCCGACAACGGCGCCGGAGATGTGTCCCCGAATGCGCGGGACGCGCCGTTCGGCCTCGTCCGCGCCGGTGCGGCGAGGCCGAACGGGGCGTCCGCTATGCCAGCCGGGCGATGGCGAACAGCTCCTTCGCGAGGTCGTCGAGCTCGTGGCGCGGCAGGCCCCTGGCGGTGAACCACGACCCGAGGTTCTCCACGTCCCTGGCGAGGAAGTCGCGGCCGAGCGGGTTGGCGTAGATGTCGACGACCTGCGGGAGGTCGAGCACCACCAGGCGGCCGTCGTGGACGACCGTGTTGTACGGCGAGAGGTCGCCGTGGGCGAACCCCTGCTCGGTCATGAGCCGGAGGTTCTCGCCGGCCTGCTCCCACAGGCTCTCCAGCTCGGCCTCGTCGGGCTTGACCTCGGCCAGGCGCGGGGCGGCGGTGCGGTCGGCGCCGATGAACTCCATGACGACCTCGGTGCCGAGGATCTGCACGGGGTAGGGCACGGCGACGCCGGTCTCCCAGAGGCGGGTGAGGGCCTCGAACTCGGCGGCGGCCCACCGTCCGGCGGCCTGCTCGAGGCCGAACTTGGTGCGCTTGGCGAGCGCGCGGCGGTCGCGGGTGCGCCTGGCGGTGCGCCCGGCGGTGTAGTCGCCGGCCCGGTTGAACTGGGTGTGCTCGGCCGAGCGGTAGCGCTTGGAGGCCATGAGCACGGCCCGGTCGGTGCCCGGCACGGCGCGTTCGATGAGGAAGACGTCGGCCTCTTTGCCGGTCTTCAGGACGCCGAGCTCGTAGTCGACGGCGCCGAGGTCGGTGATGAGCCACTCGGGCCAGGGCTTGGGGCCGCGCTGGAGCGGCTCGGACTCGTCCCAGATGGACCAGCGGTCGCCGGTGGGCGGGCCGTCGTCGACCGGGCCGTCGTCAGGGTCGTCGGAGCGCATCGATTCGAAGCGCGCCTGTTCTTCGGGAGAGAAGACCTCGTCCTCGTCGCGCCGCCTGCGGCGTCGGGTGGATTCGAAGGTGGAAGTGCTGTTGGTCTTACGTGCCACTGCGGGTTGCTCCTGTGCAGGGTTTCCGGCGGCACGCGGCAACAGGTCAGTGCGCGCCGTCGGGAGGTGAACTGGTGATCGAGGCAAGGCGAAGCACAACGACAGCCATCAGTACACACCTCCAAACACGCTGGCGACCCCGGGATTCGGATGCGCCCGGGCGACGAGAGCGACTTTAACGGACCGTTCGCGGCCGCGCAACCCATTAAATCGGCGGTGGTCGCGGTCGTCATGTCAGTGGCCGGCGGAGTCGTAGGAGCGCAGGCCCGCCCGCACGACCAGGGCCGCGACGGCGACGGTGGCCGCCGCGGCGATCGGCGGGCCGATCAGCCACCATTCGGAGACCCGGCCGGTGAGGATCTGCGCCGGGATGAAGCTGGCGAACGCGAGCGGGACGACGAACGTGGCCGCCACGCGGACCGCCGCCGGGTAGATCCCCAGCGGGAAGCGCATCACGTTCTCCTGGAGGTCGATCATGAGGAACGCGAAGATCGACATGCCGCCCTTGATCCAGAAGTTGATCGCGCACAGGGCGGTGAGCAGCGCCGTCTCGATGACGATGCCGCAGGCGAGCAGCAGCAGCGCGACCGGGAGCAGGGCGGGGCTCAGGCCCGCGCCGATCCAGCCGTAGGCGAACATGACGGCCCCGAGGGTCAGCTCGCCGAACGCCTGCATGCCGACGTGGGCCGAGGCGACCTGGACGATCACGGGGGCGGGCCGGGTGATCCGGTAGTCGATGTCGCCCTTGACGACCATGCTGCCGATGCTCCAGACGCCGTCCCAGAACACCGCCGTCGCGGCGCCGGTCAGGGACAGGAAGCCGATGAGCACGAGCATCTCGTGGTAGTTCCAGCCGGCGACGGCCGGGACGTTGGCGAACAGGATCGCGATGAACGCGAACTGGAGGGTCTGCCACAGCGCGCCGGAGGAGGCCATGACCCAGAAGTCCGCCGGGTACTCCACCATGGAGCGGAAATGGGCGGCCAGGGACCGCTTGTAGACGCCTGCCGCGTGCCGCATGTTCGCGCGCCGGGTCTCGAGGAGGTCAGCCACCGTGCACCGTCACCTTCTTGACCGCGTGGGCGAAGATCAGCCTGCCGCCGAACCACATGAGGACGACCCAGGCGATCTCGGCGGCGATGAGCCCCAGCGCGCCGAGCGTGTCGACGCGGCCGAGGTAGATGTGCGAGGGCGTGGTGGTGAAGTGCGGGAACGGCAGGCACCAGGCCAGGATCTGGAGCGGGAGGGGCATGAGCGCCAAGGGGATCATGATGCCCGAGAAGAAGCCGAGCACGGCCTCCCTGGCCCACATGATGCCGAGGTAGCGCCTGGTCCAGAAGCACACGAGCACCGACAGGTAGGTGATCTCGAACGCCAGCGGGAAGATGAACAGGATGCTCACGGCCGTCAGCGCCCCGGCGAGGGGCGAGACGGGGCCGGGCGGCGAGAACAGCAGCCAGGCGGCGACGGTGCCGACGACGGCGGTGGGGACGGTCGAGATCATGGAGCCGACGAACTCGGCGGCGCGGGCGCGCTGGAAGTCGACCGGTTTGGTCAGGTCGACGGCGATGAGGCCGTCGAGGATGCGGTCGGCGATCGCCCAGTCGGCGCCGCCGAACGCGAGCGTGGCGGTGAAGAACCCGATGATCATGTAGGCGCGCATCGAGTCCCAGTCGTAGCCGCCGAGGGTGCCATCGCCGAGCAGGTTGCGCCACAGGGCGAGACCGGAGAGCATGGCGCCGCCGCCGAGGACGATCGCGAAGACCCAGTTCGTCTTGTACGCCAGTCGCCGTTTGAGGGAGATGACCGCCAGGGCCCGGTCGACGGCCAGGGTGTGGCTCATGCGGCGGCCGCTTCTCTCGCGCTCGGGCGGTTCACGTGGTCAGCTCCCCCGCGTACAGCCGCCTGATGACGTCCTCGATGCTCGGCTCGGAGAGCGAGAGGTCCTTGGGGCGCAGGTGCTCGGTGATGTCGCCGAGGACTTCGGCGGTGGTGAACCGCGCCGACTCGTAGGTGACGGCGACCTCGCTGGCGGCCTCCCCGGTGCTCCACTCGTAGTGGGGGAACTTCTCGGCGAGGGCCGCGACGTCGGCCGGGCCCTCGAGGACGAGGTTGACGGCCTTGGTGGTGATGTAGTGGGCCTTGAGCCGCGCGATGGGGCCGTCGTAGGCGATGCGGCCCTCGTCGATGACGACGATGCGCTCGCAGACCTCCTCGATGTCGGCCAGGTCGTGGCTGGTGAGCAGCAGGGTGGTGCCGTCGTCGACGATCTGGCGCAGGAAGGCGCGCAGGCGGTCCTTGACGGCGATGTCGAGGCCGATGGTGGGCTCGTCGAGGTAGACCATCTTGGGGTCGTGGATGAGCGCGCACGCCAGGTCGGCCCGCATGCGCTGGCCGAGGGAGAGGGTGCGGGCGAGCGTGGGCATGAACTCGCCGAGGCCGAGCAGCTCGTCGAACTTCTCGATCCGGGCCTGGTAATCGGCTTCGGGGACGCCGTACATGTGTTTGAGGAGCTTGAGGCTCTCCTCGACCGGCAGGTCCCACCACAACTGGGTGCGCTGTCCGAACAGGACTCCGATGTCGTGGGCGTTGGCAATGCGCTCGGTGTGGGGGTCGCGGCCCATCACCCGCACGGTGCCCTCGGTGGGTTTGAGGATGCCGGTCAGGAGCTTGACGGTGGTGGACTTCCCGGCGCCGTTGGGGCCGACGTAGGCGACCGACTCGCCGGGCTCGATCTCGAGGTCGATCGCGTCGACGGCGGTGAAGTTCTTGTACTTGCGCTGGACCAGGTGCTTGAGGGCGCCTTTGAACCCCGAGTCCTTGTCGGGGCGGCGGAAGCGTTTGCTCAGGGAGCGGGCCTCGAGAATCGGCATGGAACGACGATAGGCGTGCGCTCCGACATGGAGCCACTGGTTTTCCCACCTGCGGGACGCACCCGGACCGTCGGGGCGGCCCGGGGCGGGCCCGGTTCACGGTCCGGAGGGGCGGGGCCGCACGCAGGCGGCGGTGCCGCCGGGCATGCGGTGGCGGTTGCGGGAGACGAGCCGGTAGACCGGCCACAGCAGCCACGAGACGGGCGTGAGCGAGGCGATCCAGCCCAGCGGCCTCCAGTACCACTGGGCGCGGCGCAGCAGCACGGCGATGGCGTCCGGTCCGGCCTTGACCAGGCCGGGCTCCACCCATTGGACGGCGTCCTCGGCGTCCTGCCGTTCGACGCCGAGCGCTTCGAGGTCGGTCCACTGCCAGGGGGCGACCTCGGCGTCGGTCCTGACGCGGCGTTCGATGAAGCCTGCGCACAGGGTGCAGAAGGCGCAGTCGCCGTCGTAGAGGAAGACCGGTCGCCTCATCGCCGCCTCGCCGCCGTGTAGAGCGCTTCGCGCATGGCCGCCACCGGGGCCCGGTCGAGGCCGGTGAACTGGGTCCACTGGCGGACCGCCTGCGCCAGGAGCAGCGCCAGGCCGTCGAGGACCTTGGCGCCCTCGCGTTCGGCCGCGGCGGCGAGCGGGGTGGGCCAGGGGTCGTAGAGGACGTCGAACAGGACGGCGCCCGGGCGCCAGTCGAGCCGCAGGCCGTCGGTGACGCCTTTGGGGACGGTGGAGACGACCAGGTCGCAGCGTCCGGCGACGACGGCCTCGTCCCAGGAGGCCGAGCGCAGGTCCAGGCCGAGGCGTTCGGCGACGGGCTCGAGTTCGGCCAGGGCCTCGCGGCGGCGCGCGAAGACGGTGACGGTCGCGGCCCCGAGCCGCTGCGCGGCGCCGAGCGCGGCGCGGGCGGTGCCGCCGGCGCCGAGGACGGCCACCTCTTCGGCTTCGGTCAGGCCGATCTCGGCGAGCGCGTCGACCATGCCGGGGGCGTCGGTGTTGTCGGCCAGGCGCTTCCCGTCGCGCAGGACGAGCGTGTTGGCCGCGCCGAGGGCTTCGGCGACGGGCGTGACCTCATGGGCGACGACGAGGGCGATCTCCTTGAGCGGCATGGTGAGCGAGAGCCCGGCCCAGGTGTCGTCGAGGCCGTCGACGAAGCGGGCGAGCGCGGGCTCGTCGCATTCGTGGCGCGTGTAGGTCCAGTCGGTGAGCCCGGCGGCGGCGAATCCGGCGCTGTGGATGACCGGCGAGAGCGAATGCTCGATGGGCTTGCCCAGGACGGCGGCCTGCTTCACTGGATTCCGTTCTCCTCGGCCACTTCGATGTTCTCCAGGTGGTCGGCGTATTCGTGGGCGAACAGGGCGCGGCCGTCGTCGTAGGCGGTCACGAAGAACAGCCAGTCGCCCGGTTCGGGGTTCACGGCGCCTTCGAGGGCGGCCACGCCGGGGTTGGAGATGGCGCTGGGCAGGTAGCCGGCGTTCTCGGGGGCGCTGGGGGCCCAGGGGTTGTCGGCGTCGCGCATGACCTCGTGCCAGGCGATGTCCTCGCCGGAGGTGATGGGCTCCTCGCCGTTGAGCAGGCGCCCGTAGTTCCAGATCGCCTCGCTCTCGAAGCAGTTGCAGTTGGTCTGCTCGTGCTCGATCCAGTTCAGGTAGACCTTGTTGTACATGGTCTGGGCGATCTTGGCGTCGTCCTCGGGGGTGCCGGACTCGGACTGCACGATGGAGGCGACCTGGAGGGCCATCCACGGGTGGACCTGGAATCCGCCGCCGGTGTCGGGGTGGAAGGTCTGCTGGGGCAGGGAGGCGGGGTCGAAGTCGGGGTCGGGGTCCTCGATCTGGGCGGCCTTCTCGATGAAGCCGATCTCCTCGATGGTCTGGTTGAACTTGGCGATCATCGCCGAGAGCATCTGCTCGGCGGTCATCTCCTCATCGAATTCGTAGGTGGCCGGGAACAGGAAGCCCTCGACGGACTTGGTCTGGCGGTCGCCGAAGCCCTCGAACCAGATCGGGTCGACGCCGAGCGCCTCGGGGTCGGCGGCGGCGGCCTCGAACTCCTCGACGGGCACGCCGGTGTGCTCGGAGAGCCTGACGTAGACCTCCATGGACCGGTAGCCCTCGGGGATGGTGACGGCGTTGAGCATCCGGTTCGCCGGGTCGGTCAGGAAGGCGAGCGCGGCGGCGGCCGACATCTCCTCCTGCATGAGGTAGGTGCCCGGCTGGATGTTGACGCCGCTGTCGCCGTCGTCCTCGGAGGCGTTGGTGAACGCCTTGGCGGAGGCGATGACGCCCTCCTCGTAGAGGTGGCCCGCGATGTCGGCGACGAACCAGCCCTCCTGGATCTGGACGGTGACCTCGGTGCCGTTGCCGGAGCCCTCGAAGTCCTCGGCGATGAAGAACTCCTTGATGACGTTGTTGTACGCCCACCAGCCGCCGACGCCCAAGGCGCCGAACAGGACCACCACGAGGGTCATGGCGATGAGGGAGCTGCCGGATTCACGGCGGCGGTGTCGCCTCGGCGCATCCGCGTGTTCCGCCTGTGAGTCGAGGTCGCCGAGCATGATGTGTCATATCCTTCGCCGATGATCCAACCATTGCTGGAGGATCTCCACCGCGGCGGCCTGGTCGACGACGGAGCGCTTCCGCTTGCCGCGGACGCCTCCCTCATGAAGTCTGCGGGTGGCGACGGCCGTGGTGAGCCGCTCGTCGGTCAGTGTTACCGGCACGGGAGAGACGTGGTCGGCGAACCGTCGCACCCACGTTCGGGTGTGTTCGGCGGCCAACCCCTCCTCACCGGAAAGGGTAACGGGTAGGCCCACGACAATCTCCACCACGTCGTAATCGGCGGCGATTTCAGCGATTTCACGAATATCGTTCGATATCTCCTCGCCGCCGGTCCTCATGTCGCGACGGACGGTCGCCACCGGGGAGGCCAGGATGCCGTCGGGGTCGCACACCGCGATGCCGATGCGGGCCTTGCCGAGATCGATGCCGAGACGGCGGCCCCGCCGCCACTCGGTGGCGGCGGGGCCGGGCTGTCCGTGGTCCACAGGCGTCCTATTCGGCGATCGCGCGCACGATGTCGTCGAGCAGCCGCTCGGCCTGGTCGGCGGGGACGCCGCCGCCCTGGGCGATGTCGTCGTTGCCGCCGCCGCGGCCCGACAGGGCCGTCTTGACCAGGTCGGCCGCGCTGAGGCTCCGGGACTTCGCCGCGGCGTTGACGCCCACGACGACGCTGGCCTTGCCGCCGGCGGTCGCCACGACCGCCGCCACGCCCGGCTCGGACTCGGGCAGGTGCGAGCGGATCTGCATGGCCAGCTGGCGGACGTCGCCGCCCTTGGTGCCGTCGGGCGCCTTGACCGCGGCGACCTTGACCGCGCCGACCTGCTTCGCCGCGTTCGCGTAGTCGGCGGCGCGGCCGCTGACCATCTTGGCCTGGAGCTGGGCGAGTTCGCGCTCGGCCTCCTTGGAGCGCTGGAGGATCGCGCGCACGCGCTCGACCACTTCGCCGCGCTGGGCGCCGACCTCCTGGGCGATCTGGGAGACCAGGTCGCGCTCGCGGGCGAGGTAGCGGTAGGCCTCGATACCGGTGGCGGCCTCGACGCGGCGCTGGCCCGAGCCCACCGAGGACTCACCAGTGAGGACGACGGGGCCGATCTGCGAGGAGTGCTCGACGTGGGTGCCGCCGCACAGCTCGCGCGACCAGGGGCCGCCGATCTCGACGACGCGGACGCTCTCGTCGTAGGTCTCGCCGAACAGCGCGAGCGCGCCGAACGCCTTCGCCTCGGGCAGGGTCATGTACTTGACCGAGACCGGCAGGTCCTCGCGGACGGCCCGGTTCGCGACCTCTTCGATCTCGCTCCTGGTCGCGTCGGAGACCTTGCTGCGCCAGGAGAAGTCGAGCCGGAGGTAGCCGGGCCGGTTGAACGAGCCGGACTGGAGCGCCGAGTGGCCGAGCACCTCGCGCAGCGCGGCGTGGACCACGTGCGTGCCCGAGTGGGCCTGCCGGGCGCCGATCCGCCATTCGGGGTCCACGGCGGCCTCGACGCGGTCGTCGAGGGCGAGCGCGCCTTCGAGGACGCGCACCTGGTGCACGACGAGCTTCTTGACCGGCCGCTGCACGTCGAGCACCTCGGCGCGGACGTTCGGGCCGGTGATGAGGCCCGCGTCGGCGTGCTGGCCGCCGGACTCGGCGTAGAACGGCGTGCGGTCGAGGACGACCTCGACGATCTGCCCGGCCGCGGCGACCGGGAGCGGCTTGCCCTCGGCGAGGATGCCGAGCACGCGGGACTCGGTGTCGAGCGTCTCGTAGGCCCGCCAGTCGCTGGGGCCGTGCTGCTGGAGCAGGTCCCAGTACGCGGTCAGGTCGGCGTGGCCGGTCTTGCGGGCCGCGGCGTCGGCCTTGGCCCGCGCGCGCTGCTCGGCCATGAGCTGCCGGAAGCCCTCGCGGTCGACCTGGAGCCCCTGCTCCTCGGCCATCTCCAGGGTCAGGTCGATCGGGAAGCCGTAGGTGTCGTGCAGCTCGAACGCCTTCGCGCCGGGGAGGGTCTCGCCGCCCTCGCGCTTGGTCTGGGCCACGGCGGTGTCCAGGATCGTGGTGCCGTGCTTGAGCGTCGAGAGGAACGCCTCCTCTTCACCGTAGGCGTAGGAGGAGATGCGCTCGAAGTCCTGGGCGAGCTCGGGGTAGGACGGGCTCATGCAGTCGCGGGCGACGGGCAGGAGCTCGGGCAGGGCGGGCTTGTCGTAGCCGAGCAGGCGCACGGCGCGGATCGCGCGGCGCATGATGCGGCGCAGGACGTAGCCGCGGCCCTCGTTGGAGGGCACGATGCCGTCGCCGATGAGCATGAGGCTGGAGCGGATGTGGTCGGCGACGATCCGGAAGCGGACGTCGTCGGGGTGCGACTCGGCGGCGGTCTGCGAGGTCGAGACGCCGTAGCGGCGGCCGGTCAGCTCCGAGGTCTTGTCGATCAGGGGGCGGACCTGGTCGATCTCGTACATGTTGTCGACGCCTTGGAGGATCGACGCCATGCGCTCCATGCCCATGCCGGTGTCGATGTTCTTCTTCGGCAGGTCGCCGAGGATCTCGTAGTCCTCCTTGGCGGGGCCCTCGCCCCGCTCCTGCTGCATGAACACCAGGTTCCAGAACTCGAGGTAGCGGTCCTCGTCGACTTCGGGGCCGCCCTCGGGGCCGTAGGCGGGCCCGCGGTCATAGTACAGCTCCGAGCACGGCCCGCAGGGGCCGGGGATGCCCATCGACCACATGTTGTCGACCTGCCCGCGGCGCACGATGCGGTCGAGGGGGAGGCCGATCTGCTTGTGCCAGATGTCGATCGACTCGTCGTCGTCGAGGTAGACCGTGGCCCAGATGCGGTCGCCGTCCAGGCCGAGGCCGCCGTTCTCGACCGAGCCGGTGGACAGGTCCCAGGCGAAGCGGATCGCCTGCTCCTTGAAGTAGTCCCCGAAGGAGAAGTTGCCGTTCATCTGGAAGAACGTGCCGTGGCGGGAGGTCTTGCCGACCTCGTCGATGTCCGGCGTGCGCAGGCACTTCTGGATCGAGGTGGCGGTCTTCCACGGCGGCGCGGCCTGGCCGAGGAAGTAGGGCACGAACTGGACCATGCCCGCGTTGATGAACAGCAGGTTCGGGTCCTCGATCGCCGGCAGCGGTGCGCTGGGGACCACCGTATGGCCGTTGGACTCGAAGAACTTCAGAAACCGGCGTTGGATTTCAGCGGTCTCCATGGGGCACCTCCTTCAGGGCTGCGGCCGGCCTAGCGGGCCTTGGCGTCGTCGTCTTCTTCGGTGAGCAGCGGCGTGATGTCCTCACCGCGCTCGAGGGCGTCGAACAGTTCGGCTTCCTTGGCCCGTTTCGCCTCGGAGACATCGGCCCAGAACGCCTTGAACGATTCCCTCATCTCAGCACCGGCGCCGCCTATGCGGTCGGCGACCCCGCCGGGAGTGACCGACTCGGCCGCCTTGGTGAGCTTCCGGACCACCACGACGCCGACGACCACGCCGACGCCTACCCAGATCATCCGCTTGAACACTGCTGCTCCTGATTCGATCCTCGCCGATGTCGCTCACCGGCGCCAAATGCTTATTTCGCGCGCTTGCGGGCCTTGCGGGCGGCCTTGCGCTCCCGCTTGCTCTGCTTGGACGCCTCGACCATCCGGCGGACCTGCTCCTCGTCCATCTCCTGGCCCCGCCGCTTGACCGCGGAGCGCAGGCCGAAGCCGAGGGCCGCGACCTTGACCAGCGGGGAGCCGACGGCGGCGGTGACCATGGTGGTGATGTTGGCGACGTTCGACGAGACGTGCGCGGCGTTCTCGGTGATCGAACCCACTTTCTGGAGTTCGCCCTCGACCTGCGTCAGGTTCGCGTTGACGCCGGTGACCGTGGTGTTGAGGTTCTGCAGGAGCGGGCCGACCTCGCGGTCGACCTTGTCGAGCGTGCGGCCGGCCTTGACGACGATCTTGTTGCGCAGGCTGATGAGCACATAGCTCAGGACCACGCACAGGATGAGGACGCCGATCCCGGCCAATGCCGCGAACAGGTCCCAACCGTCGTTGAACTCCAAAGCCAACGTCTCCTCTGGCACGGCTCTTCCCCCTTGACGAAGCATTAACCGCACCGAGGCGGTCGAAAGATGATTCCTGGCTCTCGCGCATGAGCAACGCAGCATCGACCTTACCTTGCAGAGGGGGACAGAAAGCGCAACGGGGCTGGCCCGAGTCGCCTATCCCGCATCGGCGGTGCGCCGGTTCTCGGCCAGCCGGGGCAGCGCCGCCTGCGGGGCGACCACCGCGGTCACCTCCGAGCCCACGCACAGCTCGTAGCGGTCCGCGCAGGTCACCGGGACCACCCACAGTTCCAGGAACAGCTCGTCGCGCACATAGCAGCCGCTCTCGCCCTCGCCGCCGACGCACCGCCGCCCCTCGGCGGGCGCCCAGCCGTCCTCCAGCAGCGCGCTCCGGTACACGCGCCCGGTGTCCTCCGCAGTGCCCTCGGAGGACCAGGTGCGCACCCGCACCCGGCACTCCCCCACGCACCAGCGGCTGCCGTAGATCTCGTCGCCGGCCTCGGCGGCGGCCCAGGCGGGCACGTCGAGCGCGTCGACGGCCCGGCGGGTCGGGTCGAGCGTGAGGGCCCCGCCGAACCACAGCATCCCGGTCACGAGCAGCGCCGCCGCGCAGGCGACGGCGAGCGCGGCCAGGCGCAGCCGGTCGATGCGGGCGCCGGCGGAGGCCAGCGCCGCGGCGATCCGGTCGGAGGGGCCGCGCCGGCGGCGCGGCGGGACCGGACTAGTCATCGGGGCGCTTCCGCACGATCCGGCGCAGCTTCTCGAGCCGGTCGGCGAGTTCGCCTTCGGCTCCGTGCCTGGTGGGGCGGTAGTAGTCGCGTCCGGCGACCGCGTCGGGGGCGTAGCGCTGGGGCACGACGCCGAGCGGGGCGTCGTGGGGGTAGACGTAGGCGGTGCCGTGGCCGAGCTGCGCCGCCGACTTGTAGTGGGCGTCGCGCAGCTCGGCGGGGACGGGGCCGATCTTGCCGCTGCGGACGTCGGCGATGGCCTCGTCGACGGCGGTGATGACGGCGTTGGACTTGGGGGCGGTCGCGAGGTGGACGACGGCCTGGGCGAGGTTGATCCTGGCCTCGGGCAGGCCGATGCGCTCGACGGCGGTGGCGGCGGCGGTGGCGGTCTGGAGGGCGGTCGGGTCGGCCATGCCGACGTCCTCCGAGGCGAAGACGACCAGGCGGCGGGCGATGAAGCGGGGGTCTTCGCCGGCGACGACCATGCGCGCCAGGTAGTGCATCGCCGCGTCCACATCAGACCCGCGGAGGCTCTTGATGAAGGCGCTGGCGACGTCGTAGTGGCCGTCGCCGTCCCGGTCGTAGCGGACGGCGGCGGTGTCGATGGCGGCCTCGACGACGGCGACGGTGATCTCCGGCCGCGCTTCGTCGTCCTCGGCGTCCTCGGCGTCGGGGACGCACGTGGCGGCGGCGGCTTCGAGCGCGGTGAGGGCCTTGCGGGCGTCGCCGCTCGCGGTGCGCACGAGGTGATCGCGGGCCTCGTCGGCGAGCCGGACGGCCCCGTCCAGGCCGCGCGGGGAGGCGACGGCCCGGTCGACGACGGCGCCGACGTCGGCGTCGTCGAGTTCGCGCAGCGTCAGCAGGACGCAGCGGCTGACCAGCGGCGCGACCACGGAGAAGTAGGGGTTCTCGGTGGTGGCGGCCAGGAGGGTGATGGTGCGGTCCTCGACGGCGCCGAGCAGGGAGTCCTGCTGGGTCTTGGTGAAGCGGTGGACCTCGTCGATGAACAGGATGGTCTGGGGCCCGCCGGTGCGCCGCACCCGCCTGGCCTCCTCGATGGCGGCGCGCACGTCCTTGACGCCGGAGTTGAGCGCGGACATGGCGCGGAAGCGCCGGTCGCCGGAGCGGGCGACGAGGTGGGCGATGGTGGTCTTGCCCGAGCCGGGCGGCCCCCACAGGATGACCGACATCGGCTGGCGGCCCTCGACGACCTGTCGCAGCGGGGAGCCGGGCGTGAGCAGGTGCTCCTGGCCCACGAGCTCGTCGAGCGACTGGGGGCGCATGCGGACGGCGAGGGGCTCGTCGCCGGAGGCCGAGCCGGTCCCGAGGACGCCCGACCCCGACGGCTCAGGCGGCTGAGCCAACTCGAACAACCCTGGTGCGTCCATCGGCACCAGCCTAGGCCATGTGCGTGCGCAGCTCGCACTCCCGGGATCCGGTCGTGACCGGAGCGCGGCGGGGGCGCGGGGCCGCTACATCACGCCCGCGAACTCGTCGAAGGAGTGCACGTTGTCGCTCTGGGGTGCGGCGATCGCGTAGTCGCCGCCGATGTCGGTGACCTCCGAGACCATGTGCACGACCATGCCCTCGTTCTCGGGGAGGGTCATCTCCAGGGTCTGGAGCAGGCCGTCGTCGTCGACGGTGACGGTGACCTCGATGCCCTCGGGGATCTCGACGCCGTTGGCCGCGCCGCCGGTGGCCTGGAGCATGGTCCGCATGGCCTCGGACTCGGGGTCGAGGGTGCCGGTGTAGACGCCGTCGGCGGTCTCCTCGACGTCGGAGAGGTCGGTGAGCACCGCCTCGGTCTGCTCGGCCAGGTCGTAGCTGCCGAACTGGCGGTAGATGTCGCCCATCCGGGCGTCCTCGGTGAGGTCGAGCGTGAACCAGGCGTCCTCGCCGAAGTCCTCGGCCATGACCGCGAACATGCCGCCGGTGAACTGCATGTAGACGATGTCGTCGACCAGGATCGCCTCGGAGTGCGTGTCGGCGAACATGGCCTCCATCATCGCGGCCATCTCGGGGTCTTCGGAGTAGTCGTCGCCCATGGCCTCGATGACGGCGCTCATGTAGAGGTCCTGGGTGGCCTGCGCGGACTCGCCGTCGATGGCGCTGGTCATGTTCATGAGCTCGAGGTCGTTGACCGTCACGGTCGACTGCATCGTGTAGGACTCGTCGCCGAGGCCCTCGTAGGAGGCGAGGACCATGTCGTGGGGGCCGAGCTGCGCGGAGCCGTCGCCGCCCGATCCGCCGGAGCCCGAGTCGGTGCAGGCGACGAGGCCGAGGGCCAGTGCCGGGATCGCGGCGGCGCCGATGAGGCGGCGGGGGGTGGCGGTGAGCATCAGCTTCCTCCCGTTGCTCAGGGGTGGAGTTTCCGTTTTCTCAGCCTACAGGGCGGTTCGGACGAGTTCGAACGCAGAAGCGATAAAACCGGGGCGCGTACGAGCGGCGGCAGGCGCGCGAAGGGCGCGTCCGTCGTCTGCTCGGGGTGCCGCCGCGGCGCCGATGCCGTGCGTCGAGGGCGGGCCGGGTCGATGCCATACGTGGACAACACCGGCAAATCATGCCTACTATGGCAATCGCATAGATAACCATCGATTTAAATGGTGGCGCTTCACGGACCGGCACCATGACAGACAAGGAGCAGCCATGCGACGGAAGCTGATGGTCGTGGGCGCGGCCTTCACGGCCACGATTCTGGGCATCGGAACCGCAGTGGCCCAAGACGAACCGACGCAGCAGACCGGATTCGACTTCGGCGACGGACAGACGATAGCCCAGGGGCTCTCCATCCCGTGGGGACTCGCATTCCTGCCCAACGGCCACGCGCTGGTCGCCGACCGCAACAGCGGCGCCGTCATGCTCTACAAGGGATTCGGCGCCCCGGAGGTCCTCGGCGGCATCAGCGTGCCGCCGCAGGAAGGCGATTTCGACGAGCGCGGACTGCTCGGCCTGGCCGTCTCGCCGACCTATGAAGAGGACGGCTACATCTACGCCTACCACTCGACCGAGGAGGACAACCGGGTGGTGCGCTTCACCGCCGAGGACTTCGACCCCGAACCGGTCATCACCGGCATCCCCGTGGCGCTCAACCACAACGGCGGCAGAATCGCCTTCGGCCCCGACGGCAGGCTCTACGTCTCCACCGGGGACGCGAACGACACCGGCAACGCGCAGGACCTCGAGAGCCTGGGCGGCAAGATACTGCGCGCCGAACCGGACGGGACGGTGCCCGAGGACAATCCGTTCGAGGGATCGCTGGTCTATTCGTGGGGGCACCGGAACGTCCAGGGCATCGACTGGGACGAGAGCGGCGAGCTGTACGCCACCGAGTTCGGCCAGAACACCTGGGACGAGTTCAACCACATCGAGGCGGGCGCGAACTACGGCTGGCCCGTCGTCGAAGGCACCGGCGGCGATCCGGAGTACGTCGACCCGCTGGTCACCTGGGCTCCGGCCGAGGCGTCGCCCTCGGGCCTGGAGATCGTCGACGACGTCGCGTACATCGCCGCGCTCCGCGGCCAGCGCCTGTGGACCGTGCCGGTCGAGGGCGGCGAGGTCGGCGGCGAGCCGGAGGCGGTGCTGGTCGGCGAGATCGGCCGGATCCGCACCGTGGAGGTCTCGCCCGACGGCTGGCTGTGGCTCGCCACCTCGAACGGCTCGGGCGGCGACGTGCTGATGCGGTTCCCGCAGCTCAGCGAAGAGGAGGGCTAGCCCTGAAGCGAGGGGCCGGCGGCGATCCTCACTGGTTGCCGGCTCCGCCCCCCGCCGGAGGCTCCTCAGGGTCCTCGTCGTCGTCATCGGGCGGGCTGGGGTCGGTCTCGTCCTCGCCCGGTTCGCTCGGCGACTCGGACTCCGTGGGCGACTCGGATTGGGTCGGCGACTCGGACTCCGTGGGCGTCTCGCTCGGCTCCTCCGTGGTCGGGGCCTCGGACGTGGGCTCCCAGTCGTTGTTCCAGTCCCGGGTCTCTTCCTCCTCGGTGGTGGCCTCCTCGGTGGGCGACGGGGACTCGCTCTCGGTCGACTCGCTCGTGGTCTCGCCGGTGTCGATCCTCCCGTCGGGGTCCTCCCTGTCGCCCCAGGGCCCGAAGATGAGCACCAGGATGAGCACGACCGCCGTGGTGACCGCGGCGATGATGCTCCAGAGCACCGCGCGGCTCCGCGGCGTCCCGTCGGGGCCGACCGGCTGGGGCGCGGTGGTGTTCGGGGGGGCGGCCGCCCCGCCGAACGCCTGAGTCGCGTCGCCGCCGATGAGCTGCGTCGCGCCGTCTTCGGCCGTGGACGGCGACCCTGCCGGGATGCCACCGGTCACGACCCGGCCCTCGCGGGCCGAGCGCGCCATCGCCGCCGCCGAGGCGTACCTGGCGGCCGGGTCCTTCTGCAATGCCTGCAGCACGACCTGCGCGACGCCCGGCGGGATGTCGCGCGAGAGCGGCGGCGGGGCCTGGGTCATGTGGCCGTTCATGACCGCCACCGGGGTCTCGGAGACGAAGGGCGGCTGGCCCTTCAGGGCCTCGTAGGCCACGATCCCCAGCGAGTACAGGTCGGTCGCGCCGGTCAGTTCCGCGCCGTTGAGCTGCTCCGGCGAGGCGTAGGCGAGGGTGCCCATGACGGTGCCGGTCTCGGTCAGCCCCGAGGCGCCGCGGGCCGAGGCGATGCCGAAGTCGACGATCTTGACCGTGCCGTTGTCGTCGACGAGGAGATTGGCGGGCTTGATGTCCCGGTGGATGATGTCGGCGCGGTGCGCGGTCTCGAGGGCGTCGGCCGCGGTGGCGACGATCTTCATGACCTCGTCGGGGGGCAGCGTGCCGCGGTCCCGCAGGATGTCGGCCAGGGAGCGGCCCCGGACCAGTTCCATGACCAGGTAGGACACGAGGCCGTCCTCGTCGGTCTCCTCCTCGCCGTAGTCGTAGAGCGCGACGATGCCCGGCGACTGGAGGGCGGCCACGGCCCTGGCCTCGAGCTGGAAGCGGGCGCGGAACTTATCGCTGTTGGACAGTCCAGCATGGAGTATCTTGACGGCTACGTTGCGACCCAGTCTGGTGTCGAAGCCCTTCCAGACTTCGCCCATGCCACCGGCGGCCAGCCGATCGTCCAATCGATAGCGACCTGCCACCAAGGTCCCGCTCTGCACGTCGAACTGCTCCTCTTGCTCCTGCGTCGGCCGGGTGTTAGGTATACCAGCAATGCCGTCGGGCGCGACCAGGGCCTACTGGGCTCCTGCCGGTTGGAAGTGTTGAGGGGCAACCGGGCACGCGTCGCGCTCCAGAAAACGACACGCGGCTCGAGCCGAGGCTCGAGCCGCTCTCTACGCATCGTAGAACTACTCGTCCACCGCTTCGCCATCGGTTTCGGGCACGTAGTCGATGCCCGCCTCGGCGCGCTGCTCGGGCGTGATCGGCGCGGGCGCGCCGGTCAGCGGGTCGTAGCCGCCGCCGGTCTTGGGGAAGGCGATGACCTCGCGGATCGAGTCGGCCTTCGCCAGGAGCGCGCAGACGCGGTCCCAGCCCAGGGCGATGCCGCCGTGCGGCGGGGCGCCGTACTTGAGCCCTTCGAGCAGGAACCCGAACTGCTCCTCGGCCGCCTCCTGGCTCAGCCCGAGGACCTCGAAGACGCGGCTCTGGACCTTGCGGTCGTGGATGCGGATCGATCCGCCGCCGAGCTCGTTGCCGTTGCAGACGATGTCGTAGGCGTAGGTCAGCGCGTTGCCCGGGTCGGCCTCGAACTTGTCGACCCATTCGGGGTTCGGGGAGGTGAAGGGGTGGTGGATGGCCGTCCAGCCGCCGTCGCCGGCGGGCTCGAACATGGGCGCGTCGGTGACCCAGCAGAACGCCCAGGCGTCCTCGTCGATGAGGCCCGCGCGGCGGCCGACCTCCAGGCGGGCCGCGCCGAGCAGCTCCTGGGCCTCGCGGCGGTCGGTCGCGGCGGCGAAGAAGACCGCGTCGCCCGCCTCGGCGCCGACGGCCGCGGCGAGTCCGGCCAGGTGCTCCTCGGAGAGGTTCTTGGCGACCGGGCCCTTCGGCTCGCCGGTCTCGGCGTTGAAGGTGACGTAGGCCAGGCCCTTGGCGCCGCGCGCCTTGGCCCAGTCCTGCCAGCCGTCGAGCTCCTTGCGGGTCTGGGAGGCGCCGCCGGGCATGACGACCGCGCCGACGTAGCCCCCGGCGTCGATCGCGCCGGCGAAGACGCGGAAGGCGGTGCCGCGCAGGTAGTCGGTGAGATCGACCAGTTCGAGGCCGAAACGCAGGTCGGGCTTGTCGGAGCCATAGCGGTCCATGGCCTCGTGCCAGGTCATCCGGGGCAGCGGGCGGGGCATCTCGTAGTCGGCAAGTTCGCTCCAGAGGGCGGCGACGATGCGCTCGCCGAGGACGATGACGTCCTCCTGGTCGACGAAGGACGCCTCGATGTCGAGCTGGGTGAACTCGGGCTGGCGGTCGGCGCGGAAGTCCTCGTCGCGGTAGCAGCGGGCGATCTGGAAGTACTTCTCGAAGCCGCCGACCATGAGCAGCTGCTTGAACAGCTGCGGGGACTGCGGGAGGGCGTACCAGGAGCCGGGCTGGAGGCGGACGGGGACGACGAAGTCGCGGGCGCCCTCGGGGGTGGAGCGGGTGAGCGTCGGCGTCTCGATCTCGAGGTAGTCCTCGGCGAAGAGGATCTCGCGGGCGATCTGGTTGGCCTTGGAGCGCAGCCGGATGGCCTTGGCCGGGCCGGTGCGCCGCAGGTCGAGGTAGCGGTGGCGCAGGCGGACGTCCTCGGAGACGTCGATGTGGTCGTCGACCTGGAACGGGAGCGGCGCGGACTCGGAGAGGACGGTGAGGGACTCGGCGCTCACCTCGATCTCGCCGGTGGGGAGCTCGGGGTTCTCGTTGCCCTCGGGGCGGCGGGAGACGACGCCGGTGATCTCGACGCAGAACTCGCTCCGCAGCTCGTGGGCGGCCTTGGCGGCCTCGGTGTCGCGGAAGACGACCTGGACGACGCCCGAGGCGTCGCGAAGATCGATGAACTCCACCCCGCCGTGGTCGCGGCGCCGCGCCACCCATCCGGCGAGGGTGACTTGCTGGTCGACGGCGGCGGCACTCAGCGTGCCGGCGAGGTGTGTCCGATACACGGGTTCAACGCTCCTGGAAGTATCCGGTAGACGATTGCTCTGGCTGGGTCGGCTCGCGGCTCGCGAATCCGGCCGCGGCCCTCGGCTCGCGGGCTTCGCCGCGATCGGGTTCATTCTCGCGAATGCCCAATGCCAGCAGCAATCGTATAACCGCCCCGTCACCAGCCACGCGGGCGTGCCGGGCGGCACGATCCAGCGCACAGTGCCGGTGGCGCCCGTCACCGGAGGACGGGCGGGGCCTCGTGGAGGCGTGAGCGCACGGCGCGACGGGATGCGTCGGCGCGCATCGCGGTCACGGTGTCGGGGACGCCGCGGCGGTCGCCGTTCGACACGCGCGGGCGCCGCCGGGCTCGCCCGCAGCGCCGCCGTGTTCACCGTTCAGCGCGCGAGCGCGCTGCTGCGTTCACTCTTCAGCACGCGAGCGCGCTGAAGCCCAACAGGCGGATCACCACGTCGAGGAAGCGGCGGGCGTCGGACACGAGCGTGTCGGCCTCCTCGGCCGTCACGATGTCGGGGATTCCGGCCTGCGCCAGGACCCGTTTGCGGGCCGTCCGCGAGAAGTGGGAGGCCCACTCCTCCAGTTCCGGCGCCGCGCCCGCCAGCAGCTCCCAGGTGCTCGACGGCCGACCGGGCCGCCTCCGGCCCGCGACGTCGCCCGCCCGCACGGCGAGCACCGCCGCGGCCACGCGCAGCGCGGCCATGTGCGCCTCGGCGTAGCGCTGGCCGGGGCGTTCCTGCTCGGCGGCGTCGTCGAGGTCGGTGCGGGCGGTTGCCAGCAGTTGCAGCGGGGAGCGGTTGGGGAGCTGGTTGGCTGGGATGCGTAGGCGGGCGTTCTTGACGGTTCCGGCCTGTACGAGGCGGGGACCGGTTCGGGTGGCTCCGGGTCGCGAAGCTGCCATGAGGGCCTCCATAACCTTGTTCGAACTTGCGTTCGACATTCATGGAACCACACGGGTCCGACATTTTGAACCCCCATCGCTACGCCAAATCAGCAGAACACTACTGATTGTCCCCAATCTGACAGTCGATGCCTTGTCGTGCAATGGAAAGTGCCGCGCATCGATCGATGCGCGGCACTTTCCTGTAACGTGCATCATACTCGGGCCGGAGCCGGGCCCGGGCCGTCCCGGCACCATGCCCCACCAGTGCGTCCACACCGACCGGAGGCGGAAGGCCGCGCACCGCGGTCGGTCGACATGCGAACACCTGTGCCCGTGCGGTGCGTCGGCTACTCCTCCGCGACCTCGTCGACCAGGCGCAGGTGCGCCCTGGCCTCGTCGGGGCGCCCCAGGCGCTCCAGGGTGCGGCCGAGCAGCCGCCTGGCGTAGAAGTCGGCCGGGTTGACCTCGACCATCGCCTCGGCCAGCACCAGCGCCTTGTTCAGCTGCGCGGACTTGAAGTACGCCCGCGCCGCCAGCTGCACCACGTCCGGGTGGCCCGGGTGGTCGCGCATCAGCGGCTCGATCAGGCGCAGCGCGCCCAGCGGGTCGCGCCGGCCCAGCAGCTCCTCGGCGTGGCGCAGCCGCTGCGTCTCCTCGGGCACCGCGCGCTCCTCCTCGGTGTCGAGGAACGCCGCCAGCGCCTCGGCGTCGGGGCCCGCGAGGACCCGGTCGGCCTGCGTGAACGTCGGGACGTCCGCCACGCCGATCGCCTTGCCGCGCTGCCGCTGCTCCTCCACGCCGCGCTTGCCCGCGTCGGTGCGCAGCAGCGCCGCGCCCTGCGCGAAGCCCGCGTCCGCGGCCAGGCGGTCCAGCACCGCGGGGTCGGTGAGGTCGGCGGCCTCGTCGTGCCGGGCGGTCAGGAGCGCGTCCACCACGGCGTCCTGGAGCGCCGGTCCCCCGTCGGTGCGGGCGAGGTGGACGAGCCGCTGGGCGTCGGTGTCGTCGGCCGGGTGCGGCCGCCACACCACCTCGATCGCAGGGTGCTCACCGCCCGAGGCGCGGGCGGCCAGCACGGCTTGGAGCTGCTCCTTGGCCGAACGGGTCTCGGGCGAGAAGACGTCGGCCCATACTTCGATACGCATTCAGGGTCCAACGCGTGTCCCCCTCGGGACATTCCATGCGGTCGGTCACTCGTTGCGCAGGGCCGCCGCGACGACGATGACCAGTTGGAGCAGGCCGAGGGCGGCCATGAGCAGCCACGCGGTGACGGCGATGGTCACGGCCCCGGAGAGCCAGGTGTCGTACTCGGCGCCGCCTGCCACGGCGATGATGCCGGCCGCGACGAAGCCGACGGCGACCGTGGCGGTCCGCACCGCCCGCTCCCCAAGGGTGTTCATGCCGAGGTCGCGCAGGCCGACCTGGCGGGCGCGGGAGCGGGTCTGGACGTAGGTCCAGCACAGGGCGCCGGTGGTGACGACGACCCAGCCGGGCGCGCCGAGGAACCAGAAGGAGAGGAGCCAGGCCGCCTCGGAGAGGCGTCCGGCGAGCGGTTCGAAGACCAGGACGCGCCGCGAGAGCTTGGACGAGCGGCCGGCCAGGAGGGCGTAGGAGGCGTCGGTGAGGGCGGTGATGCCGATGAGGGGCAGGGCGGCCAGGATGGCCGAGCCGCCGATGAGGACCGTCAGGGGCACGAGCAGGCTCGCGATCAGTCCGAGGCCGACGACGGCCCCCGGCTGGAGCCGTGTCGAGATGATGGCCCTGCCCATGAGGGAGTCGGCAGGTACACGGGTGCGCATGGGACCTGTTGTAGCAGATGGCATCACGAACGTTCTCGCAGCATCGGACATAAGAGAGCACTGTAAGGGGTGACGGTGCCGCCCGCGCAACGGTTCGGTCGCGCATCCGACACTCGCGGCCTCAGGCGCCGCGGCGCGGACCTGCCTTGGCGCCGCTGAGGTTCTGCCAGACGCGGCGGGTCGACCGGGAGTGGTTCAAGGTGGTGAAGTGCAGGCCCGGCGCGCCTTCCGCGAGGAGCCTCGCGCCCAGGTCGGTCGCCACCTCGACGCCGATGTCGCGGATGGCGTCGCGGTCGTCGGCGACGGCGCGCAGCCGCTCGGCCAGCGCGGCGGGGAAGTCCATGCCGGTGAGGACGGCGAAGCGCTCGATCTGCTTTATGTTGGTCACCGGCATGACGCCCGGCACGATCGGGATGTCGCATCCGGCGGCGGCGACGGCGTCGCGCAGCCGCAGGTAGTCGTCGGCGTCGAAGAAGATCTGGGTGATGGCGAAATCGGCTCCGGCGCGGCATTTCGCGACGAAGTGGCGCACGCCGGTCTCCCAGTCGACGTCGCGGGGGTGGCCTTCGGGGAAGGCGGCCACGCCGACGCTGAAGTCGCCGGAGGTCTTGATGAGTTCGACCAGTTCGCGGGCGTAGCGCAGCCCTTCGGGGTGCTCGACCCACTCGGCCCGGGGGTCGCCGGGCGGGTCGCCGCGCAGGGCGAGGATGTTGCGCACGCCCACGTTGGCGAAGTGGCCGATGAGGTTGCGCAGCTCGGCCACCGAGTGGTCGACGGCGGTGCAGTGCGCCATCGTCAGCAGCGTCGTGTCGGCGTTGATCCGCTCGGTCGTCTCGACGGTCTTGACCCTGGTCGAGCCGCCCGCGCCGTAGGTCACCGACACGAAGTCGGCGCCGAGGCTCTCGAGGGCGCGGACGGTGCGCCACAGGATCGCCTCGTCCTTCTCGGAGCGGGGCGGGAACATCTCGAAGGAGAACCTGGGCGTGCCCGAACGGAGCAGGTCGCCGATCTTGGCGCTCTGCTGCGGCATCACTGAGGCGACTCCGAGGGTCATGGGACAACCGTAACGAGTCGGGAACACGTGTGCTGACCTGCACGCGGGACCACCCAATAGTTGGGACGACACGCCGGTCTCCTAGGGTTCGGGGCGTGGAGCTCAAAGACCGCATCGACGCCGCCCTGACCGCCTTCCTCGACCGGCAGGCCGCCGTGATCTGCGGCATCGACGACAGCCTGGGGGCGTACGCCGACACCGTCCGCTCCTTCGTGCTGGGCGGGGGCAAGCGCGTCCGTCCCGCGTTCGCCTACTGGGGGGCGCGCGGCGCGGGCCTGCCCGACTCGGACGCGCTGGTGGCGTGCGTGTCGTCGCTGGAGTTGCTCCAGGCGTCGGCGCTGATGCACGACGACCTCATCGACGGTTCGGACACCCGCCGCGGGGCGCCGTCGATCCACCGCCGCTTCGCCGCGCTGCACGAGCGCGAGGGCTGGTCGGGCCGGTCCGAGGAGTTCGGGACCGCGGCGGCGATCCTGCTGGGCGACCTGTGCCTGGTCTGGTCGGACGAGCTGCTGTGCTCGGCGGGGATGCCGTTCGCGGCCGTGGCGGCGGCCAGGGCCGACTTCGACCTCATGCGCACCGAGGTCAGCGCCGGGCAGTACCTGGACGTGCTCTCGGAGGTGCGCCGGGACGTCTCGGAGGACACCGCGGCGAAGGTGGCGCGCTACAAGTCCGCGAAGTACACGATCGAGCGGCCGCTGCTGATCGGCGCGTCGCTGGCGGGGGCCGACGCGGCCGTACGCGCCCACTACTCGGGGATCGGGCTGCCGCTGGGCGAGGCGTTCCAGCTGCGCGACGACGTCCTGGGGGTCTTCGGCGACCCCGCGCAGACCGGCAAGCCCGCCGGCGACGATCTCCGCGAGGGCAAGCACACGTTCCTGGTGGCGCGGGCCTGGGCGGCCGCCGACGCGGGCCAGCGCGCGGCGCTCGACGCGGGCCTGGGCGATCCGGGTCTGGACGAGGCGGGCGTGGAGCGGCTGCGGGCGATCCTGATGGACACCGGGGCGCTGGCCGACACCGAGCACCGGATCGAGTCGCTCGCGGCGCAGGCCGGGGCGGCGCTGGAGGCCTCGCGCGGCGAGGTCGACCCGGCCGCGCTGGAGGTCTTCGCGGGGCTCTTGGTGAACGCGGTCAAACGCGACTTCTAGGCGTGCCCGGCGGGGAGGGCATCGCTCGAACGTGTCGTTCGACTCCTCGCACGGGTGACGCATGGTTACCCCGAACCGGTCCGCTCGTTGAACCTCCCAGGAGACACGAACGAACGGTGGGTGACTTCCATGGGACTCTTCGAGACCATCGGGCGCGAGGCCAAAGGCGCGTTCCGGTCGATCAACTATGACGTGCGCCACTCGAAACGGTTCCGGCGGGTCGGCGTGCTGGCGGTGGCGACCGTCGCGGGCGGGGTGATCGCCACGGGCATGATGGTGCGCTCGCCGGTGCCCGAACTGATCGGCATGGAGACGGACCAGAACGAATCGGGCGTCACCGACGGCTGGTTCGGTTTCGGCTCCGACACGCAGGCGCAGGACGCCGAGACCTCCGGCGCGCCGGGCTCGGACGCCTCGGCGGGCGCCGCCTCGCAGTCGGCCGGGCCCGACGGGGAGGAGGACGCGGCGGCCCAGGGGGCGACGAGCACCGCCGCGGGCAGGACCGACTCGCACGGCGGAGCCCCGGACGGCGCGCCCGGGCTGACCCCGATCGAGAAGCCCGCCGACCCGGGCGCCGAGGAGAGCGACGCGGCCTCGCCCACCGGCCCGGCGCCCGAACCCGAGCCGGAGCCGGAGCCGAGCGAGGCGCCGACGACCGAGCCCTCGTCGAGCGCGTCCCCGACCGACCGGCCGACCCCCTCGAAGAGCCCTTCGGAGTCGCCGAGCCCGAGCACGACCCCGACCGGGGAGTGACCGCCCTCAGCCGCGCACGGCGGCGGGCGCGGCGTCGTCGTCCTTGTCGTCGCCGCTGCCGGTGACCGCGGCCAGTTCGGCGCGGATCGCGGCGATGTTGCGCTTGACGGCGGCCACGTCGGGCGCGTCGTCCGGCAGGGCGCCCCGGCGGCGCTGCTCGCGCGCCAGGAGCGTCGCCAGCCGCACCAGCTCGCGCTGGAGCCGGCCCTGCAGGTGCGCGGCGGGCTTGCCCCAGCGCTTGGCGAGCCGGTTGCGGGCCTTGTGGCGGCTGTGCAGCGACCGCATCGTCGTCAGGTCCTCGGTGGTGATGACCGTCTCGGGCTGGTCGGACATGGTGGTCACGAACCAGCGCCACTCGGCGCGCGCCGCGAAATGGTAGAGCACCAGGAACAGGGCCATGATGATCAGGCCCTTCCCGTAGGTCAGCGGGAGCGTCAGCCGCGTGTCCAGGCCCGCCCCCACCGGCAGGTTCCACAGCGCGTGCATGGCCATCGACAGGGCGAACAGGCCGGCGGCGACCAGCAGGCGCACCCGCATGGGCTTGCGGACCTGCGTGACGAGGTAGGCGATGCCGAGCCCGGCCGTGCCCGAGTACAGCGGGTGCGACCAGGGCCCGGCGACCAGGACGCGCGTGAACGTGACCGTCATCGACCCGGCCCAGTCGGAGTTGGGATTGATGACGGCGAAGTTGATCGCGTAGGTGAGGTTCTCGACGACCTGGAAGCCCAGGCCGACCAGCGCGCCGTAGATCAGGCCGTCGATGGAGCGGTCGAAGTGCTCGCGGACGATGAGGACGAGCATGATCACGCCCAGGACCTTGAACCACTCCTCGTTGAGCGGCCCGGCGATCGCCGGGCCCCAGCGGCGGGCCCAGCCGGGGTCGTTGATCTCGGCGAGCACCACCAGGGCGGCGTCGTTGGCGATCATGGAGAACGCGACGGCGGCCAGGCCGCCCCAGCACATGGCGGCGGCCCGGACGGTGACCGGTTCGCTCTCGAACAGGTCGAGGCGGGCCAGGATCCACAGGAACACGGCCGCCAGGGCCGCGTTGATGGCGATCGAGGCCCACAGCGCCCCGGCGATGTCGCTGTACTCGGGCGACAGGACCCGGCCCAGGCCGATCAGGCCGAAGATCAGGCAGGCGACGTAGAGCCAGTAGGCGGGGCGGCGGACGCGGATGAAGGCGCCCTGGCTCTCGACGATGACCCGCTCGGTGGGGACGCTCATGCGCCGCTCAGCACGAAGCTCGAGACGAAGTCGTCGGCGCTGGCGGTGCTGTCGTCGAACTGGCCGGAGGGCGCGATGGTGATGACGGTGGCCGCGGCGCCGCCGCTGCCGACCACGACGATGGTGCCCGCTATGTTGCGCCCGTACAGGTCGGCGCGGTAGCCCTCCAGGCCGTTGACCTGGTTGCGGTACTCGCGGACGTTGGTGACCGCGACGCCGGGCTGGGTGGCGGTGAGGCGGTCGGCCCTGCGGTCGAGGAGCCGCCGCAGACTGTCCACGGCGGTGTCGACCTGGACGGTGGCGCTGACCTTGTCGCGGTTGAGCTCGATGCGGTGCTGCGAGAGGCTCAACCCGGTGCTCCAGCCGCTGCCGGGGGGCAGGAACTGGAGTTCGGCGTCGGCCACCGGGTAGGAATGGAGCGTGATCGTCTCACCGGGCACGAGCTTCTCGGTGGTGTCGCCGATGGCGCGTTCCACGCCGGTCCACAGCGCCATCGGCAGTACGATGGCGACGACGGCGAGGACGGTCTGCCACAGGCGCCCGCGTTCCAGGCCGAACCGGTTCAACCGTATGGTGGCCTCGCCCAAGTCCCCTCCCCGAGTCGCCTCGCGCGAGACGCGGGGACGCCTGTCGCCCTCCGCGCGTGCACTATCAGGTTACGGGGAGGGAACCAGGGGCCGCCTGCGGTTCAGGCGATCCGCGTCGTCCACCCGTGCGTGTCCTCGGCGCGCCCGTGCTGGATGTCGAGGATGGCCTGCCGCAGCCGCATGGTGAACTCGCCGGCCTTGCCGCCCGCGACGGTGAACTCGCCTTTGCGGCTCTTGACCGTCCCGACCGGGGTGATGACGGCGGCCGTGCCGCACGCGAACGCCTCGGTGAGCGCCCCGGACTCGGCGTCGTCCCTCCAGCGCGAGAGCGCGTAGTCGGTCTCGCGGACCTCCCAGCCGGACTCGGCGGCGAGCGTGAAGATCGCGTCGCGGGTGATGCCGGGCAGGATCGTGCCGAGCTTGGGCGTGTAGACGACCCGGTCGTTCTCGTAGACGAAGAACAGGTTCATCCCGCCGAGCTCGTCGACGTACTCGTACTCGACCGCGTCCAGGAAGACCACCTGGTCGCAGCCGTGCTCGATGGCCTCGGACTGGGGCAGCAGGCTCGCGGCGTAGTTCCCGCCGCACTTGGCCGCGCCGGTGCCGCCGGGCCCGGCCCGGTTGTACTCCTCGGAGACCCACAGCGTCAGCGGCTCGGGGCCGTTCTTGAAGTAGGCCGCGGCCGGCGAGGCGATGACCATGTACCGGTACTCCTTGGCCGGGCGCACCCCGAGGAACTGCTCGGAGGCGAACATGAACGGCCGCAGGTACAGGCTGGCCTCGTCCTGGCCGGGCACCCACTCGCGGTCGACGGCCAGCAGCTCGCGGATGGAGTCCAGGAACCACTGCTCGGGCAGGTGCGGCATGGCCATGCGCTCCGCCGAGAGGTTCATGCGCCGGGCGTTGGCCTCGGCGCGGAACAGGCCGATGCCGCCGTCGGGGTAGCGGTAGGCCTTGAGCCCTTCGAAGATCTCCTGCGCGTAGTGCAGCACCGCCGCCGCAGGGGACAGGCTGAGGGGCGCGAAGGGCGTGATGCGGGCGTCGTGCCAGCCGCGGCCGGCCTCGTACGACATGGTGAACATGTGGTCGGTGAACACTTTCCCGAAACCGGGGTCGGCGATCAAGCGGTCGCGCTCGGCGGCGGGCGTCGGGTTCGGGTGCGGCTCGTGCCGCAGGTCGGGAAGACCATCGGTGGTCATGGGAAGTTCCTTCGGTGAATGCTCGCTGTGCAAGGTGCTGTGCCTAACTTACCGTTCGTTCAGGTTGCCAGGCAGGTCGTGCTCGGGTCGCGGACGACACGGAAACGCCCGGCGAGTGTCACTCGCCGGGCGTGTGGTCGGAGCGGTGCGCTCGCTAGCCCAATTGTCCGGCGACGTCGGCGGCTACTCGCTCGCCGACCTCGACGGTGCGGATCGGGGCGCCGGACTCGCGCCCGGCCAGTTCGCGTTCGACCGCGGCGTTCACCGCGATCGCGGCGTCGGCCCGGCCCAGGTGCTCGAGCAGCAGCGCGGTCGAGGCGATCGCGGCGATCGGGTCGGCGACGCCCTGCCCGGCGATGTCGGGGGCCGAGCCGTGGACGGGCTCGAACGTCGAGGGGTGCGTGTGGTCGGGGTTGACGCAGCCGGAGGCGGCCAGGCCGATGCCGCCGGTGACGGCGGCGGCGATGTCGGTGAGGATGTCGCCGAACAGGTTGTCGGTGACGATCACGTCGAAGGTGTGGGGGCGGCTGACCAGGAACATGGCGGCGGCGTCGACGTGCTGGTACTCGGTGGTGACGTCCGGGTACTCCTCGGCGACGTCGTTGAAGGCGCGCTGCCACAGCCCGCCGGCGTGGACGAGCACGTTGGTCTTGTGCACGAGGGTCAGATGCCCCTTGCGGCGCTTGGCGCGCTCGAAGGCGTCGCGGACGACCCGCTCGACGCCGTAGCGGGTGTTCAGGCTCTCCTCGGTGGCGATCTCCGCGGACGAGCCGGTGTGGAGGTTCCCGCCCGCGCCGGTGTAGAGGCCCTCGGTGCCCTCGCGGACCACCACGAAGTCGATGTCGCCGGGCTTGACGTCGGCCAGCGGCGTGGACGCGCCCGGGTAGAGGCGGCTGGGTCGCAGGTTGACGTACTGGTCGAACTCGAAGCGGAGCCGCAGCAGCAGGCCGCGCTCGAGGACCCCGGGCGGGACCGACGGGTCGCCGATGGCGCCCAGGAGGATCGCGTCGTGCTCGTCGAGTTCGGACAGCACGCTGTCGGGAAGCACCTCGCCGGTCGCGTTGTAGCGGCGCGCGCCGAGATCGTACTCGGTGGCCTCGTAGCCGGGAAGGGCCACGTCGAGCACCCTCCGGGCCTCGGCGATGACCTCTTGCCCGATCCCGTCGCCGGGGATGACCGCGATCCTGCTCATGCTGCCTCTCTGGATGCCCTGTCGTATGGAGGTCCGGCCCGCTCCTGCGCGCCGGCACGCCGCATCGGGTCTCGGAAGGGCCGTTGCGCGGCCTGAGAACGACGGATGCGGGACGAGTGCGTTTACCTTAACGCACCCGTCCCGCATTTCGACGAACGGCTCTCAGCAAGTGGAACGCGTGGCGAACCCTTGCCCCGGCCGGGGGACGCGGTCAGTCCTCGAGGGTCACCGCGCTGGCGGACGAGGCGCCCACCGTCTCCTTGACCCGCTCGAGCACCTCGGAGGGCACCGGGGCGTCGGTCGCCATGACCATGAACGCCTCGCCGCCGGCGGCCTCGCGGGCCACCTGCATCGCGGCGATGTTGATGCCCAGGTCGCCCAGGGCGCCGCCGATGAGGCCGACCACGCCCGGCCGGTCGGTGTAGCGCAGGAACAGCAGCGAGCCCTCGGCGTCGATGTCGATCTCGAAGCCGTCGACGTTGGTGAGCTTGCGCGCCTCGTGCGGCAGCGGGCTGATCGTGCCCGACACCGTCAGCGTGGTGCCGTCGACGAGCGCGCCGCGCAGCGTCACCAGCGTCTGGAACTCGGCCGACTCCGGCGAGGTGAACAGGCCCAGCTCGACGCCGCGCTGCTCGGCGACCAGCGGCGCGTTCACGTAGGTGACCGAGTCGGCCACCTCGGTGAACAGGCCCTTGGAGGCGGCCAGCTGGAGCACCGAGACGTCGTTGGCGACCACGTCGCCGCGGACCTCGACGGTGACGGACTGGACGGCGCTCTCGGCGAGCGCGGTGAAGGTCTTGCCGAGCCGCTCGGCCAGCGGCAGCAGCGGGCGCACGTCCTCGGCGACGACGCCGCCGGCCTGGACGTTCGCGGCGTCGGGCACGAACTCGCCCGACAGCGCCAGCTTGACGCTCTTGGCAACGGCCAGCCCGGCGTTGTCCTGGGCCTCGCGGGTGGAGGCGCCCAGGTGCGGGGTGGCCACGACGTTGTCGAGCCCGAACAGCGGCGAGTCGGTGCACGGCTCGGAGTCGAACACGTCGATGCCGGCGCCGGCGACGCGGCCGTCCTGGAGGGCGGCGACGAGCGCGGCCTCGTCGACCAGGCCGCCGCGGGCGGCGTTGATGATCCGCACGTTCGGCTTGACCTTGTTGAACGCGTCCTCGCCGAGGAGCCCGACGGTCTCGGGCGTCTTCGGCAGGTGGATGGTGATGAAGTCCGCGGCGGCGAGCAGCTCGTCGAGGCCGACGAGCTTGACGCCGAGCTTCGCGGCCTGCGAGGGCTGGGCGTACGGGTCGTAGGCGACCACGTTCATGTCGAACGCCTGCATGCGGGTGGTGACGAGCTGGCCGATCTTCCCGAAGCCGATGACGCCGAGGGTCTTGCCCTGGATCTCGACGCCGGTGAACTTCTTGCGGTCCCAGCGGCCCTCGCGGAGCGAGGCGTCGGCGCGCGCGGTGTGGCGGGCGCTGGCGAGCAGCAGCGTGACGGCCTGCTCGGCGGCGGAGACGATGTTGGAGGTCGGAGCGTTGACGACCATGACGCCGCGCTGCGTGGCGGCCGGGAGGTCGACGTTGTCGAGCCCGACTCCGGCGCGCGCCACGACCTTGAGCTTGGGCGCGGCCTCGAGCGCGGCGGCGTCGATCGTGGTGGCGGAGCGGACGATGACGGCCTCGGCGTCGACGAGGGCGGCGTGGAGGGAGCCGACGTCCGTTCCGTCGATCTCCCTGACGTCGAAGTCTCCGGAGAGCACTTCGATCGCTGCGGGCGCGAGTGGGTCTGCTACCACCACGACGGGTTTGGGTTCGGTCATGGATACCTCGCAAAGGTAAGGAAAGACGGAGGACCGGGCGCGGCGCTGCGTCGTCGCGGCCAATCGTATGTCGATCGAGTCAACAACTCATCACCGACCTTGACCGGTCCGGATCGTGGAACCCGCCGGACCGGGCCCGAGGCGCGGATTCGGCCTGCGGTAGGGGCCCGCGCGGCGGGCGATCGGGACGCGGATCACTCCCCCGGCGCGATCCGCGCCACACCGCCCGGCGGCGGTCAGTCGAAGTGGGACTCCTCGTCGAGCAGGTCCGCCGCCTCCGAGTCGGCCTCGCGCAGGACCTGCTTCACCACCGGGATCGCGACCCCGGCGCCGTAGCCCTTGCGGGCCAGCATGCCCACCAGTTTGCGCATCACCGCGTCCGCCGGCTGCCCGGCCAGGCTCCGGTGGCGCCTCCTGGCCAGCTCCAGCGCCGCCTCACGCTCGTCCTCGTCGCTGACCGCCTCCACGGCCGCGTCGACGAAATCGGGCTCCACGCCCTTGCGGCGCAGCTCCCCGGCCAGCGCCCGCTTCGACAGGCCGCGCCCGCGGTGCCGCGAGGCGACCCAGGCCCGCGCGAACACCTCGTCGTCGATCATCCCGACCTCGGCGTACCGCGCCAGGATCTGCTCGATGATCGCCTCTTCGAAGCCTTTGCGGCGCATGGCGTCGCCCAGCTCCGCCTTGGTGCGGGGCCGGCCCGACAGCAGTCGCAGACAGTACTGCCGGGCGGCCTCGGGATCGTTCGGCTCAGAAGTCGACCGGGGGCTCTGCTTCACCCTCGACCTCACCGGACACGTCCGCCGCGGCGTCGACGCCGAGCTTCTCCAAGATCTTCTTCTCGATCTCCAGGGCGAGGTCCGGGTTCTCCTTGAGGTTGAGCCGGACCTTCTCCTTGCCCTGGCCGAGCTGGTCCCCCTCGTAGGTGTACCAGGCGCCGGACTTCTTGACGATGCCGTGCTCGACGCCCATGTCGATGAGCGAGCCCTCCTTGGAGATGCCCTGCCCGTAGAGGATGTCGAACTCGGCCTGCCGGAACGGCGACCCGACCTTGTTCTTCACGACCTTGACGCGGGTGCGGTTGCCGACGGCCTCGCCGCCGTCCTTGAGCGTCTCGATCCGGCGGATGTCCAAGCGCACCGAGGCGTAGAACTTCAGCGCCCGGCCGCCCGAGGTGGTCTCGGGCGAGCCGAACATGACGCCGACCTTCTCGCGCAGCTGGTTGATGAAGATCATGCTGGTGCCGGTGTTGTTCAGACCGCCGGTGATCTTGCGCAGCGCCTGGCTCATGAGCCGGGCCTGGAGGCCGACGTGGGAATCGCCCATCTCGCCCTCGATCTCGGCCCGCGGCACCAGCGCGGCCACGGAGTCCACCACGATGAGGTCGACCGCTCCGGAGCGGACCAGCATGTCCGCGATCTCCAGCGCCTGCTCGCCGGTGTCCGGCTGGCTGACCAGGAGGGCGTCGACGTCCACGCCGATCGCCTCGGCGTAGGTCGGGTCGAGCGCGTGCTCGGCGTCGATCATCGCCGCGATGCCGCCCGCCGCCTGCACGTTCGCCATGGCGTGCAGCGCCAGCGAAGTGTTGTGCGACAAGACTCCATTCGCCAGGAAGCTGTGGGTCTCGGGGACCATCACGTCGAAGGTCGGTTGGAGGCCTTCATCGGTGATCGAGACGACCGATTCATACGTGTACCGGGCGTCGATCAGCGTGCGGAAGTAGCCGAGGAGCGCTTGGCTGGTGGCGGGCAGGTGCTGTTTTCCCTGAGCCCAGGCCACGATGTTGACCAGGCGCTCACGTGAGCATTCCAGGTCCATGTCCTCACGGAGCAGGTCGCAGGTGAGCGCGTCGAGTTCCCTGTCGCCTCCGCAGTCCGCGCGCAGCGCACGGACCATCCCTGCCAGGTGCGGGATGTTCTCGAGTTGAGACTCGCGTGAAGCAAGCTGGAAGTTCGCTCGTACCTGGGCCGCGCGCCGCTGCGATCGGAAACCGATTTCCTGGAGGTATCGCTCCGCGACCGTGGAGTTGATCGCGACAGTCCAGTAGTAGCGCTCATACTCGCTATTCCACTTGGAGGCGAGCGTGGCCGGCACGCCGAAGCCGTAAAGCATGAGCTGGACTTCGCGGGCGAGCTGTTCCGAAGCGCTGGCGAGCCCGATGGTCGAGCTCTTGTCGATCCAGCCGTCTCCTTCGAACAAGGCGGACAAGAATGCGCGCTGTGCCTTGTGGCCTGCCGTGCGAACGCAGTGTGGGATTTTCTTCCCGTGTGCGGTGACGTAATCCAGGCCGTACTGTTCGAAGAACCGTTCCCGCAGCTGCTTGCTGAAGACCGCGAATTCCTTGTCGTCGTAGTTGACGACCTTCGCTCCGAAGAGCTGCTTCATGATCGCCGTGAACTCGCCGCTCACTTCGGGGTCCCAATTGGTGAACCGAATGGCGTTCTTGACGCTCAGTGAGCCCTCTGCCACCAGGTAACCGAGCAGTACGGCCTCGTCTTCGCTGAGGCCGCCGCCCGCATCCGCTTCGGGGGCTCCAAACGTGGCCGACACCATTACATCGCCCTCACGGAGCTCCTTGACCTGCCGCCAGACTATGTAGCCGTGCTCGTCGATCACGCGCAGCGGGTGGTTGGCGGTGGCGGTGACGGTGCGACCCGAGCGAAGCGTGATCTTCCAGACCCGCTTGCGGTTGTTGTGCGTCAGCGCCGCGAGCTGTTCGAGCTCACCGTTCTCGTTGGTGACGGTGCGGCCGAAACTGCGGATGTCGGTGGTGCGACTGGTGCAGCTCGCCTTCTGCCCGCAGCTCTGGAAGATCTCGGCGATCGTCTCCAGGCCCTGATCAGTCCAGACGTATGTGTCCGCTGTGAGACATTTACCGCTGGACTCCGGCCCGTAGATCTCCACGATCCGGCCCTGCGGGAGGCCGCCGACGCCGAGCGCGACGTCCAGCGCGATCGAGCCGGTGGGGATGGTCCTGATGTTCTGCTTGGGCTTCTCGCCCAGCCGCATGACCGAGCCCTTGCCGAACTGCTTGTCGATCTGGGCCAGCGCGAGATCGAGCGCCTTGCCCTTGTCCTGTGGGTTGGTCATGCCGCCCCCTCGTGATGCTGTTTGCTTCGCCATGTCGAATACCGTAGTCCCCTCGTCCGACAACCCAGGGCAACGGCTTGTTCGAACAGGGCGCGTCACGCGGACGCGGGGCGTGCACCGCTCGTCACAGCGGCGGCGCCGGACGGGGTCGGCGCCGGGCCGCGGGGCCGGTCAGCGGACGAGGCGGGAGGGCACGCGGTCGGGCCAGGTCCGGCAGACCGCCATCCACACCGTCTTCGCGTCCTCGCCCGCGGCGAGCGCCTGGTCCACGGTGCGGCCGTCGAGCATGCCGATGGCGTGGTCGGCGGCGACGCTGCGGGCGTATCCGGCGCCGAAGGTCTCGTCCATGCGCTCCCAGAAATCACTGAGCTTCATCGTCTCTACGGTAGGCGACACACTGGTCCGCGCTCGCAGGCGGATGGCAAGATTGCCGCGTGCCTCGCGTCAGCCAAGAACACCTCGACTCGCGCCGCCGGCAGATCCTGGACGGCGCCCGCTCCTGCTTCGCCCGTTTCGGGTACGAGGGGGCCACGGTGCGGCGTCTCGAGGAGGCCACCGGGCTCTCGCGCGGCGCCATCTTCCACCACTTCCGCGACAAGGACGCCCTGTTCCTGGCCGTCGCGTCCGTGGACGCGGCCGACATGGTCGCCACGGTCGGCGAGCGCGGCCTGGTCGGCGTCATGCAGGACCTGACCGCCGCCGCGGACAAGCCCGAGACGGCGGGCTGGCTCGGCACCCAGCTCGAGGTGGCGCGGCGGCTGCGCACCGACCCAGAGTTCGCCGAGGCGTGGGGGCGCCGCCGCGAGGCGATCGCCGAGGCCAGCCGCGAGCGTCTGGAGCACCAGCGGGAGGTCGGGGTCCTGCGCACCGACATCGACATCGAGGTCCTGGCGGGGTTCTTGCAGCTGATGTACGACGGCCTGACCCGCTACCTGGCGGCCGGGCGCGACGACCTCGACATCATGAACATCCTCCGGCTCGTGGAGGACGCGGTGCGGCGCCGCTAGAGTGGTTCATTCCGCCGCGCAGCGGGCGAGGCCTCCGGTGGCGTTGGGGTCGGCCTCGTCGACGACGAGCCACACGAACGGGAGGTAGCCGTACGAGTCGCCGTACTCGATCATCATCATCAGCGACGAGGCGGCCTTGCCCACGTGGTAGTCCCAGTAGCCGTCCACCTCCTCGCCGCGCGGGGTGATCTCCTCGGCGACCTCGTAGCAGACGAGTTCGTAGACCTCGCCCACGGGGGCGTGGCCGATGGGGGTGCTGTCGTCGGCCGTGCCGCGGATGCCGGGTTCGCCTCCCTGTTCCCCGCAGTAGATCCGCGTCTCGGGGCAGTCCCAGTACACCGTTCCGTAGACGGTGTCGGTCGCGCCGGTCCACACGATCGGGTCGGCGTCCGGGCCGGGGCCGTGCAGCTCGATCGTGTAGTCGTCCGAGGCGTGCAGGCCCTCGACGGTGACCGCGTCGCAGTCGAGCGCGGACAGGGTCCGGCTCATCAGGGCGCCGGTGACGTCGGCCGAGCAGTCGGTGAGGCCGGGGGCGGCGTCGGTGCGGAGGGTGATGGAGCTGGCGGTCGTCTCGACGTCGGTGATCGTGACCGTGTCCCAGTCGGCGTCCTCGGGGGTCTCGTCGGCCGGCGGCCCCGATCCGCCGGTCGGCGCGTCGACGCCGGTGATGCGGCCCTGCTCCTGCGAGCGGTCGCCGTAGGCACTGATGAGGAAGGCTCCTGAGGCGAGCACCGCGATCGCCAGCGCGACGATGCCCAGGACCATGATCGGGCCGCGCCGGTCCGATGCGGGGGCCGGCGCCGCCGGGAGGATCGGCGCGGCGGCGGGGAGTCCGGCGGGCGGTGGGGACTGCGCGGGCCCTCGGTGACCCGCCGGGACCGGTGCGGGCGGGGACGGGGCCGGTTCCGCCACCGCGCCTTCGCTGACCACCAGTTCGGGCTGCTCGATGAGGGTCGGGGCGACGCCCAGTTCCCGGTGCAGCATCGTCGTCGCCAGCGGCATCCGGCTCGCGCCGCCGACCATGAAGACGCCCGCGAGCCGCTCGGGCTCCCGGCCCGCTTCGCGGACGACCGCCTTGGTGATCGCCACCGCCTGCTCCAGCAGCGGGCGCGCCAGCAGTTCCAGCTCCGCGCGCGTCAGGAGTTCGTCGGCGGCGAAGCCGGGGACGACGATGTCGGTCGCCACCGACCGCGACAGCCGTTCCTTGGCGTCCCGGACCTCGTCGTAGAGCGCGAAGCGCAGTCGGCGCCGCTCGGTCCCCGAGTTCGGGTCGATCAGCGCCCGCCAGCGCTCCGCGAGCGCCTCCGACGCCTCGTAGCGTCCCCCGAGATGCTCCACGAGCGCCTGGTCGAGGTAGTGGCCGCCGATGCGGTCCGAGCCGTCGACGGCGAGGACCTCGTATCCGGTGCCGGTCCTCGCCACCACGCTGGCGTCGAAGGTGCCCGCGCCGAGGTCGAAGACGACCACGGCCTGCCCGGGGGCGAGTTCGCAGCCGAGGACTTCGACGAAGTACTTCGCGGCGGCGACCGGTTCGGGCAGCAGCGTGAGCGCGGCGGCGCCGGTGGAGGCGGCGGCGTCGCCGATGACGTGGCGTCGCGCCGGTCCCCACCCGGCGGGCACGGTCACGGTGACCCGCTGCGGCGGCCCGGCGACCCGTTCGCATTCGCCCATGACGCGCCCGAGCACTGCCGCGACCGCCTCGCGGACGGGAATCTCCTTGTCGCCCAGGAGGATCGTCGGGGAGGCGATCTGGAGCTTCGGATTGCGCTCGTAGCGGTCGGGGTGTCGGCGGCCTTCGCGGGCGGCGTCGCGGCCCACGAGGAGGGATGCATCGTAGTCGAGATATATCCCTGACGGCAGGAGTGGACTGCCCTCGAAGAGCAGCTGGTGGCGCCTGCCGTCGGCGCGCGCGACCGTCGCGACGGTGTGGTGGGTGCCGAAGTCGATGCCGAGGGCCGCGGCGGTTCGCTGAGCGGTGTCCATTCACAGCTTTCCGAAGGGGCGGACGGGGTGTGCCCACAGCTTACTCGTCCCGGCGATCGCGCCGCGGGGAAGCGGACGGCCCCGCGGAGCGCTGCTCTGCGGGGCCGTCCGGTGCGTCGTTCTCGGGTGCTACCAGCTGCGGCGCGGGCGGTCGTCGCGGTCGCGGCGGTCGCCGTCCCAGCGGTCGCGGCGGTCCCGGTTGCCCTGGAAGCCGCCGCCCCCGCGGCGGTCGCCGTCGCGGTTGCCCCGGTAGCCGCCCCGGTCGCCGCCGCGGTCGTCGCGGCTGCCCCGGAAGCCCTGGCGGTCGCCGTCGCGGTTCCCGCGGAAACCGCCGCGGTCCTCGCGTCCGCGGAAGCCGCCCTCGCGGTCCCCGCGGTAGCCCTGGCGGTCGCCGTCGCGGTTGCCGCGATAGCCGCCCCGGTCGCCGCCGCGGTCGTCGCGGTCGCGCCGGTAGCCGCCACCGCCGCCGCGGCGGTCGCCGTCGCGGTTGCCCCGGTAGCCGCCCCGGTTGCCGCCGCGGTGGCCGCCGCCGCGGTCGTCGCGGTCGCGCCGGGAGCCCTTGTCGCGGCGCTCGCGCTTGGCCGGGCCCTCGACGAGCTCGCGCTCGGCCTGCTCGCGCAGGCGCACGGCCTCGGCGCGCAGGCCCTCCACGTCCTCGCGGAGGCGCTCGATCTGGCGCTCCATGCGCTTGACCTCGGCCTCGTTCTGGTCGGCCTGGTAGTCGGCGCGCGCGGCCCGCAGGTCGGTGAAGTTCCGCGCGCCGAGCAGCTCGGCCAGGTCGGGGTCGAAGTTGTCGTTCACGAAGTGGCGCTTGGCGTCGACGCCGGCGCGCTCGATGAGGCTGAACATGCCGCGGTTCTGGTGCGGCAGCACCAGGGTCGCGACCGCGCCGGACTGCCCGGCGCGGGCGGTGCGACCGGCCCGGTGCAGGTAGTCCTTGTGAGTCTTGGGCGGGTCGACGTGGAGCACCATGTCGACGCCGTCGACGTGGATGCCGCGAGCGGCGACGTCGGTGCACACCAGCGCGTCGAGCCGGCCGTTCTTGAACCGGTCGAGGACCTTCGAGCGGTCCTGCTGCGACATGCCGCCGTGCAGGCCCTCGGCGTTGACGCCGGCCTCGCGCAGTTCGTCGGCGATGCGGTCGACGGCGAGCTGCGTGCGCACGAAGACCATGGTCAGGCCGGGGCGTCCGGCGACGGCCGCGGTCATGGTGGCCTTGTCGCGCGGGCCGATGAGCAGCAGGTGGTGGGTCATGGTGGTGACCGTGCCCGCCGACGGGTTGACCGAGTGCTCGACGGGGTCGGACAGGTACTTGCGGACCAGGACGTCGATCTCGTTCTCCAGCGTGGCCGAGAACAGCATGCGCTGGCCCTCGGGGAGCATGTCGAACAGCTCTTCGACCTCGGGCAGGAAGCCCATGTCGGCCATCTGGTCGGCCTCGTCGAGGACGGCGACCTCGACCGAGTCCAGCGAGCACTCGCCGCGCCGGATCAGGTCGCGCAGGCGGCCGGGCGTGGCGACGAGCATGTCGACGCCGGAGCGGAGCGCGTCGATCTGGCGGGAGAACGCGGTGCCGCCGCAGACGACCTTCATCTCGATGCCGACGGCGTCGCCGAAGGTCTGGAGCGAGTCGGCGACCTGGATCGCCAGTTCGCGCGTCGGGGTCAGGATGATCGCGCGCGGGTGCCCCGGCCTGGTGCGCCCGCCCGCCGCGAGGCGGGCCAGGGCCGGCAGGCCGAAGGCGAGGGTCTTGCCCGAGCCGGTCTGGGCGCGGCCGAGGACGTCGCGTCCGGCGAGCGCGTCGGGGATGGTGGCGGCCTGGATCGGGAAGGGCACGTCGATGCCCCGCTCGGCGAGGGCCGCGGTGATCTTCTCGGGGAGCCCGAGGTTCTCGAAGGCCGGCTGGTCGGTCTCGGGGCGCACCTCGTCGGTCTCGACGGTGAACGCCTCGGCCTCGGCGGGCTCGGCGGTCTCGGGAGCGGCCTCGGCGGTCACTTCGGCGGCCGCTTCGGGTGCGGTCGCCGGGGCGGCTTCGAGGATGGTTTCGGGAGTTTCGTCCTGGATGTCGGGCTGTTCGACGGCAGCATTCGACGGGGTCGGTTCAATGGTCATGGTTCGCCTTCCGCGAGAACATGTGCGATGCACGTTCCGCGGATGCTTTGATTCACCATGAGCCGACGGTGATGGGGGCGGGACGCGCCTGATCGGGCCGCTTTACGGGCCGGCTATTGACAATAGCCGACCGCGGTGGGGCGGCGCCACCGTCATGGCCGGCTTGTGGGTGGGGACACTTCAGGAGCCGAGCTTGAGCTGGTATTCGCCGACGGCGTCGACGGTCGCGAAGCCCATCTTGGCGTTGATGCCGATCATGTGGGCGTTGACGTCGGCGTTGTCGGTCCAGATGCGGCGCACCTGCGGGAACTGCTCGCGCAGCAGCCGCAGATTGACGAGTTTGACCAGCGTGCCGAGCCGGTGGCCGCGGTGGGCGGGGTCGACGATCGTGATCCACTGGAAACCGTCCGCGTAGTCCGGGTCGTCGATCACGCCGATGACGGTGTTGGCGACGGCCTCGCCCGAGGCGCGGTGTCGCGCCACAGTCGTGACCGGGACGATGCCGACGGCCTCGTTGCGGGCGGCCTTGGCCTCCTTGAGTTCGGCGTCGATCCGCTCGGGCTCCAGGGAGAGGTCGCCCAGGGGGACCTCGGACAGGATCATGGAGTCGAGGCGGCACATGGTGTCGACCAGTTCGTCCGGGGTGCGGCCGAGCCAGGAGACGATCTCGTAGTCCTCGCCCGCGGCGGCCGCGGCCTCGTCCAGGAGCGCCTGCTCGTCCTCGGGGCGCATCGCCGCGACCTCGGCCCGGCGGTTGACCGAGGTGAGCGCCGGCTTGAAACCGTGCCGTTCGAGGAACCTGCGGCCCGCGTCGTTCGGGACCGGGCCGTCCTCCCAGGGCATCCGGGCCGCGATGCACAGATCGGTGCGGCCGTCGGCGCGCGAGCGCTCGATGAACCGCTCCAGCAGCGCCGTGCCGACGCCCCGGCGGCGGCGCTCGGGGTGGACGACCAGATCGGCCTCGGCGAAGTGCAGGTTGTCCCGGTTGAGGAACCCCATCCTCATCCAGCCGGCCACGGCGCCGTCGACGACGGCGGCGAGCACGACGGCGTCCTCGTCGGGCATCGGGTGGGCGATGGACTTGGCGAACAGGCCCTCGTGCGGCGGGTTGACGTAGGGGGCGTCGGCCCTGTGGGCGGCGCGCAGGACGTCGAAGGCGCCGGAGACGAGTTCGCCGTCGTCGGACCCGATTTCGATGATCTCCATACGGTTCAGTGTGCGCGGGGCCGGGGCCGGGGGCAATCGAATTAACCGGTCGCCCCCGGCCGGTCAGCGCTCCACGGTGCGCTTGTAGGAGAGGCGGGCGTCGACCGGCGCGAAGCCGAGCGCCTCGTTGATGGCGAGCATGTGCGCGTTGACGTCGGCGTTGCCGGTCCAGATCGCGGTGACGTGCGGGAAGCGCTCGCGCAGCAGCCGCAGGTTCGCGAGTTTGACGAGCAGGCCGAGACGGTGGCCGCGGTGCGCGGGGTCGACGATGGTGATGCCCTGATAGGCGTCGGGCTCGCCCGCGAAGGCGAAGAGCGCCGTGTTCGCGGCGACGGCGCCGCTGCTCTTGTGGACGGCCAGGGTGCGCAGGGCCGTCCGGCCGATCAGATCGTCGCGGTCGTCCCTGACGCGGACGAAGTCGGCGTCGATCGTGCGGCCGCGCAGGTCGACCTCGCCGAGCGGGACCTCGTCGAAGATCATGGAGTCGATGCGGCCCAGCCCTTCCCGGTGCTCCGGCGGGGTGCGTCCGGTCCAGCGCACGAGTGCGTACTCCTCGCCCGCGGCCGCTTCGGCCTCGGTTCGGAGGGAGCGCTCGGTCGTCTCGTCGAGTCCGGCGACCGCCATGCGGTGGTCCACTTCGGTCAGTGCGAGGGCGAATCCGCGCCGCTCCAGGAACTCAGGGCCGGCCGTCGAGCGCTTCGGGCCGTCCTTCCAGGCACCGCGGGCGATGACGACGACTTCGGTTCGCGCTTCGGCGCGGGCGGTCGCCAGCAGGTGGTCGAGCAGCGCCGTGCCGACGCCGCGCCTGCGATGCTCGGGGTGGACCGTGATCTCGGCTTCGGCGTAGTGGGCGTTGTCGCCGACGGGCAGGTAGACGGTCATGAGGCCGAGCGTGCGCTCGCCGTCGAGGGCGGTGTGGACGCGCAGTTCGGCCCGCGGCGGCGGGAAGCGCGTCTCGGCGGCGAAGACGTGCTTCGGCCGCAGGGGCAGTTCGGGATGGTCGACGCGGTGGGCGGTCGCCAGCAGCGCGTGGGCGCGGTCGAGCGCGCCCGGGTCGGCGGGGTCGAAGGGTCGGATCTCCACGGGACTCCTCATGACTGGAGTTTGCGCTGGTAGTCGCCGTAGGCGTCGACGGTCTCGTAGCCGAGCGCCTCGTTGATGGCGATCATGTGGGCGTTGACGTCGGCGTTGTCGGTCCAGATCTCGGTGACGTGCGGGAAGCGTTCGCGCAGCAGCCGCAGGTTCGCGAGCTTGGTGAGCAGGCCGAGGCGGTGGCCGCGGTGGGCGGGGTCGACGATCGTGATGCCCTGGTGGGCGGCGGTGTACGGGCCGTCGTCGACGGCGATGTCGCTCCAGGCGACGACCTCGCCGCTCGCCCGGTCGAGGGCGGCGCTCGCGACGTGGATGCGGCCTTCGGCCTCGTTGACGGCCTCTCCGGCGCGCAGCTTCGCCGTGTCGACCGCCTCGGCCTCCAGGTCGAGGTCGCCCAGGGGGATCTCGTTGAGGATCATGCTCTCCATGCGGCACATGGAGACCAGGAGATCCTCGGGGACCGGGCCGACCCACTGGCGCAGTTCGTAGCCGTCGGCGGCGGCGAGGGCCCCGGCGTACAGTTCATCCTCTTCGGACTTGCCGACGGCGTCGACGCGGCAGCGGCGGTTGACCGAGGTCAGCGCGCGCAGGAAGCCGCGCTTCTCGAGGAAGGCCGCGCCCTCCTCGGTGCGGGCCGGGCCGCCCGCCCAGTGCAGCGGGGCCTCGGCGTTGAGCAGCGTGCGCCCGCCCTCCTCGCTCAGTGCGGCGACCCGGTCGAGCAGCGCCGAGCCGATGCCGCGCCCGCGGTGGTCGGGGTGGACGTGCAGCCGGGCGTGGGCGAGGTGGGGGTTCGAGTCGAGCCAGAAGGTGAGCGTCGCGACGCCGAGGGCGCGGCCGTCCTCCACCGCGGCGAACCAGCGCCTGGCGCGGCCGGGCCAGGGGTGGGTGAAGGTGGTGGCGTAGAAGCGCCGCACGGGGACCGGGTTCTCCGGGGTGTCGGCGGCGTGGGCGGCGAGGAGGACCTCGAACGTGCCGTCTATCAGCTCGGCGTCGGAGGCGCCGAATTCGGTTATCCGCATGGGGTTCAGTGTGGGGGCGGATACGACCGCGCTCAAGCGGTTTTCCTCGCGTCCGCGAGGCCGGTGCGCCGGGCGCGGAAGGGGATCGGCCGTCAGCGTCGATAAAGGTCCGGGACGCAATAGAAGCCGCTGTCCTTCAGGATCGAAGGGCAGCGGCTTCGTGTTCTCAGAGACAGAGCTTAGATGGTGCGCAGGTTAGCGGCCTGCGGACCCTTCTTGCCCTGCTCGACGTCGAATTCCACCCGCTGGTTCTCTTCCAGGGAACGGTAGCCGTTTCCGCTGATAGCGGAGAAGTGGACGAAAACGTCCGGGCCGTTTCCATCGGGAGCGATGAAACCGAAGCCCTTCTCGGAGTTGAACCACTTCACGGTGCCTTGCGCCATTACTTACTATCCTTGCGATGTTGATTTTCAGACCGACGGCCGGTCGTCCCAGGAATTTGCAGACCTGGTGGGACCCGACCGCTGTCCGGTCCGATATGTGCCGCCATTGCTGGCGCTTCACCAACCCGACAGTTACCTGACCGGGGTGGCTATTGGACCTTACAGCACTTTCGCCTCCGTGTAACCGGGCATGGCGAAAAAATCCTCACAGTGGCGGGGCTGAGCAGGGGTTATCCGTGTTTGCTTCCAGCCGATATGGGACAACTCACTGAAACTGAAGTGATTTATGGGTGTTTGCGCCGCGTATGCGCCGGGTTCGGGGCGCCGCCGCCTCTCGGTGACCGCATCGCGCACCGGCGGCGGCGGTGCGCCCCGTCGGACGCGGACGGCTACCCCCGGGGCGCCTCGCTCCGTTCCGCGAACTGGGTCCGGTAGAGCTCGGCGTAGAGGCCGCCGCGCGCGACCAGGTCCCCGTGGGTGCCCGTCTCGGCCACGCGGCCGTCCTCCAGCACCAGGATCTTGTCCGCCCGCCGCACGGTCGAGAGGCGGTGGGCGATCACCAGCGACGTCCGGCCCTCCAGGGCCGTGTCGAGCGCGTCCTGCACCGCCGCCTCGGATTCCGAGTCCAGGTGCGCCGTCGCCTCGTCGAGGATCACGATCGGCGGGGCCTTGAGCAGGACCCTGGCGATCGCCAGGCGCTGCTTCTCGCCGCCGGAGAAGCGGTAGCCCCGCTCCCCCACCACCGTGTCGAGCCCCGACTCCAGGCGCCGCACCGCGTCGCCGATCTGGGCGCGGTCCAGCGCCTCCCAGATCTCCTCGTCGCTCGCGTCGGGCCTGGCGTAGCGCAGGTTCTCCCGCACCGTGTCGTGGAACAGGTGCGCGTCCTGGGTGACCATGCCGATGCGCGCGGCCAGCGAGGACTGCTTGAGCTCGCGCACGTCGACCCCGCCGACGGCGACCGCGCCGCCGGTGACGTCGTACAGGCGCGGCACCAGGCTCGCGGTGGTGGTCTTGCCCGACCCCGAGTGCCCGACGAGCGCCACCAGCTCCCCCGGCTCGACGGTGAAGGACACCTCGTGCAGGACGGTGCGCCCGTTGTCGCCGCGGTCGGGCCGCGCCAGGTCCTCCAGGCTGGCGAGCGAGACCGCTTCGGCGCCCGGGTAGCGGAACTCCACGTCGCGGAACGCGATCGACGCCGCGCCCTCGGGCAGCTCCCTGGCGTCCTCGGCGTCCCGGATCAGCGGCTTGAGGTCGAGGACTTCGAAGACCCGCTGGAAGCTCACCAGGGCGCTCATCACGTCGACGCGGACGTTCGACAGGGCCGTCAGCGGCCCGTAGAGGCGGGTGAGGAGCAGCGCGAGGGTGACGACCGTCCCGGCCGTCAGGGTGCCGCCGAAGACGAGGGTCCCGCCCAGGCCGTAGGCGAGGGCCTGGGAGAGCCCGGCGACGAGGGTGAGCGCGACGATGAAGGTGCGCGCGTACATCGCGGTGGTGACGCCGATGGCGCGCACGCGGTCGGCCTTCTGGGCGAACTCCTCGGACTCGGCCTCGGGGCGGCCGAAGAGCTTGACGAGCATCGCGCCGCCCACGTTGAACCGCTCGGTCATCTGGGTGTTCATGGCGGCGTTGAGGTCGAAGCTCTCCTTGGTGAGCACCGCGAGCCTGCGGCCGACCCATTTGGCGGGGATGATGAAGACCGGCACCAGCACCAGTGAGAGCAGGGTGATCTGCCAGGACTGGAAGAACATGACGCCCAGGGTCAGCGCGACGGCGATGCCGTTGGAGACCAGGCCCGAGAGGGTGGTGGTGAAGGCCCGCTGCGCGCCCATGACGTCGTTGTTGAGCCGGGAGACGAGCGCGCCGGTCTGGGAGCGGGTGAAGAAGGCGACCGGCATGGACTGGACGTGGTCGAACACGGCGCGGCGCAGGTCCAGGATGATGCCTTCGCCGAGTTTCGCGCCGTACCAGCGCATGATGAGCGAGACGACGCCTTCGACCAGGGCCAGGGCCGCGATGACGCCGGCGAGGGTGAGCACGCCGCGCCGGGTGCCGTCGGGGCCGGTGAGCTCGTTGACGATGTCGCCGGCCAGGACGGGGGTGGCGACGCCGACGGCGGCGATGGCGGTGACCAGGATGAGGAAGACGGCGATGTCGCGGGCGTAGGGCCTGGCGAAGCGGAGGATGCGCCGTTTGACGCCGGGGGTGAGCTTGACGCCTTTGAGGTCGTCGCCTCGCCGGAGGGAACGCATGGCGTCCCAGCCTCCGGCTCCCATTGATGACAATTGGCCTCCCGTGCGTCAGGCGCCCAAGGGTCGGCGGTGCGCGGGGCTTGGGCTCGGTGGGGCGAGCGCGGTCGCGGCGCTCGACGCCGATTATCAACGCGGGGGGCGGGAGGGTTTATTTCACCGCTGCCGCGAGTGACGCGCGGGGCGTCCGCGGCGGGCGGGGCGGTTCAGCGCTCGCCGGACTTGCGGGCGCCGCCGCGGGTCCTGAGCTTGACGCCACCCTCGTTGAGGAGGCGGTGCACGAACCCGTAGGAGCGTCCTATGGTTGAGGCGATGTCCCGGATGCTCTGCCCTTTCAGGTAGGCGTCGGTGACATGCGCGGTCAGTTCGCGGCGTTCGTCGCCGCGCACCTGCCGGTTCGGGTCGGTCCTCGAGGGGCCTGGAGCGGCGTCTGAAGCGCCGCTGCTGCGGGGTGCGGGAGCGTCGGGGTCCATTTGTCCTTCCTTGAGTACGGACGGTGATCAACGTGTCTTGTGAAGTTTGCCGGAGTTCCGCAGCCTGGCGGCCCCTTCTGTCGGATACCCGATAGTTTCGTACCGTGACCGCACCGCAGACTCCGCTCACCGGCTCGGTGGACGCCCTGGCCGAGGGGCGGGCCCGCCCCCACCAGTGGCGCGACATCGCCATCTGGCTGTCGCTGCTGGTGGCGACGCTGACGCTGATCTCGGTGGCGGTGTCCTTCTCCGATGTCGTGGGCCCCTCCACGCTGCCGTGGTGGCCGTCCCAGAACCTCTCGCTCCACGTCACCGTCGGCATGGTGGTCGCGCCGCTGACGGCCGCCGCCGTGCTGTGGACCGCCAGCCGCCCCGCGGCGGCGCGGATGTCGTGGCACAACCTGCTGGTGCTGTCCTATCTGGCCTCGCTGACCTGGTCGGGCGCGCTGCACACCAACGTCCTGCCCACGGTCACCCCCACCGACACGCCCGGCTCGGTCGTCGCCATCGAACGGCTCACGGCCTACACCGGCTCGCAGGCGGGCCTGGCGATCACCGTCACCGCGATCTCGTGCCTGGTGGTGCCGCTGACGCTCGTGGCCGTCAAGTCGGTGTGCGGGCCGGTCGCCGCCCGCGCGCTCGCGCCGGTGCTCGTCCTGGGCCCCTGGGCGGCCTGGACGACGCTCGGCATGGACGGCGTCGCCGCCGCGGCCTGCGCCGCCGTGCTGGCCGCGGGCGCGGTGGCCTCCGAGCGGCGCGTCAGGGGCCTGCGGGCGCTCTGGGGCGCCGCGGCCACCGGCGGCCTGCTGGGGGTCGCGGCGCTGCTGTCCTACGGGGCGGCGTGGTTCGCCGTCTCGCTGCTGTGCCTGTACTTCGTGCGCCGCCGCCCCTGGCACATCCTCGGCTCGGCCGCCGCGGCGCTGGGCGTGCTGGCGTTCGCCGCGACGTTCGGCGCCTCGTGGCCGGCGGGCCTGGTCGACACCTACAACGCGGCGATCGGCGAGATCGCGGCGCACCCGGGGCAGCTGTGGTGGCTGCTGCTCATGCCCGCGCTGGTGTGCACCGCGTGCGGCCCGGCGATCGTGGAGAGCCTGCGCCGCCTCGGGTCGGGCACGGCCTGGCCGCTCATGGCCGGGCCGCTCCTGGCGCTGCTGCTCGCGCCGCTGAGCGGGGCGAACCCCGAGCGGGCCGAGTACAGCTGGGTGGCGCTGTGCCCGTGGCTGGTCGTGGCGGCCACCGCCTCCTGGCGCGGCGCGGGCGCCGGGCGGGGCCGGTCGGTCAGGGCGCCGCTGGCGTCGGCCGCCGCGGGGGCGTGCGCCGCGATCGTGATGATGTACTCCGGCTGAGCGGCCTCAGGCCAGCTCCACCAGTTCCATGAGGTCGTCGGACCAGAGGTCCTCGTCGCCGTCGGGCAGCAGGATCGCCCGCTCGGGCCGGAGGGCCTCCACCGCGCCCGGGTCGTGGGTGACCATGACGATCGCCCCGGCGAAGCCGTCGACGGCGTCGAGCACCTGCTGGCGGCTCGCCGGGTCGAGGTTGTTCGTCGGCTCGTCGAGCAGCAGCACGTTCGCGCCCGAGCAGACCAGGCTGGCCAGCGCCAGGCGGGTCTTCTCGCCGCCGGAGAGGACGCCCACGGGCTTGTAGACGTCGTCGCCGGGGAACAGAAACGCGCCCAGGACCTTGCGCAGCTCGGCGTCGGGCAGGTCCGCGCCGCTCGCGGAGGCCGCCGACTGCATCTGCTCCAGGACGGTGCCGGTGTGGTCGAGGGTGTCGTGCTCCTGCGCGAAGTAGCCGATGCGCAGGCCGTGCCCGGGCTCGACGGCTCCGGTGTCGGGTTCGAGCGAGCCGGCCAGGATGCGCAGGAGCGTGGTCTTGCCCGCGCCGTTGAGGCCGAGGATGACCACGCGCGAGCCGCGGTCGATGGCCAGGTCCACCCCGGAGAAGATCTCCAGGGAGCCGTAGTGCTTGGACAGGCCGGAGGCGGTCAGCGGCACCTTCCCGCACGAGGCGGGCTGCGGCAGGCGCACGTCGGCGACCTTCTCGGCCAGCAGGTCCTCTTCGAGGTCGTCGATCATGGCCTCGGCGCGGCGCAGCATGTTCTTGGCGGCCTTGGCCTTGGTGGCCTTCGCGCCGAGCTTGGCGGCCTGCTTGGTGAGCGTGGCGGCCTTCTTCTCGGCGTTGGCCCGCTCGCGGCGGCGCCGCTCGGCGTCCTCGGCGCGCTGGCGCTGGTAGGCCGTCCAGCCGAGGTTGTAGGCGTCGATGACCGAGCGGGTCGGGTCGAGGAACCACACCTTGTTGACGACCTCGTCGAGGAGTTCGACGTCGTGCGTGATGAGCACCAGGCCGCCCTTGTGGCCGGCGAGGAAGCCGCGCAGCCAGCTCACCGAGTCGGCGTCGAGGTGGTTGGTGGGCTCGTCGAGCAGGAGGATGCCGTCGCCGTCGTCGGCGAAGAGGATGCGCGCGAGCTCGACGCGGCGCCGCTGGCCGCCCGAGAGGGTCGCCAGCGACTGGGCGAGGATGCGGTCCTCCAGGCCCAGGTTCGAGCAGATCCGCGCGGCCTCGGCCTCCGCCGCGTAGCCGCCGCGGGCCGCGAACTGCTCCTCCAGGCGGGAGTAGCGGCGCACGAGCTTGTCGCGCTGCCCGTCGTCGACGGCCTCGGCGAGCTCGACCTCGGTCTTCTGGAGGTCGGCGAGCAGCCGGTCGAGGCCGCGGGCCGACAGGACCCGGTTGGCGGCCGTCTGCGAGAGGTCGGCGAAGCGCGGGTCCTGCGGCAGGTAGCCGAACGGGCCGTTGCTCTCGATGCGGCCGTCATAGGGCTGGGCGAGGCCCGCGAGGACGTTCATGGTCGTGGTCTTGCCCGCGCCGTTGCGGCCGACGAGGCCGATCCGGTCGCCGGGCTGCACGCGCAGATCGGCCCCGGACAGGAGGATGCGCGAACCGGCGCGCAGCTCGAGACCGGTGGCGGTGATCATGGCACTCCTTCAGACTGGATCGGTCGCCGGAACGGCAGACCCGTCAAGTCTAGGCGGCGGCGTACGTCACGGTCATCCCGATATCACCGGCCGCACCGAGCGGGAACGCCCGATCACGGTGCGTGAGAAGCATCGGCCGTTCGTAGGAGCCCCCGCCGACCGCGCATCTGCAAAACCCGCGAAAGGGGACCAGTTGGGGCGTTGTATCACCTGGTCATGGGCCGTATGTCCGGATCGGACCAGGTACGTTTCCCGACGCTATGGGCATACACAGTCACTCTGATGAGCATCCCGAGAGCGCACCGACGACCGGCCGCCTTCAGGCGGTGCGGCTCGGGGCCGGGCGCCTGGCGCGCCGCCTCCGTCACGAAGGTCACACCCACCGGGTCGCGACCGCGGGCATGATCGCCGCGGTGGCCGCCGGAGCGGTCCTGGCGACCGCGAACGGCCAGAGCGCCGAGGCCGGCCCCGGGCAGGTCTTCTCCGGCGAGTCGCTCGGCGCGATCCAGGCCTCCTGGCCGGTCGACACGCTGACCGACGAGGTCGCCGTCCAGCGCGACACGGCGCGGTCGGCGCTCGAGGCGGGCGAGGCCGCCGAGGCCCAGCGGGAGGCGCTCGACGCCGCCCAGGCCGAGGCGCAGGCCGAGGCCGAGCGCGTGGCCGCCGAAGCGGCCGCCGCGGCCGAGGCCGAAGCGCAGGCGCAGGCCGAGGCGGAGGCCGCGGAAGCGGCGAAGCCGGACTGGATCTCGCCTTCGGACGACCGCATCACCTCCTACTACGGCGAGCGGTGGGGCCGGCTCCACGCGGGCATGGACTTCGCGAACTGGTACGACGACCCCATCTGGGCCATCGGCGACGGCAAGGTCACCTACGCGGGCTGGATGGACGGCTACGGCGGCCTGGTCGTGGTCGACCACGGCGACGGCGTCGAGACCGCCTACGGGCACGCCAGCGAGGTCCTGGTGGACGTCGGCGACCAGGTCGAGCAGGGCGACCACCTGTCCCTGACCGGCAATACCGGCAACTCGACCGGTCCGCACCTGCACTTCGAGGTCCGCATCAACGGCGAGCAGGTCGACCCACTGCCGTGGCTCGAAGACCACGGCGTCGAATTCGACTGACGCGAACGAACCGACGCGGGGCGGCCCCGGAGCTCATCGCTCCGGG
>DASTYG010000015.1:0-34955 GCA_035765105.1 Glycomyces sp.
CCGCGGGCCCCTCAAGCGCTTCTGTGGTTCCGCGCTAGGCGCGCTGCGTCCAGCCGACGTCGATGCGCTTGCCGAACTTGTCGAAGTAGTGCAGGGCGTCCATGTGCACGGCCACGGTGATCGGCTGGCCGGCCGAGATCGGGATGTGCGGGGGGAGGCGGAACACCAGGTCGGCGGGCTTGCGGATGGGCCCGGTGTCCTCGCTGCTGCGCCGTTCGGCGGGCCCGGAGCCGAAACCGGAGAACAGGCCGGTCAGGCGCCTGCGGGGCTTGGAGCCGTTGCGGGCGAGGTCGGGCTTGTCGCCGATCCCGTCGGGCACGATCGCGGTGGCGCCCACGTCGAGGAAGACGAGGGTCTCGTGGCCGTGGTGCTCGTAGAAGCGGACGCGGCCCTGGAGGGCCTGACCGGGCTGGCCCTCGGCGACCGGCGCGAGCGCTTCGGCGCGCATGCCGACCACGATGTTCTCGCCGTGGTAGCGGGCGACGGCCCGGCCGCGCAGGTCGTGCCAGGGCAGCCGGAGCTCCTGGTCGCCGAAGTCGAGGGCGACGTAGCGGTCGAGGTAGACGTTGACGCGGGCTTCGACCAGGTTCATGCGGGGCGTGCCGAGGAAGGCCGCGACGTACATGGTCGCGGGCCGCTCGTAGATCTCGTCGGGGGTGCCGATGTCCTGGAGGATGCCCTTGCGGAGGACGGCGACGCGGTCGGCCATCGTCAGCGCCTCGGTCTGGTCGTGCGTGACGTACAGCGTGGTGGCGTCGTTGCGGCGCACCAGTGAGGAGATCTCGGTGCGCAGTTCGGCCCTGAGTCCAATGTCGAGGTTCGAGAGCGGTTCGTCCATGAGGAACAGCTTGGGCCTGCGGACCAATGCGCGTCCCATTGCGACACGCTGCTGCTGGCCGCCGGAGAGCTGCCCCGGTTTGCGTTCGAGCAGCTCGCTGATGCCCAGTGCCCCGGCCATGTCGCCGACGGCTTCGGGGACGCTCTGGCCGCCGTTCTTCTTGCCCAGTTTCAAGGGGAAGCCGATGTTGTCCCCGACTGACATGTGCGGATAAAGGGCGAAAGTCTGGAAGATCATCGCGGCATTGCGTTCGCGCGGCGGCAGATCGTTCGAGTATTCTCCGTCGAGGAGGATCTCGCCTTCGGTGGGGGACTCGAGTCCGGCGACCATTCTGAGCACGGTGGATTTACCGCAGCCGGAAGGGCCCAGGAGTACCAGGAACTCGCCGTGGTTGACTTCCATGTTCAACGAGTCCACGGCCAGGGTTTCGCCGGGGAACACCTTCGAGACGTTCTTCAGCGTGACAGCAGTCACCGTTTGCTCCAGGGGTTCATAAAGGGGACCGGTAGGTACATATTCCGCCGAGTTGATCGGGCTCAACGACGTGATGGACTAGGCGTAGCTTAAGCCTTGCGGTCACAGTCGGTGTCGGGGGCCACCCTTCTCGCTCCTGGTGAACTCCGGGTTACGGAAGGTGTCTCCCGCGGGGGCGACGCGGATGGCATCGGGGGATATCACTGTCGGGTGATCGGCCGTTGGTCCAAGTAGTGTAACCGGTTTCCAAGTGGGAGCGATTACCGCGATTGAATCCTATAGGATATTTCATTCCGTGAATAACATATCGGCGTCCATCGCATTCCCCGCCGGTCTCGCCGGAGCGCGGAACGCCTTCCCCAAGTCCCGAAAACATTTCGGATTCTGGCCTCCAATGTCCGGACGCCCCTGCGCGAGTACGCCCGCGGGCGCCGCGACGCCCGGCCGCCCGCGCCCGGGACGGCCCCGCGCGCCCCGAGGCCCCGCACCGCGCCCCTGACTACGATCGGAGACGTGAACGAGCTCGTTACCCTCGCCGACATCCGCGCGGCGGCCGCCGAACTCGAAGCGGTCGTGCGCCGCACGCCCCTCGAACCCTCCCGCGACCCCGCCCTCCCCGGCGTCTTCCTCAAATGCGAGAACCTCCAAAGGGCCGGCTCGTTCAAGATCCGCGGCGCCTACATGCGCGTCTCCCGCCTCACGCGCGAGCAGCGCGAACGCGGCGTCGTCGCCGCCTCCGCGGGCAACCACGCCCAGGGCGTCGCCCTCGCCGCCGCCACCCTCGGCGCCCACGCGACCGTCTTCATGCCCGCCGCCGCCCCCCTCCCCAAAGTGGCCGCCACCAAGGGCTACGGCGCCGAGGTCGTCCTCGGCGGCGCCACCGTCGACGACGCCCTCGTATCGGCCCACCGCTTCGCCGAGGAGACCGGCGCGACCCTCATCCACCCCTTCGACCACCGGGACATCGTCGCCGGCCAGGGCACCATCGCCCTGGAGATCCTCGACCAGCTGCCCGAGACCGGCACCATCGTCACCGCCGTCGGCGGCGGCGGCCTCATCGCGGGCATCGCCGCCGCCGCGAAGGAGCTGCGCCCGGACCTCCGCATCGTCGGCGTCCAGGCCGAAGGCGCCGCCGCCTACCCCGACTCCCTCGCGGCCGGGAAACCCGTCCGCCTCGACAAGATGCAGACCATCGCCGACGGGATCGCCGTCGGCAAACCCGGCGAGGTGCCCTTCGCGCACGTCCTCGACCTCGTCGACGAGATCGTCACCGTCACCGAAGAGGACATCAGCCTCGCCCTGCTCTCTCTCCTCGAACGCAACAAGCTCGTCGTCGAACCGGCAGGCGCCACCGCCTACGCCGCCCTGCTCAGCGCCGCCGTCGCCTACGAAGGCCCGACCGTCGCCGTCCTCTCGGGCGGCAACATCGACCCGCTGCTGCTCATGCGCCTCATCGAACACGGCCTCGCCGCCTCCGGCCGCTACCTGCGCTGCAACCTGCGCTGCGCCGACCGGCCCGGCGCCCTCGCCTCCGTCCTCGAACTCGTCGGCGCCCACGGCGGCAACATCGTCGACGTCTACCACCAGCGCTCCGACCCCCGGCTGCACGTCGGCGAGGTCTCAGTGGACCTCTCGATCGAGACGCGCGGAGCCGAACACGCGACCGGAATCGTTGCGGTGCTGCGAGACGCGGGGTATTTCTTGACGGAGGCCGGCTCTAGCATCTGAGCCATGCAGAAAAAACTCGAAGAACTCGTGGAGCCCGGCTGGGCCAAGGCCCTCGCCCCCGTCGCCGACGACGTCGCGAAGATGGGGGAGTTCCTGCGCCAGGAGGTGGCCGACGGACGGCGCTACCTGCCCGCGGCCGAACACATCCTGCGCGCCTTCAAGCAGCCCTTCGACGAGGTGAAGGTCATCATCGTCGGTCAGGACCCCTACCCCACCCCCGGCCACGCCATCGGCCTGTCCTTCGCCGTCGCCCCCGAGGTGCGCCCCCTGCCCCGGAGCCTGGTCAACATCTTCAACGAGTACCGCGACGACCTCGGCCACCCCCTGCCCGCCAACGGCGACCTCACCCCCTGGGCCGACCAGGGCGTCCTGCTGCTCAACCGCTCCTTGAGCGTCCAGCCCGGCCAGCCCGCCTCGCACCGCGGCAAGGGCTGGGAGGCGGTCACCGAGCAGGCCATCAAGGCGCTCGCCGAGCGCGGCGGCCCGGCCGTGGCCATCCTGTGGGGCGCCGACGCCCGCAAGCTCAAGCCGCTGCTCAGCCCGATCCCCTCCATCGAGTCGGCCCACCCCTCGCCGCTGAGCGCCCGCCGCGGCTTCTTCGGCTCCAAGCCCTTCAGCCGCGCGAACGCGCTCTTGACCGAGCAGGGCGGTGAGCCCGTCGACTGGCGCCTCCCGGCGCTGGAGACGGCCTGAGCGCGGAGGCTACCGTTGTAGTCGTGGAGTTCCTGGCACAGCAATTCGGACCGGACCGAGACCAGGCCCTGGCGGGCCCGCTCGGTCTGTTCATCACCGTCTTCCTCGTCGTCGTGACGATCTTCCTGATCAGGGGGATGAACAAGCACGTGCGGCGCCTCAACGAGCGCCTCGCCCGTGAGGCCGCCGTGGAGGCGACCGCCGCCGAGCGCTCGACCGAGGGCGGCGCCGAGACCGACCGCGCGTAGAGGGGCGTCGGACCGATGCCCCGAAAGAACCGCCGCCTGCGCGAACCCGAGCGCGGGCGAGGCGGCGGCGCGGACGCCAACACCGTCGAAGGACCGAACGGCCGCTTCCAGTTCCGCCGCATCACCGGTGCGGCGGCCGAGAAGACCTACCGCTGCCCCGGCTGCGACCTCGAGATCCGGCCGGGCACTCCGCACGTCGTGGCCTGGGCCGACGGCGGCGACGGCGACGACCGCCGCCACTGGCACACCGGCTGCTGGAACGCCCGGGACCGCCGCCGCCCGGGGCACTTCGGATGAGCGCAGCGAATCCGAACAAAAGGCACAGCGGATGAGCGCAGCGAATCCGAACAAGAAGCGCAGCCGGTGAGCGCGGCGGCCCCGAAGCGCCGACGCACCGGGTGAGCGTGGCGGCCCCGCCCCCGGACCCGCGTGAACTGCAAGCTGCGACACAGCAGGTGGATATCGGCGCGCCCGCAAGGCGATAATGCCGCCATGGCTGTCATCAGATCGGCGAGCATGCTGCCCGCCCGCAGGGAAGCGATCACCCTCGAGACCGCCGACGGGCTCAGCCTCGTCGGCGAGGTCGCCCTGCCCGAGAGCGCCGAACCAGAGGCGACGATCATCTGCGTCCACCCGCTGCCCACCCACGGCGGCATGATGGACTCCCACGTCTTCCGCAAGGCCGCCTGGCGGCTGCCGGCCCTGGCGAACATGGCCGTCGTCCGCTTCAACACGCGCGGCACCGAATCCCAGCAGGGCAGGAGCGAGGGCGAGTTCGACGACGCCGTGGGCGAGCGTTTCGACGTCGCCGCCGCCGTCGAGTACACCGAGTTCGCCGAGCTGCCGCGCCCGTGGATGCTCGGCTGGTCCTTCGGGACCGACCTGACGCTGAAATACGGCCTGGAGCCGGGCGTGGAGGGCGCGGTGCTCATGTCCCCGCCCCTGCGCTACTCCACAGAGGATGATCTAGCCCGGTGGGCCGAGGACGGCCGCCCGCTCCTGGCGCTCATCCCCGAGAACGACGACTACCTCCAGTACCCCGAGGCGCAGCGGCGCTTCGCCGCGATCCCCCAGGCCGAGGTGGTCGAGATCCCCGGCGGCGGCCACCTGTGGGTCGGCAAGGCCGAAGAGGCGCTCGACCGGATCGTCGACAAGATCCTCCCCGGCCGCGCCCCGCTCCCGCAGGAGTGGGACGGCCCCATGCAGCGCGGCGACACCTCCGCCTACGCGAACAAGACCGTCGCGGCCTTCGGTGGCTTCCTGCCGAAGCCGGGACATGAGCAGGGGCTGCCGAAGCCGGGGGAGGAGTAGGGGCGGTCACCGCGCGCTCCCGGCGGTCCGCACGGCGGCCGTCGGGCGGCGCGGCCCCGCTCAGCCGCAGCCGAGGAAGTCGCGGATGCTGTCGGGCAGCGACGGCTCGTCGCAGTCGGCGACGGCGATGAGCTCCTCGCCCTCGATGCGCCACACCAGGCGCTCCTGCGGCCCCGTCTCACCGCCTCCGGCGCCGCCCGGGTAGTCCACGGTGGCGGCCACGAAATCGTCGCCCGCGCACCAGCTGTCGATCACGGTGGCGTCGTCGAGGTGCTCGCTGATCCGCCCGCCCAGCGTCGCCTGGTCCGAGCACACCGAGGCGGCCGCGGGGTTCGTCGCGGCGTACGTGGCCAGCGCGGCCCCGCCGAGCAGGGCGCCGGTGAGGGCGACGCCGGCGCTGGCGGTGGCGATCTTGCGCAGCCGTGGCCTGAGGCCGCCGCGGGCGCGCTCCGGCCGGTAGGTGGCGATCTCGGTGGAGACCGAGACGGTGACGGGCCGCAGCCCCCGGCGGGGCAGCAGGCCCACGGCGACGGCGGCGGCCTTGTACCCGGGCGCGCGCGTCCCGTTGAGATCGACCCGGGCGAGCTGCTCGCGGAAGACGTCGGCGGGGGGCCTGCGGCGCGGGTCGGGGCGCAGCGCGGCGCCGATGACGTCGGTCAGCTCGGTGTCGACGCCGGGGATGTGGGGGACGGGCGCGGCGCGCAGGAGCGGGTCGGCGACGTCCTCGCGGCCCGAGCGCACCCACGGCAGGCGCCCGCCGAGCGCCGCGTACAGGACGGTGGCCAGGGCGTACACGTCGCCTGCGGGGCTGGCGGCGACTTCGCCGGCGACGGCGGCGTCGAGGTGCTCGGGGGCGGTGTAGGGGCTCGGGGGCAGCGGGGCGGCCAGGACGGGGGCGGTGACGTCGTAGGCGGTGAGCTGGAGGAGGCGGCCGGGGCCGACGAGGAGGTGGCCGGGCTGGATGGCGCCGTGGATGAGGCCGGCGCGGTGGTAGACGGCGACGGCGTCGCTCAGGGCCACGCCGAGGGCGCGCACCTGCCCCGCGGGCATGGGCCCCTGTTCGGCGAGCAGGTCGGTCAGGGTGCGACGGGTGGCGCCGACGGCCAGGTAGGGGCGTCCGTTCTCGGTCAGTCCGACGCCGCTGCAAGGGGACAGGTGGGGGTGGGCGGCGAGGCCGGTGAGCTTCGAGGCCCATTCGAGGAAGACTTCGCGGCGGGAGCCGTCGACGCGCTCGTGCGCGACGGTGACGCACAGGAGGTCGGTGGGGTCAGTGGCGACGGTCCCGCTGAAGACGCTGCATACCGGGTCGCGATGCAGTAAACGGTCGACGGTGGCGGCGCCGACGGTCGTCATGCTCGTCATGGTCACCTCCTTCGAGGGCTCGTCTGACTGGCTGGCGTGATTTGCCACCAAATGTGAGGCTATCCCATCTGAACGGTCGAGCGGTAGCCGGCCGAGGGGTTGTGGCACGAACAAGTGGACGAAGACCTCCGGGGAGATGAGGCCGTCGACCCATGATGCCCGATGTGTCCGTGGGGGTTCAAGTGTCGTGGTTTCAGTGCCGCGGAAATGCAACGATTCGGACACGAGACTGATCTGGTGTTGACGACTGTGGAAAAACGTTGAAGCATCGATGACGTCTTGACCCCAGGATGCTTGTGATTATCGGTAACACAGTCGATTCGGGCATCCGGTACGAAGGAGTACTAATACATGAACGTCAACCGACGGCATCTGCTGACCGGTTCTATCGGTGCCACCGCGGTCGCTCTGACCGCGTCGGCTTGCGCCTCCGAGGACGAAGGCGGCGACGGCGGTGCCAAGAAGGTCGGCATCGCCATGCCCACCAAGACCTCGGAGCGTTGGATCCTCGACGGCGACAACCTCAAGGCCGCGTTCGAGGACGAAGGCTACGAAGTCACCCTCCAGTACGCCAACGACGAGGTCGACACGCAGGTCAGCCAGATTGAGACCATGGTGACCCAGGGCCAGGACGTCCTGGTCATCGCCGCCATCAACAACGAGGCCCTCAATGGCGTCCTGGCCCAGGCCAAGGAGCAGGACATCACCGTCATCGCCTACGACCGCCTCATCCTGGGCACCGAGGACGTCGACTACTACGCGACCTTCGACAACCACCAGGTGGGCGTCCTCCAGGGCGGCTACCTCGTCACCGCCCTCGACCTGGAGAACGCCGCCGGGCCGTTCAACATCGAGCTGTTCGCCGGCTCGCTGGACGACAACAACACCAAGTACTTCTTCGGTGGCGCGATGGAACAGCTCCAGCCCTACATCGACGAAGGCAAGCTGGTCGTCCTCTCCGGCCAGACCGAGATGGAGCAGGTCGCGACCGAGCGCTGGGACGGCGCGCTCGCGCAGGCCCGTATGGACGACATCCTCTCCACCCACTACGGCAGCGAGCAGGTCCACGCGGTCCTGGCCCCCTACGACGGCATCAGCCGCGGCATCATCGCCTCGCTCGAGGGCGCCGGCTACCAGCCCGATGAGCTGCCGGTCATCACCGGTCAGGACGCCGAGGGCGAGTCCATCCAGTACATCGTCGACGGCCGCCAGTCCGCGACGGTCTTCAAGGACACCCGCCTGCTGGCCGAGACCACCGTCGACATCGCCCTCGCCGTGGCCAACGGCGACGAGCCCGAGGTCAACGACGAGGAGACCTACGACAACGGCGTCAAGGTCGTCCCCGCGATGCTGCTGGAGCCCGTGAGCGTCGACATCGAGAACTACCAGGAGGTCGTGATCGACTCCGGTTACCTCGACGAGCTCGAGCAGGAGTAGCACCGGAACCCGCAAGCGCACCACCCTTCGAAGGGGCGCCCCGCCCGCGCGGGGCGCCCCCGAACCTCTCTCAGAGCAGCATCGTGAATCCACCTAGGACCAGTCATGTCTGAAGACATCCTCCGCATGAGGGGGATCACCAAGCGATTCCCGGGCGTACTCGCGCTCGACGGCGTCGACATGCGGGTCAAGCGGGCCTCCATCCACGCCCTCGTGGGCGAGAACGGCGCCGGCAAGTCGACGCTCATGAAGATCCTGTCGGGCGTCTACACCCACGGCGACTTCGAAGGCGAGATCGAACTCGAAGGCGAGCCCGCCCGCTTCCGCAACATCCGCGACTCCGAGGAATCGGGCGTCGTCATCATCCACCAGGAGCTCGCGCTCGTCCCCGAGCTGTCGATCGCCGAGAACATCTACCTCGGCAACGAGCAGACCAGGCGCGGCGTCATCTCCTGGGACACCACCAACACCAAAGCCGCCGGCCTCATGGACCAGGTGGGGCTGCACGAGCACCCGCAGACCCTCGTCGAGAAGATCGGCGTCGGCAAGCAGCAGCTCGTCGAGATCGCCAAGGCCCTCTCCAAGCAGGTCAAACTCCTGATCCTGGACGAGCCGACCGCGGCGCTGAACGACTCCGACTCCGAGAACCTGCTCGAACTGCTCAAGCAGCTGCGGGAGAACGGCGTCACCTGCATCATCATCTCGCACAAGCTCGGCGAGGTCCTCGCCGTCGCCGACGAGATCACCGTGCTGCGCGACGGCCAGACCATCGAGACGCTCGACACCGAGGGCGACGCGGTCACCGAGGACCGCCTCATCAAATCGATGGTCGGCCGGGACCTGGAGCACCTCTACCCGCCGCACACGCCCCAGATCGGCGAGACCTTCTTCGAGGTCAGCGACTGGACCGTGTACCACCCCGAGCACCGCGACCGCGTCGTCGTCAACAACGCCGCGATCAACGTCGCCCGCGGGGAGATCGTCGGCCTCGCGGGGCTCATGGGCGCCGGGCGCACCGAGTTCGCCATGAGCGTCTTCGGCCGCTCCTGGGGCGGGAGCATCACCGGCGACGTCACCCTCGACGGCCGCAGGCTCAAGCTCAACAGCGTCGCCGACGCGATCAAGGCCGGCATCGCCTACGCCACCGAGGACCGCAAGCAGTACGGGCTGCACCTCGATTACGACCTGCGTGAGAACTTCACCTTGCCCGGACTGGACAAGGTCTCCAAGCAGGGCGTCATCGACCTGCACGAGGTCACCTCCGTCGCCGAGCGCCTGCGCGGCGAATTCGGCGTCAAGGCCCCCTCGGTGTACCAGCTCGCCGGAAACCTCTCCGGCGGCAACCAGCAGAAGATCGTCCTCGGCAAGTGGGTCTTCACCGGGCCCGAACTGCTCATCCTCGACGAGCCGACCCGGGGTATCGACGTCGGCGCCAAGTACGAGATCTACGAGCTGATCCACGAACTGGTCGACCAGGGCAAAGGCGTCCTGATGATCTCGTCCGAACTGCCCGAGCTGCTCGGCATGTGCGACCGCATCTACGCGATGAGCGCCGGGCACATCACCGGCCAGGTCGACCGCGAGAACGCCACACAGGAAGAGCTGATGCGTCTCATGACCCTTGAGACCGCCAGCGGGGGAGAAGAGCTACGACAATGACCATCAAGACCACCGCGGACCGTCCGAGCCTGCTGACGGCCGTGCGCAACATCAACCTGCGGGCCTACGGCATGATCATCGCCCTGGTGTCGATCATGGTGCTGTTCCAGGTCCTCGACGTGGTGATGCAGAACCAGAACTTCATCACCCCGCGGAACCTGACCAACGTCATCCTGCAGAACTCGTACATCCTGATCCTCGCGATCGGGATGATGCTGGTGATCATCAACGGGCACATCGACCTGTCGGTCGGCTCGGTGCTCGCCTTCTGCGGCGCCGTATCGGCCATAGCGCTCTCCGACTGGGGCCTGCCCTGGTACCTCGCGGTCCTCGTGGCCGTCGGCACCGGCGCCCTCATCGGCGTCTGGCAGGGCTTCTGGATCGCCTTCGTGCGCATCCCGGCGTTCATCGTGACCCTGGCCGGCATGCTGCTGTTCCGCGGACTGACGCTCAAGGTCCTCGGCGCCGAGACCGTCGGCACCTCCGGCCCGTACAACGACCTGGCCTCCGGCTACACCATCGCCGGCGTCGACCTCCAGATGCCCACGCTCATCATCGGCATCGTCGGCGCGGCCGTCTACGTCGCCCTGGCCGTGCGCTCCCGCTCCCGCCAGGTCAAGGCCGGCATCGCCGGGTCCTCCCAGATCGCGTGGCTGGCGAAGGTGATCGTGCTCGCCGCCGTCATCGTCGTCGCCGCGTTCACGTTCTACTCCTACAAGGGCCTGCCGCTCATCGGCTGGATCCTGCTGGCGCTGGTGCTGATCTACACGTTCATCGCCAACCGCACCGTCTTCGGCCGCCACATCTACGCCGGCGGCGGCAACGAGAAGGCCGCGATGCTCTCGGGCGTCAAGACCAAGCAGACGTCCTTCTGGGTGTTCGTCAACATGGGCGCCCTGGCCGGCCTCGCCGGCGTCATCGTCACCGCCCGCCTCCAGGCCGCCACCCCGGACGCGGGCAACATGTTCGAACTCCACGCCATCGCCTCCTCGTTCATCGGCGGCGCCTCCATGACCGGCGGCGTCGGCACCATCATCGGCGCCGTCATCGGCGGCCTGGTCATGGGCGTGATGAACCAGGGCATGCGCGTGCTGGGCGTCGCGACCGACACCGTCCAGGTCGTCCTCGGCCTGGTCGTGCTCGCCGCGGTGTTCTTCGACGTGTGGAACAAGAAGCGCGCCTCGGGCGGCCCGATCGTCGGCACCACGCCCGGCGGCTCGGGCGAGGCCAAGCGCAAGACCCCCGGACCGGACGACTCCGGGCCGGCGGGCGACAAACCCAAGGACAAGGACCCCGAGCCCGCCGCCGCCGACTAGGCGCGGGCTCAGGGACGGCGAAGCCCCGCGGCGTGATCGCCGCGGGGCTTCCGCCTTCACGTCCTCCGGTGGGGCCTGCGGCCCTCCAGGGTCCTAGGACACCTGGGCGGGCTCGCTCTCCTGGTCGCTCGACTGCCCGTCCTGGCCCGCGCTCTTGCCGCGCGCGCCCTTGGAGCGGTTCTGCGGCCGCGAGCGGTCGTCGGACGCATCGCCCTTCGCCCCGCCCTGCCCGTTGCCCTCGGCGGCGCTCTGCCCGTTCTCGCCGGGCGCGGCGCCGCCCTTGCCGCCGCGGGCCTCCTCCAGGAGCTTCTTGGCCTGGGCGCGAGCGGTCGACAAGATCGCCTCGGCGTCGCGCCGCGCGGTCTGCTTCGCGGTCTTGGACAGCTCCTCGGCCCGCCGCTTCGCCGTCTCGGAGCGCTTCTCGGCCTGCGCGATGATCTCCTCGTGCTTGGCCTTGACCTCCTGGGCCTGCGACTCGGACTCCTCGAGCAGCCGGGCCGCCTCGGCCTTGGCCTCGGCGAGCAGCCGCTCCCGCTCGGCCTCGATCCGCTCCAGCTCGGCCCGGGCCTGCTCGGCCTCGGCCTGCGCCCGGCGCCGGTCGCCCTCGGCCTCCTCGCGCAGCCGCTTCGCCTCCGCGTCGGCCTCCTCGGTCAGCCGCTCGGCCTGCGCCGCCGCCTCGGCGGTGACCCGCTCGGCCTCGCCGCCGGCCCGCTCGCGCATCGCGGCGATCTCGGCCTCGGTCTCCTCGGTGAGCCGGCGCGCCTCCTCGGCGGCCCGCTCGCGCTCGGCCTTGCTCGACGCCGCGGCCTCCTCGTGCAGGCGCCGCGTCTCGGCCTCGGTCTCCTCGGTCAGGCGCGCCGCGGCGGCCTCGGCCTCCTCGGTGAGCTGCTTCGCCCGCGCCGCGGCCTCGGCGTTCAGCCGCTCGGCCCGCTCGGACGCCTCCTTGGTGAGCGCCTCGGCCTCGGCGGCGGCCTCCTCGACGCGTTGCTGCGCCTCCTGACGCAGCCGCTTGGCCTCGTCGGCCGCCTCGGTGCGCGTCAGCGTCGCCTGGTCGGCGGCCTCGGCCCGCAGCCGCGTGGCCTCGTTCTCGGCCTCGGTGCGGACGGTCTGCGCGAACGTCTCCGTCTCCTGCTTGAACCGGTCGAGGTTCTCCACGGTCTCGGTGCGCAGCGTGTGCATCTCGGCCTCGTGCTCGGCCCGCTTGCGCTCGGCCTCGCCCTCGGCCTCGGCGACGATCCGCCCGGCCTGCTCCTTCGCCTCGGCGAGGGCCTGCTCGGCGGCCACGCCCGCGTCGTCCTTGATCTGCTGGGCCTCGGCCCGCAGCCGCTCCACGTGCGCGACCAGCTGCCTGGTCTGCTCGTCGGCCGCCGCGCGCTTGTTCTCGGCGTCCTGCTCGGCCTCGGCGACCAGCGCCGCGGCCTGCTCCTTCGCCTGGTCGACCATCGCCTGCGCCTCGCGGGCGCGCTTGTTGATCTCGGCGTCGATGATCGCCCGCCGGTCGGCCTCGGCCTTCTCGGCCGCGGCCCGCCGCGCCTTGAGCGTGGTCTCGAAGTCCTTGCGGGCCTCCTCGATCCTCGCGTCGGCCTCACGCAGCTTGTTCTGGGCGTGCCGGTGCAGCTCCTCGGTCTGGGCGTGGGCCGAGGCCTTGATCTCCGCGGCCTGCTCTTCGGCCAGCGTCAGCATGTGCTCGATCCGGATGCCCAGGTGGCGGTACGAGGCCTTGTCGCCGGCCGCGCTGCGCCTGCGCAGCTCCTGGATCTGCGCCTGAAGCTGCTGCACCTGGACCACGAGCCGGTCGATCTGCGCCAATGCCTCGGCGCGCTCGCCGGCGAGCGTGTCCATCTGCAACTGCATCGTCGCGATGTACCGGTCCACCTGCCGCTTGTCGTATCCGCGCAGCGCGGTCTCGAACCCGCGGTCGATGGGCTGGCCCTCGTCGAAACCGGTCAGCAGTTCCGAGTCATCGCTGAGTTTGTTGTCACGCGCCATACGCTCATCCTCACGTAAGCCGCGCCCCGCCGCCCCGGTTAAGGGACCGGAAACGGCAGGACGCGGCCGAAGCTGTGGTTCCTCCACCGTCGACGTACACCCAGATAAGTTCTATCTGCCGTTGGTTTACGACGGTAACGCGGATTCGCCAGGTTTACTTGTCGTCCGACGTATCCCCGAGGTCGGCCCCCGGGAAATTACCCATCATGCCCGACAGGGTCTGGGTCATGTTGCGCAATGTGGCCTGAACCTCGTCGCGCTTGGAGGTGAGGTCGGCGACCTTGTCCTCGGCCTCCTTGGTGACCCGCTCGGCGTCGGACTTCGCGTCGGACAGCAGGCGCTCGGCCTCGGCCTTGGCGTCGGCGACGGCCTTCTGGGCGTCCCGCTTGGCCTTGGTCGTGGTCTCCTCGGCGTAGGAGTCGGCCTCGCTGCGCTTCTCCTCGGCGCGGGTCTCGGCGGACTTGGCGCGCTCCTCGGCGTCGCGGGCGCGGTTCTCGGCGTCGGAGACGAGCTTCTGCGTCTCGGAGACGGCCCGGGCGTGACGCTCGGACTCCTCGCGCTCGGCCTTCTCCTTGCGCTCGGCCAGTTCGAGGTCGAGGGCCTGGAGGTCCTTGTCGCGCTTCTCCTTGGCCTCGGCGAACAGCTTCGCGGCCTCGGCGCGCTTCTCCTCGGCCTCGCGGGCGGCCTTGGCGCGCAGCTGGGTGATCTCGCGGTCGGCGGTGGCGCGCATCGTGGCGACCTCGCGCTCGACGGAGGCCTTGAGCTCGGCGACCTCGTGGCCGGTGGCGGTGCGCAGCTGCTTGGTCTCGCGCTCGGCGTCGCTGCGGAGCGTCTCGCATTCGCGGCGGGCGTTGGTCCGCAGCTCGGCGACCTCGCGCTCGACGTTGGTGCGCAGCGTCGTCGCCTCGCGCTCGGCGGACTGCTTGTGGTTCTGCGCCTCGGTGCGGGCCGCGTCGGTGATCTCGCGCGACTCCAGGCGGGCCGCGGACAGGATGCCCTCGGTCTCGCGCTTGGCCTCGGCGCGGTGCTCGTTCGCCTGCTCCTCGGCGAGGCGGAGTATCTGCTCGACGCGGGTGCCCAGACCCGAGAGCGTGGGGCGGGAGTTCTCCTCGAGCTGCTTCGTCTGCTCCTGAAGACGCTGCTCGAGACCCTGAATGCGCTGCTCGGCCTGGCGTAGACGACGCTGCGCGTCGGTCATGCGCTGCTCGGCCTCGGTACGCTGATTCTCGGTCTGCTTCAGCTTGCCGAGATTCTTCTGGATGAACTCATCCACCTGGTGCCTGTCGTAACCCCGCAACTGCACGGGGAATTCCGGCACGGATTGGTCGTTATCGAAAAAAGTACTGCTGGAGGGCTGCTGCGACATGGCCTAATAGTTGCAGATGCGGCGCGGTCTGTCGACAGCAAGGTCAAGGGTTCGCAGTGGTCGCTTCCCTTGTCACTCCAGTCGCAAAACGGTCGAATCCATTGAAAAGACACGGAAGTCGACCGGCGTCGCAACGGCGGTCCGGCACGGCCCCGCGCCCCCGCTGTCGGAAACCCGACGCCGCCGCTATTGCGCCGCTTCGCCTGCGGGCTCCACGAGCTCCACCAGGACCCCGCCGGCGTCCTTCGGATGGATGAAATTGATTCGGCTCCCGGCCGTGCCCGGGCGCGCCGACTCGTACAGCAGCGCCACGCCCCTGCCGCGCAGCACGGCCGCGGCCGCCTCCACGTCGTCGACGGTGAACGCCAGCTGCTGCAGCCCCGGGCCGCGCCGGTCGAGGAACTTCGCGATCGGCGAATCCTCGCCCGCGGGCGCCAGCAACTGCACCTGCGCCCCGCCCTCCGGCCAGGCCACCATCACCTCGACCACGCCCTGGGCCTCGTTGACCTCCCGGTGGACGGCCGCCCCGCCCAGCGTCCCGGCGTACCACTCGAGCGCCACCTCCAGGTCGGGCACCGCCACGCCCACGTGGTCGATGCGCCGCAGACCGATTCCCTCAGCAAACGTCATACGATGAGGGTATTCGACCAACGGAGGTCCGCATGAACGACAACATCGTCATCCTCGCCGCCGCCCGCACACCCGTCGGGCGGTTCAACGGCGCCCTCGCCGACGTGCCCGCCACCGACCTGGCCGGCACCGCCATCAGGGCCGCGATCGAACGCGCCGGCATCGGCGCCGATCTCGTCGACCAGGTCGTCCTCGGGCAGGTCCTGCCTGCCGGATGCGGCCAGAACCCCGCCCGCCAGGCCGCCGTCGCCGCCGGACTGCCCATGCGCGTGCCGTCCCTGTCGGTCAACAAGGTCTGCCTCTCGGGCATGAGCGCCATCGGCCTGGCCGACCAGCTCCTGCGCGGCGGCGCCGCCGACGTCATCGTCGCCGGCGGCATGGAGTCGATGAGCCGCGCCCCCCACCTGCTGCCCGGCTCGCGCCGCGGCTTCAAATACGGCGAGGCGGTCCTGATCGACCACCTCGCCCACGACGGCCTCACCGACGCCTACGACGGCATCTCCATGGGCGAGTCGACCGAACGCCACCTCGCCGGCAAGGGCATCACCCGCGCCGCCCAGGACGCCTTCGCCGCCGACAGCCACCAGCGGGCCGCCAAGGCGCTCGAACGCCTCGCCGAAGAGATCACGCCCGTCGAGACCCGACGCGGCCTGGTCGACGCCGACGAGGGCGTCCGCCCCGAGTCCACGCCCGAATCGCTCGCCCAGCTGCGCCCGGCCTTCACCGAGAACGGCACCATCACCGCCGCCACCGCCTCCCAGATCTCCGACGGCGCCTGCGCCCTCGTCCTGGCCCGCAAATCCGTCGCCGAGGCCAACGGCTGGCCCCACACCGCCGAGATCCTCGGCTACGGCACCGTCGCCGGGCCCGACAACTCCCTGCTCGACCAGCCCGCGAACGCCATCGACGCGGCCCTGGCCCCCCTGGGCCGCACCGCCGCCGACCTCGACGTCGTCGAGATCAACGAGGCGTTCGCCGCCGTCGTCCTCTCCTCGGCCGCCACCCTCGGCCTCGACCTCGACCGGGTCAACCCCGACGGCGGCGCGATCGCCCTGGGCCACCCCATCGGCGCCTCCGGCGCCCGCCTGGTCCAGACCCTCGCCCGCCAGCTCGAACCCGGCCGGATCGGCGCCGCCGGACTGTGCGGCGGCGGCGGCCAGGGCGACGCCCTCATCCTCAAGGGAGCCTGATGCGGGTCAGCGACACCGTGGCCGCGGCCCGCGCGGGCGACCGCCGGGCCGTCGCCCGGCTCCTCACCGCCGTCGAGAACCGCACCGCCGACGCGCCCGCGATCGCCGCCGCCGTCGCCCGCGGCGCCGACGACGCCCCGCCCCCCGGGCGGCCGAGCGTCGCGGCCACCGTCGTCGGCGTCACCGGCTCGCCCGGCGTCGGCAAGTCCACCCTCGTCTCGGCGCTCATCGGCGCCTGGCGCAAGGCCGGACTGCGCGTCGCCGTCCTCGCCGTCGACCCGTCCAGCCCCTTCAGCGGCGGCGCGATCCTCGGCGACCGGGTCCGCATGGCCGACCACGCCCTCGACGAAGGCGTCTACATCCGCTCGGTCGCCACCCGCGGCCACCTCGGCGGCCTCACCGCCACCACCGGAGGCGCGGTGCGGCTCCTCGAAGGACTCGGCTTCGACGTCGTCCTCGTCGAGACCGTCGGCGTCGGCCAGGCCGAAGTCGAGATCGCCGGACTCGCCGACACCACCCTGCTGCTCATCGCCCCCGGCATGGGCGACGCCATCCAGGCGGTCAAGGCCGGCGTCGTCGAGATCGCCGACGTCTACGTCGTCAACAAGGCCGACCGGCCCGGCGCCGACTCGGCCGTCCGCGACCTGCGCGCCATGATGTCCCTGGTCAAACGCGAACCAGGCGAATGGCGCCAGCCGATCTGCAAGACCGTCGCCCAAGACGGCGGCGGCGTCGACGAACTCGTCGACGCCATCGCCAAGCACCGCGACTGGCTCTCCGACGCCGACCGGCTCGCCGCCAAACGCCGCGACCGCGCCGCCGCCGAGATCCGCGCGACCGTCGACGCCGAACTCCGGCGCCGCTACGCCGTGCCCCCCGCCCTGGCCGCCGCCGTCGCCGAAGGCCGCACCGACGTCGCCGCGGCCGCCCGCAGCGTCCTGGACCCCGACTGAGACGGCCCCGCGGGCGGCCCGGCGCCGCCCGCGGACCGGGGACCGGGGACCGGGGACCGCGAGGCAACCTCCGCCACGACTGGCGAAACCGCGTCGACCCCCGCGAACCGCCCTACCTACACTGGTGGGGTGACAGACGCAGCGAAGCAGCCGACGATCCGTGAAACCCACCTGTCGAAGACGTACGCGCCCGCAGAGGTAGAGGCGCGACGCTACGCGGGATGGGTAGCGGACGGCCGCTTCGAGGCCGCCGACGACTCCGGCCGCGACCCCTACTGCATCGTGATCCCCCCGCCGAACGTCACCGGCCAGCTCCACCTCGGCCACGCCCTCAACCACACGCTCATCGACGCCGTGGTGCGCCGCGAGCGCATGCGCGGCAAAGAGGCCCTGTTCCTGCCCGGCACCGACCACGCCGGGATCGCCACCCAGAACGTCGTGGAGCGGAAGATCGCCGAAGGCGAAGGCGCCTCCCGCCACGACCTGGGCCGCGAGGCGTTCATCGAACGCGTCTGGGAGTGGAAGGACGCCTACCGCGACCGCATCACCGACCAGATGAAGAAGATCGGCGACGGCGTCGACTGGTCCCGCGAGCGGTTCACCCTCGACGAGGGCCTGTCGAACGCGGTGCAGACGATCTTCAAGCGCCTCTACGACGACGAGCTCATCTACCGCGCGGGCCGGATCATCAACTGGTGCCCCCGCTGCATGACCGCGCTCTCCGAGATGGAGGTGGAGCACCAGGACGACGCCGGCGAACTCGTCTCCATGCGCTACGGCGAGGGCGAACGCTCCATCGTGGTCGCCACCACCCGGCTGGAGACCATGCTCGGCGACACCGCCGTGGCCGTCCACCCCGACGACGAGCGCTACACCCACCTGCTCGGCACCACCGTGGAAGTGCCCTTCACCGGACGGCGCATCCCCATCGTCGCCGACGAGCACGTCGACCCCGAATTCGGCACCGGCGCGGTCAAGGTCACCCCCGCGCACGACCCCAACGACTTCGCCATCGGCCAGCGGCACGACCTCGAATCGATCCTCATCATGGACGAGCGCGGCACCATCACCGCCCACGGCCCCTTCGAAGGACTCGACCGCTTCGAGGCCCGCAGCGCCATCGCCGCCGCCCTGCGGGCCGAAGGCCGCATCGTCGCCGAGCAGCGCCCCTACATGCACGCCGTCGGCCACTGCGACCGCTGCGACACCGTCGTGGAACCGCGACTGTCCAAGCAGTGGTTCGTCAAGGTCGCCTCCCTCGCCAAGGCCGCCGCCGACGCCGTCCGCAGCGGCGAGACGACGATCTACCCGCCCGAAATGGAGAAACGCTACTTCTCCTGGGTCGACAACCTGCTCGACTGGTGCATCTCCCGCCAGCTGTGGTGGGGCCACCGCATCCCAATCTGGTACGGCCCCGACGGCGAACAGGTCTGCGTGGGCCCCGGCGAGAGCGCCCCCGAAGGCTACGTCCAGGACCCCGACGTCCTCGACACGTGGTTCTCCTCGGCCCTGTGGCCCTTCTCCACGCTCGGCTGGCCCGAGGCCACCCCCGCGCTCGAGAAGTTCTACCCGACCTCGACCCTGATCACCGGTTGGGACATCCTGCCGTTCTGGGTCGTCCGGATGATGATGTTCGGGACCTACGCGATGGGCCGGGCGCCGTTCGCCGAAGTCATGCTGCACGGCCTGGTGCGGGACAAAGAGGGCAAGAAGATGTCGAAGTCCTCGGGCAACGGCATCGACCCGCTCGAGGTCGTGGACCAGTACGGGGCCGACGCCCTCCGCTTCATGCTCGCGCGCGACGCGAGCCCCGGCGCCGACGGCATCGCCTCCCTCGAACTGGCCGAGATCAGCCGCAACTTCTGCAACAAGCTGTGGAACGGCACCCGCTTCGCGCTCATGAGCGGCGCCACCCTCGACGGCGACCTCCCGGCCGAACCGTCCCTGATCGACCGGTGGGTGCTCTCGCGCCTCTCGCGCACCGTCGAAGCCGTCGACGCCTTCCTCGACGAGTACGAGTTCGCCAAGGCCATGGACGCGCTCTACCACTTCGCGTGGGACGACGTCTTCGACTGGTACCTCGAACTGACCAAACCGGTCCTCGCCGCCGGCGGCCCCGCCGCCGAGGCCACCCGCCGCGTCCTCGGCCACGTCTTCGACCACCTGCTGCGCCTGCTGCACCCGGTCGTCCCGTTCGTCACCGAGGAGCTGTGGCTCTCCCTCACCGGCGGCGAAGCCCGCGGCGACTCCCTCACCGTCGCCCCCTGGCCGACGGCCGCGGGCGGCGACGACGCGGCCGAACGCCTCGTGGGCGCCCTCCAGCACCTCGTGGTCGAGGTCCGCCGCTTCCGCGACGGCCAGGGCGTCAAGCCCAGCCAGGCCGTGGCCGCGACCCTGACCGGCCTCGACCGGGCCGGACTGGCCGACCAGGAACCGCTCATCCGCGCCCTGGTCCGCCTCGACGCCCCGGACGCCGGCTTCGCGCCCACCGCCGAACTGGCCGTCTCCGAACACGTCACGGTCGCCCTCGACACCTCCGGCGCGATCGACGTCGACGCCGAGCGCGCCCGCCTCGCCAAGGCCCTCAAAGCCGCCGAGAAGGAACTCGACGGCACCGCGAAGAAACTCGGCAACGAGGCGTTCCTCGCCAAGGCCCCCGACGCCGTGGTCGAGAAGATCCGCGCCCGCAAGGCCACCGCCGAGGCCGACATCGCGCGCGTCACCGCGCAACTCGAACGCCTCGGATGAGAGAAGCACACCCGGGGCGGTCGCGCCGCTGAGCCGACCGCCCCGCAAGGCAGGGCCAAGAACGGGGAGACGACAACGTTGAACGCCGAACTCGCGCAGGTCGAGGCCGCGCTCGAAGCCCGCGGATTCTCCCGCTGGGACTTCACCCTCGACCGCATCAAGGCGCTGCTCGACATGATGGGCGACCCGCAGCGCGCCTTCAGATCCGTCCACATCACCGGAACCAACGGCAAGACCTCGACCACCCGCATGATCGAGCGCCTCCTGCGCGGCCACAACCTGCGCACCGGCATGTTCACCTCACCGCACCTGAACAACGTCACCGAACGCGTCTGCATCGACGGCGAACCCATCGCCCCCGACCGCCTCGCCGCCGCCTACTACGAGGTCGCGCCCCTGGCCGACCTCGTCGACGCCCAGTTCGAGGAATCCCTCACCTACTTCGAGATGACCGTCGCGCTCGCCATGAGCGCCTTCGCCGACACGCCGATCGACGTCGGCGTCGTCGAGGTCGGCCTCGGCGGCGAGACCGACTCGACGAACATCCTCGGCGCCGAGGTCGCCGTCATCAGCCCCATCGCCATCGACCACACCAAATGGCTCGGCGAGACCCTCGCCGAGATCGCCGCCATGAAGGCCGGCATCGTCCACGAGGGCGCCACGCTCGTGACCGCCGCCCAGGACCGCTCGGCCATGGAGCCGCTGCTGCGCCGCGCCAAGGCCGTCGGCGCCGGCCTCGTCGCCGAAGGCCGCGGCTTCGCGGTGACCTCCCGCGAGGTCGCCGTCGGCGGCCAGCTCGTGACCATCGAGACCAGGGCCGCCCGCTACGAGGACCTCTTCCTCCCCCTGCACGGTGAATACCAGGCCCACAACGCCGCGCTCGCCCTGGCCGCCACCGAGGTCCTCCTCGGCGCGGGCGAGCCCAAGACCCTCGACGCCGGGATCGTCGGCGAGGCGTTCGCGGACTTCACCTCGCCCGGCCGCCTCGAAGTCGTGCGCACCGCCCCCACGGTCGTCCTCGACGCCGCCCACAACCCCGCCGGCATGGAGGCCATGACCGCCGCCGTCGGCGAGGAGTTCAACTTCCGCAAGCTCGTCGCCGTCGTCGGCATGCTCGCCGACAAGGAGACCGACCACATGCTCGAACTCCTCGAACCGATCGTCGACGAGATCGTCGTGACCAGGTCGAGCTCCGAGCGGGCCCTGCCCGCGGCGACCCTCGCGAAGACCGCCGCCGAGGTCTTCGGCGAAGAGCGCGTCACCGTCGTGCCGCACCTCGCCGACGCGATCGCGCGCGGCATCGAACTGGCCGAAGAGGCCGACGACGTCTACGAGAGCGGCGGCGGCGTCCTCATCACCGGCTCGGTGTTCACCGTCGCCGACGCCCGGAGACTGCTGGTGGGCCGCCGTGGCTGACCCGACCGGGGCCTCGGGCCTGCGCGACCCGCAGCGGGCCGCGCGCGGCCTGGCCGCCATCGCCTTGAGCTTCGAGGCCATGTCGCTGCTGCTGGCGATCGTCCCGATGCGGATGCTCCTGGACGACGCGACCGCCGCCACCTGGGTGATCCTCGCGCTGACCCTCGCCTGCGTCGTCCTGGCCGGCATGGCCCGGCACCCGTGGGTCTGGCCCGCGGGCGCGGCCGTCCAGGCCGCGCTGCTGGCCTGCTGGGCGATCCACTGGGCACTGGGCGCCGCGGGCGTCGTCTTCGCCCTGGTGTGGCTCTACTGCTGGTACGTCAAGGTCCAACTGCACCGGCCCCCGAAGCGATGACCCTCCTGCGAACCGAGCGCCTCGTCCTGCGGCCCTTCACCGAGGACGACGTCGAGCCCTTCGCGGCGGTCAACGCCGACCCCGAGGTCATGCGGTACATCGGCGACGGCGCCCCGCGCACGCTCGCGCAGACCGGCGAGGCGGTCGAGCGGATGGCGCGCCACTGGGAGGAGCACGGCTGGGGCGCGTTCGCCGTGCGCCTGGCGGGCACCGGCGAGTTCGTGGGCTTCGCCGCGCTGGCCGTGCCGGTGTTCCTGCCGGAGATCCTGCCCGCCGTGGAGATCGGCTGGCGCGTCGGCCGGGCCCACTGGGGCCGCGGCTACGCGCCCGAGGCGGCCCGCGCGGCGATCGGCTTCGCGTTCGCCGAGCGCGGCATGGACCGCCTCGTCTCGTGCGTGCACCGCGACAACGCCGCCTCGGCCCGGGTGGCCGAGAAGCTCGGCATGACCCTCGAACGCGAGACCGTGGTGCCGGGCGCGGGGGTGCCCTGCCGGGTCTACGAGCTCCGGGCCTGAGCTTCCCGCCGGCGGTGCGCGGGCGGCCGCCTCGGGCGGCAACCGATTGCGTCGGGCCGGTGCCTCGGCCGTGTCACCGGGCCGGCGCGCCGTGTGCCTGAGCGGTCGGCCGCGAAAAATTAGTGCAAACGGTTGCGTCGAAGGTATTGACTCGGGGAAAGCCCTTTCCTTAGACTCATCGACATACATAGATGTATATCCCTCTAGGAGGCGGAACCGATGCGACGATCGATCGCACTTCGAGTCGGGACGGCGGTGGCCACAGCGGCGGTAGTCGCGGCCGGTGTCGTCCTGTCCATGACACAGGCGGCGGCGGCCTCGAACGTCGCCACCGGCTACGCCAGCCAGAACGGCGGCACCACCGGCGGCGCGGGCGGCCAGACCGTGCAGGCCAGCACCGGCACCGAGATCCACGAGGCCCTGTGCGGACGGGCCGACGACGACACCCCGATCATCATCGAGGTCTCGGGCACCATCAACCACGGCAACACCAGCAAGGTCTCCGGCAGCTGCAACACCGCCGACGACGTCATCGAGATCAAGCAGGTCAGCAACATCACGATCATCGGCGTCGGCGGCGGCGCCGTCTTCGACCAGATCGGCATTCACATCCGTGAAGCCAGCAACATCATCATCCAGAACGTGACGGTCAAGAACGTCAAGAAGTCCGGCTCGCCCACCTCCAACGGCGGCGACGCCATCGGCATGGAGAAGGACGTCCGCAACGTCTGGGTCGACCACGTCACCCTCGAAGCCTCCGGCGGCGAGAGCGACGGCTACGACGCGCTGTTCGACATCAAGAACAACACCCAGTACGTGACCCTGTCCTACAGCATCCTGCGCGGCTCCGACCGCGGCGGCCTGGTCGGCTCCGGCGACAGCGACACCGACAACAGCTACATCACCTACCACCACAACCTCTACCAGGACCTCAAGTCCCGGGTGCCGCTGCTGCGCGCGGGCACGGCCCACACCTACAACAACCACTTCACCGGCATCTGGGACTCGGGCATCAACTCCCGGGTCGGCGCCAAGGTCAAAGTGGACAACAACTACTTCGAGGACTCCAAGGACGTCCTCGGCACCTTCTACACCGACAAGGCCGGCTACTGGCAGGTCAGCGGCAACATCTTCGACAACGTGACCTGGTCGAGCCCGAGCGGCGACACCAACCCGGCCGGACCCGACCCGCAGTCCAACACCAGCGTCAGCATCCCCTACTCCTACGACCTCGACGACGCCGGCTGCGTGCCCGACATCGTCAGCCAGACCGCGGGAGCGGGCAAGGGCATGCTGGTCTCGGACGGCAGCTGCTCGGCCGAGCCCCCGGACCCCGACCCGACCGACCCTGACCCCACCGACCCTGACCCCACCGACCCCGACCCGACCGACCCCGAGCCCACCGACCCGCCCGACGGCACCAACCTCAGCCTCGGCGCCGGCTCCGACGGCTCGGGCAAGGCCAGCGGCACCAGCTACGGCGACGTCCGCGACGGCGACATGGGCACCTACTGGTCGCCCAGCGGCACCACCGGCCGCATCTCCATCAAGTGGAGCTCGGACACCGCGGTCTCCTCGGTCGTCATCCGCGAAGCCGCGGGCGCCGAAGGCAACATCGGCTCCTGGCAGGTCGTCAACCACGACAGCGGCCAGGTCCTGGCCTCCGGCAGCGGAGCGGGCACCGTCACCTTCTCCTCGACGTCGCTGCGCAAGATCGACTTCGTGATCCTCAGCGCCTCCGACACGCCGCGGGTCGCCGAATTCGAGACCTACGCCTAAACAACGACCACCTGCGACCGGCCCGGCCCGGGGCGGCGGCGGAGACGACCGCCGCCGCCCCGGGCCGCCGCCGCTGTCGGGTAACCGACAAACTCCGTTCCGCGAGACCCCTTGTGCGGCTTGTGGTATTGCCCGGCTGATGTAATAGTGGACGAGTCCGAACGGTACAGAACGCATCGGTGGTGTCCCCCTGTGAAGATGCAGCCTCGGCAGCAACTGCTCGACATCTGGCGCGCGCAGGTGGCCTACTGCCTGCGACCGGTCACCGAACCGGACGGCCGCCGCCACAAATACTGGCACTGGGGCGGCCGCAACGAATCCGACGCCGTCGGCGACGCCCAGCAGCTGCTGTGCCTGCTCTACCCCGCCCAGGAGCTCCCCGAACTCAACTACGCCGACCCCGACGCCACCAGCGACGCCGTCCTCGACGCCCTCGGCGGCCTCGGCGACGCCGTCGAAATCCCCACTCTGGTCATGCGGATCATCAAGGACTACATGACCAAGCACTCCGACGACGAAGGCGTGCCCAGCTACTCCGGCGGCGCCAACATGCACCCCCGCGACCCCGAGCTCGAGACCGGCCCCGAACAGCGCGACACCGACGTCACCGAAGGCTTCGCCCTCGCCATCCCCCTGTGCCTGTCGGCCCTGTCCTTCCTCGCGGACTTCTCCACCACAGTGGACAAAATCGGGCGCGGGACGCTCAGCACCGAACGCGACGAAGCCGAAGCCCTGGTCCGCCGCCGCCTCGTCGGCGCCCTCACCGGCCTCCTGCGCTCCTTCTCCGTCTCCGCCTTCGACGCCGACGACGAATACGGCCGCCGCCTCATCGAGATCATCAACGTCGACGACCAGCCCGTCAAACGCATCGTCCGCCGCTTCCGCGACCAGACCAGCGACATCATCGCCACCCTCAAGGACATCACCGTCGGCTCCGGCGGCACCGCCGGCGTCGAAGCCCCCACCAAACTCTTCGAGATCGGCTGGTCCTGGTCCGTCGTCGAGAAGGCCCCCGAGATCGAGTTCACCGCCAACCGCGCCAGCCAGCGCCCCGGCCGCGCCCAGGACGCCCCCTACCTCTACTTCACCGTCGTCGCCCTCGAAGCGATCACCACCCTGTTCTCACCGCGCGTCCTGCGCCGCAACCTCCTGTCCGACGAAGAACAGCAACTCGTCCAATCCCTCCAACTGCGCCTCGACATCACCCGCCGCTACTGGGCCGCCATCGCCTCCTTCGGCGGCGGCTCCAAATGGCCCCTCGAAGACGTCCCCTGGCGCACCACCGACGGCCTCGAATACGACTACTACAGCCTCCTGGTCTGCGCCGTCGCCGCCGAACGCTTCGGCGCCGCCCGCGGCGGCGGCGACGACGACCTCATCCGCCTCGGCGAGATCCTCATCGAACTGGCCAACCGCGGCCGCATCACCCGCCGCCCCCTCACCGGTGAGAAAGCCGTCGAGATGCACTACCCCGGCGTCCCCTCCGAACTCACCGGCATCGAGAAACTCGACGGCCCGCCCATGGTCTGGCACATGGTCGACTACGCCCCCCTGCTGCTCAAACGCCTCATCCACGCCGCCAGCCTCCTCAACACCATCAACGCCCGCGCCGCCCTCCTCGACGCCGCCGACCAGGTCTGGGCCCACCTCGAACGCCGCCGCATCCGAAGCGGCCCCGCCACGAAACTCTGGGACCAGCCCGGCCAGGTCTACGACGCCATCGACACCCGCTTCGCCGACCCCTCCTGGCACTTCAACATCCGCATCGTCGAATCCATGGTCCTCGCCGCCCGCTTCGCCGGCTCCGAACCGGCCCGCTCCCGCGAACTCGAAACCCTCGCCGAACAACTCCTCGTCGAAGCCGAACACGTCTACGACCAAGAACTCCTCCGCGGCTCAGGCACCGCCGGACCCTCACTCGCCCAAGAGATCCAAGCGGTCGGCACCACCATCCGCCACGCCAAGGACATCGTCGACGAACGCCCCGGCACCGCCTTCGCCCTCGGCATCCGCGCCCTCATCGACCTCGACCGGCTCGTCACCGCCGGCCGCGACGCCGAAACAGGGGAGTAGCCCATGCTCCTGTTCGCCACCTCCGACAAAGGCGGCACCGGCCGCTCGGTCACCTCCAGCAACATGGCCTACCGCCGCGCCATCCAAGGCGGCAACGTCTGCTACGTCGACTTCGACTTCGGCTCCCCCACCGCCGGCGCCATCTTCAGCATCGACGACCTCAAACACGGCACCACCGGCGACGGCATCCACGACTACCTCCAAGGCCACGCCTCCGAACCCGAACGCCACTCCGTATGGGACGAGACCGACCGCGAAGAACTCCGCGTCCGCCCCGACGGCGCCGGCGAACTCGTCCTCTACCCCGGCGACTCCAACGGCGGCGAATTCCCCGGCGACGCCGACACCATCGACCGCACCGTCGACCTCTTCCTCAAACTCGAATCCGAATTCGACCTCGTCATCGTCGACCTCAGCGCCGGACGCTCCCACGCCACCGAGATCGTCATGGCCGCCACCGCCAAACCCGAACTCACCACCGTCCCCTGGCGCTGGATCGTCTTCCACCGCTGGACCAAGCAACACGTCCTCGCCGCCCACAGCCTCGTCCACGGCGAACGCGGCCTCCTGGAGACCGGCGCCTCCTGGCGCCACCACCACGCCCGCCTCATGTCCTCCATCCGCTACGTCCGCACCGCCGTGGTCAACCCCGACGGCTCCGAACTCGCCGGCCTCAAACCCACCCAGGTCCGCTGGCTGCGCCGCATCGACGCCGACCTCCACCAGATGGCCGCCGCCCTCCGCGTCGGCCGCATGAACCTCCTCGGCTCGGTCCCCCTCGACCCCGTCCTCCAATGGCGCGAACAGATCATCACCGACGCCGACACCGCCACCCTCGACATCGCCAACCAGCGCACCGTCGACGCGTTCAACGAACTCGCCAAACGCTCCAGCGAAGAATCGTTCATACCCGGATTCGACGGCACCGCGTGAGGAACCAGCGATGAGCTACAGCGAGACCAGCGCCAAACAGGCCACCGACCGATTCGGCATGTCCCACCTCTCCATCGAAGTCGGCCACCTCTACGCCGACGACATCGCCGCCCGGCCCGACGCGCTCCGCACCGAGATGGCCTCCGCCGCCGCCTGGGTCCACGCCACCACCGAAGCGCTCCGCGAACGCCTCGACGGCCGCCGCCCCCGCGTCTCCACCTGCTACCTCGTCGACGACTACTTCCACCACGACCTGCCCGGCCCTGAGAAACTCCTCGCCACCATCACCGAGGCCGCCGCCGACGCCGGACTGCGCATCGACTACCTCGCCCGCGAATCGGGCTGCGCCCGCATGGACGGCCTCGACCTCGCCGCCCTCGTCGCCGGCCGGATCGTCTTCGAACCGCCCCCCGGCACCAACGGCGCCCGCCCCCCGGTCGCACGCTCAGGCTGGCTCTCCAACGGCGTCCCCACCCCGCAGCGCCCCCGCGTCGCCATGAGCGAACCCGACACCTGGCGCCCCCCGAGCCAGAACTCCGCCAGAGAGCACTCCATCTTCCTCGACGTCGAACTGTGGAACGACACCGACCGGGGCCGCCGCTGGTCGTGCCCCATGCTCGCCGCCGTCTGGCAGCTCGTCCGCCTCGGCGTCCTCCGCGACCAGGGCCGCCGCATCGGCACCCCCGTGGGCGTCGACCGCCTCGTCCCCGCCGAACGCGGCCACGAACCCGCCGGAGCCGCCCAGAGCCGCTTCCCCGAGGAATGGGCCGCGATGCCGCCGCTCCTGCAACTCAACCCCGACGCGTTCCCCTTCCCCGCCTACCGGACCGTATCGGTCCTCTCCAGCGCCTTCCTGGAAGTCGAACACGCCGTGCGCGTCATCTGCTCCTCCGTGCGCCCCGACCCCGGGGCGTTCGACGCCATCACCAAGGCCGCCGCACGCGAACGCGTCGAACTGCCCGCCGAACTGGTCGACCGGCTCAGCTACATCTTCCAAAGCCCCGCCTGACCCGGCCCCGAGGCTCAGAACCGGTCCTCGCCGCGTTGCAGCAACTGCGGATTCTGCTCGATGATCGACAGCACCTTGTCCGCCAGATCCGCCGCACCGTAGTCGATCTGCGCGCGCACCCGCTCCGACATCGTCCTCCACTGCCGCGTCAACCCGGGACGGCGCTCCAGCATCTCCCACACGAACTGGAGATCGCGCACCGTCCGCGCCCCCGGCGACCACAGATGCATCAGATGGTCCACCACCGGCCGGAGCATCCGCAGCGTATGGCGACTGTCCTCACCGATCTTCGCCAACGCGATCCGCGCCGCCACCGCCGTCAGCAGCCAGTCGTGCACCGCCAGATCCTCGGCCGCCGAAGCGATCCGCTCCGGATCGACGGTGCCCGCGACGATGCTCAACCGCCGCCGGTCCGTCCCCACCAGCCGGAACGCCACCGCGACGTCCGCGCCCGGGTCGGCGATCGCCGCCCACCGCAGCCGCGTCGACCCCGTCTTGATCGGCGGACGCTGATCGAGCACCGGACGCGCCAGCACGTCCCGGATCGAATGCCGCGCGATCGCCGCCGCGTCCAGCAGCCCCGCGCGGTCTTTGCGCGCATCGGCGTGCAGGAAACCCTCGGCCAGGCGCCGCGCCTCGAAATTCCCGATCGGATGGACCGTGCCCGGCCGGGCCAGATAATACGACCACGGCATCCGCCGCGGCCGGTCCTGCGCGGCCACCGCCGTCCACGCCGACCCCTGCAGCAGATGCCCACCGGTGAGGACCGCCCGCGAGCACACCGTCCCCACCGCCCGCACCGCCCCGTTGTCCGCGTTGACATCAGTGTGCTTCCGCCCCGGCTTGGGCCCCAACGGCAACCGGCAGTCCACGCCGTGCAGCAGCGTCGGCGACGCCGTATGCGGCACCGGCCGCGCCCACTGGGTGACGCCCTCGCCCACGGCCAGCGCCAGCGCCGCCCGCGCCGCCTCCGGCGTCAGCGGACGCCCGTGGGGGAGCAGCGCCGTATGGATCTCACCGACGACGAGCAGCATGGGCCCCGCTCCCTCCCCGACGCGAACGCACCGCTCCCGATCGCACGCTCAGCGCTCCCGGTGCTCGGTGATGGCCAGGCCGTGGCCGTCGGGGTCGCGGAACGAGGCGGCCCGCAGCTCGTAGTTCTGCCCCAGCAGCGCCGTGCGCGGCAGGTGCAGGAACTCCACCCCGGCCTCGTTCATCTGCGCGAACGTGGCGTCCAGGTCCCCGACCTCGAACGTCAGGTGCATGATCCCGGCCTCCCCGGGCGGGGCGTCGGGCCGCTCCCACAGCAGGATCTTCCCGAACCCGGCCTCCAGCACGGCCGCCTCGTCGGTGCGGTCGACGATCTGGAGCCCCAACGCGTCGGCGTAGAACTCGATCGAGCGCCGGAGGTCGGCGACGACCAGCGTGGCGGCCACATCGGTGACGTCCGTGTCGTCCAGGCCCCCTTCGGACAGCAGCAGCTCGCTGATGTTGTCCGGGATCATCGGCCCGTCCTCGGGGGCGGTGCGCTGCCGCGGCGGCATCGGCGCCCTGGCCTGCGGCGCTTGCGGGGCGGGCGCCTCGGCCACCGTGGTCACGGTCGCCGCCGGCGGCGCGGGGTCGGCGGCCCGCGGCTCGGCCCGCGGCGAGGCCGCCCGCGCCGGCTCGGCCTCGGGCTCGGGCGCCGCATCGGCCTTCGTCACCGGCTCGGCCGCAGCCGCGGCCTCCGGCTCGGTCTCGGGCGCCGACTCGGCCGCGGCCTTGGCCTCGGGCACCGGCTCCGGCTCGGGGGCCTGCGGCGCGGGGGCCGCGGCGGGCGCCTCCGGCGCGGGCCGGGGCTCCTCGAACAGGTCGTCAAAAGCCTCCATCGTAGACGGAGCGGTGGCGTCGGGCGACTTCGGCTTCGGCGGGTCCTCCTCGACGATGAGGTCCTCCAACCGGTGCTCGCCCACCATCGGCGCGGGCACCGGCCGCGGAAACCACCGGGCCGAATGCTCGATCGTCACGAACGCGATACAGCCCGCCAGACACAAGAACGCCAGCACCCCGACCCCGACGCTCTGCGCCCCCAACGCCATGGACGCGAAGAAAGCAGCGAGGATCAGTAAAGTGATCGCACCGACCGCATGCGAGGTCCGCCACCGCAACCGCCTGTCGCCGTTGAGGACCGTACCGATCGCCTCACCGCCCGCCGCATGATGCTGCGTGGAGTGGAGCGTGTTCACCGCCGCCTGGTTGATCGCCCACCACCGCGCCTCGCGCTCACGGCGCTGCTGATCGAGCATGATGCGCCGCTGCCGCTGCTGCTCGGCGGTCGAAGGCCGCCCCGGCGGCGGCTGCTTGCCCTTGGCGCCCTTGACACCCTTGGGCGGCGGCGCGGCCTTGCGGGCACCGCCGGCCCGGCCCTTGGCGCCGCCCTTCGCCGCACCCTTCACGCCGCCCTTGGCGCCGCCTTTGGCCCCACCTCGCGACGCGCCCTTGCCGCCACCGCTCTTCGGGGCCTTCGCGGCCTTCGGCGCGGGGCGGGGCGGTTGTTTTGCAGGCATCGCCGACACCTCATCCACAACTGGGAAACCGGGTTTCTCCGTGAATGCTACGTGCCTGAGGCGAACCGCACAACATCGCTTAGGATGGCACCCGCGGCGCCCCCGGGGGCGCCGCGCCTCCGCACCTGCGGCGACGCCCGCGGAGCCGGCATTCCGACTGCAATCCGACAGCAACCCGAAGGAGCGACACCGTGGCCGAACAGCGCACGCTCGTGCTCATCAAACCCGACGCCGTCGAACGCGGACTCATCGGCGAAGTCCTCGCCCGGCTGGAGCGCAAAGGACTGCGCATCGAGCGGATGGAGCTGCGCACCATGGACGCCGCACTCGCCGACGCCCACTACGCCGAACACGTCGGCCGCCCCTACTACGAAGGGCTCAGGGACTTCATGACCTCCGGGCCCCTGGTCGCCCTCATCGCCTCCGGCGACGAGGCGATCCCCGTGGTCCGCACCATCGCCGGCGCCACCGACGGCCGCAAAGCCGAAGCCGGGACCATCCGCGGCGACTTCTCCCTGTCGAACCAGCGGAACCTCATCCACGCCTCCGACGCCGAGGAGACCGCCAAACGCGAGATCGACCTCTGGTTCAACGCCTGACCCGGACCAGTGACACGGGCGGCCGCAGCGCCGCCCGGCCACCCCGCCCCCGAGAAACACCCCGGCGGCCACGCGGCCCCGGACGGTATCGTGTGGCGATGGCACCGACCCCCGAACCGACCACAGTCGAGGACTTCTTCCGCACCGACCTGCGCACCGGCCGGATCGTGCGCGCCGAACACTTCACCAAGGCCCGCCGCCCCGCCTACAAACTCTGGATCGACTTCGGCGAACTCGGCGTCAAACGCTCCAGCGCCCAGATCACCGCCCGCTACACCCCTGACGACCTCACCGGCCGCACCGTCATCGCCGCGGTCAACTTCCCGCCCCGCCAGATCGCCGACTTCATGTCCGAGGTGCTCGTCCTCGGCGTCCCCGTCCCCGGCACCGACGAGGTCGTCCTCCTCGCCCCCGAAGCCGACGTCCCGCTCGGCGCGAGGATCTCCTGACCGGCTACGGCAGATACGTGCCGTGCCGGAACGTCGTCTGCATGAGCGCGTCCACCGCACCCGCGTAAGCGCCCGCACCCGACTCCGGCACCGCCGCCACCCCCAGGAAGATCCCGTCCTCGCCCGGATCGACCAGCAGCAGCGCCACATCCTCGTACCCGTCGGGCGACGAATCCAGACTGTCCCACGTCACACGCGTCTCCAAGAGCACCGCCGGATGCGAGTCCACGCGCGTATCGGTCAGGACCGGCTCCGAACGCGCCAGCCCCGTCGTCCCGCTGTAGGGATAGTCGAACACCCACGTGTCGACGATCTCGGCGGCCGTCAGCCGCAGATCCTCCGGGTCGGACACCAACCCGAACTCCCCGAGACGCCCCACCATGAAATACGAGATCCACGTCGACGTGTGCCGCACCTCCAACGCGTGCGCGTCCTCGGCGAGCAGCTCATCGGCGCCCGGCCCCGCGTACGGCGTCCACGGCGGCCCCGGATCGGGCGTGAGCGCCCCGAGCGACGCCACCCCCAGATAGCCCTCGGGGATCTCCATCGACTGCGGCCCCGGCGCCGTCGGGCCCCCGCAGCCGGCCCCCGCGCAGTCCTCGGCCGCCGGGCCCTCCGGCGAGCCGCCCCCGCCCCCGCCTCCGAGCACCGCCACCAGGCCCGCCACGACCAGCACCAGCACCGCCACGACCGCCAGCGCCACCAGACCGCCGCGCCCCGCCCCACCGGGGCCCGGCGGCACCGCCCCAGGGGCCTGCGGCTCCCGGGGCTCCTGCGGTTCGGCCGCGACCGCCCCGGGCACATGCCACTCCCATTGCCGGTCGCGCGCCGCACCCGGCGGCGGATCAGAGGGAGCGCTCATGCCGTCGATGGTAGCCGCGCCCCGCCTGGCCCCTAATAACCGTGCTCGACCACGTTCACGAGCGGCTCACCGGCGGCCAGACGACGGATCTGGTCGCCCACCGGCGGATAGCACCGCTCCAAGAGCCCCTCGACGTCCCCGCCCGCATGCGGCGTGATGAGCGCCCCCTCCAGGCCCCACAGCGGATGCCCCGCCGGCAGCGGCTCGGGATCGGTCACGTCCAACGCGCACCGCAACCGCCCCGAAGCGACCTCGGCGGTCAGCGCACCGGTGTCCACCACCCGCCCGCGGGCGGCATTGACCAGCAGCGCCCCGTCCTTCATGCGCGCCAAGAACCCCGCATCGACCAGCCCGGTCGTCTCCTCGGTCAACGGCACCACCACGACCACCACATCGGCCCGCGGCAGCAGCTCGGGCAGATCCGCGAGCGTCCCCACCCCCGGCCGGGCCGTCCGCGCGATCCTCTCGACCGACACATTGCACGCCGCGAACCGCCGCGCCACCGACTCCCCGATCGAACCGGCGCCCACGATGAGCGCCGACCGGCCCGACAGCGTCCCCGACGTCCGCGGCGACCACACGCCCTCGGCCTGCCGGAGCGCGAAGAACCCCAGCTCCCGCACCGACGCCAACGCCGCCGCGGTGACCCACTCGGCCGTCACCTCGGTGTGCGCGCCCTTGTTGTCGCACAACACCACCCCCTCGGGGACACGCGGCACCCACACCTCGGCGCCCGCGCTGAGCAACTGCACCACCCGCAGCGACGGCATGGCGTCGACCAGGCCCACCGGGTCGCTCGCCAGCGACGGCGGCACCCAGAACTCGACACCGGCCGGATCGGCAGGGACCTCGCCGCCGTCGAAGACCTCGACGGTCACGGCATCGGGCAGCGCGCCGAGCAGCGGCAGGGCGTCGGCGTGGGGAATCCAGACTCTCACGCCGTCATCGTAGGACCGGCCGGGACGAACCGCCGAAGACCCCGCGCCCGCGTGACGGCCCCCCGCACCGGCGGGCGAAAGGAGACCGGGCCGCCGAACCCGAAGGTCCCAGCGGCCCGGCACCGGCCACTACCGCGCGGTCAGACGCAGCACGTTCCCGATGATGCGGTGACCGTGCGCCCCCGCCGCCGTCAAGATCGACTCCGGGTGGAACTGCACCCCGAACCAGCGCCGCTCCGGCGCCTCGATCGACATCACCACCTCACCGATCGCCGACGTCGCCGTGAAACCGCCCCGCACCTGATCGGCCGTCGCGTACAACGAGTGGTACCGCGCCGCCGTCACCTCGTCCGGCAGGCCCGCGAACAGACCGCCCCCCGCGACCTTCACCACCCCCGGCTTCCCATGGCTCGGCTCCGGCAGCAGCGACAACGCGCCCCCCGCGTACTCCACCATCGCCTGCAACCCCAGGCACACCCCGAACACCGGCAGGCCCCGCCGCTCCAACTCGCCCAGCAGCGCCGCCGTCCCGAAATCCTCCGGCCGCCCCGGACCCGGCGACAGCACCACCAGCTCCGGATCGAACTCCTCCAGCACCGCCGCCGCATCGAACCCGAACCGCAGCGTCGTCACCTCGCAGCCGTGCTGACGGAAATAATCCCCCAACGTGTTCACGAAAGAATCCTCATGATCGACCAGCAGCACCCGCCGCCCGACCCCCGCCGGGCCGCCGGCCACCTCGATCGGCGACGGCACCGGCGCCGCCGCCCCCACACCGCCCGCCGCCGTCTCCAGCAGCGCCCGCGCCTTCAAATGCGTCTCGGCCTCCTCCGCATCCGGATCCGAGTCGTACAGCAGCGTCGCCCCCGCCCGCACACACGCCACCCCGTCACGAATCTGCGCCGTCCGCAACGTCAGACCCGTGTTCATCGAACCGTCCAAGCCCACGAACCCGACCGCCCCGCCGTACCAGCGCCGCGGCGTCGTCTCCCGCTCCTCGATGAACCGCATCGCCCACGTCTTCGGCGCCCCCGTCACCGTCACCGACCACATGTGCGTCAAGAACGCGTCCAACGCGTCCATGCCCTCGCGCAGCCGCCCCTCCACGTGGTCCACGGTGTGGATCAGCCGCGAATACATCTCGATCTGCCGGCGCCCCAGCACCCGCACCGACCCTGGCACGCACACCCGCGCCTTGTCGTTGCGGTCGACATCGGTGCACATCGTCAGCTCCGACTCCTCCTTCGACGAGCCGATCAGCTCAGCGATCTGCGAAGCGTCGTGCAGCGGGTCGTCCCCGCGCGCGATCGTCCCCGAGATCGGGCACGTCTCCACCCGGTCGCCCGTGACCCGCACGAACATCTCCGGCGAAGCGCCCACCAGGTACTCGCGGTCCCCCAGATTGAACAGGAACTCGTACGGCGCCGGGTTCGCGGTGCGCAGCCGCTCGTAGAACGCCGACGGCGAATCGCACGCCGCGTACATCTCATGGCCCGGCACGACCTCGAACAGGTTGCCCGCCTTGAACTCCGCCTTCGC